>JBBSLG010000015.1:0-123849 GCA_038255435.1 Lysobacterales bacterium
CCCGATCTTCTCGCGAGCTGTCGATCATCTCGCTCGCCAGACTGCTGTGCATGGAACGAATCATCGACTTCACGCCAGCGGCGTTGCATACATTACGAACACGGCTGGGAATATGCGAGTGAAAACAGGGGAAACGTCAGCCCCGAGGGGATTGCAGAGAGCGTGGCTTGCCGCGCTGCTCTTGCCCTTGCCGTTGCCCTGTCCCCGAGGGGATTGCATAGAGCGTGGCTTGCCGCGCTGCTCTTGCCAGCGCCGTCGCCATTGCCCTTGCCGTTGTTCCCGAGGGAATTGACCACCTCCGCTGTTGAGCGCCATCGAGCGCGGCGTGCCGCGTTGCTGTTGCTGTGCGTGGCGCGAAAGCGGCGCAGAAAGTGAGCCGGACCCTCAATATTTCATAAGTACCCGACCGCGGTACTAAGCTTGGTGACCGCCCGTTCCCAGCATGATCCCCATGAAACTCATCCGCCGCACCCTGATCCTCCTCGCGCTTCTCGTGCTCGCCCTGCTGGTGACCGCCTGGTGGCTGCTACGCGGCAGCCTCGCCCAACTCGATGGCGAACAGGCCCTGCCAGGTCTGAGCGCTCCCGCCCGCGTTCTTCGTGACGCACTCGGCACCGTCACCGTGGACGCCGCCAACGTCGATGACATGGCCCGTGCGCTCGGCTTTGTGCACGCCCAGGATCGTTACTTCCAGATGGATCTGCTGCGTCGAATGGCGGCGGGCGAACTGTCGGAGCTGGTCGGCGCGGCCGCCCTGCCGCTCGACCGCGCGCACCGCGCGCACCGTTTCCGGGCCCGCGCCGAAAAAGCCATTGCGGCGCTGTCGCCGGCGGAGCGCGCGCGCATCGAGGCCTATCGCGATGGCGTCAATGCCGGCCTGCAGGCGCTGTCCACGCGACCCTGGGAGTATCTGGTCCTGCGCAGCAAAGCGCGCGCCTGGCGCAGCGAAGACAGTGCGCTGGTGATCTACGCGATGTTTTTTGATCTCAACAGCAATGGCGCCAATCTGCGTGAGCTGAATCTCTCGCGAATGCGCGCGGTCTTGCCGAGTGAGCTGGTTGAGTTTCTCGTGCAACCCGGCAGCGAATGGGATGCGCCGCTGCGCGGCGGCCCACTGCCGGCCCTGCCGATGCCTGCTGCCGACGTCTTCGATCTCGGCGCCGCCCCCGCGACCACATTGGCTGCGGCCACACTCGATCCACAGGATCTTGGCTGGCTGCCCGGCAGCAATAATTTTGCGGTCTCTGGCGCACTGACCGCGCACGGCGCCGCCCTGGTCGCCGACGATATGCATCTTGGGCTTGGCGTACCCTGCATCTGGTACCGGGCACGATTGCGTTATCCAAATGCAGACGCCGAGGGCGGTCAGGTCGATCTCAATGGTGTCACCCTGCCCGGCGTACCCGGCCTGGTCGCCGGCAGCAATGGCCGGATCGCCTGGGGATTCACCAACAGCTATGGCGACTGGACCGACTGGGTGCGCGTGCAGCGCAATCCCGCTGATCCGACTCGTTACCTCAATGCCGGCGGCAGTGCCGAGATTGTCCGTCATCGTGAAACGCTGAAGGTCCAAGGTGCGGCCGATGAATACCTGGTCGTCGAAGACACCGAGTGGGGCCCGATCCTCGCGCGTGATGCCGACGGCACCGAGTTGGCATTGCGCTGGACCGCGCACGATGCGCGCGCACTGAACATGCGGATGTTCCAGATCGATCGCATCGGCGACGTCGCCTCGGCGCTTGAACTCGCCGCGGGCTTCGGTATGCCGGCGCAGAACTTCGTGGTCGGTGACCGCGCCGGCAATATCGGATGGACCCTCACCGGCAATGCGATGCCACGTCGGCAGGGATTCGACGGGCAGGCACCGGCGGACTTCACCCAGCCGGAAACCGGCTGGCAGGGCTGGCTCGACGCGAGCGAGCATCCACGCCTGCAGAATCCGCCAGCTGGCCGGCTGTGGTCGGCCAATGCGCGCACGATCGATACCGAATGGCTGCGTCAGGAAGGCGATGGCGGCTACGATCTCGGCGCGCGCCAGCAGCAGATTCGCGACGGTCTTTTTGCACGCACACAGTTTGACGCGGCCGCCATGCTCGAAATCCAGCTCGATGATCGCGCACTATTCCTCGAGCGCTGGCACGGACTGTTGCGCCAGACACTCGACAGCTTGCCGGCCGATCGCCTGATTGCATTACGCGCGCAGTCCGAGCGCTGGGGCGGGCACGCCAGAATTGACAGCGTCGATTATCGATTGGTGCGCGCGTTTCGTCTGCACGTCATCGAAACCGCGCTGGCGCCGTTCGATGCGCTGATCAAGCAACGCTACGAAGAATTCGGCCTGCCCTCGGCGCAGGGCTACGAAGCCGCGGTCTGGGCGATGATCGAAGCACGGCCGGCACATCTGCTCGACCGTCGCCATGCCGACTGGAATGCGCTGCTGATTGCAGCGGCCGAACGCATCGAGACCGAACTGGGCACCGAGAACGGCGGCCTCGCCGCCCGCACCTGGGGCGAGCGCAACATCGCTGCAATTCGCCATCCGCTGTCGCGCGCGCTGCCGGGTTTCCTGGCTCGCCAGCTGGATATGCCCGCCGAGCCCTTGCCCGGTGACAACAACATGCCGCGCGTGCAGTCACCCGCGTTCGGCGCCTCGCAGCGCTTCGCCATCGCGCCAGGGCACGAAGACCTCAGTTACCTGATGATGGCCGGCGGCCAAAGCCCACATCCGCTATCGCCCTTCCACGGCGCCGGCCATGCAGATTGGGCGCGCGGTGTGCCGACGCCGCTGCTGCCGGGTGCGGTCGAGCATACGCTGAGTTTGCGCTAGCGCCGCGCCAGTCGTCCGGCGAGGATCGTCGACAGGATGATCAAGGTGATTGCGCTGATCGAGAACCACAGCGGATGCGGAATCATCAACAGGTTGGCCACCGTAGCCGCCAGCATCAGCGCGCCGATGATGCCGGCGAACAGCAACGGTCGGACGCGGGCAATCCTTGCGGAAACGAAACCACCGGCCAGGGTCGCAACGGCGAATCCACCGAGGACAAACATGAAGGCGCCCGCCGGCAGCGTGTTCATGTAACTGGCAACCACTTCGGGCTTGCTGTAATCGAGACCGGCGGGCGGCGGATAAACCTGACGCCCGACCATTTCGATAGCGAAGACCAGGCTGAATGCGATCACGATGCCAGCCAGTACCGCTGCAATTTTTCGACCCATGGTAATCCCCCTTGCGCAGGGGCGTAGTGTGCATGCGATCCGGGCGCGTGGCGAGTGGGCCGGGCCAGCTGCCTGCCACATCCGCCTCCAGCTCAAGCTAACATCGGGATTCACTCTGGAGTTCCTGCCGATGCGCCGAACGCTGATGCCTGCCCTGCTGCTCGCCGTGATGTCGCTGCCCGCCGGCCTGCACGCGGCGGCCGACACCCGCGCCCACGATGCCGCTGCGCGGCTAAAATCGCAGGTAATCGACTGGCGCCGCGATATTCATCAGCACCCGGAGCTGGGCAATCGCGAAACGCGTACCGCCGCCCTGGTCGCCAAGCAACTCAGGGCGCTCGGCCTGGAAGTCGAAACCGGCGTCGCGAAAACCGGCGTGACCGCCCTGCTGCGCGGCGCGCGCCCCGGTCCGCGCATCGCAATCCGCGCCGATATGGATGCGCTGCCGGTCGAAGAACAGGTCGATCTGCCCTTCGCTTCGAAAGTGCGCGTGCAATTCAATGGCAGCGAGGTCGGGGTGATGCATGCCTGTGGCCATGACGCGCATACCGCGATGACGCTCGGCGTGGCGACCGCGCTCGCTGGCATGCGCGATCAGCTCAGCGGCGAAGTGCTGTTCATCTTCCAGCCCGCCGAGGAAGGCCCGCCCAGTGGTGAGGAAGGCGGTGCCGATCTGATGCTCAAGGAAGGATTGTTCGAGCGATTCAAACCCGATGCGGTGTTCGGCATGCATGTGTTCTATACGTTGCACGCTGGCCAGATTGGCGTACGCGAGGGACCGATGCTGGCGGGTTCCGATCGCTTCCAGATCAAGGTACTCGGCAAGCAGACCCATGGCGCCCAGCCCTGGCGCGGCGTCGATCCGATCGTGACTGCCGCCCACATCATCAATCAGGCGCAGACCGTGGTCAGCCGCCAGACCAATATTTCCGAATTGCCGGTGGTGCTCAGTTTCGGCATGGTCCACGGCGGCCTGCGCTGGAACATCATCCCCGACCAGGTCAGCCTGGAAGGCACCATCCGCAGTTTTGATCCCTTGATGCGTCAGCAGACCTTCGATGCGCTGCAACGGATTGCCGAGCATGTGGCCGCTGCTCAGGGTGCGCGCGTTGAGACCGTGATCCCGATGGTCGAGGCAGTGAACAAGGTCACCCGCAACGATGCGCAACTGACGCGTCGGCTGCGCGCCAGTCTCGAGCATGCCGTCGGTGCCGATCAGGTGATCACCGTTCCGCCCAATATGGTCGCCGAGGATTTTTCCGAGTTCGCCGAGCGCGTGCCGGGCATGTATTTCTTCGTCGGCTCGGTGCCGCCGGAGCAGGACCTCGCCAGTGCCGAACCCAATCATTCTCCGCGCTTCATGCTCGACGAGGCCGCGCTTGAGGTGGGTACGCGGGCGATGCTGCAGGTCGCACTCGATGCGCTCGGCGGCGCCGTGCAGCCGACACCCTGAAGCAGGAACCCGATCGCCATGGCCCAGGACGATTTCATCGAGGTTTATCCGGGCGCACTGAGCCAGGCCGAGTGCGCGCGTGCGCTTGCCCAGTTCAATGCCAGCGGACAGGCGCAGCGCGGCTCGACCGGGTCTGGCGTCGATCTGGCGCTGAAAGACAGTTGGGACATCGACATCACCGGGCGCGAGGATTGGCTCTGGCTGAACAACGCCATCGAGACTGCCGCGCTCAATGGCGTCTGCGCCTACATCCGCAAATATCCCTACACCGTGCTCGCCCCGCTCGCACTCAAGCGCCAGGACCCTGCGAGCGGCAGCCTGGTCGCCATCACAGCGCAGGATCTCGGCCTGCTCGATGACGCCAATCTGCAGGCCATCATCCGGCATTCGTTCCGCCCCGGCGGGCTCAATCTGCAGCGCTATGTCGCCGACCAAGGCGGCTATCCGTACTGGCATTGCGAGCACTACCCCAAGCCGCAGAGCAGCGAGCCACTCGGTCGGGTGTTGCTCTATTCGATTTATCTCAATGAAGGCTTCGGCGAGGGGGAGACGGAGTTTCTGCACCAGCAACGCAAGATCACGCCGCGCACCGGTGACCTGCTGATCGCGCCGGCCTTCTTTACCCACACCCATCGTGGCAATCGGCCCATCGGCGCAGACAAGTACATCGCGACCAGCTGGATTCTGTACCAGCACCCCGAACAGCTGTTCGGCTCGGCGATCAATTCGGCGCAGCGCGCGCCGTAGAAAAGGCGACCCCGGCGCGAAGCGGCGGCCGGACAGGCGTCACGCCCGCAATCTTCGCTGCGCTCCTGTTGCGCCGTCATGACTGGGGCTACACTGTGCGCGCCACAGGGAGCACGACGATGCAGACGACTCGACGCTGGTGCGGCTGGGCATTGTCAGTGCTCGCGGGCACGGCTGTTGCAGGAGATTCAATCTGGACCAGCACCGGCCCGCTCGGCGGCGGCGTGTTCGAACTGGCGTTTCACCCTTCCGATCCACTGACGGCATACGCGACCACGCGCGGCGCGGTGTTCAAGACGGTCGATGGCGGCGCGACTTGGGTGCGTGCCAGTCGCGGCATCATCGCAACCAGTGTCTACCCGTTGCCCCTGGTACTGGACCGTGACGCGCCCAATACCCTGTACACCTCGGATTCTTCCCAGCGCATCTATCGCAGCAGCGATGGCGCAGCGAGCTGGCAGATTGTCGAGAATGATCTCGATCCGGATTTTCTGTTCGAGGTTTTAAGCGATGTGGCCGGAAGTTCCAACAAGCTGTTTGTCGGTGGACGCTCGCAGGTCGTCACCGGGCTGCCGCAACTGTTCAAAAGCAACAACCGTGGCGCCAACTTCATCCGCGTCGGCGCGGGCTTGCCAGCCGACCGCAACATCGCAACGATTACCGTCGATCCGCTCGATGCCAATACCGTCTATGTCGGCACCTATGGCGCGAGTCTCAATGAGGCTTCGCTGTTCCGCAGCAGCGATGGCGGCAATAATTTCGTGCCGATACTCAATCTGTTCGGCACCTTGGGTTATCAGCCGGATGTGCAGGACCTGAGCTTCATTCCGGGCACCGGTGCCACTGGTTCGATCTTCGCGGTGATTGACTACAACATCTATCACAGTGCCGATGGTGGCAGCAATTGGACCGGACCGCATGGCCCCGCCGAAGTGATCACGGCGCATCCGACCGATCCCTTGACGGCCTACTTCGGTCGTGCCGATGGCGCCTTCGTCTGGACCGCGCCGAATCCTTCGCCGATGTTCTCTCCCTACAGCGAAGGGCTGACGCCCAATGCCTCCTATGTTGCGATTCCGGGTGGCGCGCCCGTTCCCGCCGAAGTCTCGCGCTTGGTCGCGCAGCCCGGCTATCCGGCGCCAGGTACCTCGCTGTTTGTCAGCACCAATGGCTCGGGGGTATTCCGCCGCGCCGAGGGTGCTGGCGTCTGGAGCGCCAGCGGCAATCCGGCGGGCGCTGGCATACGGGCGCTGGCGATTCAACCGCATCCGGCGCTGGCCAATGCCAATGGAAGTCCCCAGGTTCTGGCCGGGCATAGCGGTGCCGGGGCACCCTCGCCCGGGCTTTATCGCAGTACCGACCAGGCGCTCAGCTGGAGCGCCTACAACAATGGCGTGCGTGCCGGAGAACTGCAGTCCCTGGTGATCGATCCGACCACACTGGGCGGCAACATCAGCGCCACCGTGATGTATGCCGGCGGCGCCGCTGTGCGTAGCGATACCGCCTACAGCGGCGCCGGCCTGCTACGCAGCAGCAATAACGGAGCGAGTTGGCAGACGATCGATGGCGATCTGCCAGTTGATGAAAATGCGCATCCGTATATCGGACTGGTGCGCGAACTGGTGCTGGATCCGCGTTCCTGCCCGGTTCCCCCCGTCAGCGGGCCGTGCACCACCGGCGGCCTGCAGACCCTGTACGCACTGGCCGAGGGGCGCGCGTTCACAGTTGTGCGCCGCTCCGATCCACCCGTCCCCACTGGCTCGGGCAACCCGTACGAATTCAGCCATCGCCTCGTCCGCACAAGCAATCTCGGCGCCAGTTGGACGGCGCTTGATGGAACGGGAAGTGGGCTGCCGACCAGCTTCGGCAATGACGATCTGGCCCAGCGCATCACGCCCACATCGCTCGCCTTCGATCCCAACAATAGCAACCTGCTCTACCTCGGCACCGAGGCAATCTACGATGACTTCAATACCAGCGATGCGATCGTGCCGGCTGACCTCGCCAGTGGCATTTTCAAGAGCAGCAATGCCGGCGCTACGTGGGTCCATCTGGGCAGCAATGGACTGCCAACCAAGATCGGGTTTTCCAATACCCAACTCGATGTTGCCGCCCTGCTGATTGATCCGCTCGACGGCAATGTGCTGTGGGCGGCACTCACCGATCTGCGCAGCACCGGATTCTCCACGATCTATCGCAGCGCGGATGCCGGCGCGACCTGGTTGCCTCACAACGAGGGTCTCAACGGCAGCGTCGAATTGCGCGATCTCGTGTTCGATCCGCAGAACCACCACATCCTCTACGCCGCCGCCGGCGGCTATGAAGCCAATCCCGGGGCGATCTATCGCGGCGTCTGGGATCCCGGCACGCAGTCGATCACCTGGCTGTCGATCAGTATCGGCCTGCCGGCGGAATCGGCCTACTCGGTCGCAGTCGATCCGTTCAATGCCAATGTGCTGCATGCCGGAACCGATGCCGGCGTTGCCAGCATCCTGCGCCAACCCGACGCCGACAACGACGGCATTCCTGATGCCGTTGAGAATCTCGCGCCCGATGTACCCGGCGGCCTCGTAGGACCTGGCGACGGCAACGGCGACGGCGTGCTGGATGCGGTGCAACGCGATGTCGGCTCGATCGGCGTCAGCATCCGCCGCGCCGAGGGCAGCACCGCGGTTGCGGTCACCAGCGATCTGATCAGTGGCACCGGCAGCGCTGCCTGCATCAATGGCACCGCCCAGGCAGTTGATGTGCAACTGCTGGAACCCATCGCACTCGGCCGCGATCCGGTGGCCAACAGCGGCGCCTTGTACGCGCACCCCTACGGCACCAATGGCTTCGAACTGGTCGGCTGCGACACTGCCGTGATCAATATCCGCTACCACGGTGCCAGCTTCACACCGGGCTCGCTGTGGACCTTCCGGGTATTCGCTCCCGAGGAAATCGGCGATGCCTCCAGCATCCGCTGGCACGATTTCTCGGGGAACGCGACCCGCATCAGCAACGATACCTGGCAGCTGCAACTCAGCGCGGGCGAATTCGGCAGCTACCGACCCGACCTCGACGCGATCCGCTTTGTTGGCGGCCCGGCCTGCTACAACCCGCTGCTGTTCGCCGATGGACTGGAAACCAATCCGCCAGCGCCGCCGATTTGTCCGGAGTGATCATTCGGCGCAACTGAGGGGCTCAGGCTCAGGGCGCGTAGACTGCCGCCTCGGCCGGCTTGCCCCAGCGCGAATACAGATCGGCGAGCCGGCCACGAAATGTGCGGCTGCGGACATCTTCATCGCCGAACTGTGCCTGGACGACCTGGTAGCTCTGCTTGAGCATCGGCTCGGCATCGGCGTAGCGTGCCGCCTCCATATAGGACAGACCGAGATGTCCGCGAATCACCGCGAGGAACCAGTGTTCGGGCGGGAACACCTGTTCGGCGCGCTTGTGCAGTTCGCTGAATCCAGCGACCGCTTCATCGATGCGCCCCAGATCGCGCACCGCTGCAAGATAATTGGCCTGCATCATTACCGCTTCCGGATGCAGCGGTCCCTTCGCTTTCAAATAGAGCTCTGAAGCCTGTCGGAACAGCACCTCAGCCTTGGCAAAATCCTTGCGCTGACGGGCAATCACGCCGAGCATATTGATCGCGCTCAAAGTGTCCGGATGGGTCTCGCCGAGCGTGGCGCGACGACGCCGGAACACCTGCTCGATCTCGGCCTCGGCAGCGGCTTCCTGGTCAACCGCGCGCAGGGCGTTGGCGTAGTTCGAACGCATCGTCAACACATCCGGATGATCGGCGCCGATCACCTCGGCGCGCAATGCAATCTGCTCGCGAAACTCCGGCAACGACCGCTCCGAGCCGCCGCCATCGGCGAGCGCAAGCAGGGCATGCGCCTTGAAGCGCAAGGTTTCCGGGTGGCGCGCGCCGAGGGCAAGCTCAGCCAGCGCAGCCGCTTCACGGTAGCGCGCCTCGGCCACGCCGTAGTCGCCCTTGCGAAAGGCAAGGGTGGCGCTCAATGACAGCAACTGGATCACGATCGGATGGCTGCGCCCATGACGCAGCTGCTCGTTGGTGTAGGCCTCGTTGATCAGGCGTTCGGCCTCATCCCACTGACCCTGTTCGCCGAGAATGTCGGCGAGCGCAGCCTGTGCCCCACTGGCTGCCGACTCCTGGCCGGATTGGGCGGCAGCAAGACGCAGATTGTCGCGCGCAATTTTTTCGGCCCGCTGGCCATCGCCAACGCCATTGGCCGCGAGCGCAGCAGTGCGACGCGCCTCGATCAGCAGGTCGCTCGATACCTCGGACCTGGTTTCGAGCAGAGGCAGCAAACGGCTTAGCGACTGGTCGGCAACTTCGAACTCGCCGAGTTCGGCCTGGGTGATCGCCAACTGCGCCTCGGCCTCCAGCCGCGGCAGGGCGGATTCGGCGTGAATCGGTTGCAGCAGTTTCACCGCGCTCTCGAGTTGCGCGCGCGAAGACTCCAGCTGGCCGAGTCGACGCAGCGTTCGCCCCAGCATGGTCGCGATCTCGCCGCGCAAGGCCGGCTGATCCTTGAGACTGCGCTCAAGACTGCCGGCAGCGGTGGCCAGCGCATCGACCACGCGCACATTGCGCGTCTCGGCCGAACCGCCTTCCAGTTTCCAGGGATCGGGCGCGGCAATCATCTCTTCCAGAAAACTTCGCGTGCTGATCGCGCGTGCGGACTCTTCCGCCGCGCGATCGCGTTGATGCTGGGCTTCCAACATGGCGGCCTCGGCACGTGCACGCTGCCGACTCGCCTCGACCGCCATATAGCTGGTGCCGATGATGCCAAGCACCAGCGACAGCACGACGGCAGCCGCAGCACCGACCAGCAGCTTGTTGCGCGCGATGAACTTGCGGGCGCGGTAAATCTTGCTGGGCGGGCCAGCGAGCACGACTTCGCCCTGCAGATGCCGACGCACATCGGCAGCCAACTCGGAAACCGAGGAATAGCGCTGATCGCGATCGCGTTCGAGCGCCTTGAGCGTGATCCAGTCCAGGTCACCGGCCAGGGCGCGCGCCAGCGTTGGTGCGTCGCCAGCCATTGCGCGCTTCCATTCCGACTGGTGGACGCGGGTGTCCTTGGCGATATCCAGTACCTTGCGGCTGGGTGGACGGATATCGGCTTCACGCAGCACGCGCGCGAGATCGCTGTCCATGGCCCGCGCAATGGTGTCGCCTGAAATCGGCAGATCATGGGTGATCAGCCGATACAGCACGACGCCGAGCGAATAGACATCGCTGCGCGTATCGACCGCGGCCAAATCGCCGGCGGCCTGCTCGGGACTCATGTAGGCAGGCGTCCCGATCGGGACACCCATACGCGTCGAGCCGGTATCGCCGCGGCCCGGGTCCATGCTCTTGGCGATGCCGAAGTCGATTACCTTGACCAGCATCTGGCCCTGGTAATCGGCCACCATCAGATTGTTCGGTTTCAGATCGCGATGGATCACGCCCTTCTGGTGTGCGTGCTGCACGCCCTCGCAGATCTGCAGAAACATTTCCAACCGATGTGCGATATCGAGACCACGCCGATCGCAGAATTCGGTCACCGGCACACCCGGCACATATTCCATCGCGAAGTACAGCCGGCCTTCGGGGGTCGCGCCGACGTCGAGCACCTGGGCAATATTGGGGTGGTTCATCCGCGCCAGCAGTTCGCGCTCGGACTGGAAGCGCGAGATCACATCCTCGCTGTCCATGCCGGCCTTGATCACCTTCAGTGCTACCTGGCGTCGCACCGGCTCGAACTGCTCGGCAAGATAGACCGCGCCCATGCCGCCGGCGCCGAGTTCGGCGCGAATCCGATACGAGCCGATGACTTTCCCGATCAAGGCGGAAGTCGAGCCGCCATCGGATTCGCTCATCGAAACGTTCATCGAGGATGCGGACTTGATGCCCTCGGCATGCGCAACCACCAGGGTCCCATCCGACTGCGGTAGGGTCGCGCCTGGCGCTGGGCCGTCGATCTGCGTCGGCAAATCGGAAGGATCGGGTCGATCGCCGCTCATGTTCGCTGAATCCTCTCGCCACGATCATCGCAGTTTTCGGCGCTGGGCGGCAACCGCGCAACGGCGGGCGGCAGGTCACAGATTGAAAGTTCTGCGGTCCACCAACGCCTGCGCAAGCCTTGCCCCTGGCTGTCGGCGGGCTTCTTTGCAAAGCAGCCACTTCGCGGCGAACGCCTACACGCAGCCAATCAACAGCTCTGCGGGTTTTACCCGCCTTTGTCTTCTTCCCACGAGCGGGAACAGGACCGAAGCATGGGTCGAGAACGCGGGCACTGCGCTTGCTCAGGGACCGCCCGCCATCCTCGCGATCGCCGCGCGCGCTGAATTGACGCCGAGCTTGTCGTAGATCTTGCGGATGTGATTGCGCACGGTATCGAGCGCGATATCCAGCTCATGTGCGGTCTCCTTGTAGCTCAGACCCCGTCGCAGCGCATCAAGCACCTCGACTTCACGGGCGCTCAGCGGGCTCTGAGTACTGGGCTGGTCACTGATGGCGCGACCGCGCAGCGTGCGCAGGACCAGGGCAGCAACCGTGGCAGACAATGGCGGCGCGCCGCGCAGAATCTGGCTGATCTGCTCCGGCAACTGCGTCGGCTCGCTCAATTTCAATACATAGCCATCGGCGCCTTCGCTGATTGCACGCAGAATCTGCGCCGGCTCATCAAAGCTGGTCAACATGATGATTCGAAGCTCGGGAAAGCGCGCCTTCAGCGGCGCCAGCACACTGATCCCGTCGCGTCCTGGCAAGCCGATGTCGCAGAGCAGTACGTCGACGGGGCAGTCGAGCGCGTGCAAGAGTTTCAGCGCGTCGTGGGCGCTGGTGTAATGCGCCTGAACTGCGAACCCAGCCTGCCGCAACAGCAGTTGCAAGGCCCGCGCGAAGTGCGGATTGTCTTCCAGCATGGCCAGGCGAAGTGGGCTCATCCGCGCATCTTGCCTGACTGCCCTGAATTTGTGCAGACATGAACATGCTCGCCAGGGCGGTGGCCGGCGCGCCGATGACGATGGCGAGAACCAGCACTCACAGTGGCACCTCAATGCGAACGCTGGTGCCGTGGCTCGGTGCACTGCGAATGCTCAGTGTGGCGCCAAGTCTGCGCGCCCGCTCACGCAAATGACCAAGGCCATTGCCTTGGGCGCTGCCGGGATCAAAGCCGCAGCCATCATCCTCGCATTCCAAAACCAGTCGCCCCGACCGCAGCGTTGCATGCAATGTCACTGACGTCGCCTGCGCATGGCGGGTGACATTGCTCAGAGCTTCGCTGAGCAGGAGATAGAGTTGCCGATAGGTGGACGCGGGCAAGGCTCGTGAATTTTCGAGTTCGGACAATTCGATCTGCAACTGCAGCGCCGAGCCGCAGAGGCGCTCGGCCAAGCGTTTGACCTGGGCCAACAATTGGCCAATCGTGGCACCGGATTTCATATGGGCGACCAGCCGTCGCAGATTGCCGGACGCCGCCTCACTGCTCTCCTGCAAGTCGGCGATCAAGGCACTGCGTTCCACATCGCTCAGATCGGCACGCTCGAGCAAGCTGCTGAGCACGCGCACGCTGGCCAGTTCGGAACCGAGCTCATCATGCAGATCGGCAGCAATTTCGCTGCGCTGGCGACTCAGCAATGCCAGCCGCTGACGGCGAACGCCATACGCCGCGGCAATCAGACTGAGCACAGCCAAGGCAATCAGGGCGATGCCCCACCACGTGTATTGCCAGGGACTGCGCACGCTGAATTCCAAGACTTCTGCGGCGCTCCAGAGACCACCCGCGCTTCGCTGAAAGGCGACTTCGATCCGGTATGCGCCGCGCTGAACGCCGGTCAGGGTGATCGACGGGTTGGCGCTGGCTGGCGACCACGCCGAGGCATTGATGCGGTGCCGGTAGCGCAACTGTTCGGGTGCCTTGAAACTCAAACCGGCAAAGCTCAGCTCAACCACGCGTGTACTGGCCGGCAACACCTCGCCGTTCCCGATCGGCAGACCATCGGCACTGGCGCGCAGCGGAGTCAGGCGCAATGGCCGCTCGGCCCGGTCGAACTGGCTGCGACTGATCCGCGTGTAACCCTCGATATTGGCCACCCAAAGGGCCTGGCCGATATCGAGTACCGCGATCGCCGCCGCCGAGCTGAGTCCCTGTGGACGGCCGATGGTTTCGAGCATCTGCAGCTGCTCCGGACCGCTGGTCCGAAGCCGCAGTAGCCCTTGGCTACTGAATGCCCAGAAGCCCGGATCACGCGCTTGCGCAAGACCGTTGGGCGCCGGCCCCAGCGAATCGATGTCGATTCGTTGCGGATGACAGCCATCGACGTCAATACGAACGATGCCGAGCGGCGGCGCGCTCGCATAGAGATTGCCATCCTCACTGAGCAGGCCACGGATGCTGCGCGCACCGCTGCAGCGTTGGCACACGGCTACTTGATCCGGCGACCGCAGCGCAACCTCGCAAACCTCGTCGCCGTGGGCCAGCCATAGCCTTTCGCCGTGAACAGCCACTGCGCTGATGCCGGGCGGATGTTCCGGATGTAGTGCGCGACGCAGCACGATGGGCTCGGCCTGGCCTTCGTGATGGGTAATCAGACCCACTTCCGTGGCCGCGAGATCGCTGCCGTTGGCCTGAGCGCATTGGAAAATCGTTGACTCATCACCTGGCGTTCTCGAAGATCGTATCGATCCCGCCGCGCTGTCGAGCTGCCAGGCAGTGGCGGTGGCGTACCAGCTGTGTTGTGCACCCGTGCAGGCGGTCCCAAACAAATCCATCGGCCGCTGATTTTCGACTCGACCACCACGCAAGCGGTGCGCCCCTTGCCAGGTCAACGCGAGTACCGCATCGGCACCGCGCCAGGGTTCGGCCACCACATCATAGGCATGTGACGAAACCAGTCCGGCGCTGGCGTCATAGTGCCGCGCATCGGGCTCGGGGAGCTGCAGCACGCGGGCAATGCTGCCAATCCACAATGACCCTTCCGCATCGACCAGCAGTGGGCCGCCGCTCGGCAAGTCGCGACTCTGCGCAAAGGTCTGGTTCAAGTCATCGCCATCGAAACCGAGCAGATGGATGTCATAGCTGGCCCACAGTCGCGCGCCGCGGTAGGCCAGGCCAATGCCGCGATTGCGCTCGCTGTGCAACTCACGAAGGCGTGCCGGCTTGCCCGATTCGGCGCGATACAGCACACCGGGAAAACGCGTGAGCAATGCCAGTGGGTTGGCATCGCAGCCGGCTGCGGCCACCACATCGCCGATTTCTGCGCCGCCCTCGCTGCGCAACGGAGTCGGCGCCGTATCGGGCTGATCGTTGCGGATCAGCCAGCTTGTCGCCGAAGTACTCAGCACTACGCCGCAGCCAACAGCGAGCAGACGCGGAAAGCCAAAAGGTTCTGGCACCACGGTTAGCCCGAGCGGCTTCAATGTGTCGCCGCGCAGGCTGACCAGCTGGTTGTCGACGACGGCATAGCGATCGGCGCCAACGCTTGCGGCGGCGCGTACGCGACTGACTTGCGCCGGGAGCAGCAGCCGCGTCTGTTCATGCGAGTCCACGGAAAAGAGCTGTCCGCATTCGTCGTGTGCAAACGCACCGAAGTCGTCAACACTGACCGAAAGTGCACGGCAGGGGCGCTCGCTGGGCGCAAAGCGCCTGGCCTGTTGACCGTCGAATCGAATCAGTCCCTGCTCGCCGGCGAACCACATGAAGCCACGGGCGTCCTGGGCGATCGCGCGAACCTCGGCCGTATTGAATCCAGGCACGCTGTCAAAGCTGCGCACGTACGGGGTCGACGCCGATGCGACGAACGCGAACAGGCACAGCAGGGCGGCAGGAATTGAGCGGCGCATCGTCTATCAGTATGCCTGAGCGGGGCCTGGGCCAGAGCCCGCAGAACGGCCGGCGGTCGCTGCCCTGGCGCTCGGCTGACATATCCGTGTCATGGCGGCGGCGCACTCGGATGCGCGCTAATGGTGACCGTCGTTCAGCGCAGACCAAGCCCGCCCATGAACCTGAAATTGTTCGCTGCCAGCGTCGCCCTGCTGCCAACGGGCCTATTCGCCGCCACCTTTGGCTTCAGCGCCAGCAATGTCGGCCCGCTCACCGATGGCGGTCGCGACCTGCAGTTCGAGATCCAGGGCGTCGACAGCGAAATTCGAGCCGCGCATCTGCGCTTGCGCTTGAACTACAGCGCCGCCCACGAGCTGGCGATGCGCCTGGTGGATGTGCCGGGCGCGGTCGAGCTGCCGCTGTTTCCCCATGGCATGGACACCGGCGCGCAATTTTCCGGCGTATACGTACTCGACGATCGCGCACTGACCACGATGGAGCAGCTGCGCACGGGTTCCGCTGCGGTGCCCAATGTTGCGTCCAGGGCCTACCAAACCGGCGTCGAAGGCCAATGCCTGAACATGATTGGCCGATTTCTGGAATTTGATCGCAATCGCAACGGCCTACTGACACTCAGCATCACACGGACGCCGGAGGTGACTGGTGGTGGCAGTGGCAGCATCTCCGAAGCCACGCTGGTGATCGACACCGCCGAGCCTGATGAGCTACACGCGAGTGGCTTTGAGGAGTCCGTGGAAGCGCTCACTCCCTGCCGTCGGCCGGCATTCGATCTGACTTTCAACGGGGGCGTCGAGGCCAGTCACAGTCCGCTGGCTATTCTGGACTTCAGCGCGGACGCGCTGCCACAGATGAACTGGTCGGCACTCCAGCTTTCACCAGCGCAGAGTTTTGGCCCAGTGAGCTTGGGCACGAACCGGACGCCGGTGTACGCGGGACGATTCGGCGGTCGCTCGCGGATGAATTTCGGCTACTGGGACGAAGCCACGGGCACCTTGAACTTCACCACGGGCGCCGGCGCGCGCTTTCTGGAATTGCCGGGTGATTGGGATACCACCGAGCATTTTGTCATTCCTGGTGACTACGACGGTGATGGCATAACCGATCTGGCAATGGCATTTCTGGCCAACGGGGCGTGGACTTCACGGATCCTGTTTTCAAGATCCGGACAATTGCTGGACCAGATTATCGACCCGCGCGTGCTCTCGCCCACCAACTTCAGCTCCGGCAGCATCGGCTTTGGCGCCGGCCAGGATGCCGACCTCGACGGCCGCGACGAGATTTTCATCTACGCCCGGCAGAGCAGCAGTGAGCCGCAGATGCGCATGCTGCAGATCGTTCCATTCACCCCGGACACGCCCGGCACTTTCTTTGATGGGCCTTCGTGGGGAATATTCGGCGATGAGCTGGTACTCGGACGCTGGAGCACCAGCACGTCGGGCAATCGCCTCGGCATGATGGTGGTGCGCAAGAACCTGATGATCGATCGCTGGCAGTGGTTCCGCTTCCCCGACTCCGAACCAGTGGACTGGGGTCTGGCCAGCGTCGACCTCCCGGTATCCATTGATGTCGACGGGGATGGGCAAAATGACCTTGCGGTCTATCGGCGCAGCGATCAACGCTGGTATGTCATCCAGAGCAGCGACGCTGCCCAGGTGACACTGGGGCCCTTTGGCACGAGCAACGGCTGGCCCCTGGGCACGGCCCAGGGGCTCACCGCACCGCTGGCGTTCTGAGCATGAACACAATACGCCAGAGGTCATTATGCCATCCCACGATCGGCACAATTTGGCTGGCGATATTTTCGCTCCTCATGTGTGCCTGCCAGCCTTCGGACGAGCTATCGGAGGTTGGGCAATACAGGCCCATACCGGTCAGTCAGGCGCAGGCAGCCGCGGCCAGCGGCGATCAACTCAGCATGTCGATCGACGGCGTTGAATGGCGCTTCGAGACCGAAGTATTCGGTGCCTTCCATCCGCCTGGCTACCACCAGGCGCTGATGATCAGCGGCACGCAAGGGCCGAAAGACGCAAACGAGAAAACTTTCAACATCAACCTCTATGGCATCACCGGTCCTGGCACCTATCCGTTGCGCTCGGGCAATGCCGTCGGCAGCGTCGCCCAGATCGGCAACCTCAGTCACGAGGAATTCCTTGCCGGAAACATGATGCCCTTTGACCTGACCGTGGTGATCGAGCGGGCAGAGACCAACCCGACACGGATCCGCGCCACTTTTTCGGGTTCGATCGAGACCAACACCGCGCGCCAGTTGCAGATTCGCGACGGCGTATTTCAATACACGGAGTGAATCATGCGTCGCTTTATCCTCATCCTGATCTTGTTGAACCTGCTCGGCATACGCGCGACCGAGGCGCTCACCATCACGGTCAATACCACCAGTGACCTGCTCAGCGACAATTGCACGGGCGGCGCCTGCAGCCTACGCGCTGCACTTATTGCCGCCAATGCCACACCCGCGCCGGATCTGATCGCCTTTGATATTCCGGTCAGCGATGCCGGCTTCCAGTCGGCGACCGAGCATTGGCGAATCAGTGTGCCCGACGGGCCCCTGCTACCTGCCACGGGCCCGTCGGTAGTGATCGATGGCTACACCCAGCCCGGTGCCATGGCAAATACGCAGACACCGGCTGAGGGCGGGCTCAACGGAATCCTGAAAATCGAAGTCAGAGGCGCCAATCCGAACGGCAACGCCAACTACGCATTCCAACTCGACAGCGACAGCGCAAGCGTATTGCGCGGCCTGGTGATAAACGGATACCGCGAAGCCCAGGTATTTCTGCGCGGTGCCGGCGCGCACCGCATCGAAGGTTGTTATCTGGGGACGGATGTCACTGGCAGCAGCGCGGTCCTGATCAGCGGTACCCAGCCGCAATCGAACGGCATCGCGTTGGCGGGCAGTGGCGAATACGTCATCGGCGGTACCCAGCCGGCCGAACGCAATCTGATCAGCGGCCTCAACTTCGCGATGAACACCAACGGCAACGCCCTGCCGGCACCGAGAATTCAGGGCAATCTGGTCGGCACCAATGCTGCCGGCGATGCGGTGATCGGAAACAGCTTTGGTCTGCTCGCGTTTCGCCTTGGCAATGCCCTGATTGGCGGCACCAGCCCGGAGGCGCGCAATGTGTTCTCCGGTCACACCGCACAGGTGCTGTTGTTCCGCGCCAATACGCCGGGCATCTTTGCCGGTACACAGGTGCTTGGAAACTATTTTGGCAGCGATGTATCGGGCAGGCGCAGACTCGGCAATGATCTTCAGGCCGCCGGCTCGACGATTGAATTTTCGGGGTCGGGCTGCGCCCTTGGTTTCGGCGGCAGCGGCGAGGGTGAGGCCAACCTGATTGCTTACAGCGGGCGCGCCGGCGTTGCTGTTCTCGGCTGCAACGGCCAGCAGACCACGCTTAACCATTACCGTGGCAATCAAGGGCTGGCCTTCGATAATGCCGAGGGCAATCTGCTTGGCAGCACCGCCAACGATACCGATGATGCCGATGAGGGCAGCAACCGACTGCAGAACAGCCCGGAGCTCGTCCTGCCAGAGGGATTCATTCCCGGGGGCGGCAGCAGCGTAACGCTGGAGTATCGGGTCGACACCGCGATTGCGAACGCCAGCTATCCGATCACGGTGAATTTCTATCGCGCCGATTGTGGCGGTGGTTCCAGGCAGCTGCTTGCCAGCGATACGGTCAGCGCCGCGCAGGCGCAGAGCATCCAGACATTTGTCTTGACCGCGCCCGACTCGGCCAACGTGCTGCCCCTGGTCGCCACCGCGGTCGATGCCGACGGCAACACCAGCGAGTTTTCGCCAATGCTCGGCGATCCGATCTTCCATGCCGATTTTGAAGACACGCTCGGACCACTCGCACCCGGCTATTGCCCGTAAATCATGGAGATCGCAATGAATCGATTGCTTGCACTGGCCCGGTTCGCCAGTCTGCCGCTGAACGCCTACGCCGAGAGCGCTGTGGTCGGGACCGGTACGCCAGCCAGTTGCACCACCAGTACCTACAATGCCGCACTGTCGCTGGTGGTCAATGATAATCAGGGTGGCGTGCTGACGTTCAATTGCGGGGAAAATCCCCACACGATTCCGGTGAGTACGGCACACATTCTGCAGAACTTTGTGGTGATCGATGGGGGCGGCAGGATCACGCTCAATGCGCAGGATCAGACGCGCTTCTATGTGATCAACCAGGATGGTCCGAAGGGGCAGACTCAGATCACTCTGCAGAACATCACGCTTGACCGCGGCGCCAGCGGGGCCGAGCCCTTCGGTGGCGCGGTGCTGGTCAATGCGAACACCCGCCTTGATCTGAACAACGTCACCATCAGCAACTCGCTTGCTTCGGTTTCTGGCGGCGCCATCGCCACCTTCGCCAACGTGACCCTCAATATCGACAATTCGCGCTTTCTGGGCAATCTCGCCGCCAACGGTGGTGCCATCGCGACCAGGGCAACGGTCACGGTGTTCGACAGCACGTTCAGCAACAACAATGCCAGCGGCGGTGAGGGCGGTGCGATCCAGAGCTACGAGCAGCAAGTGAACATTGTCAGAAGCCGATTTCTCGGTAATAGCGCCCGCCTGGGCGGAGCCATCTTCAAAGGCAACGCAGAATTATATTTCTCGGAGTCGAGCTTCGATGGCAACACCAGCGGCGAAGACGGCGGCGCGATCTACCTGCGCGCGGACGTCAGTTTCGCCGACGCGGAATACTCAGTCCTGCGCAACAACGCCGCGGTGCGCGACGGCGGTGCCCTCTTCACCAAAGGCTCGGCTTATATCGAAGACAGCGCATTCAGCGGCAATAGCGCGCGTGCCGGGGGGGCGATCCGAAGCGATGGCGGCGAGCTGAGCCTGGAACGGGTCACACTCAATGACAACACTGCGCGCACCGAGGGCGGCGCCATTTCCTCATTGGCCGTGTCCGCCCTGATCGGCAGAAATCCCCATCTGCTCTATGTCACCACGTCCAACAACTCGGCCACCGAAGGTAACGGCGGCGACTTCGCTTTTTTGTCGAGCAACGGCATCGCGGCCCTGATCGAGAACTGCACCCTGATGGGCGGCACCGCCAGTGGCACTGGCAGCACCCTGCATGTGTCGGGCAGCCAACTGCTGGAGGTTGAACGCTCGCTGATCTGGGCTGCGGCGGGCAATACCTGTTCGACATCCACCACAACCAGCATTACCAGCCTCGGTAGCAATATTGGCGCCCTCGGCTGCGGCATGAATGCGCCCAGCGACGCGATATCCTCCACGTTTGCCGGATTCGGCCTGGCTGCGCTCGCCCACAATGGCGGTCGCATCGATACCTTCTTGCCGCAACCAGGCAGCGCGGCCATTGATCGCGGCGGAATGGACTGCTTTTGGCGAGATGCGCGCGAACTGCCGTCACCGATCGATGGTGATGGTAACGGTAGCGTGCTCTGCGACGCCGGTGCCGTTGAACGCCAGTTGGTCGAAGTACCGGGCGCCCTGTTTCGTAGCAGCTTTGAGAGCACCGGACAGCAGTGAACTTCATAGGATGTGCTGAGCACCGCGAAGCGCATCAATCTTCGGCGGGACCAGAACCTTCCAATACGCCATGCACTCCAACTGCAGGCACACCGATCCGAGTCCGGCCTTTCTCAATGCCGGTGCCGATGATGGATGTCGGGATAGTGCGGGTGCGAATGCGTGATCGGCTGGTGGCGATGAGGGTGGCTGTGCGGTTCGGCGCCATCCCAATCGAACTCGTGGTCATGCTGGTGGTGCTCATCATGGCGATGGCCGTGATCGTGTTCCAATTCCTCGTGCGTATGCTCGTGCGCATGGCGCTCGCTGACGTGCAGCCAGACGCCGAGCGCCATCAAACCGCCAGCGATCCAGAATAGTGTGGTCGGCGACTCTCCAAGGAACAGCAGCGCGAGCGATGCGCCGACGAAGGGAGCGGTCGAGAAGTAGGCGCCCGTGCGTGCCGTACCGAGATGGCGCAGCGCCAGGACGAACATCACCAGGCTGACGCCATAGCCAAACAAGCCGATGGTTGCGGCGCCGAGCATTGGCAGCCAGGCAGGCAGGGACGCACCCAACAGCAGCGCCAGACTGACATTGATCGTGCCCGCCACACCGCCTTTGATCGCAGCGATCTGCACTGGATCGCCGCTGGATACGACACGGGTCAGATTGTTATCGATCGCCCAGCACAGGCAGGCACCGGCGATAGCCAGTGCGCCCCACGACAGGCCGCCTGCTGCCTGCGGATCCCACGCCAGCAGCACGCCGCCCAGCACGATCACTGCCATACCGAACAGAATGCGTCGATCGACGTTTTCGCGAAACACGAGCCAGGCGATCATCGCGGTGAGGACGCTTTCCAGATTGAGCAACAGCGAAGCATCGGCCGCCGCGGTCGACATCAGTCCGAACATCAACAGCGCCGGACCCAGTACGCCGCCAAACACTACGGCTCCAGCCAGCCACGGGATGTCCCTGCGTGCGAGCGCCGCATCAGCACTGGTTCGACCGAGCATGCGCCTGGCCAACAGCCATAGGCTCAGTCCCAGACCCGATCCGGCATAGAGCAAGCCAGCGAGCAGCAGCGGCGGCATTTCGCCCAGCAAGCCCTTGGCGAACGGTGTGCTGGCGCCGAACAGGCCAGCAGCAATCAACGCATAGCCGATGCCAACGTGAAGTCGTGCGTTGTCCTTCGTCATGGCAAATCCTGACTGCGCTGGAGGCAGCGATTCTTACGGAAGCTTCGGCCAAACCAGGGCAATAGCGTGCACCGGCCAACAGGCCATCCGGCAAAGGCGCGCCTGATCACGATTCCTCTCCGAGAATGGCGTCCAGGCCAGGGAAGGTCAGGCGCTGGAAGATCTGGTTGACTGCTTCGGCTGTCAACGACTTGCTGCCGTCCATCCACCACACAACGAGCGACCACAAGGTGCCAACAACGTAGCGGTTTGCCAAATCCATGACCTCAACGCTCGCACGTACCCGCTGCTGCCGCATATCCTCGCCCACCAATTCCCGTAGCATACGCCGCATATGCAGCTCGATGGAGCGCTCATGTTCACGGCCAATCGTCGTGTGGTAGATGCGGCGATGACTATCGAGATGGCGGAAGAACGGCAGCGCAAAGGCGAGTCGCTGTGTCTTCGCGGCGTTGGTTTGCGCTTCATTGCGCCACTCCGAAACCAGGTGTCCGCGCAGTCGTTCGATGCTGCAGGCGAGCAGCTCGTCCTTGCTTTGGAAATGCGCATAGAAGGTTGACCTGCCGACCTTGGCCCGATCCAGAAGATTCTGAATCGTGAGCTTTTCATAGCCACGCTCCATCAGCAGCTGCACCAGCGCATCGAGCAACAGTTCGCGCGTTCTCTGTATGCGGCGATCGGATTTAAGTTCGGACATCGGTGTTCCTGGACAATCCGCAGAGAAATGTTCGGAATCGAACAAATGCTGCCTTGGTGTTCTTCGACTTCGCGTTGCCGAACAGTATGTTCGAAAACACGAGCATTGAGAACGGCAACCACAGCGATGAACACAGACAGCAACCCCGCAGCACCCGCATTGATTCAATTGCGCAAGGTCAGCAAGGACTATTCGTCCGCCCATGGGCCATTTTCCGCTCTGAAAGACGTCCATCTCGATATTCGCCGCGGAGAGTGCGTTGCCGTCGTCGGCAAGTCCGGCAGCGGCAAGACGACGTTGATCAATCTGCTTACCGGTATCGATACACCGTCGGCGGGCACCCTGCACGTCGACGGACGCGGTATCCATGAACTGTCGCAGGAAGCACTGGCGCACTGGCGTGGCCGCAGCATCGGCATCGTGTTCCAGTTTTTTCAATTGCTGCCAACCCTGAGTATTGCGGAGAATGTCGCCTTGCCGATGGATTTCTGCCGAACGTACCCGGCCGGACAACGGCGCAAGAGGGCGATCGGCCTGCTCGACCGCCTTGGCATTGCCGACCAGGCGGACAAGCTGCCGACTGATCTTTCGGGCGGCCAGCAGCAGCGAGCCGCCATCGCGCGTGCTTTGGCCAACGACCCTCCGATCGTCGTCGCGGACGAGCCGACCGGCAATCTGGATTCGAAAACCTCGGACGACGTGATGAGCTTCCTGGCCTCGCTGGCTGCCGATGGGAAGACCGTACTGGCGGTGACCCATGAGCGCGACCTGAGCCGGTTCTTTACCCGCACCATCACCCTGAGTGACGGGCGGGTGGCAACAGACTCGGGAGCGCTCTGATGCGTCCGCGCTGGCGCAAGGTATGGACTGATCTGCGCTCAGCCCAAGGCCGATTTCTGATGATGAGTGCCGCCCTGGCAGCAAGTCTTACCGTGGTTGCGGCCATTTTCACTGCCTACGCGATCCTGATCCGCGAGGTACCACGCAATTACATCGCCACCAACCCCGCCTCTGCTCAGTTGCATGTGGACGGTGTCGACTCCACGCTGATTGAACAGGTGCGCGCGCTCCCCAACATTGCCGATGCCGAAGCGAGCGGCGCGTTGTCAGCGCGGATCCAGGTAGGACCCAACGAGTGGATGCCGCTGATGCTGTTTGTCGTTGCGGACTTCGACCTGCTGCGGATCAATGCCTTCCGGCCGGAGTCCGGAGCGTGGCCGCCACCCACCGGCTCGATGTTGGTCGAACGCAGCGCAATGCCGCTCACCGACCACGCGGTGGGTGACCGCATGACAGTGCAAACCAAGGCCGGAGGCCAACGAACCCTGCATATCGCTGGCGTGGTACATGATGCGGGACTGGCACCGGCGTGGCAGGAGCAAACCATATACGGCTACGTCACCCCGGCAACGCTGACCGAACTCGGCGAAGCCAGCGCACTCGATCTGCTCAAGATCGTGGTCAAAGAGGGAAGCAGCGACGCCGCACAGATCCAGGCGACAGCACGTCTGGTCGCCGATTGGCTTCAGCAAAACGGCCACGACGTCCACGAAATTCGCATACCGCCGCCACTTCGGCATCCACACCAGGGCCAATTGAATGCCGTGGTGCGCATGCTGCAGATGTTCAGCCTGCTCGCGCTGCTGCTCGGGGCAATCTTGAGCGCGACCATCATCGGCGGTCTGCTTGCGCAGCAGGGGCGTCAGATTGCGATCATGAAAGCGATTGGGGCGCGCTCCCGGCAGATTGCCGTCCTCTACCTGTGTCTGGTCGGCGCGATTGCCGTGCTCAGTCTCGTGGTCGCGTTGCCCCTTGGGGTATTGGCGGGGCGTGGTTTCGTCGGCCTGGTCGCCGAATTGCTCAACCTGGAGATCGCCAGTTACGCGGTGCCAGGATGGCTGCCGATGGGCGTGGTCGGCCTTGGTCTGCTCACGCCCATTGCGACCACCTCGATTCCGATTCTGAGCGCATCGCGACGCTCCGTCCGTGAGGCGATCGACGATCACGGAGTCACCAGGAACGGCATCGGATTCGGTCCGATGGAGCGCTTCATCAGCCGACTGGGTCTTTCCGACCCGAGCCTCACCCTGGCCCTGCGCAATACGTTTCGACGCCGTGCCCGCTTATTGATGACGCTGGGCTTGCTGGCAACGGCCGGCGCAATGTTCATTGCGAGCGTGAATCTGAAATCGGCCTGGGCGGACTTGGTCGCTGAGGCGGTTGCGTACCAGAACTACGATCTTGAGCTTCGTCTGCAGAACCCGGCACCGCATCAGAAAGTGATCGATCTGGTCGCGGCCACCGCCGGCGTGGCCGATACCGAGATATGGAACATCACCTCGGCGGCGATCGACCGGGGCAGCGACGTTGACATCGTGGGCAACTATCCCGACGGCGGACATGGCGGGTTCTCGCTGCGGTCAGCGCCGCCAGATACGCGCATGGTCGATCCCCACATGCTCGATGGACGCTGGCTTAGTGCCGACGACGACGCGGCCGTCGTATTGAATCAACTGGCGCATACCTCGATGTTCCCGGATGTGCGACCTGGGCAGTGGATTTCGCTGAAGGTCAATGATCTTGCCTTGCGCCTGCAGGTCGTGGGCATCGCGCGCGAGTTGCTGACGCCATCGGCAGGCTATCTCTCTGCGGCGACCTTTGACCGTGCAAGCGGCGGCTCTGACACGGCCAACGCGATACGCATCCGGTTTGGCGAGACAGCAGGCAACGGGGTTGCCCAGTCAGTCGTCGCAGCGCTGGAACGCGAACGGATCAGCGTCAAGACCATCATGACCAGGCAACGGGTCGGTGCCGCCCAGGCAGGCCACATCTATATCCTGGTGTTCGCCTTGGCATTCATCGCGGTGATGATGGCCGTGGTCGGGACACTGGGACTGGCATCGATGCTCAGTACCAGTGTCATGGAACGCACCCGCGAACTCGGCATCATGCGGGCGATCGGAGCCCGTCGCTCCGATGTGCTCAAGAGCGTGCTCGGCGAAGGACTGATCGCCGGCGTGCTGAGCTGGCTGATCGCGGTACCGCTGTCCATTCCGATTTCGGCTGCGGTCGGATCTGTGCTGGCCTCGATCTCCAGTCAACCACTGACGCTGGTGTTGTCGCCCAGCGCTGCCGGACTGTGGTTCGGCCTCGTACTGATCGCATCAGCGCTCGCAAGCTTGCTTCCGGCTCGGCGCGCCGCGCAGCTCACTGTTCGACAAACGCTTGCCATCACCTGAGCGAGGATCATTCATGAAAAAGAAACTGGCGATAGCTACCGTGGCAGTCATCCTGGTTCTGATTGCGGCCCATCTGCTGATCCGCAACATGGACCCCGCAGGGTTCATGCGGCAATTGCACGGCATGTGACAGGTCCGGGCACGACCGACAAACTCCAGGCTTCCGCTTTGGCTACGATGCCTCCGAAGCCAGAGCCGCGCGCAATTTCTGCGCGCGGCCCGGCTGGCAGCCGTAGACCATGCAGACGTTCTACCGATCAGTAGTCGTGAGGATTCGCCTTGTCAGCGGCTTCCTTCTGCAACTTTCGGTCCGCTTCGCACTTGTCGTATTCGATCTTGACCTGCGGGTCCTTCAAGTCGATCGTCTTGATGTCTTTGCCTTCGAAGGGGACGCAGGATTCCGGCGCCGGCTGCGCGCGACGAGGTGCGCTCGGACTGTGCGCAAGCACAGACAGGGCGAGCATGGACAACAGTGCTATGAGGATCAAACGAATTCTCATCGGGCATCTCAAGCGGGGTTCGTCGAGTGGTTCAAGGCGCGGTACTCGTCGGCGCGCTGGCAGCGCAGCGACGATCGAGTCAGGGCCGGAACAATTCGCGGTAGAAGCCACTCACGGTGACCGTCACGGTAATCGGTTCGCTGCCATTGTTCTGCCAGTACCAGCCATGCACGCCGTCGAACGGTGCGGTGAAGATTCCCGCAGCGCTCGGCGCATCGGCCAGCCAATAGCTGGTGAATTCGTCCTTGGCGGCGTCTATCACTTCGCCATGCATGTCGAACTCGAGTTCGCCGCGATCGGTAGTCCAATTGAATGCAAACTGCTCGCCCTTGTGCATGCGCGCCTTGATTTCCGCGCCCTTGTTGGGCGCCAAGGTAACGCTCATCGCTTCGCTGCGAAATGGCGTCAGGATTTGCGTCACGTACTGATTGTGCAGTGCACCCTCGCCGCCCGCCGTCGGCGCGGGCACGGCGATCACGGCCGCGGCAGCCGGCGAAGTTTCGCCGACCGTCGTCTCCGTCGTCGATGTCTCCGCCGAGCTCATTGCATAAACGCCGAGTCTCTTGCCGATGCCGGTCGGATCGATTCCATACTCTGCGGGCAATACCAGGGTGAGCAGGATCAGGCCGGCGATGACGAGGGCGATCAGGGTTGCCTTGATCAGCTGTGATCGTGTCGGCAGGGGGTGCAGAAGGGTCGATGATGTCATGAGCTTGGTCTCAGGAAACGAAGTAGCCGGTGAGTTGGTAGCCGATCAGCACAAAGCCGGCGGTCATGAGCAGGGCGTTTGCGGTGAATGCCTGCCGACGGAACGCGTCGGTCCGCCGCCAGTAGCTGATCGCGATCAGGATGCCGCCGAGTGCAACGAACTGGCCGAGTTCGACGCCGACGTTGAAGGCGATGATGTTGGCGACCAGGCCATCCGGTGCGAGGGTGAATTCCTGCAATTTGGTAGCCAGACCGAAGCCGTGGAAGAACCCGAAGATCAGCACGGCCGCCTTGGTGTTGGGTTGCACGCCGAGAAAGCGCTGGAATGCGCCCAGATTGTCGAGTGCCTTGTAGACCACCGACAGTCCGATGACCGCATCGACCAGGTAGGCATTGATGTGCGTTCCGCTCAGCACGCCATAGAGCAGGGTGACGCTGTGCCCGAACGCAAACAGGGTGACATAGATGCCGACCTCGCGCAGTCGATACAGGAAGAAGATGACGCCAAACAGGAACAGCAGATGGTCATAGCCGGTGACCATGTGTTTGGCACCGAGATAGACAAACGGCATCAACTGCAGGCCAGAATTCTGCTCGATGAAAGCCCGGTCGTCACCGGCAACGCCATGCGCGAAGACAGTCGTGGCGGCCAGCAAGGTCAGACAGATCAGCAGTAGCCATTGGCATGGCGTGGCAGGATCGCAGCAACGCCGGGGAGGATGCACAGTCATAGGTTCGGTTTTCCGGTAGTGAATTGCTGGAGCCGATCGCCGCGGATCGCGTCATCGCGCCATTGTGCATGCTCGCGTAATTTGCCGATAAAGGAAATGAGCAGTCGCCGTCGCGGATCTTCTGTGCGCCGCGGCCGCGATCGAAGGCCATCGACCGCAGCCCGAATACCTGGATCAATGCCGTTCGGCGAACCCGCCGGGATCGTCGATACCGCGACAGGGTTCAACCGGAACCTGCGTCGCATTCAGTCAATCGCCGGATCGTCGAGCAGGACTTTCATCTGGGCAATTTCGGCTTTCTGCGATTCCTCGATGCTACGGCAGAGCGCCTGCACTCTCGCATCGCGCAGCGGTGCCTCGTTGCACATCAGAATCGCACCGGCATGATGCGGAATCATCGAGCGCAGAAATTGACGGTCACCGATCAGAACCTGCTGCCTGATGCCAATCCAGCAGGTCGCCAATGCGATCGCGGCGACCACCCAGAGGATCAGGTTCAGTCGCCTGTCGGGATACATCCTGGCCATGAGCCCAAGTTCAAGCATCACCATCGGCGCGGTCATCAGACCGGCCATGTAGACCTGGTTGAGATTCGACCGGACATTGGCGAAGGTGTCGACCATCGCGTACATCAGGCCGTACATCGCCAGGTACGACAGCACGATCATGATGATGAAGCGACCGTAGTGACCACTCCCCTCGCCCGCGTGTTCTGCGGATTTGTCCGGCGATGAAGTGGCTGCGTTTGCATCATGCCTTGCGTGTTTCATCGAATACCTCGCTTGTTTAGTTCATAGATTGAAAGCGACGCAGCGTGCCCATGCACGTTGACGGACCGGCCACACGATTGACGGCACGGTTGTGCCGACTATTTGGCGCTCGACGGCGAAGCAGAACCCCGAAGTCGCAGTGCATTGGCAACCACCGAAACCGACGACAGACTCATGGCCAACGCGGCGATCATCGGGCTGAGCAGCAGACCAAAGACCGGATACAGCACACCCGCTGCGATCGGAACCCCCAGCGCGTTGTAGGCGAAAGCGAATGTGAGGTTCTGCTTCATGTTGGCGACGGTTGCCGTGGATATCTCGCGGGCGCGCAGGATGCCGCGCAGATCGCCCTTGACCAGGGTGATCTGGGCGCTCGACATCGCGACATCGGTACCGGTGCCCATCGCGATGCCGACATCGGCCGCTGCCAAGGCCGGTGCATCGTTGATCCCATCGCCAGCCATTGCGACACGCCGGCCTTCCGCCTTGAGCCGTGCGACCAGGTCAGACTTTTCCTGTGGTCGAACCTCGCCGTAGAACTCCTCGATGCCGAGTTGCTTGGCGACGGCCGCGGCCGTGGTCTTGCCATCGCCGGTCGCCATCACCACCCGGATGCCGGCGGCACGCAGCGCGGCGATCGCCTCGGGTGTGCTTTCCTTGATCGAATCGGCGACAGCGATCAGACCGACGGCGCGCTCGTCGACGGCAAGAAACATCGCGCTGGCCCCTTCGCGGCGCAAACGCTCAGCATCATCCTGCAGCGCTGATACGTCGGCACCTATCTGTTCCATCAGCGCGGTGTTGCCGAGTGCCAGCCGCTGCGTGCCAACCCGACCGCGCACGCCGATGCCGGTCGCCGATTCGAATTCGACGGCCGGCTGCAACGCCAATTCACGGCGCCGTGCCTCACTGACGATGGCCTCGGCGAGCGGATGCTCGCTGCCCTGATCCAGACTTGCAGCCAGACGCAGCACCTCGTCGGCACTGACATCTCCGCCGGCGACCACCTCGCGGAATGAGGGCCGGCCCTCGGTGAGGGTTCCGGTCTTGTCGACAATCAAGGTGTCGATCGTACGCAGGCGCTCGATGGCCTCGGCGTCGCGGAACAGCACACCTGCCTGCGCCGCGCGACCGGTTGCCACCATGATCGACATCGGTGTAGCCAGACCCAGTGCACAGGGACAGGCGATGATCAACACCGCGACGGCATTCACCACGGCATAGGTCCATGCGGGATCGGGACCGAAAAATCCCCAGACCAGGAAGGTCGCCAGCGAGCTTGCCAGTACCGCGAGCACGAACCAGAAACTGACCTTGTCGGCCATCCGTTGCATGGGCGCGCGTGAGCGCTGGGCCTGGGCCACCAGTTGCACGATCTGGGCGAGCACGGTGTCCGAGCCAATCCGGTCGGCGCGCATGACCAGGCTGCCACTGGCGTTGATGGTCGCGCCGATGAGTTTGTCACCGGGCGTTTTTTCAACCGGCATCGCTTCGCCGGTGAGCATCGATTCATCGACACTGGAGCGACCTTCGATCACCTCGCCATCAACGGGCACTTTTTCACCCGGACGCACGCGCAGACGATCACCGACATGCACATGGGTCAGCGGAATATCTTCCTCGCTGCCATCGTCGGCCAGCCTGCGCGCGGTCTTCGGCGCCAGCCCAAGCAGTGCGCGAATCGCTGCTGATGTACTTGATCGCGCTTTCAATTCAAGCAGCTGGCCGAGCAGAGTCAGCGATACGATGATCGCTGCGGCCTCGAAGTAGACGCCGACGCGGCCATGTTCGCGGAATGAATCGGGGAACAATCCTGGCGCGAGCGTGGCGACCAGACTATAGCCAAACGCGGCACCGACACCGGTTCCAATCAGGGTCCACATGTTCGGACCACGGTTGGCGATCGATTGCGCCCAGCGCTCGAAAAACGGCCAGCCTGCCCACAGCACCACCGGCGCCGACAGCGTCAATTCGATCCAGGTGCGTGTACCAGCGGAAAACAGGTCAAGCTGATGACCGAACATCGAAATCAACAGCACCACGACCGACAACGGCAGCGTCAACCAGAAGCGTCGGCGGAAATCGATCAACTCGGGATTCTCGGCCTCGTCCAGGCTCGGCATCATCGGCTCCAGCGCCATGCCGCAGATCGGGCAGGGGCCGGGCACATCGCGCACGATCTCCGGATGCATCGGACAGGTGTACTGCGCGCCCGGAACCGCAGCGGCCGGCGGTGTAGCGTCTTTGGGCTGCAGATAGCGCGCGGGATCGGCGATGAACTTGCTGCGGCAACCTGCCGAGCAGAAGCGATAGTCATGACCCTCATGCAGCGCATGATGTGGCGCGTCGGGCGCGACCGTCATGCCGCAGACTGGATCGATGTCACCGGCTGCGGTTGCAGGTGATGATTCCTGCGACGCGGCGCCGTGCTGGCCATGTCCAGGCTCGACGAGGCCCGGTGTACCGTGTGGCGGCGTTGAAGCCGGATCGGCTGTGTTTGCGGCATGACATTGTCCGCCGGACTTCTCTGCTTCCGTCCGGACGGGATCGGGGGTATGACTACAGGCGTGCTTGCCCTGCGCGTGTGAAGTATTCATTGGGTTTCATCCTGCGTGAGTGCGTTGAGGATCGGACAGGCTTCGGCGCGACCATGACCTGGACATGCGCTGATCAAGGTATGCAGGCCCTTGCGGACGCGCTCGAGCTCGGCCATGCGCCGCTCGATATCGGCGAGCTTGATCTGTGCCTGGGCCTTGACCTCGCCGACATCGTGCTCATCGCTGAGGGTCAGCAATCCGCGGATCTCGTCGAGGGTAAAGCCGAGCAGCTTGGCGCGGCGAATGAAGCGCAGCCGCATCAGCTCGATCTCGCCATAGCGCCGATAACCCGATGCCAGCCGTGCCGACGCTGGCAGCAGGCCATTGCGTTCGTAGTAGCGCACGGTGTCGATGGACACTTCCGCGCGCTTCGCAATTTGACCTATCCCGAACGTTGCCATACCCGATCTCCTGTGGCGCCCAGTGTGCAGTCTGGACCCGGGTCCAGAGTCAAGCCCCTGGCTGGGCGCGCAGCTGAACGTATTGCGCCCGCTGCGCCGGCGTGAGCATCGGCGCAGCGACAAGATGCGTGCTCAGATGCACATTGCGCAGCCGACCGCGGGCCCGACCGACGGCCTCCGACAAATCGGCGACTCGGGCAGCGTCGGGCATTGGCCTGGACAATTCCGCATCGAGGGCACGCTCACCATCGAGCACCGCCCTGCCTTCCCGCAGTGCCGCCTCGCGCATTTCGCCCATCAAGGCGTTCATGCGTTCAACCTGGTTGTCATCCAGGCCGAGCGCCTGGGCGTGTTCGAGTACATGCTTCGGTCCCGGCAAACCGTGCGCCTCGGCCGCACGCGCCATCGCAAAACCCTGTCCGGTTTCGATCGCCAGGCGTTCGCTGGAATCCATCCACGCCAACAACTCACCAGCGGACGAAGGGGGCGCGTGCTGGTGCCCTTGGGCAAGTGCAGCGGTTGGATTGGCAGGCGCTTTCGGACTGCGCCGTGACGACCAATGGATGTGCACAATCTTCCATGCCTTGCCGGATTTGCGTAGCACCATGGTCTCGGTCGAGTCGATCATCAGCATCTCCGCGCCCTTCATCGCATGGATTTCGCTTTCGCTGGCGACCCAGGCGAGATCGCCGCTGCTCTGAGCGGTACGCCGTTTTAGCGTGATCATGGCGGCCTTCAGGAAGGCGGCATCGCTTTTGGCATGGCCACCCAGATATTCAGCGCGGCTGCGCTCGACACCGCCACTCTCCAGAATGATGACCGTGGCATCGAGCTCATCGCCTGCCTTGCCCAGATCACCAGCGCTCAGCGCTGCCGAAAAACGCTCCACGGTGGCGACGGCCTCAGCGGCCGCGGGCGCAATACTGAGCTCAGCCTTGGACGTCTCGCGCCCGCTGGGCATGCTGGCAGGTTCGTGTTTTTCCTGGCCATGCGCCATTGCCTCATGGGCCGATAGCAGGACCGTCAGTGCAATTGCCAGTGTCTTGATCTTCATGTGTATCCCCCAGCCAAGTGGTGAAGTCGAGTGACCTCGAAGAATCTTTTGTGAATGCGATCAGTGCACGTGGCCATCATCGTGCGATGCTTTGGGCGCGCCCTCGCCGCTCGGCAATTCGGCCTCAGCCATCGGATCGTCGACCGGCTCGAACGAGGAACGCGGCGCTTCCTGATCGTGATGGTCGGCACCATGCACGGCGGACAGGGTCGAATCAGCTGGCGCCATCGATTCGCCGCCACCGTGCTGGTGGCCGCCGCTGCTGGCGACGAGCTGCTGATAACGTGCTGCCGTCATCTTCGGGAATTGCCGCATCAGCGCCACCATGCCCCAGATGTACTTGTCGTCCATGCTCTTGCCCCAGGCCGGCATGCCGCTCATCTTGACGCCGTGCTTGACCACCCAGAACGCCTCGCGCGGGTCGGTGGTGCCAAGTTCCGACCATGTCGGCGGTACGGGATACAGTCCCAGGCTGAGCTCGGTGTCCGAAGCACCAGGACTCAAGTGACAGCTCACGCACATCGAGTTGAAATTTCCCGCCCCACTTCGGATGAGGGCCTCATCGTCGAGTGGCGGAACCTTGATGTCGGCTGCCCGGGTACTGATCGAACGCTCGCGCAGCGTCTCCATCATGCGATAGGTAATCGACCAATGCGGATCATCGGCAGCCACGTTGTAGATGCCGAGTCCAATAAACGCGCCTGCGCCGATGAAGGCGAGAACGAGCAACACGACCAGCGTTTTGATCAGTTTCATGCCGAACCCCTCAACCGTGCTTCATCTTGGAATGATCAACCGGAATGGCCTTCTGTGTCGGTGCGGAGGCGCTCGTAGTGCCCCTTCGGATCGGCGCACCAAAGTCGGGATCCGAGCTGACCCGGTGCGCCTGCGTGGATTTGGGGTTCGCATACCAGCCCGGATCGCTGTAATCACCAGGGGCGAGATCGTCGCGGACCTTGATCACGGTGAACATGCCGCCCATCTCGAGGTTTCCGTACGGGCCCTGGCCCATCATCATCGGCAGGGTGTTTTCCGGCCCCTGCATATGGCCCGAATCGGTGTGCTCCTGGTGCTCGGCCATGCCGTCCCGGCCCATCGCCATGTAGCCGGGCAATAGCGCGCGGATTTCGGCCTCGACACCGGATTGATCGACACCCAGCGTGTTCGGTATCTCGTGTCCCATCGCATTCATCGTGTGGTGCGACATATGGCAGTGGAACGCCCAGTCACCCGGAACCGCGACAAATTCCAGGTCGCGGGTCTGGCCCACGCCGACAATCTCGGTGACCTCGGGGCGCCACAGACTCTGCTTCCAGCGTCCGCCATCCGAGCCGGTGACCAGGAACTGCACGCCATGCATATGGATCGGGTGGTTCCACATCGACAGATTGCCGACGCGGACACGGACACGCTCGCCCGTGCGCGCGACCATCGGCTCGATCGCGGGGAACACCTTGCTGTTCATCGTCCACAGATCGAAGTTCTGCATCACTGAGGGATCCGGTCGATAGGTGCCGGGATGCAGCGCCCAGTTGTGCAGCAGCACCACGTAGTCGCGATCGATGCGCTCGGGTTCGCCGGCCCTGGGATGAATGACGAACATGCCCATCAAGCCGACCGCCATCTGCACCATCTCGTCGGCATGCGGGTGGTACATCTGGGTGCCATTCTGCTTGAGCGTGAATTCGTAGGCGTAGGTCTCACCTGGCTTGATCGAGGGTTGTGTCAGGCCGCTGACGCCATCCATTCCACTCGGCAGCAGGAGGCCGTGCCAGTGCATGCTGGTGTGCTCGGGCAACCGATTGGTCAGGTAGATTCGGATCCGATCGCCTTCAACGGCCTCAAGCGTGGGACCGGGCGTGGTGCCGTTGTAGCCCCAGCACTTGGCACGGCTGCCCGGCGCGAATTCGTGTTCGACTTCTTCGGCAACCAGATGAAACTCCTTGACCCCATCGACCATGCGATGCGGCAGGGTCCAGCCATTGAGGGTGCGCACCGGCGTGTAGCGCGTGTCTCGCGGCGGCGAGGCCGCGGCCTGCGGCGCATCCGGCTCCTCTGTGGCTGCGGGCATGGTGTGGCCCTGATGATCCTGGCCAAATGCACGCCGCGTAGTCAGCAGCAGTGGTGCGAGTGCGCCGGCTCCGGCCCATCCAAACAGATGGCGACGAGAAAATTTCATGGGGTATCTCCGTGATCGTGTGCTTGCTGATCCTTTGTCTGCGCATCATGTTTTTGATGATCGCGCGCTGGAGGTTCGTCCGTTGCGGCGTCTTTCGGGACAGCGGACTCAGCGGCAGGATTGCTCATGCGGTGACCGGCATGAGGGTCGGCGACTTCGGCCGGTGACTCAGGCTTGGCCATTGAATGTCCGGCATGCGGATCGGACTCGGCAGTCGCGCCTGCGCTCGGCTTGTTGCCATGCATCGAGTGGTCCATGGCCGGCGCAACCTTTGCGGGCAGGATCGACTCGACGCCGATGACCGGCGGCAGCGCCGCCTCATCGTCGGGCAGGCGACCACCGACGATGCGACGAAGCTCAGCGCGCGCCGTCCAGTAGTCACGCACCGATTCCAGGTATTCCTGATAGGCGTCGTACTCCTCCTGCCTGGCCAGGATGAGTTCGAAGACACCCATCAGCATGAAGTTCACCTGTTCCTGGCTGCGCGCGACGATGGCCTCGCGGCGCGGCAGGAGCAGGCTGCGATAGCGTTCGGCGATATCGCGCGCCACGGTCAGGCGCTGTGCGCCCAGGCGGGTCTCGTTGTGCACGGCGAGCAGCAAGCCGTCCAGATGGGCACGGGCGTCGAGCAATTCCGCCTGCGCGCGCGCGATCGCGCCCTGGCCCTGATTGAACAGCGGCAATTCGAACGAAAGTGAGGGTCCGCGCAGCACATTGCCATCGGTTTCGCTCTCCCGTTCGTAACCCAACTCGACGGCACCCAGCCAGCGCCAGCGTCGTGATACGCCGAGCGCATCCTCGCGAAGCGCGACCTCTTGCGCGGCTGCGGCGAGATCCAGTCGCTGCTCCAGGGCCAGAGGCACCAGTGCGTCCGCGTCGAACTGGCCGTCCGGCGGCGCCGGCATGCGCGCCAGTGTGGTCCACGCTGCCTCCATCGGCAGGCCGATCCATCCGGCCAGCTCGCTGCGCGCGCGCAATTGATCCGCCGCCGCGCGCACCGCAGCGATACGCGCCTGCGCTGCAGCGGCGTGCTCCTGTTCCAACTGCAGGCGATTGATATTTCCGGCATCGAAAAAGCGCTGGGCCAACTCGGCTGACTGTTCGGCCGAACGTGCGACGACGTCGCGCATCGCGGCGATCTGCTCGGCGCTGACCGCCGCATACCAGGCGACTTCCACCTCGGCAGCGAGCTCGAGGATCTGCGCAGCGACCTCCTTCTGCAGTCGCTCCAGTTCTCCGCTGGCAAATCGGCGGCGCGCCGGTAGCAGGAGCAGATCGGCAAAGCTCATCGACAGGCTGCGGGTGATCTGCCTGCCGCCGCCTGATTGCGGTGTGAGCCGGGAATAGCCAAAGCCTGGGTTGGCGATGCGCCGCGCTTCCTCGAGCTCGGCGCGACCGATGCCAAGGCGCGCGTAGGCCTCGTGTATGGCTGGGTTGTTGAGCAGGGCCAGTCCGATCGATTGTTCGGCCGACAGCGGCTCGGTCGGCAGCTCGGGGGCTGGTCTGGGGGACACGCTGGTAGCCGGCGGCAAGGCCGGTTCCAGGCCACGGCGCGACTGGATCAAGGCGCCAGTTTCGGCATAGCCGCGCGAACTGGGCAGGCTGGAACAGCCGGCCAACGCGATCGCCGCGGCCACTGCCACGACGGAACGAATGGGGAGGTGCATTGTGAAATCCTCGGGCGGATCGCGCGCGCATCTTCGATGCGCAGCGGACCACAGCAACAGATACGCCGACCGCAGAGGGTCAACGCGGCATTGATGCCAACGGATTCAGATCGAGGGTGGCCGAAATGGCGGGGTGAACAGGGCGCGCGCCAGTCCGCCGGAATATCGCGGCTGCGGCGCTGCCGGCAGGCTGGAAAGCATTGGCGTCAGAGTCGACCACAGCATCGCCGGCGGAAGCACACAACCGCAGTGGCAGGTCGCCGGATCATCGCAGCAGGCGCCCGATTGATCATCATTTGAATCGCCGCCGGGGTCAGCCAGCGCGGCTTTCGATGCGTGGCCCGGCATACCCTCATGCCCGTGCATCGCCGCGTGATCGTGCTCGCCGATCTGGGCTGCAGCAGCCACGGCGGCAGTCGATGCCGACTGTGCCTGGTGACTGCCATGGACCATGGGCTGCATCGCCCAGACCGGCGAAAGACCGTTCAGAGCGAGGCTCAGGGCAAGCAGCAGACGGAGGACGGCGCTAGGCATGGAGTGCTTAGACTGCTCCCCCGCGTCAAAAGTTTCAAGTCGCAACGGTCCTGCACAGGTCTTTCGCGAGCGACCGGGTGATTTCGCAGGATGCACTGAGTGCAGCGATGCGCGTCAATCGCAACCGAATGCACCCCGGTGGATTCGTAGGATGCGCTGAGCGCAGCGATGCGCATCAATCACTGCTCAATGCGCCCCCGATGTGTTCGCAGGATGCGCTGAGCACGGTGATTCGCATCAATCGCGTGGCAATGCGCCTCCCAAGCCACCCTTGCTCGCTCGCACAGTAGACTGTCCAACGACTGCACGGGCAGTCGCCATGAGGAGCAGGCCCTGAGCTGGCAGGCGCAAATCATTCGCCAGGCGTGCGCGCGGCTGCTCTGCGCGGGCGCTGCGCTTCTGGTGGTCTCATTCGCACATGCGGCCGACCCGCTGAGCCAGCTTGGACTTCGCGCCAGCGCCGGCGCCGCCGCGGGCTATTTGCCTGATGCTGCCTGCGCGCAGTGCCATCAATCGATTGCGAAGAGCTATGCCAAGGTCGGCATGGCGCGATCACTGAGCAGCGCAAGCGGAGCGGCCGCAGCCGATTTTGACGGAAGTCATTATCAGCATCAGGCCAGCGGACTGAGCTATCGCCTGCAGCGACGCAATGGTCAACTGTGGTTCACCCAATCGACACTGGCCGCCGAGGGCGCGCAGCACCGGCTCGAATTGCGCGTCGACTGGGTGCTCGGATCGGGCAACCGCGCGCAAAGCTTTCTGCATCGAACCGAGGCCGGCGAGCTCCACCAGTTGCCAGTGACCTGGTACAGCGAGTCGCGTGCGCTCGCGATGTCGCCCGGCTACGAAGCCAGCGATCATCCCGGCATTGAGCGCCGGATAAAGCGCGAATGCCTGTTCTGCCACAACGCCTTTCCCGAAGTAGCCGAGGATAGCGATCTTGCCGGCCAGGCCGACCTGTTTCCCGCAGATCTGCCCGAGGGAATCGGTTGCCAACGCTGCCATGGACCGGGCGCCAGCCATGTGCGGGCGGTGCTGGGCGGCAAGGGCCTGCCGCAGATACGTGCGGCGATCACCAATCCGTCCAGACTCGACTGGCCCGAACGCAATGACGTCTGCTTTCAATGCCATCTGCTGCCTGCAGTCGAAGTGATCGGGGCACGCCGGATCGGCCGCGCCGACTACAGTTTCAGACCGGGTGAATCGCTGAGCGACTATCTGCTGCACGTCGATATCGTCGATGCGAAGCAGCCAGCCGAGCAGCGCTTCCAGATCAATCATCACGCCTATCGATTGCTGCAGAGCACCTGCTACATCGAAAGCGAGGCGCAGATGGGCTGCGTCAGTTGCCACGATTCGCATGTGCGCCGGGTTGGCGCCGAGGCGATCGGCTGGTACCGCGCGCGCTGTCTGGCCTGCCATGAAAAACTCGATCGCGGTCACGGACTGTCTGGCCCAGCGCCGATCACTGACCGCGACGATCGCGACTGTGTGCGCTGCCATATGCCACGGCGACGCACCCAGGACGTGATTGAAGTGACGATGACCGATCACCGAATTGCGCGTGGGCCGTTCGATGCGGATACTTTGCTCGCACCACTGCAGGCGCGCAGCCCGGAGATTCGCGATCTGCACTTGTTCGCGCGGCCGCCGGCCATGCAGAACGCCGAAGCCGCCGCCTATCGGGCCCTGGTCGCGCTGAACAACAATATCGGCGGCGTGAACGCCACCCAGGCGCTGCGCCGAAATCTGAGCAAGATGACGACCGTCGATCCGGCCTGGTGGCTCCAGTTGGCCCGCCATCAGGTTGGCAACGGGCAGCACCAGGAGGCGAACGAAACGCTGGCCCAACTCGATCAGCCGCTGCGCAAAAGCGCCGATGCACGCCATCTGGCCGCCTTGATCGCGGTCGCCGAAGGGCGCATCAAATTCGCCCTGGCCGAGTTGCGCGCGCTGCACAGACGCGCACAATTCCAGCCGGACATCGTCTACAACCTTGCCTTGCTCGAACGTCGCCAGGGCCACCAACGCGCTGCCATCCGTGCGTTGAAGCGGCTGGTCGCGATCCGTCCACTCAGTGCCGCGGCCTGGTTGCAGTTGGCGCGCACCCATGAGGAGTCCGGCGATGCGTCGGCAGCCCGTGCGGCGCGGGAAAAGGCCCTGGCGATCCGACCTGGATTGCCGGAAACAGCGAAATCCGCCGAGACTGATTCGCGCTGAAACCTCGCTACATAAGGGTCTCGAATCCCGCCTTGAACAGGATCTCGGCATTCTCGAAGGCGCCGATATCGATCTCGCCATCGTTGATGCGTGTGCCCCCTGAAAAGTCGAACGTGCCGGCGTCATAACCACCGGTACCCGCGTTCCGCATCGGGGATCCAAACGTCAGGCGGAAGTCGTCGTTGAGAATATCGACGAACTGCGGGTTGGCCACATTCAGATTGCCGATGCTCAGATCAGGCGTACCCGAGAGCTGATTGATGTTGTTGAAGGCGAGTTCGGTGACGGTCAACGTCGTCAGAATCTGGATGTCGTTGCCATCATTCATCGCGAAGAGATTGTTGAACAGTGCAAAGCGTGCATTGCCAGTCAGGACCATGCCGCCAGTGCTGCAGCCACTCGTGCACTGCCCACCGAACACGGTGTTATTGCCGATATGGACCCGGGTTTCGAGCGCTGATGCGGCGTTGGCAAGGATTTCAGCCGAGGCAGCGCCCTGACTGGCGCTGTTCGACCGGAACAGACTGTTGCGCAGCGTGACCCTGCCCTCGGTGCCGACCGACAGCCCGCCACCATACTGCGCTTCGTTGTTGTCGAAATAGACCCGCTCGATCACCAGATCGCCGGCGAACCCGCCGCCGCCGATGTGCAGGCCGCCGCCCCGCTCAACGGCGACGCCATCGCGCACGGTCAGCCGATCAACCCGGATGGCGCCGCTGGTTCCTGAGCTGCCGGTCATCTGCAGCACCTTTCGGACGCCAGAACCGCTGAGCACGGTCGCCCCGGGATTTGCCGAGCGCGATCCGCAGCCGGCGAGATAGCCCCCCTCGAGATTGAGATCGAAGTTCTGCGCCGTGCTGTAAGCGAAGGAGACCGCAGACGTCCCGGTGTACACGCCGATCCGCACCTGGATCGTGTCGCTGGTGCCATTGCTGGCGGCGGTCATCAGCGCGTTCTGCAGTTCGGTTGACGTTCCGACGCAAAAGAATGCCGCTTGCGCCGGTTGCAGCGCGATCACCAGCAGCGCAAGCGCTGCTGCCCGCAGACTCGTGTGTTTGCTCATTTCAACACTCCAGTGATACTGCTCTGACTACTGGAATGTCGCAAAGGCGAAAATGCGAACGGCGCACATTGATGCGGTTCGGCCTGCGGCCTCACCACATCCTACGTTTCTGGTGCGCGCAAGGCCCAATTACCCACAGGGTGCGGCACGTAGGATGCGACGAGCGCAGCGATTCGCATCGATCATCGGGCAACGAAAATCGCAACGTCGAGCGATGATGCGGTTCGCCCTGCGGCCTCACCACATCCTACGTTTCTGGTGCACGCAAGGCCCGATTACCCGCAGAATGCGGCACGTAGGATGCGACGAGCGCAGCGAATCGTATCAGGCACCGCCCTCACTGGTAATCCAGTCGCGTACGCGACGCTCAAGCAGGGTGAGGGGCATATCACCGCCGGTCAGTACCATGTCGTGGAAACGTGCCAGCACGAAGCGATCCCCCAATTTCTCCTTGGCCGCTTCGCGCAAGGCGAGGATGCGGTTCATGCCGACCTTGTAGGCGAGGGCCTGGCCGGGCATGACCAGATAGCGTTCGATCTCGGCGACGACATCAGTCTCGGGCATGCCGGTTTTCTTCAGCATGTACTCGATCGCCTGTTCGCGGCTCCAGCGTCGATGATGCATGCCGGTGTCGACCACCAGCCGCACCGCACGGAACATCTCGGCCTGCAGTCGGCCCAGGTTGTCGAGCGGCGCATCCTGGAAGCCCAGTTCCCAGGCCAGGCGTTCGCTGTACAGCGCCCAGCCTTCCGAGAACGCGGTAAATGGCAAAACCTTTCTGAAGGTCGGAACGCCCTGCAATTCCTGCTGGATGGTGGTCTGGAAATGATGACCCGGAATCGCCTCATGGTAGGCCAGGGTGCGCATGCCGAAGCGCGCGACCTCGGCGGTGTTGCGCAGATTGATCGAGAAGATGCCGGGCCGTGAGCCATCGAAGGCCGGCGGGTTGTAGTACGCACCGGGCGCAGTTTTTTCGCGGAATTCCGGCACGCGCTCGACCTTGACCCCGGCCTTGGGTCGGATATTGAAGGCATCGCCGAGTCCGCCATCGACCTCATCGATGATGCGCTGGAAGTCGGCAATGATCTGCTCACGCCCCGCATCGCTGTCGGGATAGAGCTGGTCGGGTCGAACCGCAATCTGCTGCACGCGCGCACCGACCGTACCCTCGGTCAGCCCTTCGGCAATCAGGATGGCGTCCATCTCCGATTCGATCCGTGCCACTTCGTTAAGACCCAGATCGTGCACCTGATTGGGCGTCATGTCGGTCGTGGTGTGTTGCCGCACCGCCCAAGCGTAGTAGGCCTCGCCATCGGGCAATGCCCAGACGCCATTGTTAGCGGTCGCCTTGGGCAGCAGCGCCTCGTAGTAGTCAATGAACTGTCGATAGGCCGGATACACCGATAGCTCGATTGTCTGGGCAACCTCGCCAAGCAGTCGGTCGCGATCCGCACTGCTGACGGCTTCTCCGGGAAGCTTGCCGAGGCGCTCGGCAAAGCTCGTGTAGAGCATGTTTTCCTTGGCTGGAACCGCGATAAAGCGGTTCATTTCATCGAGCACCTTCTCGATCACGAAACGCGGCGGAATGATGCCTTCGCTCTCGCGTACGCGCAGACCCTCGAGCGTCTGCGCGAACACCTGCGGAAACTTGCCCAGTCTGGTGACGTAGTTGGCCGCGGCCTTGCTGCTATCGATCGGATGCTGGGTGGCCATGAAGGTGGGCAGGCCGTTCTGCAGACCGAACAACTGGTTGAGCGGATAATTGTGATGGCGGAAGCGATCACCCTCATCCTGGATCGCCAGGAAGTATTCGAGCATGTCGTAGGAGAGCCGCTCGTCACCGACCAGTTGGCTGTTGTCGTAGCGGCGCAGCATGGCTAGATCGGCGCGCAGTTTGGCGGTCATTTCAGCTGCGAATGCCGGCGAGGTGTCATCAAGGTCGTCGCTGAACCAGTCCATCCAGCCGGGCAGGATACGCATGCTCGACAGCATCTGTGGACTCTTCATGCCGTACTCGAAGAACACCCGTTCGTAGAACCAGTTGATGCTGAGCGGCTTGAACCAGATCGTGTGTGCGATCAGCAGGCCCAGCACCAGAAATAGAATCAGGAACAGACGGAAGCTCCATTTGAGTACACGACGCACGGCCGATCTCCATTCAGGGCATGAATACCTACCCTATCAGAGGCACTGGTGGTGCTACTACGGCGAGCCCGGGGCGCCGATCACGGTGGCGGTTTGAGCCTTGCCTGGCATCGCTGCCGCTATACTGAACGGCTATCGGCTATCGCATAGCCAGACCCCGGACCCTGGCAATGAGCACCGCGGCACTACAGGTCGATGACCTCCGCAAGACCTATGACAATGGAGTCGAGGCGCTGAAGGGCGTGTCACTCAGCGTTGCCCAGGGAGATTTCTTCGCCCTGCTCGGCCCCAATGGCGCCGGCAAATCCACCCTGATCGGCAGCATCTGCACCCTGGTCAACCCGAGCTCCGGATCGATCCGCATCTTCGGTCACGATCTGATCAGAGAGCGTGAAGCGGCGCTTGGATGCGTCGGCGTGGTGCCGCAGGAACTGAATTTCAACCAGTTCGAGCGGCCGTTCGACATCATCGTCAATCAGGCGGGTTTTTACGGCATTGCGCGCGCCGAGGCCAAGGTGCGTGCCGAGAAATATCTGCGCCAGCTCTCGCTTTGGGACAAGGCATTCAGCATCTCGCGCTCACTCTCTGGCGGCATGAAACGACGCCTGATGATTGCGCGCGCGATCGTGCACGAGCCGCGCTTGCTGATCCTCGATGAACCTACCGCTGGCGTCGATATCGAGATCCGCCGCTCGATGTGGCAGTTCGTCAGCGAAATCAATCGTGCCGGCACGACCGTGGTATTGACCACCCACTATCTCGAAGAAGCCGAGCAGCTCTGCCGCAATATCGCGATCGTCGACAAGGGCGGTATCGTCGAGAACACCTCGATGCGTACCCTGCTGTCACAACTGGATCGCGAGACCTTTGTGCTGGATCTGGCGGCTCCCTGCATGCAGATTCCGGACAGCGTCGGCGTGCATCTGCGTCGACTGGACGAGAATACGCTCGAGGTCGATGTGCCCAAGGGCACCGCACTGAATCAGCTCTTTGCTGATCTCAGCGCTGTCGGCATCCAGGTGCGCTCGCTGCGCAACAAGTCCAATCGACTGGAAGAACTCTTCCTCAACCTGGTCGAACGCAGCAATGGAGCAGCAGCATGAACGCGGCCGGCAACTGGGTTGCACTGAAGACGATCGTCCGCCGCGAAGTCCATCGCATCCTGCGCATCTGGGGCCAGACCCTGGTACCTCCGGCAATCACGATGACCCTGTACTTCGTCATCTTCGGCAAGATGATCGGCAGCCGCATCGGCACCATGGATGGTCTGCCCTATATCGATTTCATCGTGCCCGGCCTGATCATGATGAGCGTGATCCAGAACAGTTACGGCAATATCGTTTCCAGTTTCTTCGGCTCGAAATTCCAGCGTTTCGTCGAAGAGATGCTGGTCGCACCAACGCCGAACTGGGTCATCCTGACCGGCTATGTACTCGGTGCGGTTACCCGCGGTCTCATGGTTGGCGCCATCGTCCTGATTGTCGCGATGTGCTTTACCTCGCTGCGCTTGCAGCACCCGCTGATCACCCTGGTCACCCTGCTGCTGACCGCGGTAGTGTTTGCCTTTGCCGGTTTCATCAATGCGATGTACGCGAAGAAGTTCGACGACATCGCGATCGTGCCGACCTTTGTCCTGACCCCGCTCACCTATCTCGGCGGCGTATTCTATTCGGTCAGCCTGCTGCCGCCGTTCTGGCAGGGCGTCAGCCATTTCAATCCGATCCTCTATATGGTCAATGCCTTCCGCTACGGATTGCTCGGTGTCAGCGATGTCCCGATTGCCACGGCGATGGGCCTGATGCTGGTGTTCGCCCTGGCACTCGGTGCGTTTTCGATGCACCTGCTGCGGCGTGGAACGGGGCTGAGATCCTGAACCCACTGGCCGCGCCATCACGCCAGGCCCGTGCTCGATCTTGGCGGGAATGGTTTGCGCAGCAACTGACAGCGCGCAGGGGTCGGCGTCTGGCCTGCAAGAAAAAGGCCAGCGTGAATTCGCAAACTGAGGGCTGCAGTGTGCGTCACCTCGGAGCGACGCCCGCGGCCACGGTCACAGGCCCTGGCGAGCAGCCAGTGGTTCGACGGTTGCCGGCTACAGTCGTGTAGCGGTGATCTTCACATCCGTGCCCTGCGCCTGCGCGCCGCGCTGGGCTATGCTGTCCGCGCCCACCGGGGCAGCACGGGTGAAGCAATGCGCCGCGACGCTTTCTCGATTCTGCGCGAGACCCTGCGCTGGCGCGTAGCGCTGGTGCTCGCGGCGCTGATTTCCCTGCTGATGCTGGTGCTCGCCTTGCTAAATACCCAGCTCGGCCTGCGCGACACGGCCGTCCTTGCCTGGATCGTCTTTGCTGTCTGCGCCGCTTGTGTCGCGGCCTTGCTGATCCTCCCACGGGCGCTCGGCAGCCTGCTGTTCTTCATCAGCGTGGCGGCGCTGCTTGTCGTCGTGCCGGCCTTCGGCTGGTACCACGATCGCAATATGCAGCACTGGGCCTATATCTTTCCGCCGCTGCTGGTGCTGCTTGCTCCGGCGCGTACCGCCCTGCTCGGCATGCTGCTCTATGGCTGCTATGTGTCTGCGCTTACCGCACAGTTATTGCCGGCGATCGAAGTCGTCCGCTTCGCTTCCGGCTACGGGCTGCTGGTCTGTTTCATCTATACCTATGCCCTGCTCGAGGAGCGCGCGGCGGCGATGCTGCGCTATCTCTCCGATCATGATGCGCTGAGCAATTGCCTCAACCGCCGCACCTTCAATGAGGCCGTCGAGCAACTGTCCGGAACGGATCGCGGAGCAGGCCAGGGCTGCCTGCTGCTGATCGATATCGATCACTTCAAGGCGATCAATGACCAGCACGGTCACCTGGTTGGCGACCGCATCATCACCGAGGTAGCTGCTGTTCTGGGTCAGCAGTTGGATGCCGACGGCGCACTGTTCCGTTATGGCGGCGAGGAATTCGCTGTCATTCTGCAGAATGCCGATGTCGATACCGGCACGCGACTGGCTGAGCGATTGCGTGCTGCGGTGGCCGCCGCTGAATTCCAGAGCGCACACATCAGTATCAGTGCCGGTGTTGCGGCCTGGCAGTCGGGCACCGGTACGGTCGCGGTCGCCCTGGAAAAAGCCGACGCTGCCCTTTACGCCGCAAAGCGCGCGGGGCGCAATCGGGTACTCACGGCTGCTGCCGTCAGCACTTGAAGCGCAACGATGCACCAGACCGGAAGCGGCCGATAATTCGCCATGGCTCCGGCCGACGCTGCGCGAGGCGCAGGCATCGGCCGGCCGTCACGGCCGGAAGTCCCGCTGACTGAAAGCGCGCATCACTGATTGGATGCAACGACTTCCTGCTTCTTGGGCAGATGCACCCAGATGACCTCGACGCCACGTTCGCGGGCAGCCCGATTGACCCGGGCGACCATGACTTCATCGACCACAGCCTTGGTCCGCATATCGTTGGATGACATCGCACGATCTTCCATCGATGCGCAGCCCGAGAGGGCACCGACCAGCAACAACGCAGTAATACAGAGAGTACGCATGGCTACCTCCAGAGTTGTCGTTCATGCAAACCGCATGGGCGCTCTGGAAGGACGATCCAGATCGCCTGCAATCGACTATACGCCGACCCCCATACCTGACTAGTGCCGGAAGATGGAGTGACTACTGCCGCCAACAACGGCACAACCGGGCGGTGCGTTTCTCCGGATGGACGGAGCGCTTTAGCGTGTGTTGCGCGATGGCGCACGCGGCAAAAAGCCATCCTGCAGGACGTCCAGCGCCTGGTTGCCGAGTACGCCGAGATCGGCGTGGCCCTGCATTGCGAACCAGTGCCGCATACTGGCCCGAATCAGACCGATCGCGGCGCCGGCAAGCAGGCGCGCGCGCAGTTCGGCATCCTCACCCGGCACCAGCCGCTGCTCGAATGCCGCCGCCATCGCCTGTTCCCAGTCGCGATCGATTTCCTGTTCGCGTGCGATCAACGCGGGGGTGCGCTCGATCAGGTGCTGCTGGGCAACCAGTTGTTCGCGGTTGGCCGCGTACTCGCGCGCAAAGATCTGTGCGATCCGGCGCAGGCTGTCGAGCGGACTCTCGTCGTCCGGTGCGCACTCGAGCAATTCCTGGAAGCGCTCCAGCCGTTCACCGCGGTGCGGAAAGGCGAGTGCGTCCTTGTTCGCGAAGTAGCGGAAGAAGGTGCGGCGACTGACCCCAACATCGGCGCAGATGTCGTCGATCGTGGTCGCTTCGAAGCCATCCAGGTGAAAACGACGATTGCCCGCCTTCACCAGCGCACGGCGGGTGGCGTCCTTTTTGTGCTCGCGCAATCGAACTTGTGGCTTTTTCATCGGCACAAGGATATAACTGCCGACCCACGAAAGTGCCACTGAGTGCCATTTTCCATCGTGCAGCCCGCCCTCGCCCCGAAACCGTCGGATTCCGTGCCGACGGGCAATGCCTGGTTTGCCGCTGACCAGGGCCCGGCTTTTGCGCCTGCCGACCTGGTCCTGGCCGGGCATGCCCTGCGCGAAACCGCCCATGTGATCCGCGACCCGGTCGACGGCCGGATCGGTGTCGGAGTCGGCGGCGAACTCGGCCGGGCCACTGCTGCCGGCGGCTGGCCGCTGATCGGTGTACTGCCTCCGATGTACCCGGAGTGGCTGGGCGATCGAGCCTTTGCCGAGGTTCATCGCTGCCGGTTTCCCTACGTGGCCGGCGCCATGGCCAATGGCATCGCCAGCACCGGCCTGGTGATCGAAGTAGCCGGCGCTGGCGGTCTCGGATTTTTCGGCGCCGCCGGGCTCTCACTGGGCCGGGTTGAATCGGCCATCGATGCGCTTCAGCGCAGCCTGGATCCCACAGGTCTCGCCTGGGGCGTCAACCTGATTCACAGTCCGGCCGAACCGGCACTTGAAGAGGCCGTCGCCGATCTCCTGCTCCGTCGTGGCGTGCGCTGTGTGGAGGCCTCGGCCTACCTGGCGCTGACGCCAGCGGTGGTGCGCTATGCCTGCAGCGGTCTGCAGCGAGCGCCGGACGGCACCATCCTGCGCCGCAACCGACTGCTGGCCAAGGTTTCGCGCGCCGAAGTTGCGCGCCACTTCATGCTGCCGGCACCGATGGCGATCCTTCGTTCACTGCATGAACGCGGACTGCTGAGCCAGCAGGAAATCGAACTCGCAGCGCACATCCCGCTCGCCGAAGACATCACTGCCGAGGCCGATTCCGGCGGTCACACCGACAATCGCGCCCTGACCGCCCTGCTGCCCAGCCTCGCCGCCTTGCGCGATGAACTCGCCATCACGCGCGGCGATGGCATCGCGATCCGGATTGGCGCCGCCGGCGGCCTGGGTACACCGGGCGCAGTCGCGGCAGCGTTCGCTTTGGGCGCCGCCTATGTGCAGACCGGCTCGGTCAATCAGGCCTGCATCGAAAGTGGGCTCGCCGTCGATGCGCGGCGCATGCTCGCCACTGCCGATATGGCCGATGTCACCATGGCACCGGCGGCCGATATGTTCGAGATGGGCGTCAATGTGCAGGTCCTGCGTCGCGGCACCCTGTTCGCCGCACGCGCGCGCCGTCTCTACGAGTTGTACCGCGGCCATCCGTCGCTCGAAGCCATTGCCGACGATGAGCGCGAGAAGACCGAGCGCAATATTCTGCGCGCCAGCTTCGCCGAAGCCTGGGCGTCGACCGAGCGCTTCTGGCAACAGCGTGATCCCGAGCAGATCAGACGTGCCGAATCCGACCCGAAGCACCGGATGGCCCTGGTCTTCCGCGCCTATCTCGGCCTTTCCAGCCGCTGGGCCATCGATGGCCTGGCCGAGCGCAGCAGCGATTTCCAGATCTGGTGCGGTCCGGCGATGGGCGCTTTCAACCGTTGGGTTGCGGGCAGCTTCCTGGCCGATCCCGAGCAGCGCAGCGTGGTGCAAGTCGCGCGCAATCTACTCGAAGGTGCCGCCGCGATCAGTCGCGCCCAGCAGTTGCGCAGTTTCGGCGCGCCGATGCCGGCCGCTGCCTTTGATTATCGTCCCCGCCCGCTGGGCTGACCCGAAGCAACGAGTTCATCATGTCCGATTCCCTGCATCCCAGCCGCCAGCCGATCGCCATCATCGGTGTCAGCGCCCTGTTCCCCGGATCAACCGACGCCGATGGATTCTGGCGCGACATCCTGCACGGTCGCGATCTGCTGAGCGATGTGCCGCCCAGCCATTGGCGGATCGAGGACTACTACGATCCGGATCCCTCGGCACCCGACAAGACCTATGCGCGCCGCGGCGGGTTTCTCGGCAAGGTCGATTTCGACGCACTCGGCTGGGGCGTGCCGCCCTCCACTCTGCCGGCTACCGATACCGCGCAACTGCTCGCCCTGATCGTCGCGCAGTCGGTACTGAAGGACGCCAGTGGCACAGCGTTCGCGACCATGGATCGATCGCGGATCTCGGTTATTCTGGGCGTGACTTCGGCGCAGGAACTGCTGTTCTCGATGGTGTCCAGGTTGCAGCGTCCGGTCTGGGTCAAGGCGCTGCGTGAGAGCGGTCTGCCTGAGTCCGAAGTGCAATCAGCCTGCGATCGCATCGCCGCCCAATACGTGCCCTGGCAGGAGGCAAGCTTTCCCGGCCTGCTCGGCAATGTCGTTGCTGGCCGCATCGCCAATCGTCTCAATCTCGGTGGCACCAACTGCGTGACCGATGCCGCCTGCGCTTCCACATTCAGCGCGCTGTCGATGGCCGTCAATGAATTGCAGCTCGGTCACAGCGATATGGTGATCAGTGGCGGTGTCGACACGCTCAACGACATCTTCATGTACATGTGTTTTTCCAAGACACCGGCGCTGTCACCGAGCGGTGATTGCCGACCCTTCAGCGACCAGGCCGATGGCACCATGCTGGGCGAAGGTCTCGGCATGGTGGCGCTGAAGCGACTCGCCGATGCCGAGCGCGATGGTGATCGCATCTATGCGGTTATTCGCGGCATTGGCACCTCGTCGGATGGTCGCTCCAAGAGTGTGTATGCGCCGGTCGCTGCGGGACAGGCGCAGGCACTGCGACGCGCCTACGAAATCGCCGGCTACAGCGCAGATACCGTGGAACTGGTCGAAGCCCACGGCACCGGCACCAAGGCCGGTGATGCCGCCGAATTCGAAGGCCTGCGCAGCGTTTTTGCCGAGTCCAACGCGAGCAATCGACAGTGGTGCGCGCTCGGTTCGGTGAAGAGCCAGATCGGCCACACCAAGGCCGCAGCGGGCGCTGCCGGATTGTTCAAGGCGGTGATGGCCCTGCACCACAAGGTGCTGCCGCCGACCATCAAAGTTTCCGCGCCCAATCCGCGCCTGGCGCTGGAACAGAGTCCGTTCTATCTGAATACCGAAACACGGCCATGGATCCGCGACAGCGCGCATCCACGCCGCGCCTCGGTCAGCGCATTCGGATTCGGTGGTTCCAATTTCCATGTCACGCTCGAGGAATACCTCGGCCCAGCGCCGCGCGCCGAACGACTGGCCACACAATCGCACGAACTGGTGCTGATCGCCGCCGACGATGCGCGGACCTTGCTGACGCGGATCGATGCCGTCGCCGCGCAGTCACCGACGCATTCGCTGGCACGGGTCGCGCGCGACAGTCGTGCCAGCTGGGATTCCACACGATCGTACCGCCTCGCCCTCGTTGTCGACTCCGCCGCCGCATTGGCCGAGCGACTCGACTTCGCGCGCAAACGCATCGCGGCGACACCGTCCACCGCTTTCGATACCCCGGATGGAATGTCGTACGGCGTCGGCGCTGCAATCGGCGATGTTGCGCTGTTGTTTCCTGGACAGGGCAGCCAGTACGCCGGTATGGGACGCGAGCTTGCCCTGCAGTTTGAAGCTGCGCGTGCGGTCTGGGACCTGGCCGCCGATATCGATATGGAAGGCACACGCCTGCAAGCGCTGATGTTTCCGCGTCCGCTGTTTGATGATGCCGCGCGCGACATCGAACAGGCGCAATTGACGCGCACCGAGTGGGCACAGCCGGCACTCGCCGCGCACTCCGGTGCCCTGCTGGAAATCCTGCGTGAGCTCGGTATTTCGGCGCAGCATTGCGCCGGCCACAGCTTCGGCGAAATCATGGCCTTGCGTGCCGCCGGTGTGTTTGATCAGGACACGGCCCTGCGCATTGCGCGCCGCCGCGGCGAATTGATGCGTGATGCGAGTGCGACACCGGGCGCGATGACGGCACTTGGCTTGGATCGTGAAAGGGTGCAGGCATTGCTCGCCGCGCATTCGCCGGATCTGGTAATTGCCAATCACAATGCACCGCAGCAGGTGATCGTCTCCGGGCCGAAAATTTCCATCGAGGCATTCGAAGGCGTGCTGCAGACACAGGCGATTGCACATCGTCGCCTGCCGGTATCGAGTGCATTTCATTCTGCTTTGGTCGCCGATTGCGAACAGGAATTTCTGGCCAGTCTGGACGAGGTCGAAATGGCGGCGCCAGCAGTCCCGGTCTACTCGAACACCACCGCGCAGCCACACTCGGATGACACGGCGACGCTGCGCGCCACACTTGCCGCACAGATCGCGCATCCGGTGCGCTTTGTCGAGATGATCGAGTCGATGCACGCCGCTGGAGCGCGCATCTTTGTCGAAGTCGGACCGGGCGCGGTATTGAGCGGACTGGTGACCAGCATCCTCGGCGCGCGCGCACACACCGTCGTTCCTCTCGATCGCAAGGGTCGCGCTGGTGTCGAGAGCCTGCTGATCGGACTGGCACGTCTTGCTGCCGCCGGCGTACCGCTGCAGGCCGAGCGTCTCTATGCCGATACCCGATTGCCAGCCGAACCCGCGGGCAAGACCGGCATGTCGATACCGATCGATGGCAGCAACTATGGCAAGCCGTATCCACCGCTGGATGCGAGCAGTCTGCCCAAGCCCAATCCGCCACGGGCCGCCGTGATTCCGGCCAGCCTGCCATCCGCAGCCGCGCCAATCGCGACCCAGACAACGCCGACCCCGCCATTCGAGAACCATCACATGACATCCAGCCTGCCGGTGCCGGCGCCCTCTTCAGACTGGCTGCAGATCCTGCAGGAAAACCAGCAGCAGACAGCGGCCGCACACGAACTCTTCCAGCGTACGATGAGCGAAAGTCACGCGGCGTATTTGCGACTGTCCGAGTCGGCTCTGAACGGACTGACCGCGCTGGCGCAACCCGGACTCATGCCGAGCATGGCAGCGCCCGCGCATGCCGCCACGTTTGAGTCAGCCGTCATCCGGACCTCGACGCCGATGCCGCAAACTGGCGCTGTCCCTGTCGCGCCAGCGTCAGCGCCCGGGGCGACGCCTGCTGCGTTCAACCCGGAAACGCAGCCCACCGCGGCATCGCCCAGCCTTGCACTTGAGCCCCTGCTGCTGGCCATCGTTGCCGAAAAAACCGGCTATCCGGTCGAGATGCTGCAGCTCGATATGGATCTCGAAGGCGATCTCGGCATCGACTCGATCAAGCGCGTCGAAATCCTCGCTGCCGTCGATGAACGCGCGCCGGCACTGCCCAAACTGGAGCGTGCCCGACTCGGCGCAATGCATAGCCTGCGCGAGATCCTTGGCTATCTGCAGGCCGCTGCACCAGCCAGCGCGCATCCCGTGCCTGCGGCAAGCCCGGCGCCAGCGGTTGCGGCAATCGCGGCTACAGCCGGCAAGATCCCGGTCAACGCAGTGGCGCTGGCGCTCGAGCCGCTGCTGCTGGCGGTCGTCGCCGAGAAAACCGGTTATCCCGTCGAGATGCTGCAGCTCGATATGGATCTCGAAGGCGATCTCGGCATCGACTCGATCAAGCGCGTCGAAATCCTCGCTGCCGTCGATGAGCGCGCGCCGGCGTTACCGAAATTGGATCGTGCCCGACTCGGCGCAATGCATACCCTGCGCGAAATTCTCGGCTATCTGCAGGCCTCAGGCCCAGCCGCGCCGACCGCGCCGACCGCGATTTCGCCGGCCGACACGATTGCAGCCGCGTCGCCGGCAACGATTCTGCCGCCCGGCGCCGACAACACCGGCGGCCAACCCGAATTGCAGGCACTGCTGCTCGCCGTGGTCGCCGAAAAAACCGGCTATCCGGTCGAGATGCTGCAGCTCGACATGGATCTCGAGGGTGATCTCGGTATCGACTCGATCAAGCGCGTCGAGATACTCGCTGCAGTCGATGAGCGCGCGCCACAATTGCCCAAGCTCGACCGCGCCCGATTGGGTGCATTGCATAGCCTGCGCGAGATTCTCGACTATCTGCAGGGCGGCGGCGAAGCGACGCCCGCCCCGGTCAGCACACCGGCGCAGCCAGCCCCGATAGCAACGGACACGAATTCGATTGCGCGCTATGTAGTCGAATCCATCGCAGCACCCGCGAGCGGTCTTGCCCTGCCTGGCCTGCTCTCGGGCCAGCCGCTGTGCATCACCGGCCACGCCGAAATTGCGCCCCTGCTCGCCGACGAGCTATTGCGCCGTGGCGTCAATGCGACCTCGCTCGATGTCGTGCCTGATTCGGCAACGGCCTGCGTCTATCTGGGTGGACTGCGCAGGCTCGCCAGCATCGACGCCGCGATGGCGATCAATCGCGAGGCGTTCCAGTTGGCACGTGCGCTGGCGTCGCGTCTTCAATCAGCGGCTGGGCTCCTGGTCAGTGTTCACGACAGCGGTGTCGGCCCAGAGCGGACCGCCATCGATTCGGTGCGCAGCTGGATGGCCGGTCTGCCCGCCCTGCTCAAGACCTGTGCACTGGAGTGGCCGCTGGCAGCCGTCAAGTCGATCGATCTCGATTCGGCGGGTCGCACAGCGCAGGCCATTGCCGTGCAGATTGCCGATGAATTGCTCGAGGGCGGCGGCGAAATCGAGGTGATGCTCTCGGCCAGCGGCGAGCGCTCGACCGTGCACTGTGTCGAACGCCCGGTCGCGCCGGGTATGCCAGTGATCACGACCGGCGATGTGGTGGTGGTATCGGGCGGCGCGCGTGGCGTGACCGCCGCCTGCGTGCTCGAATGGGCGCGGCGCTGCAAGCCGCGTCTGGTCTTGCTTGGCCGCTCGGCCCTGATCGAGGAGCCGGTCGGCTGCGCGGGCATCATGGAATCTTCCGAACTCAAGCGCGCCCTGCTGGCACTGGCGCAAGCCGCTGGCGAGTCGCTGACACCAGCCGCGCTGTCGCTGCGCGTCCAGTCGCTGCTGGCCAGCCGTGAAGTGCGCGCCAATCTGTCCGCGCTGGCGAAGACCGGATGCACGGCTCGGTACGAGGTGGTTTCGATCCATGACGCCAGCGCCTTGCAGCGCGTACTCGACCAGGTGCGTCGCGACTGGGGCCCGATCCGTGCTGTCGTGCATGCCGCTGGCGTACTCGCAGACAAACGCATCGCCGACAAGACCGATCAGCAATTCGACCAGGTATTCGATACCAAGGTCGCTGGTCTGCGCGCCCTGCTCGATGCCACCGCCGATGACCCGCTGAACTTATTGTGTGTGTTCTCGTCGGTGTCGGCGCGCTGTGGCAATACCGGACAATCCGACTACGCCATGGCGAACGAAGTGCTGACACGGGTGATGCACATGCAATCCCGGCTGCGCCCCAGCCTGCGCGTCAAGTCGCTCGGCTGGGGGCCTTGGGAGGGCGGCATGGTGACCCCGCAACTGAAAGCTCGCTTCGCTGCGATCGGCGTGCCGATGATTCCCTTGCAACTGGGCGCGGCAATGTTCGCCGATGAAATGGAAGACGGCAGCGCAGATTCGGTCGATCTGATTCTCGGTGGCGCGCCGCGTGCGGAGGCCTTGCTGTTCGATGGCGCCGAGGCTCGGGTCGAAGCGCTGGAACTGAATGTGCGCCGCGAGAGTCACGCCTACCTGGAAGGTCATAGTGTCAATGGCATGCCGGTGGTGCCGGTGGTTCTGGTCGCCGAATGGCTGGCCCGTGCCGCGCACAGTTTTCGGCCGGGACTCGAGCTGATCGCCCTGCATGATCTGAAGGTGCTCAAAGGTATCCGCCTGGCCGGATTCGAGAACGGCGGCGATTGCCTGCGCATCGAAGCACGCCCCTGCGCCGGAGCTGCAGCGGTCGAACTGGAAATGAGCGTGCGTGATAGCAGCGGTCGATTGCGCTACAGCGCGCGTGCCGAACTGCGTGAACTCGCCGAGATCTCGAACCAGAGCACGCCGCCGGTGTCGCTGCAGGATTGGCCGGGCTCATCTCCGTACCCGGACCTGCTCTTTCATCGCGGACAGTTCGAACTGATCGAGCGGATGCAGGGCATATCCGACCAGGGTGTGGCGGCCCAGGTCCGTGGCGTGCAGGCGGCCGATTGGCCCAAGCAAGCCTGGCAATTCGATGTCGCGGCGCTCGATGGCGGACTGCAACTTGCCGTGCTGTTCGGTCAACGCATGCTCGGCGGCGCCAATTTGCCGACCGCGATCGACAGTCTGCGTTGCTATGCAACCGAAGCCTGCACCGGGCCGATCACAGCGACTGCCTATCGGCGCGCCGTCAGCGCATCGGCGACAACCACCGATATCGTGTTCACCGATGCGCGCGGACAGCGATTCGCCGAATGCCTGGGCGTGCACAACCACGCGCTCGCGCAGGCCTGATCGATGCGGTTCGAGCCGATCGCCATTGTCGGGCGTGCCTGTGTGCTGCCCGGCGCATTGAGCCCGCAGGCGCTCTGGGATGCCGTGCACAGCGGCAGCGATCTGCTCAGCGCGGTACCGGAAGCGCGCTGGCGATTGCCGCATGCGCAGGCGATCTGCAATGCGGATGCGCCGCAACCGGATCGCACCTGGTCGAATCGCGGCGGCTATGTGCGCGGATTCGACCAGGTTTGGAATCCCGAAGGTTTTACGATCCCTGCTGGAGCACTGCGCGATCTTGATCCACTGGTCCACTGGCTGCTGCATTGCGCGCGCGCTGCACTGGTCGACATGCGCAGTGCGCGGCTTGGTCGCGTCGGCGCGGTGTTCGGCAATCTCGGTTTTCCCAGCGAGGGCATGGCGGCATTCGCCGATCAGGTCTGGACCGGCCAAGGCCAGGCAGATCCGCGCAATCGCCATATGAGCGGCGGCACCGCCGAACTGCTGCGCGTAGCGCTCGAACTGGACGCCGGCAGTCTGAGCCTCGACGCCGCCTGCGCGAGTTCTCTATATGCGATCAAGCTGGCCTGCGATCGCCTGCATGAAGGCAGTGCCGACCTGATGCTCGCCGGCGCTGTGCAACGTGCCGATGATCTGTTTCTGCATATTGGATTCTCGGCACTGAATGCGCTCAGCCGCAGTGGTCAATCGCGACCATTCCATCGCGATGCCGATGGTCTGGTCCCGGCCGAGGGCTGCGCGCTGCTGGCGCTCAAGCGGCTCGCCGATGCACGCCGTGATGGTGATCACATCCATGGCATCGTGCGCGGGGTTGGCCTGTCCAATGATGGCCGCGGCAAGGGCATGCTGGTTCCTGACGCCGCCGGCCAACAACGCGCCATCGCGGCTGCCTATGCGATGTCGGGCATCAATCCCGCCGAGGTTTCGCTGCTTGAATGTCATGCAACCGGGACTCCGGTCGGCGATGCCACCGAACTGCGCAGCAGCGCGCCGATCTTTGCCGGCGCATCCGAGCTTCCGATCGGTTCGCTGAAGTCCAATCTCGGCCATCTGATCACGACCGCCGGTGCCGCCGGTCTGATCAAATTGATCGAGGCAATGCGTGCGGGTGTTCGTCCGCCGACTTTGCATGCCAAGGAACCCAGCGCAGCGCTTGTGGGCACGCCATTCCGACTGCTGGATCAGGCCGAACCCTGGCCGAGCCAGCGACCACGGATCGCGGCGATCTCGGCATTTGGCTTTGGCGGCAATAATGCGCACCTGATCGTGTCCGAGAATGATCCTGACTTGGCCGACCCAACGCCGATGCGCGTGAGCGAAGAGACCGTCCGCGACACTCGGCCATCCATGGCCATCGGTCACTCCAGCACGTCCCGTGCCCGCGACACTCGGCCATCCATGGCCATCGTCGGGGTGGGATGTGTGGTGGGGGGATGGGGAAATCGGGCTGACTTCAGCGAAGCACTATTTTCTGGCGCGCGTTTGCGCGGCGAAGATGACGCCGTCGCGATGGCCGGGATCGAGCTCGATCTTGCTGGCCTGCGCTTTCCACCGCGTGATCTCGAACAGACACTCCCTCAGCAACTGGCCATCCTGCAGGCGGCACGCGAAGCGCTGGCCGAAGTGGCGCCGTTGCCGCGCGAGCGCACCGCGGTGCTGATCGGGATGGAGCCCGATGCCGAGATCGCGCGTTATGGCACGCGCTGGCGTCATGCCGCGGCGGGCGAGCCAATCGTCGATACCGACGCGGTCATTGCGCCGCTCGAGAGCGCCGGTGTGATCGGCTGCATGCCGAACATTCCGTCCAATCGGATCAGCGCGCAATTCGATCTGGCCGGACCCGGATTCACCGTGCAGGCCGGCGCTGAATCCGGACTGCAGGCACTGCGTCTCGCCTGCGCTGCCTTGCAAGCCGGCGAGATCGATGCCGCCCTGGTCGGCGCGGTGGATCTCTGCTGTGAGCCGGTCAACCGCGCGGCGGGCAATGACGATCCTGCCGATGCAGCCGTCATGCTGATCGTCAAGCGGCTGACCGATGCCGAACGCGATGGTGATCGCATCCATGCGCTGATCGATCATTGCCATGCCGGCACGGCCGCCCGCATTGACGCCCTGGCGGAAGGTCCGTGGACCGAGGCGATCCATCGCCAGCGCATCGGCAACGCCGGCGCCGCGGATGGCCTGCTGCGCCTCACTGAATGTGTGCTCGGCCTGCACCACCGACGACTGCCCGATGGACGGCCTTGGCTGTCCGCTGGTCCACGGCTATGCACATTGAATCTCGCCGGTGGTGAGTCGCTGCTGATCCATGCTGCAGCAGGACATCCACGGCGCTCCGAACAAGCCGCCGCGCGCCTGCATATCTATTCCGGCGCCGACAAGGCAGCAGTGATCGCTGCGCTGCAGTCCGCAAAAACAGGCAACGAGGGCCCCGCGCGCCTGGTGCTGGTGGCGGCCGACGCGGACCTCGACGCGGTGCGCCAGCGCGCACTCGCGCATCTGATTCATGGCGCACCAGCGGGCGCCGCAGTGTACTTTCGCGAGGCGCCAATCGGCGGTGAGCTCGCTTTCGCATTCGCCGGCGCCGGTGCTTCGTATGCCGGCATGGGCCGCGATCTGGTGCAGCAATTTCCGCAGTTGCTCGATCAGCTTGCCGAGCGCAGTCAGCGCCTCGCCACCGCACTGAACTGGGCTTACCAGCGCGACGACACCCAGCCGACTGCGCAGCAGCAATTATGGGGCGCCTCAGCGCTGTCACAGCTGCATCTTGAGTTGAGCGACGGCGTGCTCGGGCTCAAGGCCGACGCCTGGTTGGGTTACTCCTCAGGCGAGACCAATGCCCTGGTCGCCGCCGGCGTCTGGAACGATCCGGATGCGCTGATGGCCGAGATGGAATCGAGCGAACTGATCTCGCGTCATCTTGGCGGCAGATTCGAAGCGGTGGCGGCGCAATGGGGGCGCGCCGTGCTGTGGGCGAGCTGGACCGTACTCGCGCCGATCGCTGAAGTACGCAGCGCAATGCTGGGCCTCGATCACGTGCACATCGCGATCATCAATGGCGATAGCGATTGCCTGATGGCCGGCGACGCCAGCGTCTGCGATATCGTGGTCACGCGCATCGGTTCCGGTCGTTGTCTGCAGCTGATCTATCCGCTCGCTGTCCACGTTCCGGAGCTTCAGGCGGTTGCTGACTCCTGGCTGCAACTGCATAGGCGCGAGACGCAGGCGCCGCGCCATGGTCGTATCTATTCCAATGCCCTGGGTCATAGTTACAGCGTCGACCGCGAGCGTTGCGCGCGGGCAATTCTGGATCAGGCCAATCAGACCCTGGACCTGCGCCCGGTGATCGAGTGCGCCTGGAACGATGGCGTGCGCGTCTTCATCGAACACGGGCCGGGCGGAAGTTTTGCCCGCGCGATCCGTGGCGTACTCGGCGATCGCGAAGCACTGGTGGTCAGTCTGGATCGTCGCGGGGGCGGATTCGAAGCCAGCCTGCAGGCGATTGCCGCCCTGGTCGCTGCCGGGGTGCCGATGGATCTGGAACGGCTGCAGCGCCTGCTTGCGCCGGCGACTGCATTGCAACCGGCGCTGCGCCCGCGTCGGTTTGCCGCGCATTGGCCGCTGATCAAGCGCATTGGTTCCCCGCAAAAACCGCAGGCGCATTCGGCACTGCCGGGTGACAAAGTGATCCAGAAAAATCTACAAATTATGCGCGCTGCACCGAAGTTGCCGCCGGTGTCGGGCGCCCAGCGTGCAGCGCAAGCGGCGCCGGCCGAAATCGTTGCGCAGTCGGCGAGGAGCCCGGGCTCGGCGCCGCCAGCTCGAACCCACAGCATCGATGTGGCGGTACAGAGCGTCGCACATCCGCCATCGCATCCCCTGCTCGCCGCAGCGCGCGCGCAACTCGGTCACATCGGCGCAGCACAGCGCCAGTTCATCCAGACGCAGGCGGCGGCGCATCAGCAGTTTCTGCAAGGTCGTAGCCGCGCCCAGCAGTTGTTGCTGGGCACATCGACCGCGTCTGCCCAGATCCAGGTACAGGATCTGGTTCCGGCTGCAGTCAAAGCCAGCTCGGCGCCGTCCGTCACGCCTGCACCGCGTGCAGCGCCGTCGCTGGCACGCACGGCTCTGCGGGTCGCTGCGCCAGAAACGATCCGCCCTGAACTTGCAGCAACGCCGCCGAGCCCAGCGCGCGCTGCGTCGTCGCCATCCGCCAAGCAAACGGGCGCGCCAGCGTCGGTTCTATTCACCGCGTTGCAGCCCAGCGGTCCGCGCTTTGATCGCAGCCAATTGCTGGTGCATGCCGATGGTCAAATCTCGAAATTGTTCGGTTCGGAATTTGCTGATCAGGATCGCTATATGCGCCAAGTTCGCATGCCGCGACCGCCTTTGCTGCTCGCCGATCGGGTTACCGGCATCGAGGGCGCCGCCGGCAGCATGGGCCGAGGCCGCATCTGGACCGAGACCGATGTCGGCGGCGAGGACTGGTATCTGCATCAGGAGCGTATGCCGGCCGGCGTGTTGATCGAGTCGGGTCAGGCCGATCTGATGTTGATCTCCTGGCTCGGTGTCGACGCGCACAATCGCGGCGAGCGAGTCTATCGACTGCTCGGCTGCGAACTCACCTACCACGGCGATCTGCCGCGTCGCGGTGACACCCTGCAGTTCGAGATTGCCATCGATGGTCACGCCGCCCAGGGCGATGTGCGCCTGATGTTTTTCCACTATCAGTGCATCAATGGCGCACGGCCACAGCTCTCGGTGCGCAAAGGCCAGGCCGGGTTTTTCACCGAGGCCGAACTGGCTGATTCTGCCGGCTGTCTGTGGTCGGCCGAGCAGCAGGTTCCGGTCGCCAATCCGATACTCGATCCGCCATTGGTCGACTGCACGCGCAGCGCACTGAGTCGGGAGCAACTGCAGGAACTCGCCGCGGGCGATGCTGCCGCCTGTTTCGGTCCGGGCTTCGAGCTCGCCCGCACGCATACACGCACGCCCGGCATCCAGGGCGGGCAGTTGCTGCTGCTTGATCGGGTTGTCGAACTGGCGCAGCGCGGCGGGCCCTGGCAACGCGGTTATCTGCGCGCCGAACTCGATATCGATCCGAGCCAGTGGTTCTTTGACGGCCATTTCAAGAATGACCCCTGCATGCCCGGCACCCTGATGTTCGAGGCATGCCTGCAGGCGATGGCGATCTATCTGGCCTCCTGCGGATACACGCTGAGGCGCGATGGCTGGCGCTTCCAGCCGGTGCCGGAACTTGCCTACGCTTTGCAGTGCCGTGGCCAGGTCACACCGCGTTCGCGACTGCTGGTGACCGAGGTATTCGTCGAGGAAGTCATCGCCGGACCCTTGCCGACGGTTTACGCGGATCTGCTCTGCACGGTGGATGGACTGAAGGCGTTCCATGCCCGCCGCGTTGCCCTGCAGCTGGTTCCGGACTGGCCGCTGCTGTCGGCGCAGGTCGCGGCCACGGAGACTTCCGCGGAGCCTGATCGCGCGGTCGCCGTTGTCGATGGTTTCCGTTTCGATCAGGCGAGTCTGCTTGCCTGCGCCAGCGGTCCGCCCTCGCAGGCCTTCGGTCCGATGTACCAGCGCTTCGATGGACCGGTGCGGGTCGCGCGACTGCCGAGTCCGCCGTATCACTTCATCAGCCGGATCGCCCAAGTACAGGGTCCGATCGGAGTGATGCGCGCCGGCGCGCGCGTGGTCGCCGAATACGATCTGCCCGAATCGGTCTGGTATCTCGATCAGAACGGCTGCGCGCGAATGCCGTTTGCGGTCTTGCTCGAAGCGGCCTTGCAGCCCTGCGGTTGGCTCTCGAGCTATGTCGGCTCGGCGCTTACCGTCGATGCCGAATTGGGATTCCGCAATCTCGATGGCAGTGGTGTCGTGCTGGCCGAACTCGCCGGCGGCGATGGCGTGCTGCGCACCGAAGTCGAGCTCAGCTCGGTCTCGGCCAGCGCCGGAATGATCATCGAGAATTTCAACGTGCAGTGCTGGCTTGGCGATCGCGCGGTCTACCGCTTGCAGACGGTATTCGGATTTTTTCCGCCGGAGGCCTTGGCTGCGCAGGCGGGCTTGCCGATCACTGCCGCCGAGCGAGAACTGTTGCACCGCGAATCCAATCAGTGCGTCGATCTCGATGCCAGCCCTGCCCCGTTTTTTGGTCAGGGCACGCTTGAACTTGCAGGCCCGATGTTGCGCATGATCGATCGCATTGAAGGCATCTGGCCGGAGGCCGGCGCCGCTGGTCTCGGTCAGCTGCGCGCAGTCAAGGACGTTGATCCGGGTGAGTGGTTCTTCAAGGCACACTTCTTTCAGGATCCGGTGCAGCCGGGTTCGTTGGGACTTGAGGCGATGCTGCAGAGTCTGCAGGCCTTCCTACTTCATCAAGGTGCCGGCGCCGGCATGCGCTCGCCACGCTTTGAAACCATCGCGCTCAATATGCCGCACCAGTGGAAGTATCGCGGTCAGGTGTTGCCGCATCATCGCCAGGTGCACACCACCCTTGAAATCACCGAACGCGGTGAGGACGCACACGGCGTCTATGCCAAGGCACGCGCCAGTCTGTGGGTTGATGGCCAACGCATCTACGAAGCCAGCGATCTCGGCGTCCGCATCGTGGAATCGTCGTAGACGTTTTCCTGTAGGGCATCTCTGTGAGATGCCATCCAGAAATCACCGAGGCGTTGAGACGGCATCTCGCAGAGATGCCCTACAAACGAACACGGCACCCAAACCCCGCCGCAGGTTCAAGGCGCTTTCCTGTAGGCCATGGAATCGCGCGGGTTGCCCTACAATTCGTGATTCGCGCTGCATGGCGCACGGAGAACACAGTGCTGCCCCTGGTCCGAATTGTCCGCGCCAGCGATCTGCTGAAGGGGCTGCCGCAGAATCCTGGCGCGTGGCTGTCGGCGAGCGAGCTGCAGCGACTGCAGAAACTCCAGCAATCGGCGCGGCGCGATCACTATCTCGCGGGCCACTGGCTTGCCCGTTGTCTGCTGGCCGAACTGCACGGAGGCGCAGCCGCTGATTATCACCTGGAGGACCGGCCCAGCCTGCCACCAATGCCTAGCGAGTCAGCCCCGGCCGTGCAGATCTCGCTCAGTCATAGCGGCGACTGGATTGCCGCGGCTCTGGCCGAGGGCGCAATTGGCATCGATATCGAGCAACGCCAACCCGGGCGCGACGCCCTGCTCGGCTTTCAGCAGATCCTGCTGGCCGAGGGCGAGGCCGAGCACAGTCTCGACAGCGACCAGTTGCTACAACGCTGGGTGCTGAAAGAGGCCTGGATCAAGCGGCATCACGGCAGTGCCCTACCTGATCAATTGGCGCGAATAAGATTACGCGCCTGCGCACCAGAACATGCCAATGTCATCGCCAGCAGTACCACCGAATTGCATTTTGCCGTGAGTGCGGACAGGCTGAATGCATTGGCGTATGCCATTGGCCAAGACGCCACGGCAGGTTATTGGTTCGCTGAGGGCTAGGCAGGGTCAGCCGCGCCGATCACCGTGGGCCGTCGCGAATCATCGAAGTTGGACAGCGGATTTGGACAAGATCAAGCGCAGCGCGGCAAGCCACGCTCTATGGCTCCCAACAGCGGAGCTGGTCAATCCCCTCGGGGACATAAGCAACGACAAGATCAAACGCAGCGGGGCAAGGCGCGCGCGACGACGGCAGGTACCCATGGGCAGAGGATCAAACAGCGTGTCGCGCGAGCGCGATCAGGCGAGTTCGGCTTCACTCTCAAGAACGATCGTCTCTTCCATCGGCAGCCACTCGACTTCGATATGGCCGCAGTCGGTGTGCTGCAACTCGACGTTGAGCGTGCTCCAGTTTGGCGTGGTCGTGCGCAGGCGTGATCCGAAGTAGGCGGCGAGATCGGTCATGGTCGGTGTCCTGGTGTGCGGAGGAAGGGCGCAATTGGTATGCAGGCAGGTTAGGTCGGTGCAGCCGCCTGCACCACCTGTCTTTCGTCAGGTCTGCACGACGACGTGCGGCCGCGCTGATCTGGAAGCTGCTGCGCTATTCCACGCTCGCTTGGTAGTCGGGCCGACGGCGCGCCGCCACCGCCTGCTCGAAGCCGTAGGCCAGCGCGAGCAGTCGGGACTCCTCGAACGCCGCTGCCATGAAGACCAGACCCACCGGCAGACCCTGCACTTCGCCCATCGGCACCGTGATACTCGGCGTTCCCGCCACCGCAGCAATCGAATAGCCACCACCGACGAAGTGATCGCCGAGAACGCGGTCGGTCAACCATGCCGGCGCCGTACTGGGCGCAATCAGTGCATGGAGTTGATGCGCCTTGAGCAGGGCCAACAGGCCGTCCTCACCCGCTGCGCGGCGGGCCTGCAGGCGCGCTTCGAGATACGCAGGTTCGCTGAGCGGCCCCTTGGCCTGCGCCCTGAGCAGCAGTTCCTGGCCGAACCAGGGCATCGCCTGCGAAGCGTGATCGGCATTCCACTGGATCAGCGATTCAAGTGACTGCGGCGGCGTCGTGCGATTGGCGAGATAGCGATTGAGTCCGTCCTTGAACTCGTACAGTAGAACTTCGAACTCGGCATCATCCCAACTGCCCCAGGTTTTCAACTCGACATCGACGAGGATGGCGCCCTGCGCACGCAGGCTGGCATAGGCAAGCTCGGCCTGGGCATCAACGGCCGGCAGATAGCCCATGGCCTGGCGCAGCACACCGAGGCGCGCACCGCGCAATGCATCCGGCTGCAGCGCCTGCAGATAGTCAAGGCCGAATCGCGCCGCATCCTTGGGTGAGGCAGTATCGTGAGCATCCGGACCAGCGAGTACCGTGAGTAGGGCCGCGGCTTCGGCGACGCTGCGCGTCATTGGTCCTGCGGTGTCCTGCGATTCGGAGATCGGAATGATGCCGCTGCGGCTGATCAAACCAACGGTGGGTTTCAGACCAACCAGTCCGTTGACCGAGGCGGGGCAGATGATGCTGCCATCGGTTTCGGTGCCGACGCCGAGCATGGCCAGACTGGCGGCAATGGCGCTGCCTGTACCCGAGCTCGAACCGCAGGGATTGCGATCCAGTGCGTAGGGATTGCGCGTCTGGCCACCCCGCGAACTCCAGCCGGAGATCGAATGCGTAGAGCGGAAGTTGGCCCATTCGGAAAGATTGGTCTTGCCGAGGATCACCGCACCGGCATCACGCAGTCGGCGCACCAACTCGGCATCCTGCACCGGCCGATGATCGGCGAGCGCAAGCGAACCGGCCGATGCGGCCATGCCGACCGCGTCGATATTGTCTTTCAGCAGCACCGGAATTCCGTGCAGAGGACCACGCAACTTGCCGGCGGCACGTTCGGCATCGAGTCGATCGGCATCCGCCAGCGCCTGCGGATTCAGTTCGATGACGGCGTTGAGCATCGGGCCAGCATCATCGAGTGCAGCGATCCGGTCCAGATAGGCGCGGGTCAGATCGCGCGCGCTCATGCGGCCATCCGCCAGGCTGCGCTGGGCGTCCGCGAGCGCCAACTCCTCGACGTCGATGCCAGGCTGGGCTGCCGGCTCTGGCATCACGGGATCGGCTGTGTCGCGCTGCTGACAGGCGGCCAGTCCGGCGAGTGCGATCATCAGCAAGACAATACGGGAAATGCGCATCGCCGGAATCTCCATGGACCAGATGGCAAGCTGCCTGCATGCGGCACGTTTTGCAAGCGGAGCTGCGCGGCAGAGGCGCCGGACGGTCTGCGCCGTTCGTTCGGCAGCATCGAGCACGAGTCGACGTGCAGCTCGACGACAATCGCCTACACTCGGCAGCTCCGCATACTTTGGCACTGGGCCGCAGCCCGATGAAGCATCACGATTACATCCTGACCCTGGCCTGCCCGGACCGCACCGGCATCGTCTACCGCGTCAGCGGTCTGCTCTACGAACTCGGTTGCAATATTCTCGATGCGCAGCAGTTCGGCGACGAAGAGACCGGTCGATTCTTTCTGCGTGTGCACTTCGATGTACCCAACGTCGCTGTCGCCGACCAGGTGCGCGAGCGCTTTGCTGCGCTCGGCGCCGAATTCGCGATGGACTGGCAATTGCATGATGCGCGCCGGCGTGCCCGACTGCTGGTGCTGGTCAGTCGTCAGGGACATTGTCTCAACGATTTGCTGTTTCGCGCACACAGTGGTCAGTTGCCGGTGGATGTCGCGGCGATCGTCAGCAACCACGAGGATTTTTCCCCGCTCGCTGCATCCTATCGCGTGCCCTTCCATCATCTTCCGGTCGATTCGACGAATCGTGCCATGCAGGAACAGCAGATTCTGGATCTGGTCAGCCGCGAAGGCATCGATCTGGTCGTACTTGCCCGCTATATGCAGATCCTCTCCACTGATCTCTGTGGCGCCCTCAGCGGCCGTGCGATCAATATCCATCACAGTTTTCTGCCGAGCTTCAAGGGCGCGCGCCCGTACCATCAGGCGCACGCCCGTGGCGTCAAGATCATTGGTGCCACCGCGCACTATGTCACCGCCGATCTCGACGAGGGCCCGATCATCGAGCAGGATGTCGCGCGCGTCGATCACGCCATGACGCCACGCGAACTCGTGCGCCTCGGCAGTGATACCGAATCCCTGGTGTTGGCGCGCGCGGTGCGTCGCCATGTCGAACATCGCATCCTGCTCAATGGCCACCGCACCGTGGTGTTCCGCTGAGTGAAGCCGCTACCGCTGCCACGCGCCATCGAGAACCCCGCTCCGCCGGTCGCGCATCGCGCGGGCGCGCCCTACGTGATCGAGCACGAGGGGCTGCGATCCCTGCATTTCAATCGCGCCGAGATCCAGAGTGTGATGTGGGTGGATCGCCCCGATGATCTGTATCTCGAGTACACCCGACTGATGATGGGCTGCCTGATGTTTGTGCCGCAGCCACGTTCGCTGGCGATGATTGGCCTGGGCGGTGGTTCACTGGCGAAGTTCTGTCATCGCCATCTGCCCGGAGCCCGCATCCTGGCCTGGGAAATCGATCCGGAAGTGATCGCGCTACGCGTGGACTTCTGTCTGCCGCCCGACGATCAGCGCTGGTCGGTGATCGCCGCCGATGGTGCCAAGGCCATCGCAGCGGCCGAGCCGGCAGCCTTCGATGTGCTGATGGTCGATGGCTATGGTGGCGATGGTGTGCCACCCGCGCTGTGCAGTCAGGCGTTCTACGATGCCTGCGCGCGCAGTCTTGATGATTCGGGAGTTCTGGTCAGCAATCTGCACGAGGCCGCGGGCGAGTTCGATCTGCAATTGACGCGGATCCAGCGCAGCTTCGCCGCCAGCGTCACCGTGCATGAGGGCGAGCGCGGCAACTGCATCGTCTTCGCCGGTGGTCAGGCGTTCGCTACGGCAATGCGACAGGCGGCGGTGCGTCGCCCCAAAGATCTGGACCGTGCGGCCTGGACCCAGCTCAAACCGGGCTTTGCCCGACTGCTGGGCAATATCCGCCGAGCCCATACCGGAGTATTGCAGGCGCAGTGGAATATTCCAGATTGATTCGAGCAAGCCCCTGCTTCCTCTTCCTGGAACCAGATTCGTACCAATCCTCATCACGTGTCCGCTCCCTCCCCGTCTGAGCGGGCTCGGGCCGTGGCGTTGCTGACGCACGGAGGGCCGCGCTCCCGCGCGGCCGCTCTGGCCTCTGTCCCCAGGCCGCCCTGATCCCTCGCCTCTGATAAAACCCCCGATGGATTCTCGCTGATGGCCTGTCGGTAGCCTGCAGGCGTCGCAGGAGCGACGCCCTCCATTCGCAGCGTCCGATGTCGAAGGTCCAGCGACTGATGAGGATTGGTACGAATCAGGTCCTGGAATGGCTCGCATCCGCCATCCGAGACGCCTCCGATCCTGCTTCCCGAACACGCGGCCCCACTTCGCCTCGAGTCTGTGTTGCGTTACGCATCGCCTCAATCCGGCGCGGCCGAAGTCGCGGCCAGCAGATCGAGCAAGCCGCCGCTGTTGGCTGATGCGCCGAACAATCGGCAGGCGGTGAACTCACCGAGCTTGCGATAACTCTCCCACTGCGCCTCGTCGAAGAACTGGTTAGCCGTGCTCTGGTGCGGGAAATCGGCATTGGCAATCTGGTATTGGGCCAGATCAGCGGGCAGGTCCGCCGCGACCACGGCAGGCTTGATGTAAAGCAGCCAGGCATAGCGATCGGCGGCTGCAACAGCGGGCCCGTAGTCGACCCGCGCCAGTGCCGCCTGCTTCAGGCTGGTGCGGCTGTTGCCAAGTATACCGTCACTGGATTCGCGGCGATTGAGTCTGCGCAGATCATCCAGCGTGCCCAGGGCGACATTGCTGCCGAACCGTAGCGACAGCTCATCGGTATCGAGAAACCCGATCTGGGTATTGAAGTCGATACGCGCCTTGCGGACCAGATTGCCGAGATCCTCGAAGCCACTGTCGGGATCGCAACCAGCATCGATGCTGATGATCAGTTTCAGTCGTCGGCGGATCAGTTCGTACACGCCGAGGTTCTCGAAATGCCCGCCATCGCTGAGATACCAGCGGCGCGCATTGGTGCCCGTGTAGGCGGCGCTGAGTTCGGTTTTCAGCAACCCATAGACCGGGAACAGCCGGAACAGCCAATGCGATTGGGGAGAGCGCACATCATCCAGTCCGCTGGTGCCCTGGACGCCGGCATCCCACCAGTAGCCGAGCCGCACATTGAAGAATCCGCACAGCATCGCCAGCGGCAGACTGGTGTGGAAGCCAGCGCCCGTACTGAACGCTGCGCCGGAAATACCAACCCAGGAGGCAAACGGCAGGACCTCGGTGCGATCCAGCGCCGGTCGTAGTCGCGCCGATTTCAGCGCATCGAAGCGACTGGCAATGTAATCCCACAGACCAAAATGCGGATGCCCGGAGATCGGTTTGGCGTCACTGCGTCCGAACAGATCACCCAGTTCCCATCCGCGGTCATTGGAAAATGGCCGGAAGCCGCCCTCGGGCCCGGACTCGCGGGCACGCGCCGGATGAAACAGGCGATCACTGACCTGGCGACGGACGACCTCGGCCATGCCGAGCCGCTTGTCCTCGTGCACACGGTAGGCAGCATCCTCATCCCGCCAGGGCAGGGCGAAGTCGGTGCGCAGCACATGACGGGCACCGACGCAGTATCCGAACGGACCGATCGAAAGTTGCAGTCCCTTGCGATCCAGTTGCTGGACACCCATCTGTGGATGCAGGGTTTCGTTGAGGCAGGTATTGACCAGATGGATCGGCGCACCCTTGTCACGACTGGCGGCGCGGGCATCAGTGCCGGTGACCTGATCGTCGTGGCGCTGCACCTCGGTGACTGCAATGTTCCCGCTCATCCGATCAGGATTGGAGGCGCCCAGATAGGCGCGTGCCAATCGCTGGGTGTAGATATTGCCGAGGCTGCTGGCATTGACGAAACCCCGGAAGAAACGCTGGCTGGTCGCCAGCAACAGCAAGAAGCCGAGCGCACCGAGTGGCGCCAGCAAGGACTCCGGCGCGGCCGCAGTACGGCCAAACTGCCAGACCAGGCCATGCGCGATTACTGCCAGGGCCACCGCCCACAGCAGAAACAACGCAAACGCAAACAGGGCGAGGATCGTGCTCAAGGGCAGCGCGCGCGCGCGGTCGGAACCGGCGGTCAGGCGTTGATACCACTCGAACACGCGCGGCGCGAATGCTGCACCGCCCAGACCGCTGCCAAGCGCGGCGAGTATCGTTGCAAGATTGTCACCGGCGGAAAAATGTTCATAGACGTAGCCGCCGAGGCTGTCGATGAGATAGAGCAGACTGACGGCCGCAATCGGCAGCAGGACGTTCGACAGGGACTTGGTCAGATGATGACGCGGCACCCTCGGCCAGGCACTCTGGTCATTACGGTTGTAGCGATTGATCCGCGCCTGCTCGGCCGCGATGATCATCATTGCGGCGAACGAAAATACTGCCCAGCAGATCAGGAACAACTCGAGAAAATCCTGATCCAGCGCCGACTCGATCGCCACAAAGCAGGCCAGCACGGGGGCTCCGATCGGCTGATCGAGCATGGTCGCGATATAGCTGAGCAACAGGATCGGCAACCAGGCCAGCAGCTTCCAGCGCAGCCGCAGCACACCAATCGCGCCGCTGTAGTGCAGACCGAGCATGGCCACCCAGAGACTGAGCACGGCAGTGCGAAACAACGAAGCGGCATGCCATATATTGACCTCCGAGCCGGCCATCATGCCGTCCTCGCGACGAAATACCAGATAGACGATCAGGGCGATCAGCAGGGCCGGCCCCGGACCGATCAACAGGATGCGCCGCCACGGCGCGCCGCGGGGGCGCTGCTCGGCAATCGTCCAGTAAGTCGCCGCGACCGGTGTAAACGCGAACGCGATCAGCGCGAACACCAGGAAATGATAGGGCGAGTACGCCAGCGCGTCGGCATACTGGCCGGCCCACTGCAGACGCGGATGCCAGACCTCGGTCAGCTCACTACGTGGCAGGGCGAAGTACAGCGCCCAACGGAGCACTTGCATGAGCAGCAGGGCGATCATCGCCAGGCTGGCATAGATCAATTGCAGCGACAGCCAGTTGCGCAGCACGGTCGCCAGCGCCAATAGATAATCACCGGTACCGCTCGGCGCCAGATAGCGGCCGTTCTCGCGCAACCAGTGCATGACATGACGGCTATAGCCCGGACTCGGCCCGGTCGCGCTGGCTTGCGCGTCCGCTGTTTCGGTCTGCACATCGTCGGCGAGCACCGCCTCGACATCGGCCGCGGAACGTATCTGCTTGCGCTGGAACAGTTGGGTCAGGAAGCCGCCGATGAATCCGCCGCCCGACACGGTCGACAGAAAGCCGAAGCGCGCCAACAGCGGATCGCGAGACTTTGCAGCCGCGTCGGCGCGTTGACGCGAAATCTTGCTCAGCCCCTGCAGTACGCCGAGGCAAAAGGTGGCGCTGCGCACACCGCCGCCGGACAAGGCGAGACCCGTTCGAGCGCGCGAAGCGTCCTGGCCAAGGACCTCGTGTTCGGCCTGACGCAGGCAATCGGGATACCAGAGCGCTTCGACGGCATCAGAGGGCTCGGCTGCGGGACATTCAAATGTGGCATTGGCGCGCCCAGGCGCGTTCGGGGGTTGCGACATCGCACAGTCTCCAGGCTGATGGAAACATCCAGACGTATGTCCGACCCCCGGGCCGGATGGCGACACGATACGCCGGTTGCAGCCACGATGCGAGACTGCGGCGATCAGTCGTCCGGCTGGGTGCTGGTTCGCCGGATGCCGCGCTCAGCGCTGGCAGCGCGCGCAGTAGAAGCTGGCGCGCTGCTGCAAGCGGCTCGCCCTGATCGGCGTATTGCAGTGACGACAGGGCTCGCCCTCGCGCCCATAAACGAACAGTTCCTGCTCGAAGTAACCGGGCTCGCCATCCGGACGCAGAAAATCGCGCAGCGTCGTGCCGCCGCGCTCGATGGCGTGGTTGAGGATGCGACGAATCGCCGCAGCGATCGCATGGAACTCGGCCCGGGTCACCCGCCCAACGCGACGCGCCGGACGTACGCCCGCCTCGAACAGCGCCTCGGCAACATAGATATTGCCGACGCCGACGACAATTGACTGGTCCATCAGAAAGGTTTTTACCGCCACGCTGCGAGCACGGCTGAGTGCGAACAGATAGTCGCCGTCGAAATGATCGCCCAGCGGCTCGGGGCCCAGTTGGCGCAGCAGGCTATGCGTCTCGCCGGGCGCCTGCCAGAGCAGACAGCCGAAGCGACGTGGATCGTGGAACCGCAGCAGGCGACCGGAACCGAACACCAGATCGACATGGTCATGCGCGCGCACAGGCGCATCAATTGGCAGCACGCGCAGACTGCCCGACATGCCCAGATGCAACAGCGCCGACCCCGCCCCGGTATGCAGCAACAAGTACTTGGCCCGCCGTTCGATCGAATCGATGCGCTGGCCGACCAGGATCGTGCTGATCGCGGCCGGAATCGGCCAGCGTAGATCGGGCCGCCGAAGCGTCGCCGCGATCACGCGCTGCCCGAGCAGGTGCGGCTCGATGCCACGTCGCGTGGTTTCGACTTCGGGTAACTCGGGCATGGAAGCATTCGCAGGGCGAGGTCAGTGCGTCATTGTTGGTTGCCAGTGCTGTCTTGGCAATCGCCTTCGCAGTGGGCCAGTATCTCTGTTTGAAACCGTCTCGTTTCCAGCTTGCGGAAAGCGAGACCACCAATTCTTCTCCCGCGGGCGGGAGAAGATGCCGCAGGCAGATGAGGGAAGCCTGGCAGAGCGCAAGGTCATCGCCGCGGTTTGCGCGCACCGGACACCGTCGTGCGTTTCCCTCACCTTAATCCTCTCCCGCAAGCGGGAGAGGAGACCACCAACTCTTCTCCCGCGCGCGGGAGAAGAGTTACTGGCACTTCAAACCGGGACACTACCTACAGGAAGTCCCGGCCGCAGAAAAACAAAACCCGCCGAGCGGCGGGTTCTGTTTCGGGAATCCTGAAGATCGTTACTTGATCTTGGCTTCCTTGTACGGCACGTGCTTGCGCACGACCGGGTCATACTTGCTGATTTCCATCTTGTCCGGCGTGGTCTTCTTGTTTTTGTCGGTCGTGTAGAAATGACCGGTGCCAGCAGTGGAGATGAGACGAATCTTGTCGCGCTTGGATGCCATGACGAATGCTCCTTAGATCTTTTCGCCGCGTGCGCGCAGGTCAGCGAGCACACTTTCGATGCCGTTCTTGTCGATGGTGCGCAGGCCATTGCTGCTCACCTTCAGTTTGATCCAGCGGTTCTCGCCCGGCACCCAGAAACGGCGCTCGTGCAGATTCGGAAGCCAACGACGCTTGGTTCTGTTGTTGGCGTGGGAAACGTTATTGCCGGAAAGCGGGCGCTTGCCGGTGACTTGGCATACATTTGCCATGGGACACCTCTGGATCGGATACGGCATCTCGCCCGTGGCCCGGGCGATTTCGGCCCCGAACTGCCTGAGCAGGTACGCGGATCGGGATGGGGAACTGCATACCCTTCGCCTGCGAATGCGACCGCGCGTCGCATCCGACCGGCCAGAACAACCGGCATGGAAGGGGGGCCGCTTTATACCCGATGCGCGCGCTCAGGGCAAGTTGACGAGTGTGATCCGCTGCTATTTTTGTGCTGGAAACAGCCCAGGTCGCGAACAAATTTCTGTGCAGTTGCGCCTTGACTTCCCTGCAAAGCCCGAGCCAGCGCGGAAAGTTCTACACAGCCCGGTCGCGCCTGACGTGGCTTAGCGAACAAAGCTTAAGCACAATCATCGAAGAGTGATATAAGACATTGATTACTAAATGTTTTTACTATTTTTTCAGGAACGATGCAAGGGTCACTTGACAGTTACACAAAGCCCATCAGCTGTGGCTTGGCAGGCATTGCTACACAGACTTATCCACAGGCCAGCCAGGTTTGTTGCATTGTCTGGCTGCTGTCCTGCGCCGATTCTTGCCCGGCGATTGTCAGGGTTTGAAACAGTCAGCGACCTACCCGCACAAAAAGCGACCAGGAGACCGTGCGGACCGCGCCCGGCTCGCCCCAGGCCGCCGCAAACCGGGCATGCAATTCATCGAGGGGATTGCGGCCTTCGGCCTTGCTGTAGCGTTGCAGGGCCGACCAGGACTGTAGATAGGCCAGGTACTGGGCCAGATCCCAATCCGCCCGCATGGCCAGCTGTGGCATCGGCAGGGGCGCGAAGGGAAACTCCAGGTCGGCATAGGCCCGCTCCACATGTTGCCGCTCGGGCGGCCAGTAGGGCTCCAGCAGATCGCCATAGAGGAACCTGCAGACTTCGTCGATTTCGTGGCTGACACTGCATTCGGCATAGCCCCATTCAGCGATGACCCCACCAGGTCGAAGCACGCGCCGCACTTCGGAATGGAAGCGCGGCACGTCAAACCAGTGCAGGGCCTGGGCCACGGTCACCAGATCGACGCTGGCGTCATTCAAACTGCAATGCTCGGCGGGCGCAGTTTCGTAGTGGACGCGCGGGTGCGGCTGTGCGCTGGCGATCTGCGGCGCGCTGGGGTCACTGGCATGGACCGAATCGAAGTGCGCGGCCAACGCCACACTGGCCTGGCCATTGCCACAGCCAGCATCCCAGGCCATTCCCCGCGCGGGTGCATGCGCAGCCAATGCCGAGAACAGTGCTGGCGGATAGAGCGGCCGCGCGGTCCGGTAATGAGCCGCGTGCCCGGAAAAATGGTCCTTGAATTCGCTCACTTCAATTTGCTCCTTCGCGATAGGGCACGATGCGACTGGCGCCGGGCAGCAGGCCTTCCAGCGCGTAGGGACCGATCTGCGCGCGAATCAGTCGCAGCGTCGGCAGGCCGACGGCTGCGGTCATTCGACGTACCTGGCGATTGCGACCTTCGGTCAGCGTCAGCGCGAGCCAATGAGTGGGGATCGCAGCGCGGAAGCGGATCGGCGGATCGCGCGGCCAGAGTTCGGGTGGGCCATCGGGCAGCAGGGCGACGCGGGCCGGACGGGTCGGCCCGTCGCTCAGTGCCACACCGCGCGCCAGCTGCTCGATGCGCGCCGACTGCGGCGCACCCTCAACCTGGGCCCAATAGGTTTTTGGCCATTTGTGGCGCGGATCGGTGATCCGATGCGCGATCGCGCCATCATCGGTCAACAGCAGCAGACCTTCGCTGTCCAGATCCAGACGCCCGGCCGGATACACATCGGGAATCCGCACATGATCGGCCAGACAGGGCCGGCCCGAACTGCCGCTGAACTGGCAGAGCACGCCATAGGGCTTGTTGAGCAGGACAATCATGCGGCCTTCCACGCGGCAAAGTTAGGCCTGAGGCGCGCCTGCTGCCGACGCCAGACAGCAAAAAGGCGGCTTAAAGCCGCCTTTTTGTGGTTCGTTCGCGGCATAAGCTCAGCGGAAGCGAAACAATCCGGTGCTGGCCGAAGCCGACACGTAACTGTCGCGATCACGGCGGCGGCGCATCCGCTCCTGCAGCTCCTGGCGACGATCGTCCATCCAGTCAGCACGCACCAGGGTGTTGGCTTCCTCGCCGTGAACGGCGGCCTGCTCCTTGCGGTACAGACAGAAATCTTCGTAGGCCTCAAGCTCGTGTTTGAGCTCGCGCACACAGAGCTCGATCATGATCGCGTCATCCAGATAGCCGACGACTGGCACGGAATCGGGGATCACATCGGTAGGATCGGCGAAGTAGGTCAAGGCGGTAAGCACGCGGGTCTTGTCCTCCTCCTGCAAGCCCCAACCCACATCGTGCACCATGTCGATCAGGTGCTCGAGCTTGGCCAGACGGGCTCCGATGAACTCGGGAACCTTGACGCTGGAGGCATCACTGAGCAGCTTGCGCGCCGATTCGGTGATCTGGCGCGAATCGACACTGCCCGCCGTCTGATGGGCGCGCTTGAGCACCTCGGTGAAGTGTTCGAGATCGCTGTCAGACAGCTCGATATTGATCGAAAGACCCATGGCACACCCTCGGATTGGCAGACCAGCAGACTAGTGCAGCCCACGCGCGAAGGTCAATGACAGGGTCATGTCAAAGCAGTTCATCGGGGGCCGATCCGATCGGCATGGCTTGGGCGGGGCCGGCGCGGCTACAGAATCGGCGCCAGCCCACCGCCGAAGGCGGTGATCAGGCGCGTGTATATGCCCTTGGCCGACAGGTTGACCTCGGGAAAATCGCCAACCCGCACGTAGCAGTCATGGAACTGCGGATCGGAAGGCCGCAGGGGCGCACATTCCGGACGCAGCTCGTAGCTGGTGGCATAGCGCCAAAGCCAGATGTCGAAAAAGGGAATCTTCTCGCTGAGCTTCTCGATGGTCTGGTTGAACGGGGTCAGGATGGCCTTGTCGGGCTTGCGCGCCACAACCCAGCTCTGGTTTGGCCCGATGTCGACAAGGATGCTGTTGCGCAAGGCAACGGCAAAGGGACGATCCCAGACGATCACACCATTCTCGGTATTGAATCTGTGCGAGCGCGGATCAAAATTGTGCGAACCGATCAGGCTGACCTCGCCGTCGACGACGATGGATTTGGCGTGCAGGCCTCGGCGCGGCCCACTGCGCTTGAGTGGCACAGCATGCCGGCCACCCAGGGCCATCGCCGAGCCGAACAGGCTGAGTCTCGGGTTTTCCTCGAACACCACATCGCTGCGCCCGACGAAGGGCTTGTACTCGTAGATCTCGAAGCCCAGCTTCTGCAGGTGCAAACGGCGGTGCTTGTGGCTGATCGCATAGACCGGAAACGCATCGGTGGCTGCCAGCGAGTTGGTCGACACGATCACGCGCAGGTCCGGGTGCCGCCCGCGCAGGGTCTGGAAGGCTTCCCGTCCCGGATCGGAGAGAATCAGATAGGGCGTCTGCACGATCACTTCTTTCTGCGCGGCACTGATCAGGTCGGCGATTTGCTGGGAGACCTCGACGCGCCCCGGTTGCTCGGGGCCACCGCGCTTGTGCGGTGGATCCGAGAAGTACTGCACTCTGGCCACTTCGAGATGGCGGGTGGCAAAGTTGTTGCGAATGAAATCCTGATCGTCGGCCCTGGCCGAAGCCAGAGCGATCCGCTCGCCATGCTGCAGCTGTTGCGCCGGCTGCGGCGGCAGCTCCCGTCCCGCTCGGACAATGCGCTTTGCCACATCACGAAGCTCGGCCAGAGGACGGGCCCGCTCATGCGCCCAGAACGCCTCGAAAGATCGGCGCATGGCCTTGCCCTCGGCACCCACTACCAGCATGTCGCGATCCCGGTAGTTGAATTCGGCGTCCAGGTCGAAGTAGCGATCCTCGACATTGCGCCCGCCGACGATCGCAATGCGCTGGTCGATCAACATGAGCTTGTTGTGCGCCCGTTGATTGACCTTCATGAAGCAGCACAGGACGCCGGCAGCGAACTCCAGCGGCTGGGTAGCGGCTTCATCGAAGGTGGGGTTGTAGACGCGCAGTTCGAAATTGACATGGGCGCGGGCGAGCTGGGCGAGCAGCTCGCGGTTGTCGATCGAATACAACTGATCGACCAGCACGCGTACCCGGACGCCACGGCGGGCCGCTGCCAGCAGTTCGCCGAGGGTGAAAATGCCAACATCATCGTTGGCGAAAATGAAAGTCTGGATCTCGATGCTCTCGCGCGCGGCGCGGATCAGATGCACGCGCAAGGCCAACGAAGCCTCGCCAGCGTCGAGCAGATTGACCGCATGCGGAGCAGAGTCCGGACCGGAGCGCGCGAGCAGGTCAGCGGCGATTTCCTGGTAAGGCGAGGCCAAAGCACAGGCATCTGCCGCCGAGCAGGTCAGTTTGTCGTCGCGTAGCTCATCGACCAGCTCGTTGGCGCGCGCAACCAAGGCCGGGTTGGCGACGCAGGCTGACAGCAGCAGAGCCTGGATCGCCGTCAGGGCCGCGATGATCGGACGCCTCATTGCTGTAATTCCAGTTGCACCAGGAAGCCGACAATAGCGGCGGAACGTAGAACGAAACAGCCAGCGCGAACGCTGGCTGTGGTCTCGCCTTGCAGCATCAGCCTGCGCAGGTGTCAGCCGCCGCCACCCTTGGGACGATAGGGGCTCATCGAACCAAGATAGCGCGAGAGATTCTCCTCCAGCGCCTCGCGGGCCTTTTCATCGGCATTGAGGTTGGTGAAATTCACCTTGCTGTTGATCGCCGAACCCACTCCGTTGCGGCCTTCCACGTCATAGCTCTTGACCGAGAGATTGGCGCTGAACACGGTCTCGACCTGTCCATAGAATGCCAGTTGCGAGCTGCCGGTTGGCTGGGCATTGATGACCGTCACGGCACGAACATTGTTGGCGCGTGCCAGCAAGCCAAGCAGGCGCGGCACGTCCGGCCGGCCGCTATCGAGGATGGCATTCATGCCGGGAATGGTGTCTTCGTCCGCGATCAGGAATCCGCGCGATTCCAGCTCCTGCTCCAACATCTGCTCGGCGGCTGCGGTGATACCAAGATCACCGATACCGATCACCATGACCTTGGGTGGACCCTGCGGACGCGCTGGCGGCGGCGGAACCGAGCGCGCGACGGCCTGTCGATCGGCGATGCGTTCGGCCAGACGCTGGCCTGGGCGTGGCGCCGAAACGGATTCGGCCTCGACCCGGCCAGTATCGGCCTGGGCAATGGCGCTGCCCAGTTGACTGTTGCCTTCGCGCGCATCGCGTTCAACGGCCTTGCGGCTCTGGGCAAGATCGTGCAACGCCTGCAGCCCAGGCGTGGCGGACGGGTCATCGTCGCCATCGTCATCGGATGCGCTGGCAATCCCGGTATACAGACCATCCTGCTGATCACCCGCGTTACCACCGTCCCGCGCGTCGTCGTTTGCGCCGGCTGTGTATGCGCCCGACTTGGCGTCGCTGGCTGCCTGCGTCGATACCGCGGTCAGGCTGGTCGCCGAGTCGGCATCGGCAATCGAATCGCCGCCACCAAATCCGGGCAGTCGATCGCGAAACGCGAATGCGGTACCGGCCAGCGCGATAAAAGCCACCGCTGCGGCAATCGGCAGCACATAGCTGCGACTGCGCTGATCGGGACGCGCCAGCACCGAGGCGCGCGGCGGCTCGGCCGGAATGGCATGCTGAGCGGTTGCCGGTGTATGCGGATAGGACGCGGGCGCCGCCACCGGCCGCACGGCGGGAGGAGGTGTAGGCAGACTGGACAACGGCAGGGGCGGCGTCGCGCGCGAAATAGCTGCCGGCGTGGGCAGGCTGCCGATTACCGTAGAGGCAGCAACCGGAAGCTTGGCGCGGGCCGTGATCGGCCCACCGCGCTGGATGGCGGGCAATTGCTGAAGAGCCTCGGCCAGCTCGTGGCAGCTCTGGAATCGATCAGCCGGTTCCTTCGCCACCATACGCGCGAGGATCGCGGCCAGCTCGCCATCGACCTCACCGTTGAGCTGGCGTACGTCCGGCACTTCGGCGCGCACAACTTCCAGCAACAGACCAAGCGGAGATTCGTCGGTGAACGGCATGCGGCCGGTCAACATTTCAAACAGGACGATGCCGAGCGAGAAAATATCCGAGCGCAGATCCATCGGTTTGGCGAGACAGACTTCTGGCGACAGATAGCCGGGCGTGCCGACAAATTCGCCGGTAGCGGTCAGCTTCTTGGAGAAATCATGCTGCGCCAGGGCGATGCCGAAATCGGCAATCTTGATGGTGCCACGCGTCGACAGCATCAGGTTGGCCGGCTTGATGTCGCGATGGACGACACCCTTGTCGTGCGCAATTGCGAGACCAAGCGCGGTCTGGTGGATGACCTTGGCAGCCTGGTCCGGCGTCATCTTGCCTTCGCGCTTGAGGAAGGACGACAGCGACTCGCCCTCGACAAACTCCATCGCAAAGAAAGGCTGACCCTCATCTTCACCAATGAAATAGATCTGGATGATGTGCGCATCATTGAGCTGGGCCATCGAGCGCGCTTCGCGCAGGAAGCGCTCCTTCACGCTCTCATCGTGCGACAGCGACTCCGACAGCGTCTTGATCGCGACATAGCGGTTGAGCGCCGACTCGTAGCCTTTATAGACAACGCCCATGCCACCGCGACCCAACTCGCAGACCACATCGTAATGACCTACTCTCGTGCGCATGCTGAAATCCCCAGGGAATGTGCCGGCACAGAATATCACTGCAATCTGAACACTTCCCGAGCGGACAGCGACTCACCTGAATTCGATTCAATATTCACGGAAATTAGACATGAAACGACGTCACCTACTGGTCAGTGCCGGTGCCGCCACCACCCTGGCGGCGTGTTCGGGCGGGTCGACGGAACCCGACATTGCCGTCCACAACTGGAAGCTGGTGACCTCCTGGCAGGCGCAGTTCCCGGTGCTGGCAGCGGCGGCCGAGCGCCTGGCCGAACACATAGGCATAGCGAGCGCCGGCCGTTTGCGGATCGAGGTGTTCGCCGGCAACGAGCTGGTCGCGCCGTTTGAAGTGTTCGACGCGGTCTCCACCGGCCAGGCCGAGATGGGCCATAGTGCGGCCTATTACTGGCGCAGCAAGAGCCCGGCGGCGCCGTTCTTCTGCGCGGTGCCGTTCGGACTGAACGCCCAGGAAATGAATGCCTGGTTGCAACATGGCGGCGGCCTGTCGCTATGGCGCGAACTGTACGCGCGCTTCAATCTGGTGCCGTTCGCTGCCGGCAATACCGGCATGCAGATGGCCGGCTGGTTCAACCGTGAGCTGACTTCGCTGGCCGATCTGCAAGGGCTCAAGATGCGCATTCCCGGACTTGGCGGCGAGGTGATGAGCCGTCTGGGCACACAGGCGGTCAACCTGCCCGGCGCCGAGATCGCCAGCGCGATGCAGAGCGGCGCAATCGACGCCTGCGAGTGGCTCGGCCCGCACAACGACGAAGCCTTCGGACTGTTTCGGGTGGCCAAGTATTGTTACTACCCGGGCTGGCAGGAGCCCGGCCCCACGCTCGAATGCATCGTCAACCAGAAAGCCTTCGACAGCCTTCCCGCCGACCTGCAAGCCATCGTCGAAACCTGCTGCCGCGCGCTCAATGATGACATGCTCGCCGAGTTCACCGCGCGCAATCAGCGCGCGCTCAAGCTGCTGCGCGAGGAGCACGATGTCGAGTTCCGCCGGCTGCCTCCCTCCATCTTGGCCGCACTGCGCAGCACATCCGATCAGCTGCTGCGCGATCTGGTCGGCGACGACGGCCTCGCGCGGCGCGTGCTGGAGTCGTTCAGTACCTTTCGTGATCAGGTCCGCGCCTGGCACGCGATCAGTGAGATTCCCTACTACGAGGCCCGCGAGTAGCTCAGCGCAGTGCCGCGAATTTGCGCGCATCGCGCGGCCAGGGTGGCGTCGCGCGGATTGTCGGCAGCACATCGTCCACCGAATCCACCATCGTCCACATGGCGGCATGTGCCTCGGCCATCATGCCCTCGGCGATGGTGTGCTGCAGAAATTGCTGAAGTCCGCTGTAGAAACCGCGGGTATTGACCAGCACGATCGGATTGAAATACAGGCCCAGCCGCTTCAGGGTGATCGCCTCGAACAGCTCCTCCAGGGTGCCACAACCGCCGGGCAGAGCGACCACCGCATCCGAATCGGTCAGCAGCCGGTGCTTGCGCTCGCGCATGTCCTCGACGACGTCCAGTCGCAACAAGCCGGGATGCTGCCACTCCACCTCGGTCATGAAGCGCGGGATGATGCCGATCACATCGCCTTTGGCGGCCAGCGCACCATCGGCCAGTGCGCCCATTGAGCCCACGCCGCCGCCGCCGTAAACGACGGTGCAGCCCTCAGCAGCAAGAATCCCGCCCAGACGCCGGGCCTGTGCGTGATAGTCCGGGTCGCAATTCGCGCTGGATGCGCAGTAGACACAGATCCGCATGGGACAATCCCTCCGAAAGCGCGCAGGATAATGCACGGCCCAGCGCAACAGTGCACCGATCTGTCCCCTGGCCACTCCCTCCGGTCGTGGCCGGGGATTGCGTAGAGCGTGGCTTGCCGCGCTGCTCCTGACGTGCGTCAAACGACAAGAACAAATCAACGGCAGCGAGGCAAGCCCCCGCGATTCAGGAGCGAGAGCAGACAGCGGGCAAGCCGCGCGCCATGCAATCTCCTCGGCGAGTGGGCTCGTTGCTGCGTTGGACGCCTCCGGCGCCACTCGCCATAATCATCGGCTGGCGCACGCCACCCTTCTCCTTCCGACTGTTCTCCAAGCCACGCACGACCCGATGAACTTCAATTCCTGGCAGTTCGCCCTGTTCTTCGTGGTCGTGTTCGCCTGTAGCGCGCCGCTGCGGCGTTTCTCCACGGGTCACCGATGGCTGCTGCTGATCGCCAGCTACGTGTTCTATGGCTCGTGGAACTGGCAGTACCTGGGCCTGATCCTGTTCAGCACGGTGCTCGACTACACGATCGGACTGCGCCTGGGTGCCAGCTCGCGGCCGCGTCGCCTGATTGCGATCAGCCTGCTTCTGAATCTCGGTGTGCTGGCGTTCTTCAAGTACGCGAACTTCGTAGTCGAGACGGCCAACTGGAGCCTGCTCGCATTTGGCGCCGCGTATCAAGTCAACCCTATCGACGTACTTTTGCCGGTGGGGATTTCGTTCTACACCTTCCAGAGCCTGAGCTACACCATCGACGTCTATCGCGGCGATCTGGCCCCGCGCCGGAGCCTGCTCGACTATGCGCTGTTCGTCGCTTTCTTTCCGCAACTGGTGGCCGGGCCGATCGTGCGCGCGGCCGAGTTTTTCCGCGAACTCGACCATCCACGCAATTTCACCGAGAAGCAGATCGCCTACGCACTGATCCTGATCGCCTTCGGCTATATCAAGAAGGTGGTCTTTGCCGACTCGCTGGCCATGGCCGCCGATCCGGTCTGGAATGATCTTGCCAGCAGCACGCCCTGGTCGGTGGCGTTGGCGGTCTACGCCTTCGCCTTCCAGATCTATTTTGATTTCTCCGGCTACACCGACATCGCCATTGGCATCGCGATGCTGTTCGGTTTCCAGTTTCCGAAAAACTTCGACTATCCGTACATTGCGACCAGCGTGCAGGAGTTCTGGCGGCGCTGGCATATGACGCTGTCGCGCTGGCTGCGCGACTATCTTTACGTCTCGCTCGGCGGCAATCGCAAGGGTGTGCCGCTGACCTATGTGAACCTGATGCTGACCATGCTGCTGGGCGGTCTCTGGCATGGCGCCAGCTGGAACTTCGTGATCTGGGGTGCCTTGCATGGCAGCTATCTTATTTTCGAGCGCCTGCTGCTCAATCGCATCCCCGGCTGGCAGTCCGACATTCTACCGATGCGCCTGCTGCGCTGGCTGCTCACCTTCCACCTGGTCTGTTTCGCCTGGATATTCTTTCGTGCGCCGGACTTTTCCAGCAGTATGCTGGTGCTGGCAAAGCTGGGCGCGCTGGCCTCGGCAAGTTTTGATGCCGGCTCTCTTGCGGCGTTGGCCGTTGCCCTGCTCTGCTTCCAGCTGGCCCACTGGATCGGCGCGCGCTGGGAGCTGAAACAGCGACTCGGTGAGGCCGCACTTCCCATACATGTGGCCGCGACCACGGCGGCACTGCTCGCCCTGATCTGGTTTGCACCGGATTACTCAGCGCCCTTCATTTACTTCCAGTTTTGAGCACGCTGATGATCCGCTATCTGCTACCACGCATCGTCCTACCCCTGCTGATCATTGTGGCCATGGAAGCTCTGTTCCGCAGCAATTTCTGGGAACTCTTCGCCGCGCCGGACAGTCATGCCGGCACCAGTATCCGGCTCAAGCAGGCGGTGGCGCAAACGCCCGCGAAGATCGATTTCGTCACTCTGGGCAGTTCACGGGCGGTCTATGGACTGGACCATAAGCGCATCGCCGCAATGGCGGGCAAGCGTGGGCTAGTCCACGTCAATCTGAGCATGCCAGGTTCGCATTGGATGAGTGTGATGACCGTCATCGACTGGTTGCGCACTGAGCGGCCCGAGGTCAGCGGCGGCATCATCGCGCTCTCGGTAGCGGACTTGCAGTACGTCTCCAACGGCAATTACGAGCTCGCCATCGTGCGGCCATTCCAGGGTCTGCTCGAGACCAGCGGCGATGCTTCCGCCCGCTTCGAGCTCCGCGATCCAAGCAGCTATGGCTCAATTTCGGCGTTGTACCAGTATCGCGGAGACATCCAGGATGCAGTCCGCCATCCGCTGCAACGCGGTCAGGCCATCGGCTGGTTCGCGAGCTTCGGTCAGCATCAGTTGTTCGATGGTCCGCGGCAGCAAATACATACCTGCGCCATACCCTGGGACACGATCGCCCACTGTGCCGGACACATAGCCGTGACCGAGAACGACCAGCATGTGGTCAGACTGTGCCGGAGCCTGGCCGGCAACGCGGGTCATGCCGGTGACTGGTCGGGCCTGGATGCCCGCGCCCTGCCCCCTGACCGTCAAGACGTACTCGGGCAGCGGCAACGCGAACTGCGCAATGTCGGCTGGCCAAAGCCGCCCCTGGTGATCCTGATGCCAATCACCCATCACTGGTCACGCGAGTTGATGCCCAAGGGCGCGCGCGAATGGGCGCATATGGTGCTGGATCCGCTTGCCGCTGAAGGCAAGATCCGGCTGCTCGACTACAGCGATTTCTTTGATGTCGATGGCATGACGCGTTGCGACGTGTTCTGGGACATCTACCACCAGAACGAGAAGGGGCTGACTGAGCTGACCGATGCACTGCTTCCGGAAATCGAAGCGCAGCTTTACGGCAAGCCCTGATCAAAGACGCAGGCCGGCATCGACCGGCACGGCTTGCCCGGCAAGCGCAGCGGATGGCGATCGGCTCCGGATACACTGCCCAGGCAGGGCAGGCACAGGCCCGGCATCACGGGGAATGCAGTGGCTTCATCCGCACCCAGCCAGGGATCATTGACCGAATTGCTGCAGGCCTGGCAGCATGGCGACGGCAATGCTTTTGCCGAAGTGTTCGATCGCGCCTACGCTCAGCTGCGCGAGATCGCGGCACAGCGTCTGCGCCAGCATCAGGGCGTGCATACGCTGGCGCCAACTGACTTGTTGCACGAAGCCGTACTGCGTGTCGTCGATGCGCCGATGAACTGGAAGAATCGGGCGCATTTTTTTGCGACGATGTCGCTGTACATACGCTCGGCATTGATCGATCACGCGCGCGCCCGCCAGGCGATCAAGCGCGGCGGTCATGAATTGCGGATCACCTTCACCGGGCTTGAGCATGGCGAAGAATCCGGCGTCTCGGAATTGCTCAGCCTCGATCAGGCGTTGCGCAAGCTCGAAGCGCAGGACCCGCGCGGTGCCGAGGTATTGCACCTGAGCTATTTTGCCGGACTCGATCGTGAAGAGATTGCCGACGTGCTGCAGGTCTCGCTGTCAACGGTGGATCGCGAGTTGCGCTTTTCCCGTGCCTGGTTGAGCAAGGAACTGGAGCATGGCGGCTGATCGTTTTGGCGAGATCAAGCGACTCTACGGTGACGTCTGCGCGCTGGCCGAGCCCGAGCGCAGCGCCCGCCTGCGCGCGCAGTGCAATGATCCTGAGCTGATCGCCGAGGTTGAGGCGCTGCTCGCGCACGACGCGCCTCGGGTCAGCCGGTTTGCGCGGCCCGTGCTCCAGCTCATGGCCAGCCTGGGCGGCGAATCCCTGCAGCCCGGCGATCGCCTGGGACCGTGGAAGCTGGTCCGCCCATTGGCTTCGGGCGGCATGGGTATGGTGTATCTGGCCTCACGTAGCGATGGCCTGTTCGAGCAGACCACCGCGATCAAGGTACTGCGCGGTATCGCCAGTGGCGAGGCGCTCGCCTATCTCGCGCAGGAACGCCAGATCCTCGCCCATCTCGCGCATCCGCATATCGCCCGCCTGCTCGATGGCGGCACCACCCCCGCGGGACAGCCCTATCTGGTGATGGAGTACATCGAGGGCCGCGGCATCGACGACTATTGCCGCGCCGAAGCTGTCAGCATAACGCAACGGCTGCGCCTGTTTCTCCAGGTCTGTGCCGCGGTCGGCCATGCCCATCAGATGCTGATCGTGCACTGTGACCTGAAACCCTCGAACATCCTGGTCACGGCCGAGGGCCGACCGATCCTGCTCGACTTCGGTGTTGCCCAGTTGGTCGGTGCTGCAACAGGGTCCGGACAGGGGCCGAGCGCACGTGGTTACACGCCGCGCTACGCAAGTCCCGAGCAACGCGAGGGCGGCGTGCTGGGCACGGCTACCGATGTCTTCAGCCTGGGCATGATGCTGGCCGAACTACTGGGCAGCGATGTTTCAGCAAGCTCGTCGGATATCGTTGTCGCGGATATTCGCGATCCCGATCTGCGCGCGATCATTGTCCGCGCGACTTCGGCTCAGGCTGATCAGCGCTATCCCTCGGTCGATGCACTGGCGCAGGATCTGCGGCGCTACCTGGGCCATGAACCGGTACTGGCTCGCTCCGCATCTGCCTCCTATCGAGCGCGCAAACTGATTCAGCGGCGCTGGCCCTGGGTGCTTGCCGCTGCGGCCTTTGCGCTCATGCTGGGCGGGTTCACGTTGCGCGTGATCAGCGAGCGCGATCGCGCTCAGAGCGCCGAGCGCACCGCGATCGCTGAGCGAGATCGCGCACGTCAGGCCGATGCCAGTTCGCGTCAGATCAGCGAGTTCCTGGTCTCGGTCTTCGAAGGCAGCCATCCGGATGCCGGCACCGGCAATATTCCCGCAGCGACCCTGGTCGATCAGGCCGTACAACGGATCGAGGGCGATCTCGCCGACGAACCCTTTGCGCAGGCCATCATGTACGCCACCCTGGCGCGCGTACAACGGGCCATGGGTGATTCAGAGCGGTCTCGGCAGAGTTATCAGCGCGCCATCGGCATCGAGCACGCACAGGCGCGGCCGCTGCAGGAAGCCGCATTGCTGCATGATCTCGCAGCGCTCGAACTATCCGCGCTGGGCGGCAAGGACGCCGAACGTGATTCCCGCGCTGCACTGGCATTGCGTCAACGGCACGCCGCCGATCAACCCACATTGATCGCGCAATCGCTGGTCCAACTCGGCGGAATCCTGTCGGTCTCTGGCAGGCAGCAGGAGTCACGTGTTCTGCTTGAACAAGCCCTGGCCATCCAGCTGGCACGCGATCCCATGGGCCTGGCGACCGCCGATGCACACGATGAACTGGGCAGCCTCGAACTTCAGGCGGGTCGCAACGAGCAGGCCATCAGCCAGTACGAGCAAAGTCTGGCCCTGCGCGCCGCACGCGGCGACAGCGGCGAGGATGCATACATTTCGACCCAGGCCTCGCTCGCTAAGGCCTTGGCCGCCGTGCGTCGTTTTGATGAAGCCGAATCGATCCTTCGTGCCCATCTCAACGCGAGCCGGATGTCCGCCGAGGGCGACAGCGATGAGCTGGCCTGGCAGATCGCCGAACTCGCTCGCGTCATGGTGGCGGCCGGAAAATCGCGTGCGGCATTGCCGCTCTATGTCGAGGCACTCGAAATCGGTGCGCGAAAGATCGGCGTACGATCCCTCGCCTACGCGGTCCTGCTCAACAATTCCGCCACCGCCTTCGAGCGCAGTGGGGATCTCGGCAGTGCGGATGCACAGTACCGCATTGCCATCGACGTGATGAGTACGCTGGAACTCGGTTCCGGCGCCACGTTGGCCCGGCTGCGTGCCAACCACGGACGACTGCTCCTGCAACTGGGGCTAGCCGACCAGGCGCGCAGCGTCCTGCGCGTCGCGTCCGCGAAACTCGCAGCGGCCGAGAGCGGCGACAATGCCGCGACCTATGCCGCGCAAATCGACCTGGCCGAAGCCGAGCTCGCCAGCGGAGACCAGGACAAGGCGGGCGAGTTGCTTGCGCAGCTGGATCGCCAGATCTCCGCACAGCCGCCACGCCTGCGCGCTGCGGCCCTGAGAGTGCGCGGATTGCTTGCTGCAGCACAGGGCAACCGTGCGCCCGCGCTCGAGTATCTGGCTGAGGCAGGACGACTCATGCATCAGGAATTCGGCGATGCCGATGCGCGCTCCTGGTTGATACAACTGGACCGCGCCGTCCTGCTCAGTCGAGGCGACGCGGCGTCTGCTGCAAGCGGGCGCGAGCTGGCGGCACAGCTGCAGCAACGTCTATCTCCGATGCTGGTCCCGGAAGCGTCAGCGTTGCAATTGCTCAAGGGCCTGCAGTCCGCTCAGTCCCATCGATGACAGCCGCGGGCACTGAATTTCGCTTGCAACTCCATGGAGAGAATCAACCTTGATCGGCGCCACACTGGATTGTTGGAGGTCCTGATGCGTTGTTGCTTTTTCTGCGTGCTGCTGGTGTCAGGCGCTGCAGCCCTTCTGTTGCCCCTGTCTGCGCGATCCCAAGGGCTGGCGTTTGTGCCGATCGCCAGCAGCGCCCTGATCGAGGTGCTTGATCTGCGCGACGGAACTTCGGTTCGCCGGATTCCGGTAGCGGCGACTCCGATCAGCATCGCAATCGATGCCCCGCGCCGGCGCGCCTATGTCGCGCACCAGGCCAGCAACCGCGTGACTGTGATCGATACCTCCGCGCTGACCGTGGTCGGCTCACTCGATCTCCCAGGCGACGCCTGGGCCATTGCCCTCAGCCCCGACGGTGACCGCGCCTATGTCTCGCTGTCGGGGATGAATGCACTCGGCGTGATCGACACCGCCAGCCTGAGCCTGTTGACCACTGTTCCGACCGGGGCCACGCCGCGTGGCGTTGTGCTCAGCCCCGATGGCGCGCGCGTCTACGTTGCCAACCAGGGTGGTGGAGCATCAGTATTGTCGATACCGGCGACAACAGCCCGGTCGGAACTTACGCCCTTTGCAGCGCGCCACTCGGGCTGGCGCTGCAACCAGGCGGCGCGATTGTCTATGCTGCCTGCGGTTTCGATTCTGCAGTTGTCCGTTTCGATACGGTCAGCCTCAGTGTGCAAGGCACGACGACATTGCCGAGCCCGGCGTCCGAGGTCGCGGTCAGCGCCGATGGCGCCCGGGTTTACGCCTCACGGACAAACGCTGGCCAGGTTTCGGTGATTGATGGCATCAGCCACGCAGTGCTCGCCCATGTCGCCGTAGGTGATGGCCCGTACGGGCTGTCACTCAGCACTGATGGCAGCAAGCTCTACGCGAGCAACTTGCACAGCGCCAGCATGAGTGTGATCGATACCAGCAGCAACACCGAGCTGGCGGTGTACCCGCTATTCGCCAGCGCATTTGCCGTCGGCAGTTTTCTGGCGCCGGCCAACGTTCCTGAGCCACCGCTGATCAGCACGGCCACGGCGGGCGATACCACGGTCACCCTGGCCTTCACCCCGCCCGTATTCGATGGCGGCGCGGCCATTCTGGATTTCAGCGCGACCTGCGGATCCACCACGGTCGTTGGCGCAGCGCCGGCCATCACGATCAGTGGACTGAGCAATGGCGTTTTCTATACCTGCATCGTTACGGCTCGCAATGAAGTCGGCGTGTCCTTGCCCTCGGCGAGCATCGCGGTTGCTCCGGCGCGGGCCCCCGCCGCTCCAACGCTCACGCAGATTGTTCCCGGCACCGAGCAGGCGACGATCCTGTTCGATGCTCCGGCCGACGATGGCGGCAGCGCCATCACCCACTACAGCGCGCTATGCAACCCGGGCGCCATCGCCGATCAACATGAAATCTCACCGATCATCGTTGGCGGGCTCAGCGATGGCCTCGTCTATCGCTGCACGGTACGCGCTCACAACAGCGCGGGTGCCGGCGCACTGTCCAACGAACTCAGCGTCATTCCCGGTGACAACGGCACCAGTGCGGATCTGTCGATCAGCAAGACCAATGGGAGCGGTTTCATCGCTGGGGGCAACCGCGTCGGCTATTTGATCGTAGTCAGCAACCCGGGCCCGGCGGCGGTCGCCGGGGCGCGCGTTACAGACAACATGGAAGCCTACTTCAGCGACCCGGAGTGGACCTGCCTCGGAATCGCTGGCGCGGTTTGCGCAGACAGCGGTCAGGGCAATCTGGATCTACTGGTCGATCTTCCCATCGGTTCCAGCGCCGACATCACGATCACCGCGCTGCTTGCCCCACTGCCCGAGGACCCGGTTTCCAATATCGCCTCGGTCAGTCTGCCCAGCGCGATGAGCGATCCGCAACTGGCCAACAATATAGCCTCGGACGGACCCGACACTCGCGGCATTTTTCGCGATCAGTTCGAGTAGTTGCAGCCACAGCGGGAGAAGCCTTCGCAAGCACATCGGGGCACCGATCGGGATCGCCATCGAACCGTGTGCGCCGATAGACTAGGCGCTGATCACTTCGAGACCTCCCGCATGTTCGATCTCAAAGACCTCACGCCCGAGCATTTTCAGCCCTTGCTGGAAACCTCGTTGCCTATCAACGACAGTGAACACAGCCTGCGCATCGATGCCGTTGAGCTGATCAATTCGCCATCGCCACGCGCACAACCATTCTCGGTGACCTTCTCGGCGCCCCCAGACCAGACCGGCAGCCAGGGGATTTACCACCTCATCCACCCGGAACTCGGCGTACTGGAATTGTTTCTGGTGCCGCTCGAATTGAAAAACGGCGTGCTGAGATTCGAGGCCACGTTCAACTGAGCGTTTGGCGCCGTAGTTAGGGGTGTCGTGCGGGTGATCGCCCGCTAGGACGCGTCAGCGGTCTGGAGACTGCTCGGCGACCAGCCGAGAAAATCGTAGACACCGCGTTTCTCGAGCAAGGAAAACCCCAGGCGCTGATAGAGGCGCTGGGCTGGATTGTTCGGCTCGACATGCAGGGTCAGGTCGAGTGATCTGGCCTCGGCTGCTGACTGCAATGTGCTGATCAGTCTGCGGCCGATACCGCGGCCACGCAGGTCGGGCAACAGGGCGATCTCCATCAGACGGATTTCGCTGGCGCCGGTACGAAGGTAGATGCGGCCGATCAGGGCGCGTTCCGCGGCGGTCGTGTCGATCCACGGTGTAACCGCTGCGCTGGCGCCGTTGAGCACAGCGGCCAGAGGCGCGCTGATCAGCAGCATTTCTGCGCCGGCATAGTGTTCAAGATAGTGCGCGTGCTGCAAACGTGCCTGCTCGGCGAGGAAGGCTCGCTTGGCGGCATCGGGCCAATCGACGGGCGCGAGTTCTTCCCAGCGGGTGCTGGTGTACAGGTCAATCAGGAAGTCCAGATCCGCGCCGGTTTCGCCGCGCAGATCGAGGCCTCGATCAAGCCCGGCCAGGGCGGCGCGCAAGATGGGCGCGAGCGCGCCGGCCGGCGCACCTGCCTGCATCAGACTGCGCTGACCTGGAAGACGAGATAGGAACGATCCTTGCGCGCTGCCATCCAGGCCGCATCGCCGGTCGCTGCGCCGTCGGGCAGGGCCGAGATGGTGACGCCCATGCCGTTGCTGTCCATGTCGAGCACGAAGCTGCCGCCGGCAGGAAGTCGATAGGGTGTTTCAGCGCCTGGGCTGCAGCTGGCAAACCCGACACTGCTGGAACGGCCCGCGCGACAATGTTCTACGCGGAAGCCGGCAAGCGCGCGGTCGTCCATGGCAAAGCCGAACAACTTGCTCTGTGGTGACACGGCACCGGCGCGGAAACTTGCGATGCGGTACGGATAGAGCTTGCCGTCGACATCGCAGAGCGCGTCGATATCCACGGCCGCTGCAGCAGATGCGAACTGCATGGCCAGCAGATCGAACCGCAGCATTCTGCCGGGAAGTTGGATCGCACCACCACGCTTGGACAGCACAGGCAGCCGACTCTGCGCCTGAACCGGCGACATGACGACCATACCTAGCGAAAAAACAACCGGCGCAGCGCCGGCCAGAGAACCCAGACCCAAAACCAATTCACGACGTTTCATGACACCCCCCGGTGTGTTCCGCGCAATGTAGCGCTTTGCGAGGAAATACGCACGGAGGACGATTGCGGCAAACGGCCGGGCGGCAGCATTCAAGCGATGCTCGGAAGTTCCAGGCCGGCACGGGGTCAAGTTCGTTTGGCCGCTGGAATTGCAGGTAATTTCGCGAAGCCGTCTCCGGCCCGGGCTAAACTGACCGCGCCTTCACCCGGTCGCCGCAGCGATTGCGCCATAGCGGACCCGGATTGCGCCCGTCGGCGCCACAATTATTGACGCCTGCTCCAGCGCGGGCGGTTATCAGCAGGGCGTCAAAACTTGCCCCGCGGTGGGACCGCCGGATTTCGATTTTCGCCGATCGGGCTGCAATGCACGACGGTGTTGACGGTTTGAATGCTCTACGCCGGCTCTGACCGGTCCCAGCGGCAGCCGAACTATCCGGCCAAGGCCTGCCGGTAGTCTTCCGGCCAGAATCCCTGCCAGCGCGACCACGGCGCGTGATGGGCGCGGAGCGCTTCGATATCGTCGGCTACTTCAGGCGCCAACGGATCGGGCCAGATGTCATGCCAGACGGTGTCGAAATGGATCTCTGATTCGGGCACCCAGTGGTACGCGTCCGCTTCAATGACCGACACGCTGGAACCCAACTCTGCGATCAACCGCTCGGCCACGAGCGCGATCACATCGGCTGATTGCTCCAGAACGACGATCCTGTCGATGGGCGCACGATTTTCGGGATCGGCGAGGATTTCCCTGACGACCAGACCCAGGCCCAAGCCGGTGATCAGCACGCTGCCACCAACGGCGCGCGCGCGCGCGATCGCACTCCGCTGAGTCCACCACTCGTCGTAGAGGTCGGTCATGAAGGTGATGCCACCGCAACGCAGCTCGGTGTACTCGCCAGGTCGATAGCGGAAACAATCCGGCCGGTTATCCGGAACTTCGACGGTCCGGGCCGGCAGCACCATGCGGCGAATGCTCCATTCGCCGCTGGTGCCCTCGGCAATCCGGCTTCGTGCGTATGCCTGATCGCCGCTGTTGTCTCCAATCATTGGCGTGGTGGGAACACGCCCTGCAAGGCGATGCAAAAGTAAAATGTGAGGTAGGGCATCATGTTGTTATGCGGTTGGTCACCGCCTGCTGGCGCACAGGTATTCGCGTTCATTGCCACCAGCCCGGTGTTCACCGTGGTGTAGAGGTTATTGCCACGGCCGAAGGGGCGCGCCATCAGGTTTCCACTCGTCGTGTTGAGCGTGGCTCCCTCGTTGGCCACGTTGACGCTATGGCCGTGCCCGGGTATTTCGCTCTCCAGCAAGGAGACGGTTTCCGAACCACCGGTTTCGCCGAGGTCATGCAGCGAAAGGCCTGGGCCCTGGCCAGGGTGCATGGCCGCGCGGCCCTGCATATCGGGCAGGGCAAAGTTGGACTTGCCATTGCCGCCATAGGTGGTGCCCAGCAGCGAAAACAATGCCGTGTTCTGCGACAGCGGCAGCAGTTGTCCATCACACCAAGCCCAACCCCTGGGTGCAAAATTGAACGGGAAAATTCTAATCTCGGCAACAAATGGATCAGCCATTTCGTTAATCCTCAGGTTGGACTCGGGAAGATCCCGAACAGGGAAATGATGTAGTTCAGGCACAGATAGGGCTGAAAGTTGGTGTGTGGCTGGCTACCGCCGACGGGCGACACCATGCTGGGGCTCATCGTGCCCGGCGAACTTGCCGGAGATGAAAAATACAGGTTGCCCACCGATGTTGCCAATGTGTTGTTTCCCGCGTTGGAGCTGCCGCCGGCCGCGGAACTGGCGATGAAGGGATGAGAATGCGCCGGTATCTGATTGACGGTCAGCGTGATCTCTTCGGCGCCGCCGGTTTCCGCCAGGATGAAGCCATTGCCCTGATGCACCGGCAGTCGACCGCGCAGATCCGGCAGGGCGAAGGTCTCTTGCCCATCGCCGCCATAGGTGGTGCCGATCAATTGAAACAACGTTTCGTTCTCCGAGATCGGCAGGAGCTGACCTTCGCAGAACATCCATCCCGCTGGCGCAAAATTGCCCCCGAATATTCGGATCTCACCCACATAAGGTTGTGCCATCGTCGTGACCTCCGGTCAGTTAGGTGAGGGGAAAATGCCCTGCAGGGCAATGCAGAGACTAAGCGTCAGAAACGGTTGCATGTTCAGATGGGCCTGCGAGCCGCCGGTGTTGCCCAGCGTGCTGGCGGCCATCGCCGCCAATGGCGCGCTGTTGCCGTAGGGCGTGCCCAAGGCGGCCGGTGCCGAGGCCAGAAAGCCATTGCTCGGGTCTGGCGTGGCGGCCGTACCCGAACTGGCCTGGACCACATGGGCATGCGTTGGCAGTTCAGCAATGCTCAGCGTATGCGCCTGCTCGCCGCCACGCTCGCCGAGCGTATGGCCCGAACCGACATGGATGGGCACTCGGGCGCGCAGATCCGGCAGCGCAAAATTGACCCGGCCATCACCGCCATAAGTTGTGCCCAGCAGTGAAAACAGGGCCTGGTTCTGGTTGATCGGCAGCAACTGGCCATTGCAGAGCGCCCAACCCTTGGGCGCGAATACAAAAGAGAACATCCGGATCTCGCTCAAGAAAGGTTCAGCCATATCGATCTCCTGTTCGTCTATCACTAGGGAAGCACACGCGGCTTTGCAGGCCCCGGTACCTGTTGCCACCATCAGGCTGGAACAAGGTCATTGTCCCAGCCGGCTTGCTCGTCATCGATTGCTGCCCATTCCGAATCGTGTGCCCCCGGCCTCGACTCAGAACGGTCCCCCGTTTGGAATCGTACAGACCGCGGCGCCGACGGTGACTGCCGCGTTCACAACGCGTACAAAGGGCGGATTGGTGTTCATATTGTTGGCCCCGCCGCGATTGCCGCGATTGCCCAGTACCGTCTGGCAGTTCGCCGATGGAGCACCTACCGGGCAGCTTCCCGCACCTACCGTCCGCATCGTGCCGGCAAGGGGTTCCAGCGAATAGCCATCGTCTGCCAGATTGTTCATCAGGTCGGCACAGACGATGCCGCCGGTAGGAGCGAGCCCGCGGAATTCGACGGTCTCTCCCGGATCGAATGTGGTGTCATGGCTGGGGAAGCTGTTGTTATTCAGGGTGGCATCCAGAGTCGCTCCGGTACTGGCATCGAACAGGGTGCGCAGACCCGGCGCCGTGTAGCCGCCGCCGCAGCTCGGATCGGTCGTGCACAAGGACGGGCCGCCGGTGACCGTATTGTTCAGGAATTGCACGCGGGCATTGGAGTTGACCGTGTTGCGCGACTGGACCAGCCAGGGCGCATTGCCGGGCCGGATGAAGCTGTTGTTCTGGACCAGGGCCTGCAGCAGTCCGCCTTCGGCAATCAAGGTCAGCTGACCTACGCCACCCGAGGCATTGCTGACATCGGTAAAGGTGTTGTTCTCGATGATCGTATCGACCACGCTGCCGCCGGGACCATTGCCGAGATTCCAGGCCAGTATGCCGCCCTGCGGGAAGTCATAGTCGCCGCCGATGCCGCTGCTGCCGTCGTTGACCGTGAAGGTGTTGCGGGCCACGATGAAATCGCTGTTGCCGGTCGCCGCCGCGTCATTGACGAAGCGCAATGAGCCCAGACGACAGTTGAGGAAAATATTGCTGTTCGGGCCTGCAGCACGATTGCCGATGGTCACATTGGCCGCACCCGCGCCCTGCACGACGACATCGATGCAATGACCACCAACCGAGGCCAGCGCGCCGACGGTGAACTCCTTGTAGGCATTGCTGAAGCTGCTGTTGGTCACCGTCATGTTCAAGGTGCCGGCGGTCACGAAGGTGTCGAAGAACTCGCCACCGCGCTGGAAGGTGCTGTTGTTGACGGTCACCGTTCCGCGCAGCCCGATGATGCGGACGGTGCCCTCGTTGTTGGCGTCACCGACATTGGCAACATGGAATCGGTTGCTGTCCTCGATGGTCACGCCCTCCAGAATCAGGCCGTTCCACACGGTCGCTGCGTTACCCGCCAGCGTGGCGCCGTGAATGGCCTGATCGCTGATGCGGCGGATCGTGGTGCCGGTCATGCTCAGACCACCATTGACGTTTTCGCCATGGATCGCATCGTGGGTGCTGATGGTGTTGGAAGCACCGGCCATGTCACCGATGTCCTCAATGATCATGCGATCCAGTGTGATCAGGCCACCGGTGTTGCTGAATCGGATTGCATCGTTGGTCTTGTTGTCGATGGTGCCGCCCGAGCCTGCCGCACCAGTGCCGGTGATGCTGACTGGCCCAGCACCTGTGGTGGTCAGCGAGATCACCTGGTTGGCCGATGCGGTCGCCGAATTGATGCTCTGGAAGGTCAATCCAGCGGCGCCCACCGTGGTCGCGTTGACATTCAGCGCGCTGCCCGTGGTCGTAGTGATCGTATTGCCGGCACCCTGCACACTGATCCCGGTCGCACCGCCGGTAGCGTTGAACCCAGTGCCACTGGTCGTATTGATCGCGAGTCCGCCACCAGTGAAGTTGATATTGCTGCCGGTATTGGTGGCGAGTGTGACGGCGGCGTTGGCGCCCGTGGTCAGCATCTTGGTCGCGCCGGAAAGATTGATCGTGCCACCGGTATTGTTGGCGATATTGATGCCCGTGCTGGCGCCGGTACCGCTGATGTTGCCGGAGAACGTCGTGGTGCCGCCGGTGCGCGCGGTGACTTCGATCAGGCGTGCCGCCGCCGTGTTGGTGATGGTGCCGGCATAGGTGACATTGGCCGAGCCCGCGTTTAGGTCAAACGCGATGCCGGTCGGTGTGCCGATCGCACCACCGTTCATGATCACGGCACCGGTTATGGTGTCGAGATTGACGCCCTGCGTCGCACTGTTGGTCGAGCTCACCGTTGCAAAGGTGACGCCACCGGTAAAGGTAGTGTTGGTCGCCGTCAGGGCCGGGCCGTTTGTTGCGGTCAGCGTGCTGCCGGCACCGGTGATGGTGACCGGTGAGGCGCTGCTGCTGAACGCGGTGCCGTTCGTGTTCGAGAGGACCACCGAACCGAGGTTCAGCATCGCACCGGCATTGTTGGTGTCGAGCAATACCGCGCTACCGGCACTGGTCTTCGCGACCACCGCACCGCCGGTCAGGGTCATGTTCGCCGAGGCCGGCGCATTGCGGATTTCGATGCCGTTCAATCCGGTGTTGCCGAAGTTGAGCTGGCCGGCAACGCTCCAGGTGCCACCGACTGCATCCAGGCGGATGCCTTCGCCGGTCGCCGCGGTGACATCGATATCGAGGAACGAGCCGGTCAAGGTGCCGGTCGTCAGCCGCAGCGCGCGGCCGGTCCCGTTCAATGTTGTCTCAGCGACCGTCAACGTGCCAAAGCCGGTGCCGTTGATATCGGACGAGTCGCCGCTCGCGCCACCGCAATTGGCGATCGTCACACCGCGGATTGTGTTGCCGGTGCCGAGCACAACACAGTCAGTGAGGCCGCCGGTGCTCAGGACCGGTGCCGCAGCAGAGAACGCCGGGAATGCCGAGCCGGTGACCGGCGTGATCGTCAGGATCGCGCCCAGCGTACTGCTCGATCCATCGCCGATCAGGAATTCGCCGGCTTCAAGCGCGGTTTGGCCGGTGTAGTTGCCCGATGCGACGAAGATCGCGTCGTTCGCGGTATCGACCGCAGTGACGGTCGAGGTGAGCGCGGCCGGACAGGCCTGGGTGCCGACGTTGCTGCCGGTGCAGACCGGAGCGGTCGGCGTGTTGTCGACGAACCAGACCAGCTCACTCTGATAGGTGTAGGTGATCATCGCGGTGTCGCCGCCCGTCACGGTGTAGAAGAAATCCGTGCTCGCGCCCGCAGGCGTCGCCGGCGGGAAGAAGGTGAACGTACCGTTGGCATTCAGCAGCAGGCTGCCATTCGCGCCATCGTCGAGGCGCGTGCCGGGCGCGGTGCTGTTGGCCGTGCCGATGGTGGCGCCAAAGCCGGTGATGACCGCTGCGCCGAGGATGTCATTCGCGTCGGTCCCGGCTGCGGCGGGCGCCGACAGGGTCAGATGATTGGTGACCGGATAGGCATCGTCATTGGCAACTGCCGCGAAGCTGAAGCTCGCGCTGAAGTCGGCCAGCATATTGTCCGGCGGATCGCCGAGATCTGCATCGGTAATGCCGGCAGCGCGCACGAACAGTGTGCAGGTCTGACCAGCGACCGCGCTGTCGAGCGGATCGAGCACAACACTGGCTGCCGGGCTTGCCGTGACCACGATGAAGTCGGCCGGCGTTGCCAACGGGCATTCAAAGTCGAAGCTGGAATTGGCCGCATTGGCCAGGGTGCTGAAGTTGACCGATTCGCTGAAGTTGATCGTGATCGTGCTGTTGCCGGCGACCGACATCGCGCCGTTGGCGGGAACCGTGCTCGACACGCTCGGCGGTGCATCGGTGGTGAAGGTGCGCACGACATCGGCCGCGGGGTTCTGCGGCGGGTCGTTGGTGTCGGTGTCGCCGATGTTGGCGGCAACCGCCGTCGCCGTGCACAGCGTACCCACCGGCAATGCGGCGCTTGGGGTAAACGTCAGCGTGCTGGTACCGGTGCCAGTGATGACGCCAGTGATGGCGCCAGCGCAGTTCAGTGTGATCGCGCCGCCCAGGTCGTCGACGTTCTCGTCAAACGTGTAGGTGACCACCGTGTTGGTCGCAACATTGGTCGCCCCATTGAGTGGCGTACCGCCGGTGATCGTCGGCGCCGCATCGGTGGCGAAGGTGCTGACAAAGTCGGTGACCATCAGGTTGGGCGGATCGAAGGCATCGACGTCACTGATCTGCGCCGCCACCACGGTGACGGTACAAGTCACGCCACCCGGCCAGCCGGTGGTCGGGGTCAGCGTATAGACCGTCGGCCCGCCGCTGGCAGTGAACGCGATCGGTGTGGCTACCGGGCATTCCACGGTGAACGAAGTGCCGGTGGTGGCGACGGGCTCACTGAAGGTGACCACGACCGGTACGGTGTTGCTCTGGTTGGTCGCGCCATTGGCCGGCGTCAGCGTACTGACGCTCGGTGCCGCATCAACAGTGAAGTTGACGACGAAGTCGGCCGCCATATTGTCCGGCGGATCGATCAGGTCGGAATCGGTAACATTGGCCGCGACGACCGTGAGCACGCAGTTGCCGGACGGCAAGCTGCCGGCATAGGTCGGTGTCAGGCTGCCGACATTGGTGCCAGTGGCACCGCCGGTGATCAGGTTGGGGCCGCCGCAGGTCAAGGTGACCGCGGCGCCTGTGGTGGTGATGTTCTCGCTGAAGGTGACGCTGAGTGCCTGGTTGTTCGGCACCGTCAAGCCATTGGTCGGCGTGGTCGCGGTCACGGTTGGCGCCGAGTCGACGCTGATCATGAAGCTCTGCGTGGCGCTGGTGTCGACGCCGCCATTGGCGGTGCCGCCGTTGTCCATGATGTTGAGCGTGATGGTGGCATTGCCGCTGGCATTGAGTGCCGGCGTGTAGGTCAGTACACCGGCCGACGACACCGCAGGGCCGGCGCTGAACAGCGCGGGATTGGTGTTGGCGGTGATGTTGAAGGTCAGGGTCTGCGCCGATTCATTGGCCGGACCGGCGCTGACCGCAGTCGCCCAGGGATTGACCGTCTGCGGTCCTGCGTTCTGCGCCACTGCCTGGTTGGGGCCCGCCGTGAAGCTCGGCACATCGTTGACGGCGGTGACGGTGATGACGAAGGTCTGCGTGGCACTGGTGTCGATACCGCCATTGGCGGTGCCGCCATTGTCCATGATGTTGAGCGTGATCGTCGCGGCGCCGAAGGCATTGGCAGCCGGGGTGTAGGTCAGCACGCCGGTCGGGCTGACCGCCGGGCCTGCGCTGAACAGCGCGGGATTGGTGTTGCCGGTGATGTTGAAGCTCAGGGTCTGGCCGGACTCACTGGGCGGACCAGCACTCAGGCCGGTGGCCCAGGGATTGACGGTCTGCGGACCGGCGTCTTCATTGACGGCCTGATCCGGGCCGACTGTGAAGCTCGGCACATCGTTGACGCTGTTGACGGTGATATCAAAGGTCTGCGTGGCGCTGGTGTCGATGCCGCCATTGGCGGTGCCACCGTTGTCCATGATGTTGAGGGTGATGGTCGCGCTGCCGCTGGTGTTGGCGACCGCGGTATAGGTCAGCACGCCGGTCGGGCTGACCGTCGGGCCAGCGCTGAACAGCGCGGCATTGGTGTTGTTGGTGATGTTGAAGCTCAGCGTCTGGCTGGCTTCATCAGCCGGGCCGGCGCTGAGCGCGGTGGCCCAGGGATTGACCGTCTGGGGACCCGCGTCCTCGTTGATAGTCTGATTCGGGCCGGCAGTGAAACTCGGTACATCGTTCACTGCGGTGACATTGATCGTGAACATCTGCGGCGGGCTGGTATCGACGCCGCCGTTCGCGGTGCCGCCGTTGTCCATCAACACCAGGGTAATGGTCGCGCTGCCATTGGCATTGGCGGCGGGCGTGTAGGTCAGGTCACCGGTTGGGCTGACCGCGGGGCCGGCACTGAACAGCCCGGCATTGGTGTTGTTGGTGATGTTGAAAGTCAAAGTCTGACCGGCCTCATCGGGCGGGCCGGCGCTGATCGCGGTGGCCCAACCGGCGACATTCTGTGCGCCGGCATCTTCCAGTACGGTCTGGTTGCCGCCTGCGGTGAAGCTCGGCGCATCGTTGACCGCGGTCAGGGTGATATCGAAAGTCTGGGTGGCACTGGTGTCGACACCGCCGTTGGCGGTGCCGCCGTTGTCCATGATGTTGAGCGTGATCGTCGCGGTGCCATTGGCATTGGCCGCTCCGGTGAAGGTGAGCACACCGGTCGGGCTGACCGCAGGCTGGGCCGAGAAGAGGCCAGCATTGGTATTGCCGGTGATGTTGAAACTCAGCGTCTGACCCGCTTCATCCGGCGGACCGGCACTGATCGCGGTGGCCCAGGGATTGACCGTCTGTGGACCGGTGTCTTTGAGCACCGTGACATTGCCGCCCGAGGTAAAGCTCGGCACGTCATTGACCGCGGTCACGCTGATCGTAAATGACTGCGGCGGACTGGTATCGACGCCACCATTGGCGGTGCCGCCGTTGTCCATCAGCACCAGGGTGATCGTCGCCGAGCCGTTGGCATTGGCGGCCGGCGTGTAGGTGAGGTCACCAGCTGCACTGACCGCGGGACCGGCACTGAACAGGGCCGCATTGGTATTGTTGGTGATGTTGAAGGTGAGCGTCTGGCCGGCCTCATCGGGCGGGCCGGCGCTGATGGCGGTGGCCCAACCGGCGACGTTCTGCGCCCCGGCATCCTCGTTGACGGTCTGATTGGCGCCTGCGGTGAAGCTTGGCGCATCGTTCACGGCGGTCAGGCTGATGCTGAAGTTCTGCGCGGCACTGGTGTCGATACCGCCATTGGCGGTGCCACCATTGTCCTGGATCTGCACGCTGAGATTGGCCACGCCATTGGCATTGGGCGCGCTGGTGAAGCTCAGCGCACCGGCGGCGTTCACTGTCGGCGCCACCGAGAACAGCGCGGGATTGTCATTGGCGGTGATGGTGAAGCTGAGGGTCTGGCCAGACTCATCGGCGGGGCCGGCGCTGAGTGCGGTCGCCCAGGGGTTGATCGTCTGTGGGCCGAGATCTTTCAGGACGGTGATATTGGGCCCGACGGTGAAACTGGGCACATCATTGACTGGGGTCAGCGTGATGCTGACCGTGGCCGGCAAGCTGGTGGACTGGCCATCATTGGCGCTGAAGGTGAAGCTGTCGGCGCCATTGGCATTGAGGTTGGGGGTATAGCTGACGCTGGCGCTGGTGGCATTGATCGGGGTGATCGGGCCGAGCGTGCCGAGGGTCGGGTTACTGACGATGCTGAAGGTCAGCGGATCGCCGTCACCATCCGTTCCGGTGAGGATGATGGTCTGTGCGGCCGCATCTTCGAGGTAGGTCTGGGCCTGGTCATTGGCAACTGGACGCTGGTTCTCGACATCGACCACATCGGCACGGAAATAAATCGTGCCGTTCTCGAATTCGGCGAAGAACTGCAGCAGGTCGGCGCCGTCATCAGGCGGCGTGGCGTCACCGCTGGCATCGGTCGCGCGCGGGCTGACGCCGGTCCAATCGGCAATCGCACCATCGCTGACGAAGTTCGCCGCCCAGACCGCGCCGGCAAACAGCAGGGCACCGAGACCGGCCAGGCCAACGCGACGCGCACGGCGGGCACCGACCCAGAGCAGGGCCACGATCAGCAGCGCAATGCCGAGCCCACCAAATACCGGGATCGACAGCGGCAGGCCGAGCACGATCGGTCCACCACCGACTTGCCCATTGTTGGTCAGCAACACATCACTGGCACCGCCAGCGGACTCGCCAACCAGGGCCAGACGCAGGCTTGCACTGCGGGTTGCACCCAGCTCGGCGCGCGTGGCCGACCACTCGATCACGTCCGAACCGCTGATGCCGATGTTGAGTCCGACCGGGTAGCCGCCGCCGACCGAGGTTGCCGCACCAAAGCCCGGATCGACGCAGTTGGCCACCCGCACCGCGGTGACATTGGTGCCGATGACCTCGGCGGTCAGCCGGCGTTCGGCACCGAGGACGGTACCGCCGGGATAGACCACATCGCAGCCCGTGGCCGGATTGGAGTCGGTATCGACGTAGGCGTGGTAGCTGTAATCCTGCGCAATCGACGCGGAACTCAGAGCCAAAGCGAAAAGCCCGGCGAGGAAAGAATAGGTCCGCATGATGCCCCCAAAGACTAAGTGCAGATGATCAGGCCCAAAGTGTGCGCCGATTGGCTATCCGCATGCAATGGTTTATTGCAATTGATACCAGATTGCAATTGTGACCGGTTTGCGACCCGCCCGGCCGACCTGTCAGCATTGACACTCTGTAAAGTCCATGCATCCATGATTCCTGAGCGGGCCACGGCTCAGCCAATTCTGCCAAGTGGCTGCGCTTCATCCGTGCGCTCGATTTCATCGGTCGGCCATGCGCTGGGCGATGGCGCCAGCGCGTCCGGTCGAGTCAATGGCGCGGCACGTCGCAGCATGTATCAGCGGATGCATCCGGCTGCGGCTTCACGCAATTGCGCGATAATCGCTAGTGTGGTGTTGCACACTTGTCGGCACAAATAAAATCGATGGATTCGGCCATGTGGCGAGGCGTGTATCGCCGCCAAGGCTGGTGGCCTTGGCAAGATGCGCAACGACGGCACAGGGGCGAAGACGCGATTTTATGTGTCGCATAGTGTGCAACATCACACTAGGCTAACTTCCTCCGCCCCGCTGCCGGAAACCCGCAATGAGCTATCCATCTACCCGAATGCGGCGCATGCGCCGTGATGATTTTTCCCGGCGCCTGATGCGCGAGCACCGGCTCAGCAGCGATGACCTGATCTACCCGGTGTTTGTCCGCGAGGGCCGCGGCATGCGCGAGCCGGTCGCCTCGATGCCCGGTGTGCATCGGCTCAGCATCGACGAACTGCTGAGCGTCGCCGAGCGCGCGCAGGCGTTGCGTATCCCCGCGCTCGCCCTGTTTCCGGTGACGCCGCCCGAGGCCAAGTCGCTCGATGGCCGCGAGGCCTGGAACGAGGATGGGCTGGCCCAGCGTGCGGTGCGCGCACTCAAGTCGCACTTCCCGGAAATCGGCGTGATTACCGATGTCGCCCTCGATCCGTTCACCACACACGGCCAGGATGGCCTGATCGATGACAACGGCTACGTGTTGAACGATGAGACCGTCGCCGCACTTGTGCAGCAGGCACTGTCGCACGCCGAGGCCGGCGCCGATGTGGTGGCACCGAGCGACATGATGGACGGTCGCATTGGCGCGATTCGCCAGGCACTCGAAGCGAATGGGCATCGCCACACCCGGATTCTCGCCTACTCGGCAAAATACGCCTCTGCATTTTATGGGCCCTTTCGGGATGCGGTTGGCTCGGCGGGCAATCTGGGCAAGGGCAACAAGTACAACTACCAGATGGATCCCGCCAATGGCGACGAGGCGCTGCGCGAGATCGCGCTGGATATCGAGGAAGGCGCCGACATGGTGATGATCAAACCGGGCATGCCCTATCTCGACATCGTGCGCAGGGTCAAGGAACGCTTCGGTGTGCCGACCTATGCCTATCAGGTCAGTGGCGAATACGCGATGCTCAAGGCCGCTGCGCAGAATGGCTGGCTGGATGAGCGCTCCTGTGTACTTGAAGCCCTGACCGCGTTCAAGCGCGCCGGCGCCGATGGCGTGCTGAGCTATTTTGCGCTGGACGCGGCACAATGGCTGCGCGAACAGTGATCGCCTGAAGGCGCCGCGCCGGGGTTCGCACCAAGGCGCGAGCGCGCAGCATTGCATACCCAGCCAGGAGGCCAAGATGAGCGAGTACACCGCTACCCATGCCACAGATCCCAGTCAGATCCCCCGCTTCGCTGTCTTCGGTTCACCGATCACGCATTCCCGCTCGCCGCTGATCCATCGTCGCTTCGGCGAAGCACTCGGCATCGCGCTCAACTACACAGCGATCGAATGCCGACCCGGCGAACTCGATAGCGCACTTGCGCTGTTCGCGCGCGAGGGCGGCCGCGGTGCCAACATCACGATGCCGCATAAGGTCGATGTACTGGCTGCCTGCGCGGCAGTGACCGATCGAGCCCAGCGCGCCGGTGTGGTCAATACGCTGCGCCGCGATGGCGACGCCTGGTTCGGCGACAATACCGATGGCAGCGGACTGATCACCGATATCGCCGAGCGTCTTCGCATCGATCTGCGCTCGCGCCGCGTGCTGATGCTCGGTGCCGGTGGCGCCGCACAGGGCGTGCTGCCGGCGATCTTCGACAGCGGTGTCGACTCGGTGGTGATCTGCAACCGCACGCCCGAACGCGCCGATCGCCTGGCTGATCGCCTGGGCGAGCCGAGCCGGGTACGCACCGTCTACTGGGATGATCTCAGGGATGCCGGCATGTTCGACCTGATCATCAATGCGACCAGTGCCGGGCACGGCCAGGGCATGATGGATCTGCCGTTCTCGCTCGCCGGTCGCCGCACCCTCGCCTATGACCTGAGTTACGGTACGGCAGCGCTCGCGTTTCTCGCCTGGGCGCGCGCCGCGAATTGCGAGCATGCCCTCGATGGCCTGGGCATGCTGGTCGAGCAGGCCGCAGACTCATTCGAACTCTGGCATGGTCGTCGCCCCGATACCGAGGCGGTCTATACCGAACTGCGAGGCGCCGCATGATGATCGAAGTAGGTGATGGCGTCGTCACCGAGATCTTTCATTTCGCCGATCCAACGCGCTGGCAACACGCGCAGTCGCTGGGTCAGTATGTGCCGGAGTCCTTCGCTGGCGAGGGCTTTATCCACGCCGCCACCCGCGCACAGATCCCCGGGGTGACCGAACGCCATCTGCGCGGCACCGGGCCCAGAGTGCAACTCACCCTCGACTGCGCCGCACTCGGCGAGATTGTCCGCTGGGAATGGAGCGACGCCAGCGGCGATCTCTACCCGCATCTGTTCGGACCGATCCCCCTGTCCGCAGTGACCGCGAGCGCGCCATTCGATCCGGATCGGGCGGCGAGTTAGGCGCGCGCAAGGAAGCAAGAGCAAGTACAGCGGAGTAGACCTTGGCCTTTGCGCCCGAGGTGATTGCATAGAGCGTGGCTTGCCGCGCTGCCTTGGCCTGTGATCTTGTAGAGCGTGGCTTGCCGCGCTGCATTTGATTTGCTCTTGTCGTTTGACAAAGATCACAGGCAGCGCGGCAAGCCACGCTCTATGCAATCCCCGGCCACGACCGAAGGAAGTGGCCAGGGGACAGGATCAAGATCAAGATCACAGGCAGCGCGGCAAGCCACGCTCTATGCAATCCCCGGCCACGACCAAAGGGAGTGGCCAGGGGACAGGAGCAAAAGCAAGAGAAAAGGCAGCGCGGCAAGCCACGCTCTATGCAATCCCCGCCACGACCGAAGGAAGTGGCCAGGGGACACGATCAAGATCAGGATCACGTGCAACGGGGCTTGCTCAGACACCGAGCTTGAGGTCCCAGACCTCAACCCGATCGAGGCGAATCCTGTTGGCGAACAGAGAGAACGCGAGCATGCCGGCCAGGCCATTGGCGCGCTGTACCCAGGGCGGCAGATACAGCGGCTGGGCGATATAGCCGGAATCGAACCAGGGCTCGAGCGCGATCACATCATGCAGGGTCATCTTGCCGGCAAACAGATTGCGGCAGAGCTTCAGGCGTTTGTGCTTGAGCGCCCAACGGAAAAATGTGTGCACGCTGAGCAGGCCGTGCAGATACACGGTGTCCTTGGTGAACGCGGCACCGCCGGTCAGCGGTGCGCCGCGAAATACTCGCGCCGCCGAAGCAAAGCTGTCGGCATCGGTCTGGCCATGTCCCTGAAAAAAGCGGAAGACCTGGAGGAAGTCGGCCCCGTTGAGCGCCATATCGATCGCGATGATGCGCAGGCTGATCCGCTTCATCCGGCCGATGTCGATGGATCCTGTGATCAGTTCGGCAAAGGTCGCCAAACCTTCCTGGGTGGCGGTGATCCGTGGCGAATTGCGCGCCATCGAAGCCAGATGTGGTTGCTCGCGGCCATTGAGTGCGGTCAGAGAGTGCACAAAGGCTTCGTGCTCAAGCAATTGGTGGCGGTCGTATTCGGAGAATGCCGTGGCCGAGCGTAGGCGGATACGGGTTGGCCCTGCGGCTGCCTTCGCGGTCAGTGACGGATCGATCTCAACCGTGATCTGGTGGTGGATGAAGAACGCGTCCAGGCGCTCCTGCAACTCGCGCTGCATGATCTCGGCGGACAGGCAGTAGTCCGCCTCGACACTGGCCAGTTCGCTGGACAGTTCGTCGGCGAGTTCGATGAAATGTTCAGCGGCATCGAGATTGTGCGCATCACTGCCTGGCAGCAAGTCGCCGGGTTGGCCGAAGAGCATCGCCGAGTGCTCGGTGATTTCCTTCGTTCCCGCCGCATCGATCATCCGGGTGGCGATCTCCCAGCTCTCCGCCGTGCGCCGCACATAGCTGCCGACCGGATGGTCATCGGCGTACAGGCACTCGTGCTGAATGGCATTGAGCTCGTCGCGAATTTCCGAGTAGTCGCGACGTTCGTATTCCGGGCTTGGCAGTCGTGGCGCGCCGCGATGCAGGTTCTCGAGAAATTCCTGCTGCACCTGGGCCGGCCAGCTAACCGCCTGCAACATACGAATGCCGCGCACCGCCTTGACCATGCGCCGATCGAGTTCGGCAAAGTAGTCGAGGTCGGGATCGCGCAGTGCGCTCATCTCAGCGTCGGCCGTACTTCTCGATCAGACGCTTGCCGAATTGCTTGTTCGCGCTGCGCTCGGAGGCGCGCTTGTCGGCAGCCGCGCCGCGCACTCGCGCTTCGGCCTGTTCTGCGGCCAGCTTCAGATAACCCTGGTAGCGATCGCCATCGAGCTCGCCCGCGGCCAGTGCAGCATTGATCGCACAGCCCGGCTCGTTGTTGTGGCCGCAGTCACTGAACTTGCAGGCCTGGATCAGCGCATCGATATCGGCAAAGCTGCCGGCCTCGAGCGCGTCGTCACCGAACAGCTTGATCTCGCGCATGCCGGGGGTATCGATCAGGCAGGCGCCGCCCGGCAATTGCAGCAGGGCGCGATAGGACGTGGTGTGGCGACCACGCGAATCACTGGCCCGCACCGCGCCGGTGCGCATGTGTTCGCTGCCGAGCAGGGTATTGGTCAGGGTGGATTTGCCGGCGCCGGAAGAGCCGACCAACACCAGGGTGTGGCCGGGACCAAGGTACGGCGCGAGCACCGCAATACTGTCCACCGACTTGGCATTGATCGCATGCACCGGAACGCCAGCACCGGCGACCGCGGCCACGGTGGCGCGCGCTTCCTCGACATCCTTCTGCTGATCGGCCTTGGTCAGCAGCACCACGGGCGTTGCCCCGGACTCCTGCACGATCGCCAGATAGCGTTCGATCCGCCGCGGGTTGAAATCACCATCCAGCCCGCAAACGATCAGGACATAATCGACATTGCTGGCGATGATCTGGGCGCGGTGCTTTTCGCCCGCGGCACCCCTGCGCAGCACCGAACGCCGCGGCAGGAACGCGCTGATCATCAGGCCGCCGTCATCGGCTGGCGCCATCAAGACCCAGTCACCCACCGCCGGACGCTGTTCGGCGGCAATGCGTGGCTTGCGCAACGATGAGGAAATATTCGCCTCGACGATTTCCTCTCCGTCGTGCACCTCATAGCCGGTGCGATGCTGGATCATCACCCGGCCAATCCGGACATCATCGGCAAGGTCATCCGGCACGCCGGCGCGATCATCGTCATGCCAGCCGATGGCGCGTAGCGAGGGGATCTGGGTTTCTAGGCTCATGGCGCATTGTAGGCCAGGGGGACCGAGCGCGCGCGCTGTTTCCGCGCCGGCACTCGCCCCGATTTCACGCGAGCCGGCGCATACTCGGCCCTCTCTGCAGGAGCGCGCAATGCGAATGCTTGGCCTGATCGTCCTTCTTTTGTCCGGGTTGTCCCTGCTCGGATTCGGCTTGGCCATCACCTATGCGCCACTGGAAATGCTGGCGATGGCCGCAGTCGAAGCCGAGGGTGCCGCCGCTGCCGTCGAATTGCGCGCCTTCTACGGCGGGCTCGAAATCGCGCTAGGCGCCCTCGTGCTGATCTGCGCCTGGCATCCCACGCGTCGTCGCGATGGCCTCTGGCTCAGCCTCTTCATCTTCGCCGGCATCGGCCTGACCCGCGCCGCCGGCATGCTGTGGAATGACGTCTCGACCAGTTTCCTGCAGCTCGCCCTCGGCGTCGAACTCGGCACCGCAGCTTTGGCCGCTGTGGCGCTGTATTTCAGTAAGGGCCGTTGATCTTCAAGCATAGAGTTGAACTACCCGTTCGGGGGCTGGCGGTGGGCATCCCAGCAGTTTCGGGCCGGAGTCGTGAAGCTGCACGCGCAGAATTGAATCGCCCCTTCAGGGCTGGGCGAGCACTACGCCACGTAACCCAGGGCGTTGCCCTGGGTATGATTGACCAGACCCAACAAGCCCTGAAAGGGCGAGTCACTCATGCCTCAGTCGCTCGCGCGCTTACATGTGCATTTGGTTTTCAGCACCAAGAATCGTGTTGCTTGGTTGCAGGACGGTATTCGTGCGCCTACGCATGCGTATCTTGCCGCGATTCTGAATGACATCGGCTGCCGCGCTGACCTGATCAACTCCGTCGAAGATCACGTCCACATACTGTTCGCTCTGGGACGAACAACCGCACTCAGCACGGCGGTCGAGCTTCTGAAGAAGAGCTCTTCGAAGTGGATCAAGCGGCAGGGCCCAGACTTCGCCGGCTTTGCATGGCAGGCTGGATACGGCGCATTTTCCGTGTCCGAATCAAATGTGGCGTCGGTGCGGCGATACATCGCAGGCCAGCGCGCACATCATCGCGTCAAAACTTTTGAAGACGAACTTCGCGCGCTGCTGGCGCGGCACGACGTAGAATTCGATGAACGGTATTTGTGGGATTGAATCGCCAACTCTGGCGTCGGCCAACGCTGCGCCGCGATTTCCGAGGCTTCCCGCGCTCATCTGGCCGCGCTAGACGTCCCCATCGGTCGGCCAGCCCTCGCCGCTGCCGCGCTGGTAGATGCGGTCGCTGTCGAGGACGTTGCCGGCGGGGATCGAGTCGGCGCCTTTGAGGTCGTAGTAGATCGGGCCGAAGTCGGGATCGACGGTGGCCTTGAACAGCTGTTCAAAGCTGTCGATGACGAAATAGGTCTTCTGGTACGAATCGATCCGGTAGCGCGTGCGCATCACCCGGCGGACATCGAAGCCGATCTGGTTGGGACTGGCCGATTCCAGCGAGTGGATCGACTCGCCCTTGGACGACAGGATGCCGGCGCCATAGATGCGCGGACCCTCCGGTGTATTGATCAGACCGAACTCGACCGTGTACCAGTACAGACGCGTCAAGTTGGTCAGCGGCTCGTTGCCAAAGGTCGAGGCACGCACACCGCCGGCACCGTAGGCCTGCATGTAATTGGCGAACACCGGATTCATCAGCAGGGGCGCATGGCCATAGAGATCATGAAACAGATCGGGCTCACTGATGTAGTCGATCTGCTCGGGCTTGCGAATCCACCAGGTCACCGGAAACTCGCGCGCTGCAAGATGCTCGAAGAAGGCCAGCTCGGGCAACAGGCCTTCGACCGCGATCAGCTTCCAGCCGGTTGCCGCCAGTAGATGGACGTTGAGATCGGCGAACTTCGGAATGGCATCGGCCTTCATGCCCATGCGACGCTGATTGTCGAGGAACTCGGCACAGGCGCGGCCGGCCAGAATCTCCTGCTGGCGTCGGAACAACTGCGCCCAGGTATCGTGGTCCTCGGCGCTGTAGCTGTCCCATGGCTGCTCGACCACGGCGGTGGTGTACACCGGCACGTAGCCTTTGTCGGTCAATTCGTGCTCGACGCGGCGTGGGGTTTGCATGGCCCCATTGTAGGCGCCTACGGGCACAGGCGGTAGTCTTCAGGCCATGAGCAGACAGCCCCATTCAGTTCCGCAGTATCCCTGGCAGGCGCGTCAAGGTGCCGCGCTGATCCTCGCCGGCTTCACCGAATACAACAAACAGTTCCGCCTGATCACCCAGCGCGCCAAGGCGCGATTCGAACGCCGCGAATGGGCGCAGCAGCAGTCCGATCTGGTCGAACGCATCGAGTTGTACGACAGCAATGTCGCCGAGACCAGTCAGCGTCTGCAGGAAACCCTGGGCGAGCATGCCGGGCGCCGCGATATCTGGGAGGCGATCAAGCCCGCATTCGAGGCCAGCATCGCCAGCCTGCTCGATCAGGAACTCTACAAGACCTATTTCAACACCCTGACCCGGCGCTTCTTCAAGACCCGCGGTGTCGATGCGGCGATCGAGTTCGTCGCGCTCGATATCGAGCCGACCGATCGAATCAAACATCCGGTGGCACGACTGGCCTACTCGGTGTCGGAAGACCTGCCCGATCTGTTCCGTCGGATTCTCGCCGACACGCCGTTCGCGGTGCCATATGCCGACGTCGATCAATGCGCACGCCTGGCCGCTGAGACCGTTGCGGCGCAACTGGCTTCCTGGGGTGATCGACCAGCCCGCGCAGTCGAGTTGCTGGAGACGCGCTTCTACCGCGAACGCCGGGCCTATCTGGTCGGTCGCGTGTTCGGCGAGTCCGAATACGCTCCCTTCGTCATCGCCCTGGCCCACCTCGAGGCTGGCATCACCATCGATGCGGTGATCATCAACCGCGCCGACATCGCACAATTGTTTGGCTTTACCCGTTCGTATTTCCTCGCCGACTTCGAAACGGTCGGCGATGCAGTGGTGTTCCTTAAAACCCTGCTGCCTAAAAAATCTGTCGATGAATGGTTCGCCGGCCTCGGCCGATTGAAGCAGGCCAAGACCGAGCGCTACCGCTTGTTCTTCCGGCATCTGGACAGGGCATCCGGCCTCGTGCCTGCGCGCGACGACGGCGGCGCAGCCCCGCTCATCGCGCCGATCAAGAGCGAGCGCTTCGTGCATGCGCCGGGCGAGCGCGGCATGGTGATGGCGGTTTTCCACCTGCCGAGCTATCCCCTGGTGTTCAAGCTGATCCGGGACCACTTTGCTCCGGTCAAGACGATGTCGCGCAGCGATGTGATGAGCAAGTACCAGTTGGTGTTCAAACACGATCGTGCCGGTCGTCTGGTCGATGCCCAGGAGTTTCGCCATCTGCGTTTTTCGCGCCGGCAATTCGAGCAGACCCTGCTGACCGAACTCGTCGAGGGTTGCCGTGAAAGCGTGTTCGAGGATGGCGATGACATCGTGCTGACGCATTGCTATGTCGAGCGCTATCTGCGACCGCTGAATCTGTACATGAAGGAGGCCGAGGCCGAGCCGGCCATGCGCGCCCTGCTCGACTACGCGCAGGCGATCAAGGACCTGGCGATGAGCAACATCTTTCCCGGTGACCTGCTGCTGAAGAACTTCGGCGTCACCCGCCACGGCCGCGTCATTTTCTATGACTATGATGAACTCTGCATGGTCAACGAGTGCCGCTTTCGCAGCCTGCCGACACCGAGCGACAACGACGAGGAGATGCACCACGGCGCCTGGTTCTATGTTGGCGACAACGATGTATTTCCCGAGCAATTCCCGCGTTTTCTGGGACTGACGCCAGAGCAGGAGCGGGTCTTGATCGCCGCACATGGCGAGATCTTCGACGTGCGCTGGTGGCTGGCCCTGCAGGAGCGTTTCCGGCTCGGGCAGTCACCGGAAATTGCCCCATACTCCGCGCGATTGCGCCTGCTGGCGCCGCCCTGAGAATTCGCCATTGGACCACACTAGCCTTTGACTTGAAGCCGAGGAGATCGTCATGCGCACCACGACCATCATCGCAGTATTGCTCGCCCTGGGTCTCGCTGCCTGCACGGGCATGCAGGAGCGCGAAACCGCCGCGAAACCCGGCACCACATCGTCCACAGCAGTGGCCATGAAGGGCATGCCGGCCCTTGAGGAAATCCTCGCCGGTACGCATCGCAGCGAGGCCAATCGCAGTCGTGACCGCTACCGCCATCCGGCGAAGACTCTGCAGTTCTTCGGCATCCAGTCGGACCAACGCGTACTTGAAATCACCCCGGGCGGCGGCTGGTACAGCGAAGTCCTCGCGCCCTGGCTTCAGGATCGCGGCCAGTTCATCGCGGCGATCTGGGACGACAGCCTGCCCGACCAGCCCGGCTACTACGCCAGCTTGAACAAGCAGCTGCGTGAGAAGTTTGCCGCGGCGCCGAATCTGTACGACAAGGCCAGGCTGATCGCTTTCGATGCAAAGGCACCGGATTTTTCGGCGGCAGCACCACTCGATGCCGTGCTGACGTTCCGCAATGTGCACAACTGGACCATGGCCGGCAATGATGCTGCCTGGTTCAAGGCGTTCTACGCCGCGCTGAAACCGGGCGGTGTCCTGGGTGTAGTCGATCATCGCGCCGCGCCGGGTACGGATATCGCCGCCGCGATGAAGTCCGGCTATCTGACCGAGGCCCATGTCATTGCGCTCGCCGTCGATGCCGGCTTTGTGCTGGAGGCGAGCAGCGAGATCAATGCCAATCCCGCCGATGATCGCCAGCATCCCAAGGGCGTCTGGACGCTGCCGCCGATGCTGGCGCTCGGCGAAACCGATCGCGCCAAGTATCTGGAAATTGGCGAATCAGACCGGATGACCCTGCGCTTCCGTAAGCCGGCGGGCGATGCGATCCACGCTTCGGATGATTGAACCTCGATCACGCGCACGCGGCCTCCGTGCTGATCGCCTCAACGCATCCCGCGTGTGCTCTTGATGCGTTCGTAGGCAGCAATCAGTTGACGGGTGCGCTCACCTGCCATGCGCCGCTCGTGTTCGCCGACCTTGTCGCCGGACAATTTGTCCGGATGATGGCGGGCGAGCAGTCTGCGGTAGGCGCGGCGCACATCCGAGTCACTGGCATCGCGGCTGACCCCGAGCGCGTGATAGTCCGATACCGTGGCGCGCGCTCGTTCACCGATAACGTCCGCGCCATCCTCGCCCCGGTCAAAGCGTTCCTGCGCCTCACGCCAGAGATCCTCGGGCACCTCCATCAATTCGACGATGCGGCGGTGCATGCGCTCGGCGTCGACGTGCATACGGCCATCGGCAGCGGCGATCTGCTGCAGGGCGCCGAGCATCATCAATTTCAGATCGAGCCGTAGCAGAGAATACGCGGCCAGTTCCTTGGCATGAACGTCGACATCGAAGCCGGGCCGCTTGCCGGACTCGAACGCGGCGACCGCCTCGCGGCGCAGTCGACGATTCAGATCCAGTCGCTGCATCCAGCGCTCGGCCGCCGCCACCTCGGCTTCGGAAACCCGACCATCGGCACGCGCCAGCGCACCGGCTAGCGCAAACAGCGGCTGCAGCAGGCGCGCCGGCGCAGCCTTTGGTCGCTCATTGCCCCAGCGTGGGCCAAGCGCGTAACCGATCAGGGCACCAATCAGAAGGCCGATCGGATGGCGCATCATGGCCCAGCCGACCAGGGCACCAATCACCGCATTGCGCCAGTTCATTGTGGGATTCGCTCGGTCTTGACCGGCGGGGGGCAAATCTGGAGTGGGCTCATGGCGACATGATAGCAATCGACAGATGGGTAACCGCCCTGCCCGACCGCTTCGCTACAATCGGTGCTCCCCAGGAGGCAACCAACGTGTCGCGAGCGCTTGCGCAAACCCAGCTGGCTGAACTCACCCTGGTCCATCGCGGCAAGGTGCGCGATGTATTTGCGCTGCCGCAGAACGAACTGCTGATCGTTGCCACCGATCGCCTGTCGGCGTTTGACGTGGTGCTGCCCGACCCGATTCCTGGCAAGGGCGAGATCCTGACCCAGATGTCGAACTTCTGGTTTCAGCAGACTGCCTCGATCATGCCCAATCATCTGACCGGAAAGCGCGTGCGCGAGGCCCTGCCGCGCGGCGCCGAAGTGGCCCTGTACGAGGACCGCAGCGTCGTCGCCAAGCGATTGAAGGCACTACCGATTGAGGCCATCGCGCGCGGCTATCTCGCCGGCTCGGGCTGGAAGGACTACCAGGCAACGGGCAAGGTATCCGGCATCGAGTTGCCGCCCGGCCTGCGTCAGGCCGAGCAATTGCCGCATCCGATTTTCACCCCTTCGACCAAGGCCGCGGCCGGTGATCACGATGAGAACATCGGCTTCGATGCGATGGTTTCCGCGATCGGCGGTCCACTTGCCGAGATGGTGCGCGCTGCAACCTTGCGCATTTACGATTTTGCTGCACGCTTTGCCTCCGCGCGCGGCATCCTGATCGCCGACACCAAGCTCGAGTTCGGGCTCGATGGCGACGGCCGACTGCTGGTGATGGATGAAATGCTGACCCCGGATTCCTCGCGATTCTGGCCGGTCGATACCTGGGAAGTCGGGACCAGCCCGCCGAGCTATGACAAGCAGTTCGTACGCGATTATCTTGAGACCCTGGACTGGAACAAGACTGCGCCCGGCCCGCGCATTCCCGCCGGCGTCATCGAAGCGACCCGTGCCAAGTATGCCGAGGCGCTGTTGCGCCTGACCGGGATTTCGATGCCTTGAAACCAGTCCGCCTGCGGCAGTCGTCGACCAACGCAGCGGCAGCTACGCTGGACTGCATGGGTCCTCTCTGGTGTCCGGGGCCAGGCCAATGAGCGCACGCGATCTATTGATGATCCTGATCGTCTGCCTGGCCTGGGCGGGCAATTTTCTGACCTCGGCGCTGGCCCTGCGTGAACTCTCGCCCCTGCTGTTCACCGCCCTTCGTCTGCTCTTGTTGGGCCTGCTCCTGTTGCCGTTCGTGCAGCGGCCACCGCGCGCGATGTGGGGTCGGCTGACCATTGTGGCGCTGTGCAACGGCGTGCTGCACTTTGGCCTGAGCTTCTGGGCACTCAAGCTCGCCGGCGATATCGCCTCGCCCGCGATCGTGATGCAGAGTTACGTACCGATGGCCGCGATCCTTGCCTGGGTCCTGCTCGGCGAACGCTTCGCCTGGCGCACGGCCCTCGCCATCTTCGTCAGCTTCGCCGGCATCCTCGTGCTCGGTTTCGATCCCCTGGTCCTGGATCGCCCAGAATCCCTGATCATGATGCTGGTCTCGGCTGCGTTCCTCGCCCTCGGCACGGTGCTGATGCGCGATCTGAAGGGCGTCAGCGCCTTCAGTGTGCAGGGCTACTCGGCGTGGATCGGATTGTTTCCGCTGCTGCTCACGAGCGCCCTGCTCGAACCGCCGATGTGGCATCAGGTCACAACCGTGGGCGTGCAGGCCTGGATCGGCGTGGTCTACGCAGCGGTCATCGCCTCGATGCTCGGTCACAGCCTGTTCTACAAATTGGTCCAACGCCATCCGGTCGCCCAGGTCACGCCGTATCTGCTGCTCAGTCCGATCTTCGCCATCATGCTCGGCATCGCATTCTGGGGCGACCGCCCCGGGCCACGCCTGTATATCGGCGGCGCCATGGTGCTAGGCGGCGTACTCGTCATCGCCCTGCGCACTCTCGCCAAACGCCGCGTCCCCGTGCAACCCGAAGTCGTCGCCTGACGCTCCTGCAGGGCATCTGTGCCAGATGCCCTGCAGAAAAGCGCTCAGGCGTTGTCGTAACCGTTCAGGGCGAGCCGCAACTGGATGCGGGCTTCTTCGCGCAGGGCGACCGGAGCGACGATCTCGGCGTCGGGGCCGTAGCGCAATACATCCATCAGCAACTCGCGCGCGTTCGAGTACGGCAGGCGCAATTCGTAGCGGCCATCGTCGAGCATTCGGCCTTCCTGCTTGGAATGCCAGTGCTCATCGCCCACCCAGCGTGCGGCCTTGGCCGAGAACCGTATCGTCGCCCAGGCTTTGGGCGCACCGGAGAAAATCCCGTAACTGCCGGCCAGATGGGTATCGAGCTCGCCGTCGGCGACATCCTGTGCTGTCGTATCCAGCATCTGCGGACGGATCAGTCGGTCGACCGAGAAGCTGCGCAGCGCCTCGCGCTCGTGGTCGAGTGCGTCGAGATACCAGTTCTCGCGATAGTGGGTCAGTCGCTGCGGGCTGACCAGTCGATCGGTCTCGTGATTGGTTGAACGCGCGCGATAGCGGAATTTCAACTGGCGGCGTTCGAGCACGGCGCCGGCGACGATACGAAAGCTGACTTCATCGAGCGGCCTGGACATCGCCCGGGTGACCCGGATGCGTTCGATCGGCCAGCGCTTGCCGCCGCTCTGATCGGCCAGCAGCTTGTCGATCCGTGTACGCAGCGGCGCCAGGGCACCGGACAGCACGGCACCGCCGGTGCGCGCCAGCAATTGATGCATCGCCAGCAGGGATTCCAGTTCACTGCTCGACAGCCATAGCCCAGGCAGCTCAAACTTCTCGGCTTCATTGATTTCGTAGTGAAAGGCCGATCCGTCTTCCCCGCCCGATTCGATCGGCGCGCCCAGGCCATCGCGGAGGAAGGCGATGTCGCGATATACCGTGGCGCGCGAGCATTCGAGTTCGTCCTGCAGGCGCGCCAACGGCACCGGCAGGCGCGCGACCTTGAGGATGCGATGCAGCTTGAGCAGACGTTCGTAGCGGTCCATACCCCTATTCTGCCTTGTGCCGAGCGGTTTGTTTCATTTGTTCGGGCTGGATCGACTCCTCATGGCGCCGCCGGCGTGCGATTGCCTCGGCGCGACTTCGTGTCCAGTAGGCATCCAGCGACTCCTTGCCGGGTTCCCGGTTGCGCGTTTTCGAGTCAATGAAGCGCAGCAATCTGGGCGGCTGCTCGGGGAATCCCGAGTCGATGGGGGCATTGTCGTTGCTCATGCTGGTACCGGCATCGACCAGGGTCTTGAGCACCAGGAACACGATCAGGAAGGCGACCGGCGAATCGGTCATCGCGAGTGCGGCGAATCCGAAAATGATGGTCAGATGCAGCACGAGGACACGTGCGAGCCGCTTGCCAGTGTGCGTCTCCAGCCAGAAGAAGCTGCGCTTGCCGAGACCTGGCAAGTCCATCGCAAGGTCGAACAGCACCAACATCAGCACGATTCCGCCGCCGGTTTTCAGGCTGTCCCAATGCACCTGGAACTGGGTCAGCTCGGGCCGGTTGTGCGCCATCATGAAAAGCAGGGCGCCCAGAAAAATGCCGTGGACCAGGGTGAAGCCGATCGCAATGCCGCTGAAGTGCGCGAAGTAGCTGCCCGGTTCGCCTTTGGCGTCCACAGCGGTATAGCGATAGTGGCCGCGCTTGCGGGTCGCGCGCGCGTGCACCCCTATCTTGAGCATCGCGGCGCTATGGCCGAGCAGGCTCTCCAACCAGAACAACAGCAGCACGGTCGCCGCCGACCAGCCGAATTTCCAGACCCCGACCAGGGGCACGGCGTTCAGGGCAATCGCGATCAGCAGATGGTGCATGGATACTCCCGCCGCAGACACGGGGAAGTATCACCGCGGCCGACCCGCAATGCCATCGTCGGATTTGGCCGCAGACCAGGCCTGGCGCAGCCTACGAGCAGCAGTCAATCAGGAGCCGGGGGCGGTAGCGGTGGCGGCCCTGACCTTGGCTTCGGTCAATTCGCGCTGGACCAGGTAATTGACGACATTGAACATGTCCGCATAACTTGCGACGGCATTGCCAGCCTTGACGCGCCACTTGCCATTGACGACGAGCGTCGGCGTCGAGTCCACGCCATAGGCGATGATCTGTTTGCGGGCGCGCTGCATCCGCGTATTCACCGCGAACCCGTTCATGGTTTTTTTGATTTCCTCAACTGAGCTGCCGAAGCCGGCATACAGGTTGGCGACATCGTCGATGCTCTGCAGCGGCTTGTTCAATTTGAAGTTGGCATCGAAACTGGCCTGATGGCTCTGCGCCAGCAGCCCCAGGGCTTCGGCGGTGAAGTACCCGCGCGCAGCGACTTCCCAACCGGGCTGCAAAACGGCGGGTAGATAGCTGAACTGCGCATCGGCGGGCATCGACTGCTTCCAGCTGTCGACCGCTGGCTGCGCGGCGGCGCAGGCATGACAGGCATAGCTGAACACTTCGATCACTTCGATCTTGCCGGCGGCTGCATAGGTCGCCTGGGCAGGCTCGATGCGCTCGTAGTGAATGCCTTCCCGATAGGCAGCAGGCTGAGCCTCGACCGCATTCAATGCGAGTGAGCCCAAGAGGATAAAGGCGGTCCGTGTGAACATCGCAAGCTCCCGAATTTTCATGAGTGATCCGTCGCGACACGCGCGGACCCGATACTGTTCGAGGCGAGTCGGTCTGGAAAGTTCCGCGCGCCCGGCGACTGCGCCGCGCCCAGAACGCAAACGGGGCGGATGATCCGCCCCGTTTGCTGCAAGGTCGTGGCCTTGAATCGTTGTCAGGACTTGGTCGCGGCCGGCTTGGCAGCCGCTGCCGGCGCGTCAGCATCCGCCGTCTTGGGCAGCTTGGCCGCCTCAAGCCCGACCAGGTAATTGACGACCTTGAAAACGTTTTCGTGACCCCCGGCCGACTGCCCGGTGACGCGCCACTTGCCCGCAACCACGACGGTCGGCGTGCCATCGACCTGATAGCCGACAACCATCTTCTTCGAGCGGTTGACCTTCATCTCGACCGCGAAGCTGTTCATGGTCTTCTTGATCTCATCGGCGGGCTTGCCGTAAGCGGCAAGAAACTCGGCGATCTGGTCCAGCGATCCCATCGGCTTGCGCTCGGTGAAGATGGCGTCGAAGGTCGGCGCGTGTGATTTGTCGATGAAACCGAGCACCTCGGCCGCGTAAAAGCCGCGGGCGAGCATCTCCCAACTCGGATTGAAGATCGCCGGCATGTAGCTGAAGCTGGCTTCCTTCGGCAGGTTCTTTTTCCAGGTGTCGACGTGCGGCTGGAAGTGCGCGCAGTGGATGCAGGCGTAGCTGAATACTTCGACTACCTCGACCTTGCCCGGCGTGGCGGTCGGCTGGGCCGGCTCGACCTTGAAGTAGTGCGTGCCTTCCTGATACAGGGTCGGCTGGGCCTGGCAGGCCATCACCAGCAGGGAGCCAGAAAGCAGGGCCGCGATACGCTTGAGCATGACTTCTCCGTTTCGAGTCTTAAGTCCGCGTCTGCAGTAGACGCGGGAACAAGGTGGTTGGAGCTCTGATCGGCAGAAAAGTTCCGCGACTCAGGGCGCGCGAGCGGCCGCGGCCGTGCTGGCACGGGCATGCAGGCCTTCGATATACGAGGACACCGCGAGGATTTCTTCTTCGCTCAGCCGCTTGGCGATGTCGACCATGATCGAATAGTGGGCGTCTTCTTCGGCCCGTGGATCGCCCTGGGCGACGGCCTGATAGAGCTTCAGCGTCGCGGTCGTATAGCCCGCATGCTGGCCGGCCAGCGCCGGGAAACTCGGGCCCGGATTGCCGGCGCCGCTCGGACCGTGGCAGGCCATGCAAGCCGGCACACCCTTGCTCTTCACGCCACCCTGATAAATGCTGCGGCCAACATCGACGACGCGCTTGTCTTTATAGGGGCTGTACTCGGCCACGATCAGGGACTCGTCGGCCGTTCCAGCATTGGCCTTCTGGCCGGCAAAATGGGCGCCGATATCGCGCATGTCCTGATCGGTCAGCCCGGCGGAGAAGCCGAACATGATCGGATTGCCGCGCGTACCATTCTTGAACAGGGCCAGCTGACGAGCGACGTAGTGCTCGTGCTGGCCGGCAATCTTCGGGTATTGCGGATCGCTGCTATTGCCATCCATGCCATGACAGGCAGCGCAGGCCGCCGACTTGGTGGCGCCCGCTGCGGCGTCGCCTGGACCAGTCTCAGCCAACTCAGCGACAGTCGCCTCGGGATGGGTGGAGGCCGCAGCCGATGTGGGTTCCGGCGGCGGTGGCGGATCGGGAACGACCGGCGTCTGGGAAATAGCCGGACTCGACAGCGCAACTGCCACAAGCGCGAGGATCAGGATTCGCGAATTCATGAAGCTCTCCAAAGGATTCCGCTTGGACGTCGACACTGGCCGTGCGCCGTCCACAAGGCCGCGAATCTTACAACAGCGGCCGCGCTTGGGCACGTCATCAGGCCGGTTGAATGGCACCCGATCGGCGCGATCCGAGTCGGCGCCCTGCCCTTGCCTCTCCCGCCCGCGGCCACCACACTGCCCCGATGAGCAGCAAAGACCAGCAGAAACTCCTGAACCGCGCCACTTTTGTGATGAGCGCGCCGACCCATCACACCCTGCCCGCCGACGTCGGCGTCGAGGTCGCCTTTGCCGGCCGCTCCAATGCCGGCAAGTCGAGCGCCCTCAATGCCCTGACCGGGCAGACCAGCCTCGCCCGTGTCTCCAAGACACCAGGACGCACCCAGCATATTGTGATGTTCGAGTTCGAACCGGGACGGCGTCTGATCGATCTGCCCGGTTACGGTTATGCCAAGGTGCCACCGGCCCTGCGCGCGGCCTGGGGCGAGGCGATGCGCGACTATTTCGCCCAGCGCCAATCGCTGCGTGGACTGGTGATCTGCATGGACGTGCGCCACCCCCTCACCGATTTCGATCTGATGATGCTGGATTTTTGTGACGACCGGAATCTCGACTGCCACATCCTGCTGACCAAATCCGACAAGCTCGGCCGCGGCGCCGCCGGCAACACCCTGCAGGCCGTGCGCAAGGCCCTGCGCGAAGCGGAATCGCCCGCCAGCGTCCAGGTGTTCTCGGCGCACGCCGGCACCGGCCTCGATGAAGCCCGCGCCTGGGTCGTCAATCACCTGTAGAGCCTGGCTTGCTGCGCTGCCCTTGCTTTTGTCCCCGAGGGGATTGCATAGAGCGTGGCTTGCCGCGCTGCTTTCGCCGTTGCCCTTGCCGTTGTCCCCGAGGGGATTGCATAGAGCGTGGCTTGCCGCGCTGCTCTTGGCCATGCTGTTGCCCTTGCCCTTGCCCTTGTAGTGCGCGGCGCTTGATCTGTTCGTGTCGTTTGACAAACATCAAAATCAGCGCGGCAAGCCACGCTCTATGCAATCCCCTCGGGGACAACATCAAGATCAACATCAAGATCAACATCAAATGCTGCGCAACAACTCCGCTCCCCGCCCCCTCCGGGACAGAAGCAATGCCCCTGCCCGCAGTTCCGCCCCCTGCCGCCAGAATCGGCCGGCCACGAGCGATAGAATGCGGCCACGTGTCTGAAGGAATCACCCCATGTGCGGAATCGTAGGTATCGCTGCGCGGCGCGATGTCGTGCCCACCCTGATCGCTGGCCTCAAGGCGCTTGAATACCGTGGCTATGATTCCGCCGGGATTGCCCTGCTGACCGATACCGGCATGCAACGCCGCCGTGCCAAGGGCAAGGTCGCCGAACTCGAAGCCCTGCAGAATTCGGACCCGATCCAGGGCCATACCGGCATCGCGCATACACGCTGGGCCACCCATGGCGTACCCGCCGAACGCAATGCGCATCCGATGATGTCCGAGGCCACTGCAAGCAGCGGCGGCATTGCCGTCGTCCACAATGGCATCATCGAGAACCACAGCGAGCTGCGCGAAGAACTGCGCGCTCGCGGCTATGTATTCAGTTCGGACACCGATACCGAAGTGATGGCGCATCTGATCCACGCCGAACATGCCGCGGGTCTCTCCCTGCTTGATGCCGTGCGCAAGGTGCTGCCGCGCCTGCATGGCGCCTATGCGATCGCCGCAGTATCCACGCACGAACCCGGCGTCGTCGTCGGCGCGCGCAAGGGCAGTCCGATGGTGATGGGCCTCGGTGTCGGCGAGCAGTACCTCGCCTCCGATATCCATGCCCTCTTGCCGGTCACCCGCAGTTTTGTCTATCTGGCCGAAGGCGATGTTGCCGAGATCCGGATTGATTCCACCCGCATCTTCGATTGCGATGGCAACGAAGTGCAGCGGCCGATCAAGCAGGCGCATTTTTCTGCCGATGCGGTGCAGCGCGGCGAGTATCGTCATTACATGCTCAAAGAAATCCACGAGCAGCCGACCGCGATTGCCGACACGCTGGAGGGCCGCATCAGCGAAGGCCGTATCCTGACCGGCATCTTCGGGCCGAATGCCGCCGAGCTATTGACCAGCACGCGCGCCGTGCAACTGGTCGCCTGCGGATCGAGTTATCACGCCTCGATGGTCGCCAAGTACTGGATCGAATCGTTGGCGCGCATTCCGGTCAGCGTCGAGATCGCCAGCGAATACCGCTACCGCGACATCGTCGTGTCACCGGACACTTTGCTCGTCACTGTATCCCAGTCGGGTGAAACTGCCGACACGTTGGCCGCATTGAAAATGGCCAAGGGCATGGGCTATCTCAGCCAGCTGGCGATCTGCAACGTGCCGGAATCATCCCTGGTACGCGAATCTGAGCTCAGCCTGATGACCCGCGCCGGCCCTGAAATCGGCGTCGCCTCGACCAAGGCGTTCGTCACCCAACTGACCGCGCTATTGATGCTGGCACTCGAACTCGGTCGTCATCATGGACTCAGCGACAAGCGCTACTGCGACGGCATCGCCCAACTTGAGCATCTGCCCAGCGCCGTGCGTTCAGCGCTTGAACTCGATGGCCAGCTGCTGCAACTCGCCGAACTTTTCGCCAACAAGCAGCACGCGCTGTTTCTCGGTCGCGGCACCCAGTTCCCGATCGCAATGGAAGGCGCGCTCAAGCTCAAGGAAATTTCCTACATCCACGCCGAAGCCTACCCCGCCGGCGAACTCAAGCACGGCCCGCTCGCCCTGGTCGACGAAGACATGCCCGTCATCGCCGTCGCCCCGAACGATCACCTGCTCGAAAAACTCAAATCCAATATCGAAGAAGTCCGCGCCCGTGGTGGTCAGTTGATCGTCTTCGCCGACCAGAGCGTCAGCCGCGGCATCACCCATCCACAAGAGACCCTGATCGAAGTCGCCCCCCACGGAGATTTGATTGCGCCAGTCGTATTTACCATCCCGCTGCAACTGCTCAGCTATCACGTAGCGGTACTGCGCGGCACCGACGTTGATCAGCCACGCAACCTGGCGAAGTCGGTGACGGTGGAGTAATCCGCTCCGTCACCGTAGGGCGCAATAACCGAAGGGCATTGCGCCGGATGCCGCGAAATTGTCCATTCGAAGCCTCGCAGCAGTGGCATGCTGCATCCGATCAAACGAGGCGCCCGCCAGTCCAGTCGGATTCGGCAACAACACCTTGCTGCGCGGCGTGACCCGCTCACTGACCGAGCAAGGCTTCATTCCTGCAGCGCGCACAATGCCGGCTGAAACGGCCGCACGCAGGGTGCAACCATCAACCACCCGGGCATTGCATCAGTTTGAAATTCTGGCGATGAACCCCTTCTCCCGTTTACGGGAGAAGGTGCCGCAGGCGGATGAGGGAAACCTGCGATAGCGCTCGGGGTCTGCCGCGCGCATCGCAACAAATAGCCAACACCATCGAAGGTTTCCCCTCATCCGGCCCTGCGGGCCACCTTCTCCCGTAAACGGGAGAAGGGGACCGTTGGCAACATTCGAACTGATGCAGTACCACCACCCGCGCAACCTGGCGAAGTCGGTGACGGCGGAGTGATCGCCAAGGCGGCTCTTGTTGCACAACGCAGGGCGCGATAGCCGAAGGACATCGCGCCTAACCCATCGGCGCACAACCAAGCCGCGAGGAACCCTCAATGCGGCGCAATGCTGCTGCGCTTAAGCGATGAACTTCATGCCACCGCTCTTGGCGGCGGCGCGATCGAACGTGTAGACATCCGTGCAGCCGGCGGCGGCGGCGCTGCGCTCGATCAGGCAGTCCGCGAAATCTGCGTTGCTGCCATCGAACGCCTGCACCGCCCGCCATACGACGTCGGCGTTCTGAACCACGATCTCCTTCGTGCGCAGGATCTGACTGACCGCGGCAGCGATGCCTTCGCGACCCATGCTGTAACGAGACTGCATCACCCACACCAGTTCGACCACAGACACAGTGGTGAGGTATCCAGGCGCGTCAGCCGACAGCGACTCGATGAGCGCCGCGGCCTTGGGTCACTGTTTCGTGTCGTCTTGGGCGATGTAGCGCACGAAGACGTTGGTGTCGAGCCCAATCACCGCCGACCTCCCGCCTCCGCGCCACGTTTCGAGATCGCGACGTTCATCGCTTCGATGCTCGCCGGCTTGGCCGATCGAGGGATCAGCCCCTTCAACGCAGTGATCGGCTGTGTGGCGGCCACGATCTCGAAGCGGCCCTTCGCCACTTCGACGAATTCCAGGCGATCACCGGTGTCGACGCCCAGCGCTGCGCGCACGGTCTCCGGGATCGTAATCTGGCCCTTTGCGGTAATAGTAGCTGCGGTCACTTCGGCCTCCATGTCGTCTTACCCTAAGGTAGGGAATACGTCAGCGCAAGCTAATTGCGATAACTGGGTCAGAGTGCCAATACGAAGTGGCGCTTCCGGCCGGAATTGGTCTTCGCCTCGCCAATTCCGATCTGCTCGTGGCTCGCCCTGGTCGACGAAGACATGCCCGTCATCGCCGTCGTCCCGAACGATCACCTGCTCGAAAAACTCAAATCCAATATCGAAGGGAACCTCTAGAAACCTCCTCCGCGATTCGAGTGCGAGGCGCACGGAGCGGTCGCTTCCGGCATCCTGCCTGCCGCGACACTTGTACTTCCCTGTACTTCGCAGGAACCGCAGTGTACGTGCTGGTACATGAGGATTCTGCTGCACAAGGATGTGCCAATGTCGCGGTAGGTAGGAAGCCGAGAGCGACCGAGCACCGAGCAACGCGGCAATCGGATCGCGGAGGAGGTTTCTAGAGGTTCCCCGAAGAAGTCCGCGCCCGCGGCGGCCAGTTGATCGTCTTCGCCGACCAGAGCGTCAGCCGCGGCATCACCCATCCCCAGGAAACCCTGATCGAAGTCGCCCCCCACGGGCTGACGTTTCCCCTATTTTCGCAGCATTGATGTCTTGAAATTCAATGAATTGCGCGTAGGCTGTCGCGAAAACAGCGCGTGCATGACCGATTTTTTCTCCGACACGGGACCAACCGTTTCGGAGGCGGCCATGCACGC
>JBBSLG010000016.1:0-116667 GCA_038255435.1 Lysobacterales bacterium
GTGTCGGAGAAAAAACCGGTCATGCACGCGCTGTTTTCGCGACAGCCTACGCGCAATTCATTGAATTTCAAGACATCAATGCTGCGAAAATAGGGGAAACGTCAGCCCTCGGGGACAGGGCAACGGCAGGGGCAAGAGCAGCGCGGCAAGCCACGCGCTACAGGGCAACGGCAAGGGCAAGAGCAGCGCGGCAAGCCACGCGCTGCAGGGCAACGGCAAGGGCAAGAGCAGCGCGGCAAGCCACGCTCTATGCAATCCCCTCGGGGACAACGGCAACGGCAACGGCACCAGCACCAGCAAGAACACCAGCAAGAACACCAGCAAGAACACCAGCAAGAACACCAGCAAGAACACCAACAAGAACACCAACAAGAACACCAGCAAGAACACCAGCAAGAACACCAGCAAGAGCAGCGCTCTATGGCGCTCAACAGCGGAGCTGGTCAATCCCCTCGCGGACAAATGCAAGGCGCGCTGACCGCTGACACGCAAACGCAGCGTGCGCGTCATCGCCGTGTCACGCAACGGAAGTAATTTGCGCCCCATCGCGTGTTCGCTTCGAACACCCAGCCTTCTTCTTGCGGACACCCATCATGCGCACCGAAACCAAAGCACAGCCGCGCATCGCGGCATTGCCGCTGCTGATCGCCAGCCTTCTGGCGGCCGGATTTGCCAGCAGCTACCCACAGGCCGTAGTCGCCCAGGCCGAGCAGGGCGCCGAGGTGCGCGGCCTGATCGTTGACGCGGCCGGCACGCCGGTTGCGGGCGCCGAGGTCATGGTAATGGGCGTCAGCGAAGCGGTTTACGACGAGTCGCACAAGCTCGTTTCTGACGCCGCCGGCAGTTTCAGCCTGCGCCTGCCCAATGGCGACTATGGCGTGATGGTCGATCTTGCCGGCTACGAAAGCTTTTCGGCCAGCAATTACGCCATCCGTGCGGCGGCGGCGACCGATTGGAGGATCGTGCTGAAGTCCGCGGGCGCAGTCGCATCGACTGACGCAGTGCCAGCTAGTGAGCCTGTGACGGATACCGACGTGATGCCGAACGCCGATCTGAGCGGCGCCGATGACGCAACCGAGATGGCCAGCGTTGATGTGGAAGGCAGTATCAGCGAGGGCGGTCAGGAGCTTTACGTCGATGAGCGCCGCAGCACAGCCAATGTCACCGAAGCCATCAGCGCCGAACAGATCGCGCGCACCGGCGACTCGGATGCTGCGAGCACGCTCAAACGCGTCACTGGGCTGACCGTGGTCGACAGCAAATATGTATTCGTGCGTGGCCTGGGTGATCGCTATTCCAGCGTGCTGCTCAATGGCGCGCAGATTCCGAGTCCCGATCCGACCCGGCGCACCCTGCCGCTCGATTTGTTTCCGACCGAGATACTCGAAGGCGTGGTCATCCAGAAATCCTGGTCGTCTGATCTGCCGGCCGAATTCGGTGGTGGCACCGTGCAACTGCGCACACGCGGTGTGCCGGCCGGCTTCGTCGCCAAACTCGGGCTCAGCACCGGCTATCAGCAGGGCAGCACCTTTGATGACGGCCTGAGCTATAGCGGCGACAGCCAGGACTGGACCGGTTTTGATGGTGGTCGCGCCCTGCCGGCGGAACTGGCGGCAGCGATCGCCAATGGCACGGTATTGCGTCCGCAGTCGCCGACCAATCCGAACGGCGTCAGCCCCTCCGAACTCGAGCGTCTCGGCGAGGCACTCGCCGGCAATTACGATGTCGACAGCAACAAGCGCATCAAGCCCGATGGCGGCATGAGCGCGGCGCTCGGCAACAGCTTTGAATTTGGCGACAACAAATTCGGCCTGCTCGGCGCCCTGCGCTACAGCAACAGCTACGATCAGCTCGACGAGGTCCGCCGCGAATTCGCTGTTGTCGGTGCCAACGAACTGGCCCAGGCCAGTGAACTGGATGTGCGGCGCAGTCTGCAGAACATCGAACTGTCGGGCTTTCTTGTGGCAGGCCTTGACCTCGGCAGCGATCATCGACTGAAGAGCACCACGTTGTTGCTGCGAAGCACAGAAGACCAGACCCAGGTATCAACCGGCTATCCGGAAGATCCCGCCGATGTATCGCGCTTCACCCAACTCGAGTGGATCGAGAACGCGCTGATCGCCGAGCAGCTGGCCGGTGAACACCGTTTCCCTGGACTCAAGGATCTGAGCCTCAATTGGCAGTACACCCTGGCCCAGGCCACGCGCGAATCGCCCAATACACGCAACTATCGCTACGACCGCAACAACAGCAGCAACCTGTTCTCGTTCTCGCGTCGCTCCGACAGCAATTTCACCACCTTTGCTGATCTCGAAGACAACAGCGACGACTTCAGCTTTGCCTTCAAATTGCCGACCATGCTCAATGACGAGACCTATCTCGATCTCAGCGCCGGCGGTGGTGTACTGCGGCGCGACCGTGATTCCGAAATCCGTCGTTTCAGCTTCAGCGGCGTCGGTCCACTCGCCAACGATCCCAATGTCATCGGCAACAATACGCTCGATAATATTCTCAATCCGGCCAACATCGGTCCGAATGGCTTTGAACTGCGCGAGACCACGCGTGCAACCGACAACTATGTGGCCGATCAGGATCTGGATGCGCTGTTCATCGGCGCGGATCTGAACTTCCGCAGCAAGTACCGCTTCACCGGCGGGCTGCGTTACGAGGACAATGCGCAGCAGGTCAGTACCTTCCAGCTCGGTGTGCCCGATGCGGTGCCTGTCGTTGCCTCGATCTCAACGGCTGACTTGTTGCCAAGTCTCGGCTTCACCTGGCTCTATGCCGACAATGATCAGCTGCGGTTCTCGGCCGCCGAGACGGTCTCGCGGCCGGACTTCCGCGAGTTGTCATCGGCGCCATACACCGATCCTCTGCTCGATCTGGAGACCATCGGCAACCCGGATCTGAAACCGACCTCGATCCGCCATTTTGATGCGCGCTGGGAGCATTACTTCTCCTACACCGAAACCCTCAGTATCGCTGCCTTCCTGAAGGATTTCGATCTGCCGATCGAGAAGATCCAGGTGCCCGGTACCGGCAGTCTGATCTCCCTGGCCAATGCCGAATCGGCGCGCAATTACGGCATCGAGATCGACTACTTCCGTGGCCTCGGTTTCCTCAACGAGCGCCTGGAGCAGTTCTACACCGCGGCTAATTTCAGCTGGATCGAATCGAAGATCGAGCTCGGCACGGCCAACGACATCCAGACCAATGCCTCGCGGCCGCTGCAGGGTCAGTCGCCCTATGTGCTGAACCTGCAGCTCGGTTACAAGTCACCCGATGGCAAGGACGAGGCGACCCTGCTCTACAACGTTGCCGGCAAGCGCATTTCCCAGGTCGGCGTGTTCGGGGCACCGGACATCTACGAGCAGCCCTTCAGCGCGCTCGACTTCAACTGGCGGCACAGCCTGTCCGAAGCCTGGACGGTCAAATTGCGCCTGCGCAACCTGCTCGATCCCAAGGTCGAGTATCAGCAAGGCAGTGAGACCACACGGGAATATCGGCGTGGCCGCGAAGTGGGGCTGAGCCTCGAATGGCAGCCTTGATTTCAGCTTGCTCGGGGCGCGGCTGAACCACGCGCTCTGAACGGCGGCGCGCCGCCTGGTTGGTCAAGCCCGCCGGGTATTGGGCACGCGCCGCGCCGGGCGTAGCAAGGACCTGTGACCGGCCACAAGACAAGCGCACCCCGCAGGCCGTATTGTTCGCCCTGTGAACGATGCCACCACCTTCAGTGAGCTGACCCAGGCCTGGCGCGATGGCGAGCTGGCGGCGCGTGATCGCCTGATTGGCCTGGTCTACGACGAGGTGCGGGCGATCGCGCGGCGCCAACTCGCCCTGCACAGTGAAGCCACCCTGCGCCCGACCGAACTGGCGCATGAGGCCCTGATCCGCGTGCTTCAGCAAACCGGTGAATGGGAAAGCCGGCGCCATCTGTTGAATGTGATCGCGCTGGCGACACGCCAGGTGCTGGTCGATTCGGCGCGGCGCCGACACGCGCTCAAGCGCGACGGCGGCGTTGCCACCGATCTGGAATCGGCCGAGGCGGTGGCGGCCCCGGACAGCCTGCGCCTGAGCGAGGCACTGGATGCGCTGGCCGGCAGCGATGCGCGTGCTGCCGAAATCATTACGCTCAGCTATTTCACCGGGCTGGATCGGCTCGAAATCGCTGCCCTGCTCGAGGTCTCGGCGAGTACGGTCGATCGCGGCCTGCGCTTTGGCCGGGCCTGGTTGAAGGAAGCGCTGGCCGACGGCGAGAGCGCATGAGCGCTTCGTCCGAGTCTCTGGGCGACTGGTTCGAGCGCCTGATCGATCTGGATGCACAGGCGCGCGAGGAGCTGCTGTCGGCGATGGACAGCGCGCTGGCCGCGCGTCTGCGCGCCCTGCTCGCCGCCGATGCGGCGGCCGATGCCAGCATCGATCAGGCCATTGCCGTCGACGCCCGTGGCGTGCTCGAGGACAACATCGCCGGCATGCGTATCGGTCATTGGCGCGTGGTGCGTGAGCTCGGTTCTGGTGGCATGGGCACGGTGTTGCTCGCCGAGCGTGAACAGGCCGATTTTGTCCAGCAGGTCGCGATCAAATTGATCCGCGGATTTCCGTCCAGCGATGGCATGCGCCGACTGCGCCAGGAGCGCCAGATCCTTGCCACGCTCGACCACCCCAATATCGCGCGGCTGATTGATGGTGGCGAGACTGCAGCCGGTCAGCCCTATCTGGTCGTCGAGTACGTGCGTGGCGAAACCCTGGATGCACATGTGCGCAACCACAGCCCCGATGGGCATGCCCGAATCGGTCTGATCGAGCGTATCGGTGCCGCTGTCCAGCACGCGCATCAGCATCTGGTGATTCACCGCGACCTCAAGCCGGCCAATGTGATGATCCGCGACGATGGCGAGATCAAGTTGCTCGATTTCGGCGTGGCAAAGTTGCTCGACCTCGGCAGCGAGGGCAATGGTTCGGTATCGACCCGGGTTTTCACGCCGGGCTATGCCAGTCCTGAGCAGCAGGCTGGCATGCCGATCAGTATCGCGACCGATATCTACAGTCTCGGCGCGATGCTGCGCGAACTGCTGGCGATCGGTACCCAGAAGGCGACGAACAATGCCGAGCTCTCCGGGATCATCGCCAAGGCGACCGCCGAGGTGCCGGCCCAGCGTTACGCCACCGTCGATGCCCTGGTCGAAGACCTGCGTCGCTTTCGTCATGGACTGCCGATCTCGGCGGCGGCCGATACGCCCTGGTATCGCGCGCGCAAGTTCATCGCGCGGCATCGCTGGGCGAGCGCGGCCAGCGTGACTGCACTGCTGGTGATCGCCGTGCTGATCTGGAATCTCGCCGCCGCCCTGAAGCTCGCGCGCGAGGAACGCAGCGCTGCAGATCAGGCCCGTGTGCAGACCGAGCAGAGCCTGCAGCGCTCGAAGTCGGTGATCGAGTTCTTCGCCGAGATGTTCGAGGGTGTGGCGCCGGAGCATGCGCTCGGTCGTTCACTTGCGCCGGCCGAATTGCTGGCGCGCGCCGAACGTTTGCTGCGCGACAAGCCGCCGACCGATCCCGGGTTGCACGCCGATCTGGCGACCGCGCTCGGTGGGCTGTATCAGCGACTCGGTGATGGTGCCAATGCCGTCCGCTTGCTGGAACAGGGGCTCGCCGGTCAAAACGCTGCCGGCCGAGAAGAGTCGCTTGAACTGGCTACCCGGCACCTGAGCCTCTCGCTTGCCCTGTTCTCGGTGGACAAGCCCGAGCTGGCGATGGCGGAAATCGAGAAAGCGGTTGCATTGCGCGCGCCGCATATGGTTGACGATGTGCAACTTCAGGTCGACTCGGCCCTGCAACTCGCCGAAGGCAGGCTGCAGATGCGCGATGTCGCGGCGTCGCGGCGCGAGATGGATCGTGCCCGTGCGCTCGCTGCGGGCCTGGTATTGGAGCCGGCGCTGGCCCTGCACCTGGAGGACACCGAGTCGGTGCTGGCGATGGACGAGGGTCACTTTGATGCGGCCGCGGCGTCTGCGCGCAGGGGGTTGGCCCTGCTCGACGCACATGCCGAACTGCCGCGTACCTACCTGATCCAACTCGAGCGCACCCTGGGTCGCGCCTTGATGGCCAGTGCAAAGATGATCGAGGCCGAGGCCGCGTTCGCTCGTGCCATCGCCGCGCAGAAAAAATGGATCGGTGACAGCGGCGCACGCGCCGGTTCGCTCTACAACGATTACGGCATCCTGTTGACGGTTCTGGGTCGCTATCCCGAAGCCGAGCGCGCCATCCGCAGCGGCGCTGAAATCCAGGCCGCCAGCGGCGGTCTCGCGCCCGCGGCCAGCCCAGTGTTCCTGAACAATCTCTGCGATCTGCAGATCGCCCAGGGTGACTACGCCGAGGCCCTGCGCAATTGCCGGGCCGCCCTGGTGTTCCATCGCGATTCCGCGGCCAATCATCCTGACCGGATGATCGTGGCGAGCAATGTGGCGCGCGCCATGTCGCTCGCTGGTGAGGCGCCGGCGGCGCTGAAGACCTTGCAGCAGCTGCGCCAGTTGGCCATCGCTGCGACCGGAGAAAAATCCTATCCGACGGCGCTGCATACAGTGCGCGCCGTGCGTGCCGCCCAGCTTGCGCACGATCTGGCCGCTGCGCGCGCGCTCGCCGACAGTGGCGTGCAGATTTTCGATGAAATCTTTCCGCCGCCGCATCCCTGGCATGCGCGTGCGCTGCGTGTGCGTGCCCTGATCGCGATGGAGCAGGGCCGACTTGCCGATGTCGATGCCGACCTGGCGCGCGCGCACGAGGAAGCCAGCAAGGCGCTGCCGGTCGGTCATCCGTTGATCGCGCAGATCGAAGTGGATCAGGCCGAGTCCGCGCAGCGGCAGGGGGCCGAGCAGGATGCGCGGCGCCTGCTGCAGTCGGCGCTGCCGATCCTGCGCGCCTGCTGCCGTGCCGAAGAAATCGATCGGGCGCGTGGCGAGCGTCTGGCTGCAGAGATCGGTCTGCGCTGAATTCAAACCACGGGCGCCAGCGTGCGTCGCGATGACAACAGCGCGCGCTGTATTGCGTAACTGTCGATGACAATCCCATCCTGGTCTGAGGAGTCTGCCATGGTCCGCCTGCCTGTCATTGCCCTGATCTGTATTCTGTCCTGCAGCGCAGTGCGCGCGGACTGGGATCCCGAACTCGAGCGCCAGGAGCAAGCTGCACGCGCCGCCGAGCGTCAGGCCCAGGCACAACGGGAGGCCGAAGCCGATGCGATGCGCGTTGACGCCATGCGTCAGGCCCTGGGCGCCGAGGCCAAGGGCCTGAGCGACGCCGAGGTGCGCACCCTCTACAACGAACGCTTTGACCCCAAGCGCATACAGGCGGATGCCACAGCCCAGCAGAAAAAGGCGCAACGCGAGATGGACCAGGCGATTGCACCGAATCGCGCCCAGGTCGATGCCACTACCCGAGCAGTCACTGGAAAGACCATCACCGAAATGCAGAACATGAGCGAGGCCGAGCTCGAAGCCATGGCGCGCGAACTGGAAGCGAAGTACGGCGAGTAGCTGCGACAGGCATTCTGCCCGCGTTCGCGAACGGTTTATCGCAGCGGTGATGCCGACGCGCTGACGCTGTCAGCAAAATGTCCACTGGCGCCGGCTGCGCGGCCGCTGGCCGACGCAAGTCGAACGCATTGCAGGACTCCAATGGACTCGCCCACCCCAGCCAGCGAGTCCAGCGCCATGCACGTCCAGCGTCGCTCCAAAAGCCCACGGTTTTCCCTGTTGATTGGCCTGTTCTGCCTGTTTGCCGTACCGCTGGCGGCGGCGCCCTTGCCGGAAGCCGGCATGACGGTCAGCGCAGCCGACGGCACCGTCAGCGTGCTTGCCGCCACCGCCACCGATGTCGAGATCGAGGTGTCCGGCCTGGTCGCACACGCCCGCGTCCGCCAGCGCTTCTTCAATGGCAGCAAGGAGTTTCTCGAAGGCAAGTATCGACTTCCGCTGCCCGCCGACGGTGCTGTTTTTGCGATGCGCATCGAACTCGATGGCCGATTGATCGAGGGCGTCGTCCGCGAACGCGAGGAAGCCCGCATCGAATATGAAGCAGCGCGCAGCGCCGGTATGGCCACCGCCCTGGTCGAGCGCCAGGCCGCGGATATTTTCTCGACGCGCGTCGCCAACATCCCGCCGGGTGCCGAGGTCGCGGTCGAGATCGAATATTTCCAGAGCGTAGGCTATCGCAATGGGCATTTTGAACTGGTTTTTCCACTGACCGTGCGTCCGCGCTATGGGAGCACCGTATCGAACGACCTGAGTGCCCTGCTCGACGCCAGTGAGATGGCGCCCAATACCGGCGGCATCACCCTGCCGGCGCAGATCGTCGTCAAGCTGGCGGCAGGGATACCGATTCTTGCTCCGAGCTCGAGTTCGCACGCGATCGATGTCGCCAAGCAGGCGCGTGGATTCGAGATTCGCGCGCATGACGAGCGAGTGCCGGCGGACCGGGACTTTGTGCTGACCTGGGCGCCACAGGCGGGCAAGTCCGCCCAGGTGGCGAGCTTCGTCGAAGAGATCAAGGGTGAGCGCTACCTCAGCGTGATGCTGGTGCCGCCGACACTCGAAGGGCCCAGGCTGCCACGTGAACTGATCCTGGTAATCGACAGCTCCGGATCGATGATGGGAACCGCCTGGACAGGCGCGCAACGTGCGGCCCGCTTCGCCCTGGCGCAGCTGAAGCCGGGCGACTATTTCAATGTGGTCGACTTCGATAGTACGGCCACGGCACTCAGCCCGATGTCATTGCCGATCAATGCGCAGACCCTTGCCACCGCGGAGGAATTCATCAATACGCGCAGCGCCGATGGCGGCACCGAGATCGGTGGCGCAATCGATACTGCCTTGGCGTTGCCGCCGATCAATGGAAAAGTGCGGCAAGTGGTCTTCATCACCGATGGCGCGGTCGGCAACGAGGACCAGATCTATCGGCAGATCGCCGCCAAGCCGATCGATGCACGCCTCTACATGGTCGGCATCGGTGAGGCACCCAATCGCGCCTTCCTGCGTCGTTCGGCCGAACTTGGTCGCGGCTTCGCTGAAATCATTGCATCGACGCAGGGCATCGATAGCGCATTGCAAACCCTGTTTCGTCGCATCGATGCACCTGTGCTGACCGGCATCCAGGTCCAGTGGCCGGGCGAGGCCGAGGCCTGGCCGCGCCAGATACCCGACCTCCATGCCGGTGAGCCGCTGTGGTTGAGTGCGCGACTGCGCTCAGGTGACGCGCCGCTTCAGATCACGGCCTCGGGCAGCGCAGGCGCATTCAACAAGTCGATCGGCATCGATGCCGCGCGTCCCGCCAACGGCGCCGCCAAAATCTGGGCGCGGCGGAAGATCCAGGCGCTGGAGGATGAGCTTGATCTGGGCGCCGACGAAACCGTGGTCCGTGCCCAGGTGCTCGAAACCGCGCTCGCGCACAATTTGCTTTCGCGCTACACCAGCTTTGTCGCCGTGGAGAAACGCGTACGCCGCGCGCCCTCGGATGCGCTGAACAAGGCCGACTTCGCCAATCCCGCGCCGGCCGATGCCGCTGCGTTCGCACAAACGGCAGAGGGCTGGCAGTCGGGCTTGCTGGCCGGGCTCGTTCTGATGCTGATCGCCATCTTCGCGCTGCGCCGGGCCAACGCATGAAACGTCCTGTGCTCGGCACGGTTGCGTGGTTGCTGCTGATTATCGGCGCGACCGTGTCGGCACAGGCGATGTACGTGCCAGCGAAGGGTTGGCTCGCCATGCGCATGATCGACGATGCGTATACGCGTGCGCCGGGAAGTCGGCCCTGGCCACAGGCTGACTTCCGCGCTGTGGGTCGGCTGCAGATGCCGCGCGCCGGCGTCAGCCAGATCGTGCTGGATCAGGCCAGCCCGCGTGCGCTGGCCTTCGGTCCCGGGCTATCCCATCGTGTGCCCGGCGCGGGACCGGTCATCAGCGCGCATCGCGACACCCATTTTCGCTGGGTCGGCCAACTGAATCGCGGAGATGAATTATTGTGGGAGCAGGGTGGCCAGCAACGGCGCTACCGCGTGGCGCGTCTTGCCGTGGTCGACAGTGCCGAGCATGCGCTGGGGGCACCGCCGGCGGATGTGCTGGTGCTGGTTACCTGCTGGCCACTGGATGCATTGACCGCTGGCGGCGACCAGCGTTACGTGATCACTGCAGTCGAGATGCTCTGAGGCGGATGCACGGAACGCTGCGCTGTGGGTTTTCCATTCCAGTCGATTGCCCTAGGCTCAGGGGAGCCGGTTCTCGCGTCGAGAACCCAGGGAGCCCTGTGCCGGCATGAGCCCATTCCTTCCACCGGGACAACGTGCCCTGACCGATTTTCCGCGCTTCGGGCTCAGCCAGTTCGCGCAGCGATTTCCCAGGCAGACTGCGCATCGGGGCATCAGGATCACCGGCGCTGTTGAATCCGAACTGATCGTCGGCGATGTTTTCGAAGGCCTTGAGCGCATCGAGCAGCACAGTGATTTTCACTGCGTGACCACCTGGAGCCGACGCGGCCTGCGTTGGAGTGGCGTGCGCTTTGCGGATTTCCATCAGCGCATTGTGTTGCCGCAGGCGCGGCCGATGGCTGCGGCAACAACCCTGATCCTGCGTGGGCAGGATGGCGCGCGTACCACCCTGCTGCTGGAAGACGCCCTTGCGTCCGATGTCCTGCTCGTCGATAGACTCGATGATGCGCCGCTCGGCATCGAGCACGGAGCGCCGCTGCGTCTGGTCGCGCCACAGCAATACGGCTACAAGTCGGTCAAGCATCTCGCCAGCATTGAATACTGTCTGGACGAGGCGAGCTTCCGGCCTTCGGCGTTCCGCTTCATGGACCACCCGCGCGCGCGCGTGGCGCATGAGGAACGCGGCCGCGGATTTCCGGGATGGTTCCTGCGACTGCTCTATCGGCCACTGGTCACGCCCACGGTCAAGCGCTTTGCACGCGCCATGGCCAGGTGCCGGGACGGGAGTTCCTGAAACGAACTCTGAATCTGAATAGCGCTGCGCCTACGGATCGTCGGTGCCGGCCTATACTTCGGCACTGCAAAGATTTCAGTACCGAGGAACGATCCATGTTGCGTCTCTTGATTTTTCTCGCGCTGATCGCCCTCGCCTGGCTGATCTGGCGATTCGTCATCCGCGGCGATGCCCTGGTCCTGGTTCGGCCCGGCCAGCCGGCGGCAGTCAGCGCGCGCCTGAGTGGTTTTGTACCCGGCGATTCGATGCTGATGGCGTTCGAGGTTCAATCGGGCAGGCATCGGATCAGCGAGATATCGCTGTCGCGTGCGCTCGCCGAAGCACTCGGTCTGCAGGCGCCGGACGGATTTATCGTCGAGGACCTGCCCTTGTCGAACAAGGAGCAGAGCGATGCTGCCATGCGCGCCTTTGTTGCCGATTACAACCGCGACAATCTGCGTTGGGTCGGTCGTTTCGAGTTGGCTGCAGAGGGCACGACTGAATTGAAGTTTCCGATGAGCGCGGCGGAACCGGTCGCCGGAACGATCCAGCTCACCTATGAGAGCAAGCTCGGCACTGGCAGTTCGATGTCATTCCTGCGCGTGGCTACGGGTCCGGTCGAGGGACTGCCAGCGCCTGTCGAACCCATCAGGCCCTGAGCCACCCACAACGAACCGGAGCTGCTGATGTCGGAACGCCGCCTTTCCATAATCTGTTTGGCCCTTCTGGCATCGAGTGCCAGTGTGTTCGCCTGCACCCTGCATCAGACCCACGCGCCGCCGGACCATTCGCATGCACATCCAGCGCAGGCCAAACTGGGAAAACTCGGCACGTTCGACTGGGCCGGGCCGGCAATTTCCGGTTCCTGGTACGCGCCCACACGCAGTGGCGAAGGCATCATCGTACAAGCGCTCGAAGATGGCTCGGTGATCGCCATCTGGTTCACTTTTCCTCCCGAAGGCAGCACCGCCAAGCAGGCCTGGATTCTCGCTCAGGGCGGCCAGATCGACGGCGGTCGCGTGCGCTTCGATCAGGTATTCACCGTGCGTGGGCCGCGCTTCGGTCCGGGATTCGATCCGGCGGCGCGCGTGATCGAACCCTGGGGAACCCTCGAGCTGAATTTCGGAGGCTGCAATGAGCTGCAGTTGAGCTATGCCGGTCCGGCCAATTGGGGATCGGCCACGCGCACATTGCAGCGGCTGACCAGCATCGATGAGCTCGGCTGCGCCGGCAAGACCCGACTCACCGCCAGCGGCGCCCGCGCCATGAGCGGGCTGAGACAACGCAGTGCCGCCTGGTACGACCCCAGTCACAGTGGCGAGGGCTGGTTCATCGAAGAACTGCCGAACGGTCAGGCACTCAGCTACTGGTTCACCTACGACGAGAACGGTGATCAGGCCTGGACCGTTGGCGTCGCTGCGCAAAGCGGCGATCTGCTCAATATCGCCAGCAGCGTGCGTCCGATCGGCACCCACTTCGGCAGTGCCTTCGACTCCAGCCAGATCGATCGCCAGGCCTGGGGTAGCTACACACTGGCGTTCAACAGCTGCAGCAGCGGCCAGTTGCAGTACACATCGACCCTGTCAGGCTTTGGCAGTGGCAGCCTCGCTCCACAACGACTGACACGACTCGCCGGCGCGGTCTGCCTCGACGCCGCACCAGCCACCCCTGCCGGCGGCAGCTGGACGGCGCGCGCGACAATGCCCGGCGCGCAATCGGAGCTGGCCACCGCCACGCTCGACGGCGCTTTTCACGTTGCCGGCGGCTTCGGCGCGCCACGCGGATTCAAGCGTTACGATCCGCAGAGCAACAGCTGGACGACGTTGGCGGATACACCAGGTGCGCGCGATCACGCGCTCGCCGTGAACGTTGCGGGTTCGATCTATCTGACCGGCGGCTACTCGACCACTACCGGTGGCGATCAATCCAATGCCGGCTGGAAATATCTACCGGTGGAAAACCGCTGGGAGCCGGTGTCCGGTCTGCCGTTGTTTGCGGCAAGCGGCGCCGCCAGTTTTAATGGCCTGGCCTGGTTCGGCAATACCTCGGGTGAGCTGGCGCAGTTCGATCCACGCCTGCAGCGCAGGCGCATCATCTCTGCGGACTCGGCCGGTGGCACCCGCGATCACTCGCAACTGGTTGCCTTCCAGGGCGAGCTGTGGATGATTGGCGGTCGTAGCAGCCTCGGTGAGACCGCTCGCGTATCGATTTTCGATCCCGTCAGCGAAACCTGGCGCGATGGCCCGGCCTTGCAGTTTGCGCGTGGTGGATTTGCCGCAGCGGCATCAGGCAGCGTGCTGATCGTCGCCGGTGGCGAGGTGGTCGTCAGCGGGCTCGCCGTTCGCAATGAAGTCGAGGCGATTGCAGCCGGCGCCGATGCCTGGGTCCGTCTGCCCGACCTGCCGATCGCCGTGCATGGCGCAGGCGGAGCAATCAGCGGCAATGCCTTCTACACACTCGGCGGCTCGACCCTTGCAGGCGGTGTCCGCAATGGTGGCGATGTACAGCGTTATCAGTGGTCACCGTAAGGCATGAATGCCTGCGGTCTCTGTAGGGCATCTCTGTGAGCCGCCATGCTCTTCTGTAGGGCATCTCGGTGAGATGCCATGTCAAACCCGCCGTGGTGTTGGGTCCGCGCTTTCTGTAGGGCATCTCTGTGAGATGCCATGTCAAACCCGCTGCGGTGTCGAGATGGCAAGTCACAGACTTGCCCTACAGGGATGCGTCGCAGCGTCGAGCCGGCATCTCACAGAGGTGCCCTACAGGAATGCGTCGTGGCGTCGAGATGGCATCTCACCGAGATGCCCTACAGGGAAGCGCGCTGGCGCGTACATCGTCCAACAACCAGTCAACAAACTGCTGAGCGACCGGGCGCAGGCGGCGGTGCGCTGGATAGACGATGTAGTAAGACCAGCGTGCCGGGATCCGCGGGCCGGGCAAAATGATCAGGCTGCGATCATCAAGCCAGGGCTGCACGATACGCTCGCGAGCGAGCGCGGCACCCAGTCCATGGGCAGCGGCGTGCAGGGCGTCGGTGCTGTCGCTGAAGGTGTAGCGCTCCTCGAACTGTGCGCCGTGAACGCCAGCCGCGCGGAACCAGTCCTGCCAGCCCTGTCGGGCGAGATCGGCAATCAGCGGCAGGCGCGCCACATCGTCGGCGCCGCGCAATTTGCGCACGCCGGAGAGCTTTGGCGAGGCGACCGGAAACATCGACTCATCCATCAGCGGCAGTGCAGTCAGGCCGGGCCACTGGCCGGGTCCGTGCCGAATGGCAAAGTCGGCCGAGCCGGTATCGAAGCGGGTCAGCGCCACCTCGGTTTCAAAATGCACTTGGGTTTGCGGATGCAGGGTCGCGTAGCGGGAGAGTCGCGGCATCAGCCAGACGTATACCAGCGAGTGCAGGGTGCTGATGCGCAGGCGCTCCTGCGTTGCTTCCGGTTGCCGCAGGGCTTTCAATACCGCATCGATATCCGTGAGTGCATTGCTTGCCGCATCGGCCAGCTTGCGGCCCTCACCGGTCAGTGATACGCCGCGGGCGTGACGCTGAAACAGTGCGGTGCCCAGGCGTGCTTCCAGCTTGCGGACGTGGTGGCTGACCGCACTCGCCGTTAGATGCAGCTCCTCGCCAGCATGGGCGAAATTCTGGTGACGCGCTGCTGCTTCGAATGCGGCCAATGCCGGTAACCAATCCGGTCTCAGAGTCATGCCAGCCTCAAATGATATTTGTGTCTGACCCGCAAAGTGCGCGCTTGCGGGATCGCGTAGAAATAGCACAATAGCGCCAAGCCACAAATGATATTGCCGACATGAACAGCATCGCGATCACCGATATTCAGGCCCCTGCCGGCGTCGACCGCGCCTGGCTGACTCCGCTGGAACTGAGCCTGCTCGCCGCGATGTGGGGCGCCTCCTTCATGTTCCAGCGCGTGGCCGCACCCGAGTTCGGCACGATGCCGCTGGTGGAGATGCGCCTGGGGCTCGGCGCCCTGGTTCTGCTGCCCTTTCTCTGGATCGCGAGATCGAAGTTTCCGCTGCGTCTGTGGCCGCGCCTGGCCCTGATCGGCGCGATCAACTCGGCGATCCCGTTTGCCCTGTTCGCCTGGGGCGCGCAACACGCTGCGGCCGGCGTGGGCGCGATCACCAACAGCATGGCAGTACTGTTCACCGCCCTGGTTGCCTTCCTGTTCTATGGCGAGCGCATCGGTCTGCAGCGCGCGCTCGCCCTGATCGCCGGGTTGGCTGGCGTAGTGGTGCTCGCCAGCGGCAAGACCGCAGGCGACAATGTTGCGGGCGCTGTTGCGGCCGGTGTCGGCGCCGCCTTCATGTATGGCATCGGCGCCAACCTGCTGCGGCGACTGGTACATGGCATTCCGCCGGTGGCACTCGCCGCAGCCACGCTCTCCTGCTCGGCCCTGTTGATGTTGCCGCTCGCCGTCGCCAGCTGGCCTGAGCAGCAGATCTCGCCGAAGGCCTGGTTCGCCGCCGTGATGATCGGCTTCGTCTGCACCGGCGCTGCCTATGCGCTCTACTATCGATTGATCCAGCGCGTGGGCGCCGCACGCGCGGTAACGGTGACCTATCTCGTTCCCCTGTTCGCCGTCGCCTGGGCCTGGATCCTGCTCGGCGAAGCCCTGACCCTGCCCATGGCCATCGCCGGCGCACTGATCATCGGCAGCGTCGCGCTGAGTCAGCGGGCAAGCGCGTAGTCGACGTTGCCGCAAGCGCACGCGAGGCAGGTGCGCACGGCGGGCGGATCGACGGTTGCCGCCGTCAATGCATGAAATCTCCGGCCTAGCGAAGCCGATCCCGCACCCTGCGCGCATAACGTGCGTAGTCGGGGCCGAGCAGGGCGCGCAGTTCGGATTCGTTGAGATAGCCGGATGTCTGGCGGTAGGCTTTGCGCGCTTGCTGCGAGGCGATCCAGCGTTGCTCGTAGCCCGCGAGGTCGAGCGCGGGGATGGCCTGGGCACCGGGATGCTGGCGTCGATATGCGGCAATGCGGCCGCTGTGGCGGGTCACCAGTTCGGCGAGGCTGGTCCGCGCGGGCAGACACTCGATGTACAGCGGCGGACCGTAGGCGTAGGCGGGTTCATTGCCGCAGATCGTGGTCAGATGCGCGCCATCATCGAAGCCCGTGCTGCACTCGGTCAGCTCGAAGGCCTGATCGGCACTGCGCAGCCAGCGGCTGATCGGATTGGCGCGGCGTTGCGTTGTCGGTTCGAAACTGAAACTGATCACGCCGACTTCGCCATCGCTATCGGCGAAGCAACTGATCAGGACGCGCTGACCCAGGCTGGGGCGCAGGCCTTCGGCCTCGGCATCGGCAATGCGGTGCATCCCGAGTTGGCTGAGTTCGCGCTGGCAGCGGGCATTGAACTGCCGTTGATACTCCGGAAAGCCCGATGCATCCACTGCCGTGAGTTGCGGCGGCGGCTCGTCCAGGGCCTGGCCGATCTGGTCGAGAATGCGCTCGATAATCGCTTCGTCCGGATCGCTGCGGCGGGCGCGAAACGCGCCGCTTTCGCGTTCGCCCGGTCGGGGCGCCGCGCGCGCGGGCAGTGAGTTGCCGGGCTGGTCCAATTCAAGATCGAGTCGAGCCCGCAGTGCGATCGCCGGTGGATAGTCGGGGCGTCGCAGCAGTAGCGCATCCAATGCGGCCGAGGCGTCGGACTTGCGGCCAAGCTGGTCCAGCACCTGGGCACGGTGCCAATGCAGGGCCGCGGATTCGGGATATTCGAGCAGTAGCGCGTCGAGATGCTGCAGCGCCTCGCCTGTGCGCGACTGCGCCAGCGCCTGCTTGAAGTACTCGAACTGTGGATGTTGCAGCGACACCCGAGCGACCCCCGTCCGTTTGCTGCGCCACCGGCGCAGGCCCATTGGCCCCTGCTGATCAACTTACACCTTTATCGCAGGCAGCGTGCGCCGCGGGGCGCGGCCTATCGATGATTGCTGCCAGATTCCCGCTCAGGCGGCTTGCATGCGCAGCCGCAACGATCAGGCCATGGGTTTCTGCAGCACCGCCTCCAGCGCCTGGTGGCCATCGTGATTCTGTTCCCAATGGATCAGCTCGAGGCCGGCACGCGCTGAGGCTTGTCGGAACCAGGTTTCCGTCAGATACGAGATATGCGCCGGCACATGCAGGTAGCTGTAGTCACGCCAGGGCGCGATGCCGTCCTTCGATTGCCAGTGTGGCGGACGATAGGGCGCGGTGATGTAGACCTTGCCGCCAGGCTGCAACAGTGGTGCCAGTTGCATCAGCATCAGGTTGGGGTCGGGCACGTGCTCGATCACGTGGGTCAACGAGATCAGCTGCATCGGCGGCATCGGCTCCAGGCTTTCCAATGCGCCGATCCGATAGTGATCCACCCAAGGGCAGGAATTCAGGCACTCGCTGCTGACATCCTGCGCCCAGGTATGCGCGTCGGCCACCTGCTGCTTGACCGCCTTGGATACCCAGGACAGCCCGGCACCTACTTCCAGACTGTGCGCATCCGCTGTGGGCGCAAGTTGCAGCCGCTGCAGGCGTTCGGCATAGAACGCCAGTATGCGCGCAGCCTGCTCGGGATCGCTGTAGTGAGGGTCGCTGAACTGTTCCGAATTCTGGTACAGCGAAATCAGATCCTGGCTGCTGGGCACCGGATCGAGATAGACCACTTGGCAATGCGCACATTGCAGCAACTGATATTGATTCAGCTCGAACGGACCCGGATGGGTGGCGCCGACTTCGCCGAGCAGCAGGTGCTCGCTGGCGTTGCTCAGGCAGTAACGGCAATCACGGCGCAGCCCGCTGGCAGCGGGCTCGGGATCACGGCGCCAGGCCCGCCAGGCATCGCGCATGCGCAGGGCGCCAGCGCGCAGGGCCTGCTTGGGTCCGTTGGGAATTCGCCGGATCAGCGGGCGTAGGAATTCTGGATACATGGCGCACCACAATGTGAGTTTGGATGTACGGAACTTTCGGATGAAATCCAGTGCAGCGACGCTGCCACGTTGGCCGGTTGTTCCGGAGACTGGCGCAGCGCTGCGCCGGGTGAAACGTCCGCGCGACTTGCGCACAATACCGCAAGACTGCCGGCCGGCGGCTGCGCCGGCTTGCTGATCGCGGGGCCGACTCCGCGCTCTGGCCACCGCCACACCAGTGCGGCGGGCGGCGTGGCAGCAGCAACGCTGCGGCTGCTTGCGGGATTCCAATGGTTCGCCGTGACTGCGCGGCAATGCGGGCGGCGGCAGCGGAATATCCGTCCGATGCAGAGCAAGTGTAAGCTTGTCACATTGCCGGGTGCAGCGTCGCCATGTCGGACTGGAATCCACCACCTCAGCGTCAACCGCCGTTCTGGCTGACCGCATCCCTATTGCTGGTCACCCTGGTCGCCAGCATCTGGTTTGTGGATTTCGTCACCGAATCTGGCGAGCGCCTCGAAGGACGCCGGGTGCAGGCGCTGGCGACCACGGCGGCGGCGTCACTATTGCCCAGCCAGGTCGCGACTCTGCAGGGTGTGCCCAGCGATATCGGCACATCAACCCTGGCCCAGGTGCGCCAGCATCTGCAGCGCATACATGCGGTCAATCCGGATTTCCGTTTCGTCTACCTGATGCGTCCCGATGGTGCCGGACGAGCGATTTTCCTTGCTGACGCCGAGGCCGAAATCTCCGACCAGTATTCGCGACCTGGTGATGTCTACGACGGACCCGCGGAGAATATTCTGCAAGTCTATGCGAGCGGCAATCCTGCGGTGGAGCCGCCGGCACGTGATCGCTGGGGCTATTGGGTCACCGGACTGGCCCCGGTGCGGGCGACCGACAGCGATCAAATCGTCGCCGTCCTTGGTATGGATATGAGTGCCGCTGACTGGCTGGCGGCGCGAGCGCGTTATCGCAGTTTTGCATTGATCATCTCCGGGCTCGCGCTCACCCTGGTGGTGATCTTTCTGATCGGGACCCGCATGCAGCAGCGTTCGCGCCTGCATATCGAGACGATCAATGCGCGACTCGGTCATGAACTTTCCGAACTCGCGCGAGCGCAGGAGGATCTGCGACTTGCCGATGTCGTGGTGCGCAACACCGAGGAAGGCGTCATGGTCCTGGGTGCGGATCGCGCGATCCAGTCAGTCAACCCGGCATTCGAGCGCATCACCGGATTCAGTCAGGTCGAAGTGCTGGGACAGAATCCTCGCCTGCTTGCCGGTGTCGGCGCGGATCGGCCGGGCTTCATCGAAACCATCCACGCCGAGCTGGAACAGCGCGGCAAATGGGAAGGCACGCTACCGGCGCAGCGCAAGAGCGGCGAAGATTATCCGCAGGAAACCACGGTGAACCTGGTGCGCAATACGCGCGGAGAAATCCAGCATTACGCCGTGGTGTTTCGCGACGCGACCCAGCAGAAACAACTGGAAGACCGTCTGCGCCTGTTATCGGCAACCGATGGCCTGACCCAGGTGCCCAATCGCCGGCTGTTCGACGAGACCCTGCAGCGCGAGTGGAACCGCGCGCTGCGCGATGGTGCGCCGCTGACCCTGATCATGGCCGATCTTGATCACTTCAAGCCCTACAACGATCGTTACGGGCATGTCGCGGGCGATGAATGCCTCAAGCAGGTCGCGGCCGCGATGCAGGCCAGTCTGCATCGAGCGGGCGATTTTGTTGCACGCTATGGCGGCGAGGAATTCGCGATCATCCTCCCAGCAACCGACCCCAATCACGCACGCGAGATCGCCGAGAAAGTTCGCCACGCGGTGCGCCTGCTGGCAATAGTCCATGAGGAAAATTCGGCTGCCAATGTGGTGACCGTCAGTCTCGGCTGCGCCAGCATCATTCCCGATCATGCCGATGATGGCGTCAGTCTGGTCGAAGCCGCCGATCGCGCGCTCTACCAGGCCAAGCGCGGTGGCCGCGATCGCGTGGTGGCCGCTGCGACGTAGAATCGCAGCATCGTAGAAACGCAGCATCGTAGGATGTGGTGAACGCAGTGAACCGCATCGGCTTTTGAGGCTCGTGATACCGGATTGCCGGCAGATCGCATCGATGCGGTTCGCGAGGCTCACCACATCCTACGGTTCGCGCCGCGCCTCACCACCATCGAAAAACGTAGGATGTGGTGAACGCAGTGAACCGCATCGGCTTTGATGCCGCATCAACGCACGATTACAGGAACGTCACATACTCATCCAGGGCCAGTCGCTGGATGTTTGGCACCTTGCAATCAACTGCCGGATGTCCGACCACCAACAGCAGATAGGGCATCTCGTTCTTCGGCCGCCCCAGAATCTCGTTGAGAAATCCCATCGGGCTCGGTGTATGCGTCAATGCGGCGAGTCCGGAGCGATGCAGGGCCGCGATCAGCATGCCGCAGGCCAGACCGACCGACTCGTGCGGATAATAGCGCTTGGATTTTTCACCCTCGGCGCTGAGTCCGAAGCGTTCGTAAAATACTGCAATCAGCCAGGGCGCGATTTCAAGAAAGGGTTTCTGCTCATCGGTACCGAGCGGCGCCAGCGCGCTCAGCCATTCGTCGGGCGCGCGGCGGGTATAGAACTCGTGCTCCTCGGCTTCAGCAGCGACGCGAATCTTCGACTTGATCGCCGGATCGGCTACTGCGACAAAGCGCCAGGGTTGCTGATTGGCGCCACTCGGCGCAGTACCGGCCGCGCGCAGGCACTGTTCGATGACCGCCCGTGAAACCGGACGATCAGAAAACTCCCGGATTGTGCGACGGCAATTGAGCTCGTCGGCAAATTCAGAGACGCGGCGCAGTCGCTCGTCCTCGGTCAACTCGACCAGCGCTGGCAGGGTGATGAAATCGAGTTCTGACATGGCGAATCCCGCGCGGCGGCGGCGCGAGTTTAACCGAGGCGATTGGGCTTTTGGTATCTACCTTGATGCGCTTCGCTGCGCTCAGCACATCCCACAGTTCACGCTGCAGCCCACCACCGTCGAAGGACGTAGGATGTGGTGAACGCAGTGAACCGCATCGGCTTTTGGAGATCCCCTCGGCCGTCAAGCACAGCGCATCGAAGCGGCTCGCGTTGCTCACCACATCCTACGGTTCGCGCCGCGCCTCACCACCATCGAAGAACTTGGAACGAAGGACGTAGGATGTGGTGAACGCAGTGAACCGCATCGGCTTTTGGAGATCCCTTCGGCCGTCAAGCAGATCGCGTTGATGCGGCTCGCGGTGCTCACCACATCCTACGGTTCACGCCTCGCACCACCACCATGGAAGAATTTGGAACGAAGGCCGTAGGATGTGGTGAGCGCAGCGAACCGCATCGGCTCTGAGTATTCCCTCGGTCCTCAGGCAGAACGCATCGATGCGGTTCGCGATGCTCACCACATCCTACGGCTCACCGGCTTGCGGCAGATTCAGAGGCGCAAGATCGCCCCATTCGGCCGATCTCCAACCCTTGGCGACAAACTGGTGAAATGTCGAGTACGGCCAATCCGCCACGCGCGACACCAATCCGTGCTTCACCGGGTTGTAATGGATGTAGTCAATGTGGGCCTCCATATCTGCATCGTCGCGGATCTGATGTTCCCAGAATCGGCGTTGCCAGATACCTCGTTCGCCTCTGGATGTGTGGCTCGGACGTCGAAGTTCATCCTTCGGAAGCCCACGTGAAAATTGTGATTTGATCAGGGCCCAGCGCATTCCGAATGCGCAATCCCCGACGGGCAGGGTCCAGATTGCGTGCAGGTGTTCTGGCATCACCACGAAGGCATCGATTGCGAACGGATGCCGCGATTTGACCGTTGCTATCGAATCACGGAGCAGATCTATCCGATCGGTGAGCAAGCGACTACCGCGCCGCCGCGCCAGATTGACCGTGAAAAACCAGATCGCACCTGGTGAGTTCGGGCGTCGATAAGAAGTCATTGGTCGCGCTTTGGTTTCGAGCGGATTGATGCGGTTCGCGATGCTCACCACATCCTACACCGGCGGGATCGGCCGTGAAATCGTCTCGGAATCGTAGGATGTGGTGAGCGCAGCGATCCGCATCGGCTTTGGGCAGTCCGCCCCGGCGTTCAGGTAGGTCGGATCGATGCCGTTCGCGATGCTCACCGCATCCTACGGTTCACCTGTTTCCCGCTCGATGTCTCCCGCCGGCGTTCCACGCGGTGGAATCGGCTGGGCTTGCGGACGCGAAATCGGCTCGGCCTTGAGTTTGCGTTCGAGATATTCAAGCGCTGCTTCAAGCTGCCGATCACGGCCGTTGTAGCTTTCGAAGGGCAGGTTCTCGACTTCGATATCGGGACTGACGCCGTGACCTTCGATCAGCCAACGACCGTCGGCACCAAATTGACCATTCTCGGCGACGCGGGCGCTGCCGTTGTCGCTGAGTCGATTGCGATCCGATAGCCAGATGCCGGCGCCAGCGGTGCGCTGACCGATCAGCGGCGCGAGATCGAGCGCCTTGATGCCGGCCGCGAAGGTCTCGCCATCGGAGTAGGTAAGCGGGTCGATCAGTACGACCAGATGACCGCGGAAGCCCTGCTGCATGTTCCAGTACGGCGTGCTCTGTTCGTCCTGCCAGAACGCCCAGGTACGCCGCAGCAGCTTCTCGATGATCCAGCTGTCGATATTGCCGCCGCGGTTGCGCCGAACATCGATGATCAGGCCATCGCGATCATGGCTCGCATAGAAATCGCGGGTGAAGCTGGCGATATCATTTGGCCCCATCGCGCGCAGATGCAGATAACCGATCCGCGCGGCGCTGGCGGCATCGACCTTGCTGCGGGTCTGCTGCACCCAGTCGTTGTAGCGGAGCATCGCATCCCCATCAGCGGCGACTGGTCGCACCAGTTGTTGCCTGGGCTTGCCGGCGCGCTCGATATCGAGCAGGACCTGCTGGCCGGACTGGTTCTGCAATTGCTCGGCAATCTGGGCTGCCTCGCGCACGGCGCGGCCATTGACGGCGACGATGACATCGCCCACAACGACATCGACACCCGGTTGTTGCAGCGGACCGCGCGCGCCGGGCAGTTCGGCCTCGGTGCGATAGATATGGCTGATCCGTACGCCCTTGGCGTCGCGTTGGAATGCCGCGCCGAGACTGGCGGCCACGGCGTTTTCGGCATCCTTGCGGAATTCGCCGCCACGCACCTGTGAATGCAGGATGCCGAGTTCAGCGCTCATCTGGCCGAGCAGGTCATCGAGTTCGGCGCGATCACTGACGCGCGCAAGAAAAGGTTCATAGCGTGAACGCACGGCATTCCAATCGACGCCACGCATGCCCGGATCGAATGAGAAATCGCGATGCATACGCCAGGCATCGACGAACATCTGCTGCCATTCCTGGCGCGGATTGATCGCCAGCGCCCAGTCGGCGAGTCGAACCTGTTCTTTGCTGAGGTCCTCTGGCGCCTTGGCTGCCGGGTCGACAATAAAGATGTCGCCGGGGCCGTCGTCCTTGTGCTTGACGATCAGCAGTTTGCTGCGATCAGCCGACAACTGGAAATCCGCGACATCGGTGAGATAGGTTTCTGGCGATGGCGCCTTGGCATTGATCTCCACTGTGAGGATCAGCGGCTTGGCCCCGTCGCCGGCAGCACTGTCGAGCAGATACAGGCGCTGGGCATCCACCGACAGGCGCCGATAATTGCCGGCGGCGACGGGTATTTCATACAGGCGAGACTCGATGCCGGTCCAATCCAGCGCCGGCAGTTTCGCATCGGCGGGTGCCTTGTCCGGTTGGGTCCTGGTGCCGTCATCAGCGGCCTTTGCGTCGGCCGTGTCGGGCTTCTTGTCCGGATGCAATTCATCGGCGGGGAGGAAGGGAAAGCGCGCCTTGGCCTGCAGGCCGTAGGCGTAGACCTTGGTGCGCCGATCAAAGCCGGGGCCGAGATTGCGATCGCCCCAGGGCGCGCCCGGGCTGGCGACGAAATTGCGCTCGGACAGGAAATACAGCCACTGGCCATCGGGCGAGAATGCAGGCGCGTAGGCGTTGTAACGATCAGTGCCGAGGCTGCGCAATTTGCGATCGGCCAGATCATAGATATGCAACTGGATGATCTGGCGCTCGCCCTGTGCCCGGGCAATCGCGAGATAGTGGCTATCGGTGGACCAGGTCACATTGACATAGGCGTCGTCGCCGACCTTGGGGCCCTGATCAACCAGCCGGTTGTCGCCACTGGCGAGATTCAGCAGCCAGAGCTGGCCGCGTTTGTCGTCGTGTGCCAACCACTTGCCATCGGGCGAGGGATACAGGCGCCAGCGATGCGCCGTGCCGTCGCGGGTCAGTTGCTTGCTGTCCTTGCTGCCATCGGCGGCGAAGCGCCAGATTTCATTGCGGCCGTCGATATCGCTGATCGCATAGACCTGCTTGCCGTCCTTGCTGAGCACGGCGGCGCGGGCACGGTGCTGGTCGGGTACGGCGATCTCGACGCGGCGACGCGTGCCGGTAGCGGCCAGTACGATCTTGCCGCGCGCGGTCAGTATCGCCTGAGTGCCGTCATCGGCGACACGGATGTCGGTGAGGTACTTGCTGGCATCGCGCAGCCAGCGTTGCCGGCGTTGCTCGAAGTCGGAAACCAGATCGATATTGATGACCCGGTCGTCGCCGCTGGCGATATCGAACCGGCGCAGGTCCGCGCCATTCTGATACACGATCTGGCCACTACCAAGGCTGGCGCTGCGGACATCGAATTCGGTGTGTCGGCTATGTTGCTGCGGGTCGCGGCCATCGCCGCGCATCGACCAGAGGTTATGCACGCCATCCGCGTCACTGACGAAGTACAGGCGTTCGTTCCACCACATCGGACGTGACAGCGCGGCCTTGAGCTCAGCGCCGATACGCACCGCTTCGGTCTTGCCGGCGAGATCGAATTTCCACAGCTGTGCCATCGCGCCGCCGCGATAGCCGCGCGCATTGTCGCCGGTCAGCTGCAGTCCGAACCGGGTGAAATAGAGCGTCTTGCCGTCCTTGCTGACGGCAGCTTCATTGACATCGTAAAGGGGCAGGGTGCGCTCGCGCAGGCTGGCCGGATCGACCGCACGCAGCACACGCCGACGCGAGGGGCCGGATAGATTTTCACTGGCATAAAGCACTTCGTTCTCAGCGGTCCAGCCCTGCACCCAGATGCGGGCGCCATCGAACGAGAGGCGACGCGGCGGTCCGCCCTCGATGGGCATCACGTAGGCTTCGACCGCGCTGTCGTAGCTGGCACTGAACGCGATCCAGCGACCATCGGGTGATATCCGCGCCTCGGCTTCCTCTGCCGCATGAGTGGTCAAGCGACGCGCCCGGCCGCCGCTGGTGGCGACACTCCAGAGATCGCCCTCGGCGGAGAACACCACAGTGTCCTGATGCACGCTCGGGCTGCGGTAGTAGCCGTTCTCGGCGGATACCGTCGCGCTGTATAGCGTGACGCTCAGGAGGGCGGCGATGTGTGCCATTGACTTGCGCATGGTGTACCCCGAATCGAAGGATGGTCTGATCCTCCGAGGGTAGGCGATGCCTGCCCGCCCTGCACCGTGCCAGAAGGCCGGGCCTGGCCTATCGCAACAAGCGGTTCCCAACTCAGCTGTTGTCGCGCAGTGCAATAGCCGAGATGTTGTTGGTCTGCAGGGTCTGCCTGGCCGCATCGAGTTCGCGCAGGTCGGCGAACGGGCCGACGCGGACGCGGAAGAACTCGGTGCCGTTCACCGTGACCAGCGTGATTTGCGCGCGCAGACCGATCAGGGCCAGGCGTGCCTTCAGAGCTTCGGCATCGGCATTGCTGCGGAATGAGCCCGCCTGCAGCACGAAACGCTGTGGACTGGCATTGGCATCTGCCGGCAATGGCGCCGCCTGGGCGGTGCTGGATTTGATTTCTTCCTCGGGTACGACGACTTCCATCTCCGGCAGCACGCTGTAAAAGTCGTACTTCGGTTTGTTCTCGGCCGCGGGTGCGAGTTCGGGCGCCTTGGCGGTCACCGGTGCTGGTGCGGGCTGCTCGTCGCGGAGCTTGGGTGCCCAACCCTTGAGGAATACGACACCGGCGAGGCCGAGCCCGATCACGACGCCGGCCAGCATCCAGATCCACGCCGGAATCTGCTTGCGGTCGGACTGTGCCCGCGTGGCCTGTGGCTTGCGTGCCATTACATGGTCTCCGGGGCGGCGACGCCGAGCAGTTCCAGACCGGAGGCGAGCACGCGGCGGACCGCATCGGCCAGGGCCAGTCGTGCACAACGATCCGAGCCGGATTCGACCAGCATGATCGTGCCGTTGTAGAAGCTGTTGTACAGCGCTGCGATCTCGCGCAGGGCGGCGGCGATCAGATGCGGCGCGCGGTTCTCGACCGCGGTCTCGACATCCTCGGGATAATTCATCAGTCGCTGCAGCAGCTCGATCGCGGCGGGTTCGACCAAGGATGCGATCGCAGATCGACCGAGCGCCTCGTCGTAGCCGAGGCTCTTTTCCTTCGCCTGACGGAACAATCCGCAGATGCGGGCATGGGTGTATTGCAGGTAATACACCGGGTTTTCGACTGACTGCGACTTGGCCAGATCCAGATCGAAATCCAGATGCTGCTCATTGCTGCGCATCACATAGAAGAAACGCGCGGCATCCTTGCCGACTTCCTTGCGCAGATCGCGCAAGGTGACGAAGCTGCCGGCGCGGGTCGACATCTGCACGCGTTGGCCGCCCTCGTAGAGAATCGCGAACTGCACCAGCGGAATCTCGATCTTGTCGGGATCGAGGCCGAGCCCGCGGGCGACTGCCTTGAGTCGCGCGATATAGCCGTGGTGATCGGCGCCGAGCACATAGACGGCCTTGTCATAGCCGCGCTCGAGCTTGTTCTGCAGGTAGGCGATATCCGAGGCGAAATACGTGGTGGCGCCGTTTTCGCGGACCACGACGCGGTCCTTCTCATCGCCGAAATCGGTGGCGCGAAACCACTGCGCACCGTCCTTCTCATACATATGGCCCTTGGCCTGCAAGGTCTCGATGGCGTGCTGGACGGCGCCGCTGGTGCTGAGCGAGCGTTCGGAAAACCAGTTGTTGTAACTGACGCCGAACTCGGCCAGATCGTCCTTGATATCGGTCAGGCAGGACTTGAGTCCGCTCTCGAACAGCAGGCGATAGTCGTCCTCGCCGAGCAGGGACTTGGCGCGCGCGATCAGTGCATCGACATGCAGTTCCTTGCTGCCACCCTGGGTTTCATCGGGCGGCAGTTCGGCCGCGACCACATCGGCCGGGTGATGCAATTTCGCGCCGATCTGCAGACGCAGATCGCGCGCGATGCCATGCACATAATCGCCCTTGTAGCCGTTGTCGGGGAAGCGCACGGCGGCATTGCCGAGTTCGAGATAGCGCAGCCAGACACTGACCGCGAGGATGTCCATCTGGCGGCCGGCATCATTGACGTAGTACTCGCGGAACACCGGATGGCCGCCGGCTTCGAGCAGATTGGCCAGGGTGGCGCCATAGGATGCGCCGCGGCCATGGCCGACATGCAGCGGGCCATTGGGATTGGCCGAGACGTACTCGATGATGATCGAGGGTCGCGATCCGGCCGGCGCGAAGCCGTAGCGATCCTTGGCGTCGAGCACGCGGGGTACAGTGCGGGTCAGGCAATCGGCACTCAGCCGGAAATTGATGAAGCCCGGTCCGGCGATGGCGACTTCGGATACATCGATATGCGCGGGCAGGGCGCCGACCACAAGTTCGGCGATTTCACGCGGCTTGCGTCCGGCAAGGCGAGCGGCCTGCATGGCGACATTGCAGGCGAAATCGCCATGGCTCTTGTCACGCGTGCGCTCGACGGTGAACGCCATCGGAGCGCTCAGGGTCAGCTTGCCGCTGGCATCGAGGTCGGCAAGCGATTGGGAAACCAGGCCACGAATCAGATCTTTCACGGGAACGCACGCAAGACACAAGGGGGCCGCATTGTAATGGGCCCGGGCTGGCGCTGCGGTGAACTGCTGTCAACTGCCCGCAGCCGGCCATGGCAGCCGCGGATCGGCCCCGGGCGGCGCTGCCCGGGGCTTTGCAGCGGTCTACCCTATTCGAAGCCGTTGGCGAAGAGGCCTTGGGTCAAGCTGATCTGCCGGGTCGGGCAGGCGATACTGGAGCCGGCTCCGGTATTGCCATTGTCATCGCAGTTGATCGTCAAGGTGCTCGTCGTCGCGGCGCCATTCGGATTGAAGTTGACCCGCTGGTTATTGAAGAAATTACCGAAGGCGGTCACCGTGCCGAGCAGGGTCAGCGTCGCGCTGTTATTGCCGCCGACCACGGTGATGCCGTCGATATTGGACGATGACAGCAGGCCCTGGTTGACCGACATCACCACGTCGAGATTGCCATTGCCCGAGTCGACATCGCCGAGCACGATGCCGGCGATCGGCGTATTGCCGGTCGCGGCGACAATCTGCGTTGAAGGTGCCGTCAGCGTCGGGCCATCATTGACCGCGATGAAATTGATCAATCGCACATCGATGTCGCTCTGCGTGCCGCCACTGCCGGTGGCACCGCCATCGCTGCTGGTGACCGTGAGCGAAACCGACGCGGTGTTGTTGCTGGCCGGCACATAGCTGGGCCGATTGCCGACGTTGCCGAGATAGCTGTTGATATTGCTCAGGGTGCCATTCAAGGTCAGTGAGTTGCTGGTGCTGCCGCTGACCGTGACCCCGCCGGCATTGCTGGCGGTGAAACTGCCTTGGCCCGGTGGTACGGCCAGATTGACGCTCATGCTGGCCGAGGCCGCATCGACATCGGCGACCGAAATGCCGGCGAGACTGGTCGTGGTGTCCTCGGTGACGGTGAAGCTCGAGGGCAGGGAATTGACCGGCGGGTCATTCACCGCGCTGATATTGAGCACACTGGTCTCGTTGTCGGTCAGCGCGCCGCCGCTGCCCGAGTTGCCATTGTCCGTGATCAAAATGCCGAGATTGACCATGCCCGTGGCATTGGACGCCGGTGTGTAATCCGGATTGCTGGCGTTGCTGGCGAACCAGGTATTGAGATTGGCCAGGGTGCCGCTGACTTGCAGCGTAGCCGTGCCCGAACCCGAGACGATACTGACGCCGCCGCTGGCACTCGCCGCGATCGTGCCGGAACCGCCGGGCACACTCAGCGTGACATTGAGCACACCGGTGCCGGCATCGGCGTCGGCGAAGGAAATGCCGGCGAGACTGGTTGCGGTGTCTTCGACTACAGCAATACTCGTTGGTCGCGTGATTACGGGGGACTGGTTGGGCGTAACGGACGAAGTGAAACACCCCAATGTGACATTGGTCTGTACGGTTGGCAGCAGGTAGGTGCGGTGCGCGTTGGCGAATACATTGCTGGCGGAGCAGCCGGCGAGAACATGGCAGTAGCTCATCAGGGTGCCGCGCACATTGGTTACGCCATTGACGGTAGAGGGCGACGGACATGACGTCGGCCCTGAATAGCAGCTGCCGCCTTGGACAAAGCACTCATCGATCCTGGTCCCGCTGGAACTCGGAACGCCGGTCGTTGCATTGCTGCAATGTGTGTGCGAGGCACCGAAATTATGGCCGAGCTCGTGTGCCAGGACATAGGTGTCGTGACTGGCATTAGACCCAGAGAATTTAAAAACCTGGGTAAAACTGTAGTGATTGCTGTTGCAATAATTGGTCCCGGCCAGCGGAAACGGCACCCAGGCAATACCCGACGAAGAATTAGCTGTGGGCTGCTTCCCCGACAGCATCATCGCGAACGCGCGTTGCACGCTGCCCTGGTTGGCATTCCAGAAATTGGTGAACTCCTGCAGCTGCGCGTCTCGTGCAGAGCCATCTCCCGGGTCGGGGGTGGCGCTGTAGGGGTCCGCTGTTGTCGACGGACGGAGCACTACCGTGCCTAACGTCAGGGTCACGTCCAGATCGCGTTCGTAGATGACATTGAAGTTCGCGATGACGGCTGCGATGTAATTGCTGGCGTTGGTGGCATTGTTCGAGAACTTGAGGTTCATGAACTCGTTGTCCGTGTCGAATGCCACCACCGCAAAACGGGATGCCGGAGAGCCTTCCGGTGCAGACGGCGCACTTGTACTTCCGGCAGGGCGTCGTGCAGGGTGGTCACTCAACTCGTCGGTCAGCGAGTCACCGCAGGACCAGGACGTAGGTTCTCCGGCGGCTGTCCTGTCGGCCAGGCGTGTTGTCAGTCGAAGCCCATCTGCGTCCTGGACGGAACTGATCGCGTAAACATTGCCATCGTCGCTCAACAAGGTGCCTTGCGCGGAGGCGCCGTTGGCAGACAAGGCCAGACTCATTCGTGGCGCGTTGACCACAGAATTATCGGCAATGAAGAACCGCCAATCACTGCGCGGAATTTCACGAGGTCCTTCCGCCTCCATCACCAGAACCTTTGCATCCGGCGCGTATACATCGATCCGCTTGAACTGGACTTGGCGTACCGAATCGAAGCCGGTGGGCACCAGCGAAAGGCTGATCGTCTCGCCAACGGGCACCTGGCGCATCGCCGTCAGCTCGGTGCCAACTATGCGGCTGCTCGGCGCGGCTGGAACTGCCATCGGCGCGCCCAACAGGGCGATAAGGAGCGATCGCGCCAGTGTCACGCCCAGGCTATCGAGAAAAGGCTTCCGCTCATGCCGTTGCATTGCGCGCTCCAAAACCGACCTGTCGAGAGGCTGCTATCGACGCGGCGTAAGGTTGCAACAAGTTTTTGACGGCCGCGGCCGGCAGGACAAGCGCCACAAGGCAAAAGCCAAAGCCGGCGGCTATGGATCTGAGCAACATCACGCACCCCGCTGTTTACACGCTGGGACCAGTTTAAATCCGATCGCCGGGATCATCGATACCGCTGGTTCACGATTTCGTGCTTTGGTCGGTCAGAAGTCCGGCTCCGAGGGGTTCCGAGCCTCGGCTTGGCCGTCATCAGTGCCGACGCGACGGGCGTCCACGCGGCCGCAGATCAACAGCAGCGAGGCAAGCCTCGCTCTACAACGGCAACGGCAACGGCGACGGCAAGATAGCGACAGTTTTTCCCGTTTTGTCCCGCCGATCCCAGATCATCCCTGCATTTTGCTGGAGCTGGCCGGGGCGGATTCCTAGCATGGCTCAGCGACGGCACCCGCGTTCCCTGTCGGCGCACAACCTCCATCCATACAGGAATACCTCACATGAATCGCAAAGCACTCCTTGGTCTTACTGTCGCCGCAGCCATCCTCGCATCGTCCATGACCCAAGCCGTGCAGATTGGCGGCCCGATCGGCCCGATCGGCCCGCGCGATCCCGACCCGGCGGTGATCTATACCGCGCGCAGCTACTACGACATCGTCATCATCCCGGGCACCGCTGCCAACAACTGGACCCCGACGGTCATCCATTCGTCGATCACCAGCACCACCACCGAGGCGGGTTGCGCTACGGCGTTTGCTGCCCACCAGGCCTATATCAGCAGTCACGGCTACATCTACAAGAACTACCGCACCTGCAACTAAGGCCGCCGATCCGGCACAGGATGCCGGCACACGATCCGGCCGGATCGCGTGCCGGCAAGGCATGGATCGAGACCAACATTTGCCTTTCTCCCCGGGCACTTGACCGGGTTGCCCGGCAAGACTAGCCTCCGCAGCGTTCGTCCCGGGGGACGGACACTCGCGCCGACGCCATCGTTGTCGCGTGCGTTTGCCGAGACATCTTGCCCACCCGAATCTCTTGATCCGGTGCCGGCCCAGGTACATCGACGATGTGGAGCGTGCCCCGTGAACGTGGATCCACCCAGGTCTTCCCGTAGCGGCCTCGCCGCCAATTCGTTGCGATCGATTCCGATACGTGGTGCTGTCACTGCATTCCTGCGGTCCGCAGCGCGCGCCAAGGGAGGCCGCTGATGCCCTACTACTATCCTCTGCTGCGCCTGCCCAAGGCCGTACGCAAGCCTGTCGTGTCCGGCTTGCAGCGGCTGCGCGCGGGATTCCGCAAGCCGCTCACGCCTGCATCGATTGCGCCGATCCCGGCACGCAATCTGCGCAACAACCTGTTGATCGCAACCTGGAACATCCGCGAGTTCGATTCGGGCAAGGGTGGCCGCCGCCTCGACGAATCGATCTACTACATCGCCGAGATCATCGATCAATTCGATCTGGTCGCCGTGCAGGAAGTGCGTGACGATCTGTTCGCCCTGCAACGCCTGATGGACGCGCTCGGCAAACACTGGCAGTACATCTGCACCGACGTCACCCTTGGCGCCCAGGGCAATGGCGAGCGCATGGCGTTTCTTTTCGATACCCGCAAGGTGAGCTTCGGCGGTCTGGCCGGCGAACTGGTACTCCCCGGAAACCTCTCGGCGGTGCAGTTCGCGCGCTCGCCGTTCATCACCAGCTGGAAGTCCGGCTGGGCAAAGTTCTCGTTGTGCACCGTGCACATTTTCTACGGCAAGTCGGTGCCCGATGACCCGCAGCGGGTGAAGGAGATCGGCCTGCTCGCCGATCTGCTCGGCAAGCGCACGCGCGCGCATACGGTCGATCGGGGCGGCACCAAGGTGAAGATCGAGGGCGAGAACATTGTGCTGCTCGGCGATTTCAATATATTCGGTCGTGAAGACGTCACCATGCAGAAGTTGATCGAGGAAGGCGTGTTCTCGATTTCGGATGCCTTGCAGAGTGTGCCGGGCAGCAATGTCGACAAGAAGAAGCACTACGACCAGATTGCCTGCGGCCAGTACAAGTTCCGCTTCGAGCCGACCGCAAACGCCGGCATCTTCGATTTCTACGAATACGTATTCCGCGACCAGGACGCCGCGCGCTTCGAGGCACTGCGCGGCCGGACAACGTTCAAGGAATGGCGCACTCATCAGATGTCCGATCATCTGGTGATGTGGCAGGAGTTCAAGATCGATTTCGCCGATGAGTATCTTGTCGAGATCGCCGAGAAGGATCAGGTCAAGCCGGCGTAGCGGCGGCGTAGAGATTTGGCTGGCATCGCGCCCAGGTGCCTTAAGCCCACCTGCGCTTTGCCCCCTTCTCCCGCTTGCGGGAGAAGGGACGGGGATGAGGGCAACCCCTCGATACCGTCCGGTCGTTGCCAGTTCCGTAGGATGTGCTGAGGCCAAAGGCCGAAGCGCATCAATTCAGGCTGATACGATATCGTTCGAACCTGTCGAACCTGTCGAACCTGTCGAACCTGTCGAACCTGTCACGTAGATCCAGAGCCAGCTTGCTCCGCAGCGATGACGCATGCGGAGCATGCTGGCTCTGGATCTTCGTGACCAATTCGACCAATTCGACCAATTCGACCAATTCGACCAATTCGACCAATTCGACCAATTCGACGAGTTCCAACGATATCGATTCCTTGAAAATGGATGCGCATCGGCGTAGGGCCTCGGGACATCCTGCGAACCTGGCGATGATCGACCGGAATCGAAACGTTGCCCTCATCCCCGACCCTTCTCCCGCGAGCGGGAGAAGGGGGCAATGCACGCAAGTGAGCGAAGGCTCGCGATGCGGTTCGCTGCGCTCACCACATCCTACGTGGGCTCCGAGGTGATGCGGTTCGCTACGCTCACCACATCCTACGGTCCCCGTCTTGCGTTCAGGGATTCTCGAATCCATTGACGAACAACAAGCCCGGATCGACGAATTCGTAGCTGCCGCGATCGGGCGGACCCTCGCGGGCCACGCCGCGGGCATCGGTGTTGGGGATGGCGGCGCCGGTTCCGCCGACCGTGCTGACTGCGCTGTCGCGCGCAGGGCTGTTGCCGGGGATCGCGAGGGTCGCTACGAATCCGCCATTGCCGGCCGTCGTCGCAGGCACCAGGGCATCGGCGAACTGACTGGTGGCGGTGACTGCGGTTTCGTTACCGCCACCGCCCGGTCGCGCCGCCGGCCACTGCATATTGCCACCGCCATCGAGCGAGGCGGGGTTGTTCATCGCCCAGTTGACGAACTGATTGCCGCCGGTGTTATTGGCGAACACCACATTGCTCAGGCGCAGTTGATTCGGTGCGCTGATGGCAATACCAGCGGCAAACGCGGCGGTGGCGACATTGTTGGCGATGGTGGTGTTGACGATGGTGATCGCGGCCGTATTGCTCAGCGCCATCGCGCCGCCGAGGCCGGTGCGCGCGATATTGCCCGAGAAGGTGCCATTGCGGATCGTACCGGGCGCATTGCCGGCCACGAACAGGCCACCGAATCCGCGTGCATCATTGTCGATGAAGGACACCCGTTCCATCGCCCAGGGACCGTCCTGGATGTAGGCGCCGCCGGTGTGCTGACTGGCGCCGAGCTGGACATTGCCGCGGAACTCGACGTCCTCGAATCGACTGCGACTCTGCTGGTCATACATCACGCTGAAAAATCCCGCACCGAATGCATTGCTCTGATTGCTGACGAAGCGCGTGCGGCAGACATCGACCAGGCGCGCGCCGCCGTCGACGCCAAGAGCCCCGGCATTGCCGCCATTGCCTGGATTTCCGCCGGTGCCGATGGCGCGGTTGTTGTTGAACTGACTGTCGACAATATTGAGGCGCAGGCTGCCCAGCGAGTACAGGGCACCGCCATTGCTGCCGGTGTTGTTGATGAACTGGCAATTGCCGACGTCGATGCGGTTCAGCAGTTCGCCATAGAAGGCGCCACCGCCATCGTCCTGCGATGAACCATCGAGCGGTGCGTCATTGCCCTCGAAGCTGCAGTTGAGCAATTTCAGACTGACCTTGTGCGGAAATTCGAAATCGTGTTCCTTGTAGATCGCGCCGCCGCGGCCATCATTGATCATCGCATCGATGAGATTGATGTTCTGCAGTGTTACCCGGAACAGCGGCGCGTTCTCCGCCGGATTCGGATTGATGATGCTGAGGATGCGCCGGCTGTTGCCACCCGAGAGCGTGACCAGTCCGCCACCATCGAGCACGGTCTCGCGACTGGCGATCAGGGTCTGGGTCACGGTGATCGTGGTCGGGCTGGCGCCGATATTGAACGTGATCGTGCCGCCCGCACTGAGTGCGGTCTGGATTTGCGCGGTGCTCACGCTGCCCGGCGTGCCATTGCCGAGTACCGTGGCGCCGGCGATGGACTCAGCGAGTACCGGCTCGCAGAAGCTTTGCGCGTGCAATGGCGTGGCGAAGCTGAAGGAGAGCAGCAGGCAACAGGTGATGGGTTGTTTCAAGACCGTTCCTCGCTCGGATCGTGGCAGCTGAGCGCAGCCTAATCAGGGTTGCGCGCACAATCGCCGCAGTGGCGCACATTCTTGCGCAAACACATGGGCGCAGGCGAATGCCCAGCGCTGTGGAAGGTTCTCCGCTCTCGCCGAGACGGGCGTAAAGATTCACGGTTGTTCTATTGTCTGAGGCAGTGCAGCGGCCTGCTGCGGTGCGCGTCGACTTGATCCGACCGCGCGTTTCATGTTTCCCTGTCAGCCGATTCAACAACGACAGGAATCATGGGAACGCTGCACACGTTCGATTACCTGGTGCTGGCGATCTATTTTCTGATCGTCATTACCGTCTGTATCCGGGTGACCCGACGCAGTCCGGACAGCGACGAGCTGTTCCTGGCCGGGCGCAGTCTGGGTGCCGGCGTGATCGGGCTTTCGCTGTTCGCTTCCAATATCTCGTCGACCACCCTGGTTGGCTTGCCGGGCGCGGCCTGGTCGTCCGGCATCTCGGTCGCCAACTACGAATGGATGGCGGCCCTGGTGCTGCTGTTCACCGCGGTGTTCGTCGCACCGGTCCTGCTCGGCAATCGACTCACCACGATTCCGGAATTGCTTGAACGCCGTTTCGATGCGCGCCTGCGCAAGTATCTCTCGGCGGTGTCGATCTTCCTGTCGATCGTGCTCGATACCGCTGGCAGTCTGTATGCCGGCGCCTTGGTGCTGCAGGTGTTCTTCCCGCAGCTTCCACTTGGGGTGACGGTCGCCGCGATCGCTGCATTCGCTGGTCTATACACTGCCGCCGGTGGCTTGCGTGCGGTGGTCTACACCGATGTATTGCAATCGATTGTGCTGCTGCTGGGCTCATCGATGCTGGCCTGGATGGTATTTGCCGAATTCGATTTCTCCTGGGCCAAGGTGACCGCCGCGATGCCGGCCGGACATCTTTCCTTGATCAAGCCAATCGATGACCCCGCTCTGCCCTGGCTCGGCACGCTGATCGGTTTGCCGATTCTTGGCTTCTACTACTGGACGATGAACCAGTACGTCTCGCAGCGTTTGCTCGGTGCCCGCGACATGCGCGCGGCGGGCGGCGGAGCACTGATCGCGGCTGCACTGAAATTGCTGCCACTGTTCCTGATGGTATTGCCCGGTGCGATGGCGGTGTCCCTGCTGCCCGACCTGCAAAATGGCGATCAGGTTTTTCCGCGCCTGCTCGCCGAATATGCGCCGGTGGGGATTGCTGGACTGGTGCTTGCTGCGTTGCTGGCGGCGATCATGTCGAGTGTTGATTCTGCATTGAATTCGGCGAGTACCTTGATCACGGTCGATTTCGTGCAACCACGGCGACCAGGCATGGATACCCGCGCGCTGGCGCGCCTTGGCCGCAGACTCACCTTGGGGCTTACCCTGCTGGCAGCCCTGTGGGCGCCAATGATCCAAAACTTCGCCGGACTGTTCGCCTATCTGCAGCAGGCCTTTGCCTATGTCACGCCGCCGCTGGTCGCGGTGTTCGTGCTTGGCCTATGGAGCCAGCGCATGGGCGCCAATGCGGCCTTGCGCGCCTGCCTGAGCGGACATGCGGTCAGCGCGCTCTGGTTCGTGGCGACCCAGATCGGCTGGCTGCATATCCACTTCAGCATCGTCGCCGGACTGCTGTTCGCGATTACCCTGGTGCTCGCAGCGTTCTGGCAGTGGGTCGATGGAGTTCGACCCCTGCCCGCACAGTGCGCCGTTGTCGATCAGGCCGCAGTTCCTGCCTTGCCGAGCAACTTGCGCGGGCTCGCCTTCCTGCTCACTTTGCTGACGCTGGCGATGGTGCTCGCCTTCTGGTGATCTCCGCAGGCCGCAACCGCATCGAGGAAGTCCTTGCCCCAGCGGTTGACGTCGTAATGTTCGACGATGCCGTTCAACTGGCGCAGCCGGTCTTCGGCTTCATGCTGGGTCATCTCAAGGGCGCGGTAGAGCGCAGCGGTCAGATCGACCGGGTCGTGCGGATTGGTCAGCACGGCGCCCTTCAGTTCGGCAGCGGCGCCGGCAAACTCGGACAGCACCAGTACGCCCTTGCCACCCTCGATGCCCTGTGCGGCAACGTATTCCTTGGCGACCAGGTTCAGTCCATCGCGTAGCGGGGTGATCCACATGACATCCGCGGCGGCGTAGTGGGCGACCACTTCCTCGAACGGCATCGACCGCGCAAAGAAGCGGATCGGCGTCCAATCCAGACGTGAGTACTGGCCATTGATGCGGCCAACCGCCTGTTCGATCTGGCTCTGCAGTTGCTTGTAGATGGTGATTTCCTTGGCGGCGGGTACGCAGACGACCATCAAGGTAACTTTCTCGCGCCATTCGGGATGCAATTCGAGCAGGCGACCAAACGCCTCGAGTTTTTCCAGCGTGCCCTTGGTGTAGTCCAGTCGTTCGACCGATAGCACCAGCTTGCGTGGGCTGATCTCGCGACGCAGTTTCTCCAGATCGTCGCGTACGCCGCGCTGCGCCAGGACCTGACGAATGCGCCCGACATCGGTGCCGACCGGATGTGCGCCCAGGCTCACTTCGCGATCGCCGATGCGAATCCGCGTGGTCATCCGGTCCAGTCCGACTGCGCAGCCATAGGTGAGGAAACGCGGCGCGCAGGATTCACGTGAGACCACTTCGGTCGGCATCGCGCCGCGGACGACATCGACGAAATTCTCGACCTGACGCGGAATATGGAAGCCGATGTAATCGCAGCTGAGCAGACTGCCGAGGATTTCGCGGCGCCAGGGCACCACATTGAAAATATCCGCCGACGGAAAGTAGGTGTGGTGAAAGAACGCAATCTTCAGATCGGGGCGCAGTTCGCGCAGTCGACCCGGCACCATCCACAGATTGTAGTCATGCAGCCAGACGGTGGCGCCTGGCGCTGCTTCGGCCGCTGCCGCTTCGGCAAAGCGGCGATTGACCTTCAGGAACACCTGCCAGTCATCTTCGCGAAAACGCGCGCGCTCCCAGAACGTATGCAGCATCGGCCAGAAGGCTTCTTTCGAGAAGCGCTTGTAGAACGCATCGACCTCGGCCTTGCTCAGCGGAACGCGCACCGCGGTCAGCTCGGGATAGCGTTCCTCATCGACCGGGGTATGGGTCTGGAACGGGCCACGCTTGGGATCATCCACGCTCCAGGCAACCCAGGATCCGGCCTGGCCGCCGCCAAAAAAACTGAGCAGGCTGGGGATGATGCCGTTCGGCGAACTTGGTCGGCGGCGAATCAATTCGCCGTCTTCGAGCACTTCTTCATAGGGTAGCCGGTGATACACCATCACCAGATCGGAGCGGCCGGTACTGCCTGCTTCCGGCGTATCGCGGTGCGGATCGTCGAGCTCGAGCATTTGGAAATGGTCGATCGCCTCGAGTATTCCGCCGCAGCCGGGGGCATGGGCGTGCAGCACCCTGGATTGATCGCGGGTGGCATTGAGCAGGGCGGGTTCGGATTCGCCGACGCAGACGCCGTGAAAGCCGGCCTCGAACATCGACAGATCGTTGAGCGTATCGCCTGCTACCAGGATGCGATCGCGCGGAAGCTTCAACTGGCGCGCAAGCGCGGCCAGGGTGCGCCCTTTGTCGGTGCGTGGCGGCAGAATGTCGAGATAGCGATCGGCGGAATAGAGCACCGCGCAGCCGAGCGCGTGGGCCGCAACTTCGATATCGCTGCGCAAGGGCGCAAGTGTCGCCGGCTCGCAAAAATAGGAGCAACGTCGTTCCTGCGGTACGTCTTGGCGTACCAGTGCCGGGAACGCATGCATGGCCTGGGAGACTGCGACCTCGCCGGGCCAGCGCGCATCGATCTCGGACTGCAGTGGCTGCAGTGGTTGCAGGGTGCGGCTGTCGACCACGGTGGCGCCGACATCACAGACCAGATAGTCAGGGCGGGGCAGGGCGGGATCGGAGAGCAGGGGCATCACCGCCTCGAGTCCGCGGCCGGTGATCCAGACCACGCGGATTTCCGGGTGTTGCTCGACCAGTCGATAGAGATTTTGACGATCGCTCGGGTCACCGGCGAGAAAGGTACCGTCCAAATCGGTCGCGAGAATCATCCGGATCGGTGGAATTGAATCATTGGCCGCAATGTTTTTTTGTGTTTTCAATGTTCTGCCTTGGTCAGTGGATCGGGGTCGGGGTCGGGAAGAAGTTCAAGTGCGCCCGGTGTGGTGCGCAGCATCGGATGAAACTGGCTGGGATGAAGTCGCAGCCGCCGCTTGGCCAGCAGCCGGGCGGCGAGGTAAAGGGCGAGCGCCGCAAACACGATCGCAAAAAATGCGGGCAGCGCGGCCGGTCCATGCCGCGACATCGCGGCGCCGGCCAGCGCCGGACCGAACGCGGCGCCGATGCCATGGACCAGCAGCAGGCCGCTGCAACCGGAGAGCAGTTCTTCGGACGGCAGGGTGTCGAGCATATGCGCGACACTCATCGGATACACCGCAAAGGCGAGTCCGCCGTAACAGAAGTACAGCGCATACACGGCGCCTGCGCTCCAAGTCTCCGCCGGCAGGGCGAGTACGGCTAGAACCGTCGCCAGGGCGCAGGTCAGGCCGAGGCCGATGCGCCGATCAAAACGATCCGACCATCGGCCCACTGGCCACTGCAGCAGGGCGCCACCGAGGATCGTCGCCACCATGAAATAGGCGACGCCCTGTCTGCCCAGCCCGATCTGACCGGCGTAGACCGGGCCGAGGCCCCAGAACGCGCCCATGGCGAGTCCCGAAAGTCCGGCGCTGGCGGTCGCCGCTGGTGCGATCCGGTACAGCCTGCGCAAGCCCAGTCGCGGCGTGACTGGAAAACTCGGCTGCGCCAGTCGCGTCAGGGTCACCGGCAGTGCGGCCGCGCAGATCAGGATCGCGACCAGGCTGAACAAGGCGAAGCCGCGGTCGACACCGAAGCCCAGCAATAGTTGGCCAGCCGCCAGTGCGCCCAGGTTGATCGCCATATACAGGGCAAAAACCTTGCTGCGCTGTTCGGGCGAGGGCTGGGCGTTGAGCCAGCTCTCGATCACCGTGTACAGCCCGACCAGTGCAATGCCAGTGATCAGGCGCAGGCCAAACCAGAACCAGGCGTTGATCCAGATCGGATGCAGCAGCACGGCGATTGCGCACAGGCCGGTATAGAAGGCGAAGGCGCGGACATGGCCGATCCGGCGAATCAGGCCGGGCGCGGCGAACGTGCCGATAAAGAATCCGGCGAAGTAGCCGGACATCACCAGGCCGAGCGTACGGTCGTCGAAGCCCTCGAGCCCGCCGCGCACCGCCAGCAAGGTCCCAAGTAGCCCACTGCCCGCGAGGAGCAGCGCCACGCCCGCCAGCAGGGCGGTCAAGGGCAGCACCACGGAGATCATTCGATAAGCCAGTTGCGGTAACAACGACCAAGTATAACACATTGATATGAATGAGAAAAATCACCTGCATTCAAGCGCTTGCGGGGATTGACGCCGCCGCCAGCGACCGCGCCGCGCGGTGCGAACTGCGATTGCCGGCTCTGGACCCGTCGGCGGACTCGCCTCGCTATCATCGGGACTTCGCCGTACAGGAGCGCGCTTTCAATGACTGAGCAGATCCCGCAGGCGGCCAGCCGCCAGACCCGTCAGATCCTGATCGCCGTGGTCCTTGGCGCCGTGGTTGGCGCGCTGATCAATGGATTCAAGGACACTCTGCCCTGGCTGGACACGGTGCTGGTCGGCGTCGTGTTCAAGCTGCTCGGGGATGTGTTTCGCAATGGCCTGATGCTGATGGTCGTGCCGCTGGTGTTTTTCTCGCTGATGGCGGGTGTCGCTTCGCTGCGCAATATCGGTGAACTCGGCCGAGTCGGCGGCAAGACCGTGGTGCTGTACATGGTGACCACGGTGATCGCGGTCACCATCGCGCTGGGCCTGGCGCTCTGGATCGAGCCCGGGACCGGTGTCGAGAAGGCTCTGGTGCCGATGGCCTTGCCGAGTCCACCACCGCCCCTGCTCGATCAATTGATCGCCATGGTGCCGGTCAATCCGGTGCAGGCGATGGCAACCATGAACATGCTGCAGATCATCGTATTTTCGGTGCTGATGGGTGCAGCCATCCTGATGGCGGGCGAGTCTGGCAAACGTGTCGCCAGCATGGTCAACGACATCAGTGAAGTGGTGCTGAAGCTGGTGACGATCGTGATGATGTTTGCCCCGATCGGCGTGTTCGCCCTGCTGGCCAGCGCGATCGCCGATCTGGGTATCGAGCAGATAAAGAAGCTGATCGTCTACTTCCTGCTGGTGCTGACCGCACTCACGATCCAGTTGCTGGTGGTGTTCCCGATCATGCTGCGCACGGTGGCCAATATCGACCCGCGGCCCTGGCTGCGCAAGATGCGTGAAGTCTGGCTGTATGCGTTCTCGACCTCATCGAGCAATGCCACCCTGCCGGTGACGATGCGTGTCGCCGAGAAGCGACTGGGTGTGCACAATCAGGTTGCCGCGTTTTCGATTCCGCTCGGCGCCACCGTCAATATGAACGGCACCGCGATGATGCAGGGCATTGCCTGTGTCTTCATCGCCCAGCTCTATGGCATTGATCTGAGCCTGGTCCAGCTGATCACCGTGGTCGGCATGGCCACCGTTGCTGCGATCGGTACGGCCGGTGTACCGAGCGCCGGTATCGTGATGCTGGCATCGGTGCTCACCCAGGTCGGTCTGCCGGTCGAGGCGATCGGCCTCGTGCTCGCTGTCGATCGCCTGCTCGATATGGCGCGCACCGTGGTCAATGTTTCGGGCGATGCAGCGGTCTCGCTGATCGTGGCCAAGACCGAGGGCGAACTGGATATGGAAGTCTATCGCTCGCCCTGATCCGGGCGGGTTCGGGCGGACTGATTGCGCATTCCATTCGTATGCGCACAGTGGGGATTCGGCCCTGACTCGGCTAGGATGGCAGTCTTCGCGTAATCAATGACGAAGGCTTATAGTGTGGTGTTGCACACTATGCGACACATAAAATCGCGTCTTCGACCCTGTGGTCGTCGTTGCGCATCTTGCCAAGGCCGCCAGCCTTGGCGGCGATGCGCGCCTAGCCACATGGCCGAATCCATCAATTTTATTTGTGCCGACAAGTGTGCAACACCACACTTGCCAGCCAGTGGAGGGATGCCATGAACCAGTTGACCGATATCCTCGATCAGGATCTCGACCCGGCGGAAACCCGCGAGTGGATCGAGGCATTGAATGCCGTGATCGGCGTCGAAGGACCCGAGCGCGCGCACTACCTGCTTGAACGCCTGGTTGATGAGACCCGGCGTGCCGGTGGTCATCTGCCGTTTCCGCTCACTACCGAATACGTCAACACCATTCCACCGCAACTGGAAGCCCGCTCATCCGGCGATGCCGCGATGGAATGGAAGATCCGTTCGATCCTGCGCTGGAATGCCGCCGCAATGGTGGTGCGCGCCAACCGCAAGCCGGGCGAACTCGGCGGCCATATCGCCAGCTTCGCCTCCAGTGCAACCTTGTACGACGTCGGCTTCAATCATTTCTGGCGCGCTGCCAGCGATAGCCATCCGGGCGATCTGCTCTATATCCAGGGTCATTCCGCACCGGGTATTTATGCGCGTGCGTATCTGGAGGGTCGCCTGACCGAGGAGCAGATCGACCACTTCCGCATGGAAGTCGATGGCATCGGCATTCCGTCCTACCCGCATCCCTGGCTGATGCCGGATTTCTGGCAGACACCGACGGTGTCGATGGGCCTGGGTCCGATCAGTGCGATCTACCAGGCGCGTTTCTTCAAATATCTGGAGCATCGCGGCCTGCTGCCCGAGACCGACCGCAAGGTCTGGTGTTTCATGGGCGATGGCGAAAGTGATGAACCCGAATCGCTGGGCGCGATCTCGCTGGCCGGGCGCGAGCGCCTCGACAATCTGGTCTTCGTCATCAACTGCAATCTGCAGCGCCTCGATGGGCCGGTGCGCGGCAATGGCAAGATCATCCAGGAACTCGAGGGCGGCTTCCGCGGTGCCGGCTGGAATGTGGTCAAGCTGATCTGGGGCAGCTACTGGGATCCGCTGCTGGCACTCGATACCACTGGCAAGCTGCGTCAGCTGATGATGGAAACGGTCGACGGCGAATACCAGAACTGCAAGGCCTTCGGCGGCGCCTACACGCGCGAACATTTCTTCGACAAGTATCCGGAGACCAAGGCCATGGTCGCCAGCCTGTCGGATCAGGACATCGCGCGGCTGAATCGTGGTGGCCATGATCCGCACAAGGTCTACGCCGCCTATGCCGAGGCACATGCGCGCAAGGGCATGCCAACGGTGATTCTCGCCAAGACGGTTAAAGGTTACGGCATGGGCGATGCCGGCGAGTCGAAGAACATCACCCATCAGCAGAAAAAGATGGACACGGCTTCGATCAAGGCGTTCCGTGATCGCTTCAATATTCCGGTGGCCGACGACAAGCTCGACGACGTGCCGTTCTATCACCCCGGTCCGGATTCGCCCGAGGTGCAGTACATGAAGGCGCGCCGCGAGGCGCTCGGCGGGCCGATGCCACAGCGTCGGCGCAAGTCGGAATCCCTGGCAGTGCCGGAATTGTCGGTATTCGAGCGTCTGCTCAAATCCAGCGGCGAGCGCGAGATCTCGACCACGATGGCCTTCGTGCAGGCGCTCAACATCATTCTGCGCGACAAGACGATCGGTCCACGCACGGTGCCGATTGTCGCTGATGAAGCGCGCACCTTTGGTATGGAAGGTCTGTTTCGCCAGATCGGCATCTATGCGCCATTCGGCCAGCTCTATCGTCCGATGGATGCCGACCAGTTGCTGTATTACCGCGAAGACGCCGCCGGTCAGGTCCTCCAGGAAGGCATCACCGAGGCCGGCGCGTTCTGCTCATGGATGGCAGCGGCGACCAGCTACAGCACCAACAATCTGCCGATGCTGCCGTTCTTCATTTTCTATTCGATGTTCGGCATGCAGCGCATTGGCGACTCCTGCTGGCAGGCCGCCGACATGCGCGCGCGCGGATTCCTGCTCGGCGCCACCGCGGGGCGCACCACGCTCAATGGCGAGGGTCTGCAGCACGAGGATGGTCACTCGCATCTGCTCGCTGGCGCGATCCCCAATTGTCGTCCCTACGATCCTACATTCGGGTTCGAAGTGGCGGTCATCGTGCAGGACGGCATGCGCCGGATGATGACCGACCAGGAGGATGTCTATTACTACATCACCCTGATGAACGAGAACTACAGCCATCCCGATATGCCGTCGGGCGCCGAGGAAGGCATCCTGCGCGGCATGTACCTGCTCAAGGACGGTGGCAAGGCCAAGAAGAACGAGCCGCGTGTCCAGCTGATGGGTTCGGGCACGATCCTGCGCGAGGTCATTGCCGCAGCCGAATTGCTGGAGAAAGATTTTGGCGTCAGCGCCGATATCTGGTCCTGCCCGAGCTTCACCGAACTGCGCCGAGATGGTGTCGATGTCGAACGCTGGAACCGTCTGCATCCAGAAGCTGCGCCGAAGAAGTCCTGGATCGCCGGCCTGCTCGATGGCCGTGTCGGTCCGGTGATTGCCGCGACCGACTATGTGCGCGCTTTTGCCGAACAGGTACGCGCCTATCTGCCGCGCGGGGTGCACTACACCGCGCTCGGCACCGATGGCTTCGGTCGCTCGGATACGCGCAGCAATCTGCGTCGCTTCTTCGAGGTTGATCGTCACTACATCGCACACGCAGCGATCGCGGCACTGGCCAGCGAAGGAAAGATGAATCCGCAGGACGTGGCGCGCGCGATCAAGCGTTACAAGATCGATCCGGACAAGCCCAATCCGGTAACGGTTTGAGTACCTGCCGTCGCGGCCCGTGCCGCAGCGGTGGATTGATCCAGGCAAGACTGTATTGCAGGCTGGCGCCGTCAGCCTCTGTTTCTCGAGGTATCCCAGCATGAAGATCAAGCGCGCCCAGTACACCGTTCGCGGTCCCGTCCCACAGGATGTCATCGAAGCGGTGGAGTTCGACCTCGCGCCGCTGGAATCGGGCCAGGTACTGGTCGAGGTATTGGCAGCGGCGATCAACCCTTCCGATGTGCTGACCCTGACCGGCGAGTACGGCATGTTGCCGCCGCTGCCGGCGATTGGCGGCAATGAAGGCGTCGGTCGTATCCAGCAGGTGGGACCGGATGTCGATGCTGCGCGCATCGGACAGACGGTTCTGCTTCCGGTTGGCTGCGGCACCTGGAGCACCCATGTGGTGGTGCCGGCCAAGGGTCTGGTGGTTTTGCCGGGCCAGGCCGATCCGCGCCAGCTGGCGATGTTGACGGTGAACCCGCCGACCGCGTTGTTGATGTTGACCGAATTCGTCACGCTTGAACCCGGCGAGTGGGTCATCCAGAACGCGGCCAATTCCGCGGTCGGTGGCTATCTGATCCAGCTGGCGCGCCTGCGCGGTTGGAAGACGGTAAATATCGTGCGTCGTGATTCCGCGATCGAGGCCGTGCAAGCCGAGGGTGGCGACGTGGTTCTGGTCGACAATGAGGATCTGCACAAGCAGGTGCGCGAGGCGACTGGCGGTGCCAAGATCCGACTCGGCATCGATGCCGTGGGCGGCCCGGCCACCGATAATCTGACTCGCTGTCTGGCCCAGGGCGCGACCCTGGTCAACTACGGCGCGATGAGTGGCGAACCCTGTCATGTCTCGCCCGGCTCATTCGTCTTCAAGGACATCACCCTGCGCGGCTTCTGGCTGGCGCAATGGTTCCGCAACGCGAGTCCAGAAGCACAGGCCAAGGTGTTCGGCGAGATCGTGCAGTTGATCGCCAGCGGCAAGCTCAAGGCGCGCGTGCAGGCCACGTTCGGCATCGACGAGATCAAGCAGGCGGTGACCATGGCCGCGAGCGGTGCGCGCGCCGGCAAGGTGCTGATCGTGCCGACTGCACAGGCCTGAACCCTGCGTCAAACCGGATGAGCTGCCGAATCGGGCCGTGCAGCGATCAGATACCGAGCAGGGCGCCAGCGCCACGCGTCATCAGGTCAGCGGCGACGCGATGGCCGAGAGTTTCGGCATCGCGTGCGGCGCCGAATGCGTGGGCGCGAATACAGTAGCCATCCTCGGCGCGACCAACCAGGCCAGTCAGATGCAGACTGTCCTCATCAAGCGTGCAATAACCGGCGATCGGTACCTGACACGAACCATGCAGGCGGCGATTCATCGCGCGCTCGGCGCCGACACAGAGCGCGGTATCGGCATCGTGCAGGACCTGCAGTAGATCCCTCAGATCGGCGCGGTCATCGGCGATCTCGATGCCGATCGCGCCCTGAGCCACGGCCGGCAGAAAATCCGGCGCGGTCAATCGTTGCCGAATGCGCTCATGCATGCCGAGCCGATCGAGTCCGGCACAGGCCAGCACGATGGCATCGAACTCGCCCTCGTCAAGCTTGCGCAGACGGGTGTTGACGTTGCCGCGCAGATCACTCAAATGCAGATCGGGCCGACGCGCACGCAATTGCGCCTGGCGGCGCAGTGAGGAGGTGCCCACGCGAGCGCCCTTGGGCAGCTCATCGAGTCGTGTGAAGCCATTGCTGACGAAGGCATCGAATGGATCGGCGCGGCGCAGGATGGCGGCGATTTCGAACGGCGCGTCCAGATTCATCGGCACGTCCTTCATCGAATGCACCGCGATATCGGCGCGACCATCGAGCATCGCCTCCTCGAGTTCCTTGAGGAACAGACCCTTGCCACCGATCGTGGCCAGCGAACGATCGAGGATCTGGTCGCCACGCGTGCTCAGCGGAACGAGTTCGATCTGCAGATCGGGATAGGTCTTGCCCAGCAGAGTGGCGACGTGTTCGGTCTGCCAGAGCGCGAGCGGGCTTTGGCGGGTGGCAATACGCAGAAGCGTCATGGCTTACTCGACATCATGAATCCAGTTGAAGGGTGCGGAGTGGGTGAGCAGCGTATGTGATCTTGATCTTGATCTTGATCTTGAAGTTGATGTTGACGATGATGTTGATGTTGACGTTGTCCCCGAGGGGATTGACCAGCTCCGCTGTTGAGAGCCATAGAGCGGGGCTTGCCCCGCTGCTCTTGATCCTGATTTGCGGCACCGGGGCAAAGAACGAAGGGCAGGGGCAACAGCAGCGCGGCAAGCCACGCTCTACAAGAGCCAGAGCAGCGCGGCAAGCCACGCTCTACAAGAGCAAGAGCAAGAGCAGCGCGGCAAGCCACGCTCTACAACATCAAGAGCCAGAGCAGCGGGGCAAGCCCCGCTCTACAAATGCTTTACAAGAGCGCGGATCGCCGGCAGGCAACGCCGACTGATTTCGAGCGGGCGTGGTGCGCCCTGGACTCGGGCCTGGAGATTGCCATCGGCATCGCGATCGAGCCCCTGCAGACGTTCAACCGCAATCAGGCAATTGCGATGGATACGCACAAATTGATCGGGAAATTCCTGCTCCAGGGTTTTCAGTGACTCCTCGATCAGTACCTCGCCCTGATCCGAATGTACGACCACGTACTTGTCTTCGGCGAGCAGGTAGGAAATTTCGTTGATGGCGACCAGACGCAGATTGCCGCGCACGCGCGCGCAGAGATGACTACGGCTGCGATTGCCCAGTCCGCTGCTGGGTGCGCGCCGATCATCGATGCTGAGTTTCTCGGCGCGATCCAGGGCGCTGCGCAGACGTTCTGCGCGTACCGGCTTGACCAGATAATCGATGGCGCGGGCCTCGAAGGCAGCCAGCGCGTGTTCGTCGTAGGCGGTGCAGAAAATGATGGCAGGCGGATTTTCGCCGGTTGCGAGGTGCCGCGCCGCCTCCAGTCCATCCATCACCGGCATGCTGATGTCGAGCAGGACGACCTGGACCTGCAGCTGATCGCAGAGCTCGATTGCAGCGCGGCCATCGGCCGCCTCACCGACCACCTCGGTCGCGGGTTGATCGATCTCGGCCAGCAGTGCGCGCATGCGCGTACGCGCCAGCGCTTCATCATCGACGATCAGTACACGCATCATCCGTTTGGCTTCCTCGGCAACAGCAAGGTGGCGACATGGTGGTCGGGGCCGGATTCGATTTCGAGTCTGGCCTTGCGGCCATAGTGTAGGGCGAGGCGTTGCCGGATGTTGTCGAGGGCGATGTGATTGCCCCGACTCAGTGCCGGTGCCGTACCGCTGGGCGGCTTGGGGTTGTGCACCGAGACGCGCAGCAACTCGCCTTCGATACGGGTGACGATGCGCACGCTGCCGCCGTCGGAACGGGTCTGGATGCCGTGGTGGATGGCATTCTCGACCAGGGGCTGGATGCTGAGCAGGGGCACCGGCCAGTCGTCCGCGGCCAGATCCAGATCGCGCTCCACGCGCAGGCGCTCGCGCAGGCGCAGACTCTCGATGTCGAGATAGCGATCGACCAGCTCAAGTTCGCGGCTGAGGCTGCACAGATTGCGCTCATGGCTGAGCGAGGCCCGAAACAGCTCGGCAAGATCCTCGACCGCGCGTTCGGCGGCGGCCGGATCGATGCGGATCAGGCTGGCCACGGTATTGAGTGTGTTGAACAGAAAGTGCGGGCGGATGCGTGCCTGCAGCGCATCCACGCGCGCTTCGGACTCACGTTCGACATTCAGCCGCAGCTGTTCCTGCACATAGAAATAGCGCAGCGCCGCGGCGGCAAACAGCGCCGACAATGCCACCGCGCTGATCACGAACGGCTGTAGTCCGGTGCCTTCGGAGATGACACCAAAGCGGAAGGCTTCATCGACCAGGCGCAGCATCGCACTGATCACCGCGGTCACGATCAGCGGCACCGACCAGGCGCTGATCATGCCCATCGTACTGGACTGGCGGGCGATCCGCGGTCCGAGCTTGCAGAGCAGGGCGGCGCTGGCGAGCGCGATCCACTGCACCAGAAAGCTCGCCGCGGCCACGCGCGAGAGGCTGAGGATAGCGGCGGGATCGGGGACTACGATGATGACCAGGGCAACCAGTTGCGCGACCAGCACGACTGCGCCGAGCACACGCAGACTGCACAAATCCGGCATCCAGTCGCGACGCGGCGCGCCAATCCTGGTCGGCGCCGCGCTCACTCAGGGTCCGCTGAGCAGGATCGGCTGCATGAAATCGGCGATGTCGCGAATTTCCTCGGCGCAGACCGAATGCGGCATCGGATAGCTGTGCCAGTCGACGCGATAGCCAGCGCGCTGCAGCCACTCGCGACTCATTGCGCCCAGTCCCATGGCGACGACGGGGTCCAGGCTGCCATGGCCCATGAACAACGGAATCGACTTGGACAGTTCGGTTGCCTCAGCCAGCGACTTGTCGGCGATCGGCAAATAGGTCGACAGTGCGACCACACCGGCCAGCGGCTGCTGCCGGCGCACCAGACACGACAGCGCAATGGCACCGCCCTGCGAGAAGCCGATCAGGAACTGGTGCGCGGGTGCCACTCCGCGGGCGGTCTCCTGCTCGAGAAGCGCACTGACCTGTTCCATCGAGGTGCGCACACCGGGTTCGTCCTGTTTGTGTTCGAGTTCCTGGCCGGAGATGTCATACCAGGCGCGCATGCGCATCCCGGAATTGATGGTGACTGGCCGCGCCGGCGCATGCGGAAAAACAAAGCGGATTGCGGGCCAGTCCGGGCGGACCAGTTCGGGCACGATGGGCTCGAAGTCATGGCCGTCCGCACCCAGCCCATGCAGCCAGACCACACTGAAACGCGGTGCCGGACCGGTTTCGAATTCAACAGTTTCCAGCAGACTCATTGCAGATCTCCAAGGCGCTGCATTGTCCATGCCGGCGGCCGGTTGCCGCAAGGCGCAGGCGCGCGGACCTGCCACGCGGGTCGGCTCACGTCGGGCGCGCTCAGGGTTGCAATCGAAAATGACCGTTGCGCGGCCAGGCCAGCAGCACGTCTTCTTCCTGCACGCCGCGGCCGATGTTGTGGATGATCAGCGGACGCCCGTCGATTGAACGGTCCGAGACGATGCCGATGTGATCGAGATTGCCGGGCAGTTTCCAGCTGACGATGTCGCCTGGCAGGAATTCGCCGGGCGCATCGAGTTCGGTGGACTCGACCAGATGTGCGGCCATCCAGGCGCGCAGATTGGGCACGCGGCGGTGATCGATATTGCGGTCCAGCGAGCGCTGCGCCCCATGGCGCGGGTAGCGCTCAGGGTGGCTCTGGCGATCCTCGTGTACGGCGCGCTGCAGATCGATATCGACCTTGCGCAGCGCACGGATGATCACATCGGTGCATACGCCGGTCTCGATCGGCGGATCGCCACCGGGATAGCTCAGCCGACGATAACTGCCGTCATAGCTGAGGGTAAAGCCGATCTGTGCACGCGCAGCCGATACCACTCGTTCTGCTTTGGCGGGCTCGGCGATTGTCTGAGCCTGCGATGGCACGGTGGTCAATGATCCAAGCAGCGCAAACGCCAGACGACCGGCGACGACGCGGCAGCTTGCGACAGTGCGGATCTGAAGCTGGCGGGATATCGAGTGCATGCGAATGATGGTAGTCCGGTTGCCGCCGCCGGTGCGCAACGACGGGCGAATGGCCAGGCACTCATTCAACTTCGATTCGGGCTGCAGCCGCTGTGCTCGCCGACGCTCATGACTTTGCATTATTCGGCCTGGGCAAGACGTCTGCTGACCGGTGCCCGCGCCGCTGCCCAGATCTGAACCGAGGCCGCACCGGCCCGCTTGAGGGCGCGCGCACATTCGCGTGCCGTGGCAGCGGTGGTCACCACATCATCGACCACGGCGACGTGACAGCCGCTTACCGATGCCTGCACGCTGAAGGCATCGCGCACGTTGCGGCGCCGGCGCAGCGCACTCAATCCGGATTGCTGCGCCGTGGCACGCTCGCGGCGCAGGCCTTCGACATCGAGCGGAATCCGCATGCGGCGGGCGACCAGGCTGGCCAGCTCCTGCGCCTGATTGAATCCGCGCTCGCGCAGGCGCAGTCGATGCAGCGGCACCGGAATGATCAGATCGGCCGGGGTCAGGGCGCCGCTGGCGCCAATCAGGCTCTGCGTCAGCAATTCGGCGAGCACGCGGCCGGCGGCGAGATCGGCGGCAAATTTGAGCCGGGTGACCAGACCGTCCAGCGGCCACTCGTAGCGGAACGCACAATGCGCTACGTCGAACTCGGGAGGCGCGCGCAGGCAGCGTCCGCAGGCCGGTTCGCTGGCCGTCAGCGGCAGCGCGCAACGACGGCAGCAGCGGGTATTCCAGGGCAGTTCGGCGGCGCAGGCGGTACACAGATCCTGCCTGCGGGCCGTTGCCGTCGCGCACAGGACACAACGGCCGGGGAGCAGGCCAAAACTGAGTGGGCGCCACCAGCTGTCAACCACATCGGAGATTTTCACGTTGACAGCCGCTCCCTCGGCACGGACACTGCCGCCACTCTAACGTCTGGGCAGCCCCATGCACGCATCCCTACGCCACGACTGGCGCCGCGACGAGGTCGTCGCCCTGTTCGAACTGCCGTTCAACGATTTGCTGTTCCGCGCCCAGACCGCGCACCGCCAGCATCACGATGCCAATGCCGTGCAGGTCTCGACCCTGTTGTCGATCAAGACCGGAGCCTGCCCCGAGGATTGCGCCTATTGCCCGCAGAGCGCGCGCTTCGACACCGGCCTGAAGGTCGAGAAGCTGATGCCGCTCGACGATGTGCTGGTGCGCGCGCGCGCCGCCAAGGACAGCGGTGCCTCACGGTTTTGCATGGGCGCCGCCTGGCGGGCACCACGCGACAAGGACCTCGACAAGGTCGCGGCGATGGTGCGTGAAGTGAAGGCGCTGGGCCTGGAGACCTGCGCGACCCTGGGCATGCTCAGTTCCAGCCAGGCGCAGACATTGAAGGATGCCGGGCTCGATTACTACAACCACAATCTCGACACCAGCCCGGAGTATTACGGCGAGATCATCAGCACGCGCTGCTATCAGGATCGGCTCGACACCCTCGCGCATGTGCGCGATGTCGGCATGAAAACCTGTTGCGGTGGCATCGTCGGCATGGGCGAGTCGCGTGAGGATCGCGCCGGCCTGTTGCAGGCCCTGGCCAATCTGCCGGCACATCCGGATTCGGTGCCGATCAATCGTCTGGTCCAGGTTGCCGGCACACCGCTGGCCGATGCCGCCGAACTGGAGGCTTTCGAATTCGTGCGCACCATTGCGGTCGCGCGGATCATGATGCCGGCGGCGATGGTGCGACTCTCGGCTGGTCGCGAAACCATGAACGATGAAATGCAGGCGCTGTGCTTCCTGGCTGGCGCCAATTCGATATTCCACGGCGAGAAACTGCTGACCACGGGCAATCCCGATACCGAGGCCGACCGCGCGCTGTTCGCCAAGCTCGGACTGACCGCGATGGCCGGCGATACCGCGCCACGTACCGTTCATGCCGGCATTACGCGGGAAGTCATCGCCGCCTGATGGCAGGCGTGGCCAGCCCGGATCGCCGGAGTGGCTACGCATCTGCCCGCTGTCCAACGGCTTTCCCGCTCGCTCGCATCTGCGTTGTCGTCCACAGTCGGGGCGCCCGTGTCCGGTGCCGAATCGATTGCACCAGTTCATCACACGTTCGAACATTCAACCGCCATCAACATGACGCGTCCTTCCCTGATCGATCGCCTGAGCCAGGCCCATGCCGAGCGCGCGCAGGCTGGACTGCTGCGCCGATTGCGCACTGTGACTGCGGCACAGGGACCGCGCGTCGTCGTGGCCGGTCGCAGCCTGCTCGGTTTTGCCAGCAACGATTATCTTGGTCTGGCCGCCGACCCGCGCATCGCCAGCGCACTGCGTGAGGCCAGTGCGACCTGGGGTGTTGGCGCCGGCGCGGCGCATCTGCTCGGCGGCCACCGCGGTCCGCATCAACAACTCGAAGAAGCGCTCGCCGACTGGCTGGGCTATCCGCGCGCCCTGCTGTTTTCGACCGGCATGATGGCCAATCTCGGCGTGCTTTCGGCCCTGCTCGGGCGCGGCGATCTCTGTGTGCAGGATCGGCTCAACCATGCCAGTCTGATTGATGGCGCCCGCCTCAGTGGCGCCGAACTGCTGCGCTACCCGCATGCCGACATCGAAGCTGCGGCTCGCCAGCTGGCTGCGCGCGCAGACACTGCTGCGCTGCTCGCCAGCGATGGCGTCTTCAGTATGGATGGTGATATCGGGCCACTATCCGAGCTCGCGGCGCTGTGCCAACGCGAACACGCGACCCTGATGGTCGATGACGCCCACGGCCTCGGCGTAGTCGGCGCAAACGGACGCGGTTCGGTGGCGGCGGCGGGACTGGGAGTGGCCGAAGTGCCGTTCCTGGTGGTGACACTGGGCAAGGCGATCGGCACCTTCGGCGCCGCCGTGCTCGGCAGCGAGCAGGGCATTGATGCCCTGCTGCAGTTTGCCCGCAGCTATATCTACACCACGGCGATGCCGCCGGCGCTGGCCAGTGCCGGTCTCGCCGCTGTCCGCATCGCCCGCGCCGAAGACTCGTTGCGCGAAGTGCTGCATGGGCATATCGATTATTTTCGCCGCGGTGCGCAGCAGCGCGGTTTGACGCTGCTGGCCTCGGCAACGCCGATCCAGCCGCTGCTGGTGGGCGATTCCGCGCTGGCGGCACAGCTCTCACAATCGCTGGAGTCGCAGGGTTTCCATGTGCCCGCGATTCGTCCGCCGACCGTGCCCGAGGGCAGCGCGCGACTTCGCATCACCCTCTCGGCAGCGCATACCCGGGGCGATATCGATGCCCTGCTTGATGCGATCCTGCGCGCGCAGGCAAGTGTTGGAATTTGTGCTGACGCGCCCGCGACGAGCAGGGGATAGCGCATGCATATACAGACACTCGGCAGCGGTCCCGATCTGATATTGATTCATGGCTGGGCCATGCATGGCGGAATCTTCCACGAACTGGCCGAGGACCTTGCCACGCACTGCCGCGTGCATGTGGTCGACTTGCCGGGCCACGGTCATGGTCGCGACGACGGCAGCGAGTTGAATGTCGCCGCCTGTGCAGAGCGACTGGCCAGCCTGCTCCCATCGGCTATCTGGGTCGGTTGGTCGCTCGGTGGATTGATCGCGATGCGCGCCGCCATTGCGCAGCCGCAGGCGGTGCGCGGCCTCGCCCTGATCTCGGCATCACCGCGATTCGTGGTCGACGAGCATTGGACTCATGCAGTGGCGCTCGAGGTATTCGAGCAATTCGGCCGTGATCTGCAGACCGACCATCGTCGAACGCTGGATCGCTTCTTAGCCCTCGAAGTCCACGGCGACGAACATGCCGGTGCCTGTCTGCGTGAACTGCGCACTCGTCTGCTCGAACGCGGTGCGCCCCTGCTCAGCGCGCTGGCGCAAGGTCTGCAGATTCTTGAACACAGCGATTATCGCGAACAGATCTCGCGCATCACCTGTCCCAATCTCTGGCTCGCCGGCAGTCGTGATCGTCTGGTGCCGGCGGCAGCGATGGAATGGTCGGCCCGCACGGCTGGGGGAAGCTTCCACAATGTCGCCCGCGCCGGGCATGCGCCCTTTATCAGCCATCGTGCCGAAGTCGTCGATCGACTGCTGGCCCTGATCCGTGAGGTTGCCGCGTCATGAGTCTGGATATTGATCGCGTACGTCGCGCCTTTGGTCGTGCCGCCGCAGGCTACGAGGCAGTCGCCGTTCTGCAGCACGAAGTCGAGACGCTGTTGCTGGAACGCCTGGATATCCTTGCAACGCCACCCGCCGAACTGTTGAGCGAGGCGCGCGCGAGCGGCATCGCGGCACCTTTCAAGTCCAGCCCACAGAACATTCTCGATGTCGGCTGCGGCACCGGTCGCGCCTCTGCGGCCTTGCGCAAGCGTTATCCCAAGGCTGAAATCATTGCGCTCGACCTGGCCCTGCCGATGCTGCAGCAGGCACGGCGGCGCGCCGGTTGGTGGAAGCCGTTCCGGCGGGTGTGCGCTGATGCGCGCGCCCTGCCGCTGGCGGATCAGTCGGTGGATCTGATCTTCTCCAATCTCTGTCTGCAGTGGATCGAGAATCTCGGCGATGTGTTCAACGAATTCCGTCGCGTATTGCGGCCCGATGGCTGGCTGATGTTCACCAGCTTCGGCCCCGATACGCTGACCGAACTACGGCAAAGCTGGGCCGCCGCCGATCAGGGCGCGCACGTGAATGTGTTTCTCGATATGCATGATGTTGGCGACGCCATGCTCGCCGCCGGCTTTCGCGATCCGATGCTCGATGTCGAGCGCTATACCCTGACCTATCGCGATGCGCGCCAGCTGATGCGCGAGCTCAAGGCGATTGGTGCTGGCAATGCCGCCGCCGAGCGCCAGCGCGGGCTGACCGGCAAATCGCGCCTGCAGCGGATGCTCGCCCATTACGAATCCTTCCGCACGGGCGATGGCGTGCTGCCGGCAAGTTATGAGGTGATCTTTGCCCAGGCGCAGGCACCGGAATCGACCCAGCCACGCCGCGATGGCGATGACGGGATCGCCAGCATCACGCTCGATGCCCTGCGCGCACAACTGCGGCGTCGGCCGCAGTAGTTTCGTCCGGGCTGCTAGTGTGCAACACCACCCTAGGTCGATACCGCCAGACTCTCACGGTCGTAGATGCGCGCTGCGAAGAACGCGACGATCCCGGCCAGGATCAGTCCACTGGCCAGTAACGCCGCCCACTCGGATAGCGCGATGTATTCCGCGCGCACCAGTTTCATGATCGACAGATGCTGGGCGAGCAGGGGCACCGAGAACATCCACAGTGCCGGCTTGACCGGGATGACCATCAGCAGCATCGAGGGGATGGCTGGAATGATGGTCAGCAGACCGAGCCAGCTTTGTGCCTCGCGGTAACTCTTGGCGTTGGCCGCGATCAGGGTCTGCACCGAGGCGGCGAGGACAACTACCGGCGTCAGCACCAGCAGCATCTTGGCGAAGATCACGATACCGAGATTGAATTTCAGTCCGAGCTTGTCGAGTGGCAGCATCGGCGTGATCACCGCGAACGCAACCAGGGTCAGCAGCAGCGACATGAGCGCGAACGCCGAGGTGGCCAGCAGTTTGCCCGCCATGATCTTCCAACGCGGCACCGGATTGGCCAGCAGGGGTTCGAGCGATTGTCTTTCGCGTTCGCCGGCCGTGGTGTCGATCGCGAGATACATGCCGCCCATGAAGGCGCCGAGGATCAGAGTGTACGGAAGGAAGCTCAGGAACAGACCACCCTTGGCCTCGGCACTGGCCTGATCGCGATCAACCGCGCTGATCGGTCGGACGATGACCGGATGGATGCCGCGTGCGACCAGACGCAGGGCGCCGACCTGGCTGGCGTAGCCATTGATCGCCGCCTCCAAGCGTCGCCGTGCCCGGTCGGCATCCTGATGGGACGAGTCGTAGATCAGGTCGAGCGGCGCCGGATCGCCGGCCCGCCAGGCCTCGGCGAAGCGTTCATCGATGCGCAGAACCACATCCTCTTCCTGCTCACGCACCGCACGCTCGGGGTCGGCCGGCGCAGACTCGATCACGATGTTCTGGGTGCGCAGATGATTGATCAGGGTCGGCGCGTACTCGGCGCCGATCACCGGTACTTCCAGCGGCTTCTCGGCGCGCTTGGATTCGCGCGAGACCACGGCCGACAGGATCAGGCCGATCAGTACCGGACCGATCAGCGGACCGAGCACCAGGGCGTTGAGGACGGTCTTGCGATCGCGCAGGTTTTCGCGGACTTCCTTGATGAAAATGGTCAGCCAGGCAGGTTTCATCCGAAGAACCCCTCATCACTTCCTATGATTTTGACGAAGGCATCTTCCAGATTGACCTCGCCGGTGCGTGCGCGCAATTCATCCGGTGAGCCCTCGGCCATGACGCGGCCCTTGGCGATCACGATGATGTGGTCGCACAGCGCCGCGACCTCCTGCATGATGTGACTGGAGAACAACACACATCGGCCCTCATCGCGCAGCTTGCGCAGGAAAGCGCGCATTGCCCGCGTCGCCATCACGTCGAGCCCATTGGTGGGTTCATCGAGGATCACGTTGCGCGGATCGTGAATCAGCGCACGCGCGATCGCGGTCTTGACGCGCTGGCCCTGGGAGAACCCTTCGGTGCGTCGATCGGCGATGTCTTCCATGCCGAGCGCGGTGATCAGCGCCTCTTCGCGACTATGCATCAACGCCGGTTCAATACCCTGCAACTCGGCAAAGTAGCGGATGTTCTCGCGCGCACTCAGGCGCTTGTAGAGACCGCGGGCATCGGGCAGTACGCCGAGCCGACGACGCACCTCGACGGTATCGGCCGTGGCGTCGAAGCCATCGACGCGGACATTGCCCTGGTCGGGTTTCATCAGCGTGTAGAGCATGCGCAGCGTGGTCGTCTTGCCGGCACCGTTGGGGCCGAGCAGCCCGGTGATGCGGCCATCCTCGGCACGAAAGCTGACACCGTCGACGGCTTTCACGGCGCCGAAGGCCTTGTGCAACTGGTGAACTTCAATCATGTCGATCTGCCTTGAAGTATGCGCACTGACTCATGGCGTCCATCCATTGCGGTTGACGAAGGCAGGAATCACGGCGAGGTCGTCCAGGCACTTGGCCTCGAGTTTGCTGGCATCGAGTCCCTCGACAAAATCGGCGAGCAGGCGCGGAATGCAACCGGCGACCAACAGGCCATGGCCGCGTCCGGGCGCAACCAGATGGCGGCCCTTGCTGAAGTGCTGGACGGTGGCCTCGCCATAGCGTGGCGGGGTGACCGGATCGAATTCGCCGGAGAGCAGCAGGGCAGGGACGGCACTGGTGACGGCCGTGTGGAAATCATCCGGGCGCGCGCCCTTGGGCCAGGCCGCGCACTGGGTGCGCATCACATTGATGAAATCGGTGCCCATGATGGTCGCTTCATCTTCGGGCCGCGCGCGGAACCCGTGGGCGTCTTCCGAGCAGATCACCGAAAGCTGCATCGCATGCATGATCTGCTCACCGAGATCGCCGGAGACCAGACGGCTCTGGGCCAGCAATGCAGCGGCATGGCCATTGGCGGCCTCGTGCAGGGCGAGCGGCAGCAGTGCGGCGGTTTCCGGTGCGTAAGCGAACATGCGCAGTACGCTGGCGACATCATCGAGCTTCAATTCCTGCGTCATGGCCTCGCCGGATTTGGGATCGTTGAACTCGACCTGGATCGGCCGCGCCGCCAGTTCGGCACGCAAATGGGCAAAGTCTTCGGCGGGATCGCCGAACGCCTGCTGACAGGCGATGTCCTTGCGGCAGCGCTCGAAAATCCCCTCGACCGCGGTCTCCAGGTTGCGTGCATGCTCGTTGCCAAGGATCAGATCCGGCGGCACCACGCCGTCGAGAACGACGCTGCGCACGCGATCGGGGTAGGTGCGCAGATAGCGCTGGGCGACACGGGTGCCATAGGAGCCACCGATCAGATTGATCTGCTCGGCACCGATCGCGGCACGCACCTGATCGAGATCGCCGATCGCCACCGTGGTGGTGTAGTAGCGCGGATCGGCACGTTCGCGCAGCGCAGCCAGGCAGGCGTTGACGAAGTCGGTCTGCGCATCGGCCGAGCCATCGTCGGCGGCGAAACGGCTCTCGCCCTCGGCGCCCTCGCATTTGAGCGGATTGGAATCACCAGTGCCGCGTTGATCGACCAGGATCACGTGGCGCTTCTCCAGAATTCTGGAGAAGCCGGACGCGATCATCGGGTAGGCCTCGATCGCCGATTGACCGGGGCCACCGGCGATGAAGAACACCGGGTCGGCCTCGGGCTCGGCATCGTGCGCCTTGATCAGTCCGACGTGCAGACTGATCTTGCGACCGGCGGGTTGGTCCGGATTCTCAGGAACCTCAATGCGCGCGCACTGCCCAGCGAACACATCGCCACGACTGCGATGGGTGAAATCGCATTCGCTGAAGCTCAGGGTGCCGAGCACGAACGGCTCGGGCCCGGCCTGGACCGTAGCTGCCACACATAGAAATCCCACCAGTCCTGCCCAGCGCTGCCATCGCATATGCCTCTCCCGAGCCTGATTCGTCCTGCGGTGCGCCGCCCGGCAAAACTGCGGAGCGTCAGCAGGGGCATCCTACGGCATCGACCGCTGGGGGCTAAGTGACGGCTGTCAGCCCATGCAGCTGGCTCGTCGGCGACGCGGTCGCCAAGGGCCGTGTCGCGCAATTGCAAAGGTCCAGCCATCGAACTGTCATCGCCGCTGCGCAAGATGGGCATCGAATCGGGGCTCGGTCGAGCTTCGACACCTGTCTCACTGCAATGGAGTTGAATCATGTCGATGCTTTCCCTCAAGCGCCCGCTCGCCCTGGCCATGGCTGGCCTGTTCGCCGCCGTCAGTGCTGACGCAGCCGTCGTCGTCAATGAGCAGTTCGAAGGCTCCTGGTACAACCCGGCGCAGTCCGGCCGTGGCGTGCTGGCGGACTGGCTGCCCACGGGCAATGGCCAGGGCGTGCTGTTTCTCGCCATCTTCAGCTACGACAATGCTGGTCAGCCGCTCTGGTTGACCGCCCAGGTGCCGCTGACCGATCGCGAGTTCAGCAAGCAGGACGTCGATGTATTCCGCTTTGCCGGCGGCGCCTTTGGCAACACCTTCACCACACCGACCGGCACGCCGATCGGCAAGCTCAGCTTCACGGCGCATTCCTGCAACCGGATCACCATGGATATCACGCCCAACGGCGGCGTAGATCTGCCGGTTGCCAATCTCGATCTGCAGCACATCGGCGCGGCGCCGGCCAGTTGCGCCTACAGCGAGGAGTTCACTGCCTGTCCGACCGGCACCGTGGCCTTCCAGAATCTGCCGCGTACCTGCCTGCTGCCGCAGACCATCACCGGCAATCTGCATCTGCCCAACTACGCGACCTACATCATCAGCGGCAAGGTGCAGGTCGGTACCGGCCGGAACCTCAATCCCGGTGTATTGAGCATCGCGCCGGGCACACAATTGCAGGGCAGTGGCGGTGCGATCGACTATCTCGTGGTTCAAGCCGGCTCGAAGATCTATGCCAACGGCACGGCGACCGCGCCCGTCGTGTTCACCGCGCCGCGCGATGTGCCGGGTGACTGGGCCGGTCTGGTGATCGCCGGAAATGCAGTCAACAACAGCTGCGTCGGTACTACCGCCTGTTCGTTCGAAGCCGATACCGATGTCAAGTTCGGCGGACGGGATGGCGTCGGCGGCGGCAATATCGTTCCGGACAATGCAGACTCCTCGGGTGCGCTGCGTTATACCCAGATCCGCTACGCCGGCAAGGAAATCCGTCCGAATGAAGAACTCAATGCGCTGACCTTGCTCGGCGTCGGCAGTGGCACGGTGATCGATCACGTGCAGACCCACGCCGGCAAGGATGACGGCTTCGAGATGTTCGGTGGAACCGTGAACCTGCGCTACGTCATCGGAACTTCGATTGAAGATGATTGCCTGGACTTCGCCGAAGGCTATACCGGCAAGATCCAGTACGCCTACTGCGCGCAGAACGCGACGGCTTCCGCTGACTCCAATGGTGTCGAGTCGGACAACAAGCCGAATGCCTTCGACCTGCTGCCGCGCACCCAGCCGACCGTCGCCAATGTCACCCTGATCGGTGCGCCCAGCGGCAATGAGGGTCTGCGCATCCGTCGCGGCTCGGGTGGCAACTTCTACAACATCGTGGCGACCGGATTCGGCCAGGAGTGCCTCAACTTCAACGACAACGCGACCTTCACCGCGAGCGGCACGGTAGCCAATCCGACCGCAACCGGCGTTCTTTCGATGGCGGGTTCGGCCCTGGGCTGCGCGACCAATTTCGAGGACAGCGCCGCTGAACCCTTCCTGGTCAGCGCCTGGTATCGCGGACAGAACGGCAATAGTGACGGCAACGCTGCTGCGCTGGGTCTGAACGGTCGCTTCCCCGCCACCAACTCGATCCTGCTCGGTACCGGTGTGGCGGTGCCGAACGATAGCTTCTTCGAGACCGTGAACTTCAAGGGTGCATTCGAAAGCCCGGCTGCCGATTGGACCAAGGGCTGGTCGTACGGCGTGCAGTAATCGATGGGGGACGCGCGCCCGGACTCGTCCTGGCGCGCGTCGGCAACAACCGTTTCACCCGGCACGAGCCACGCAGGGATGCGTGGTGGCATCGATCCCGGATCGTGGATGGATGCCGGTGCCACCTGAATGAATTGCGGCGCGATAGGCACGGGTCTGCAACTGCAGGTCATCGATGCCCGATCACACCAGACTCACGATCACACAATGCTCAGTGGTGTCCCCCTTGGGGCCGGCTTGCCGGCCCTGTTTTTTTCTTGCGCGGCGTTGCCACACCCGCGCATCCGCCGCTGCGCTCGCCATCTCCGGCACCGATGATGGCGCCCGGCCGCTGCGACCACTATCCTGATCGCCGGTTCGTGGAGATCGAAACATCATGTGGGAAGTCTTGGGATTCTTTGCGCTGGGTCTGCTCCTGGTCACGATGGGCGCTGACTCTCTGGTCAAGGGCGCGTCGGGATTGGCCCAGCGTCGCGGCGCGGGTGCGACCGCCGCAGGACTTGCCCTGGTCGCGGTCGGGGCTTCGTTGCCCGAACTGGCCATCTCGATTGCGGCGATCGCGCAGGCGCACTATGCGCTGGCGGTGGGTAATGTGATTGGCAGCTGCATCGCCAACTTTGGCTTGATCATCGCAGTGGCTGCCATGGTCAAGCCCTTGTCGGTCAGTTTCCGTCTGGTCAGTCTTGGTCTGCCTCTGCTGCTGGTCAGCGCCGTGGCTCTGCTGGCGATGAGCCATAACGGCAAGATCGGCTATTACGATGGCGCGGTCCTGCTGGTCGGCGTTGTGGCCTTTGGCTGGGCGGTCCGGCGATCGGCACGCGGGCATTCCGAAGCGGTGTGCAAGGAACTGGCCTATGCAGCCAATACCCAGACTGATCTGGGCCGCAACCTGGTCCGTGTTGTGGCCGGCCTTGGCATGCTCGGCTACGGCGCCTGGATGGCTTCCGATCGTGCCTTCGAGCTGGCCGGCATCTGGCATATGAGCGAACTCTGGGCGGGTCTTACCCTGCTCGCGGTTGGCAGCGCGATCCCCGAGTTGGCTGTCGCCGTGGTCGCCGCTGCGCGAGGCCATGGCAATGTCGTGGTCGGCAGCGCGATCTCGTCGAGCATCGTCAACCTGCTGCTGGTGCTCGGGCTGCTCGCGCTCTGGCATCCGATTCCGGTTGCGCATTCGCTGGTCTGGGTCGAGATTCCGGCCTTGATTGCCTTCACTCTGGCGTTCTATCCGATGATTCGGGGTGACGCCCAGGTCTCGCGGCGCGAGGGTGCGATCCTGCTGATCGCATTCGTCACATGGATGGGCTTCCAGAGTTTCGCCGGCCGCCTGTAGCGCTGTCGCTGTCGCCGGCTCAGGGCGCCAGCATGAACCAGCACACCGCAGTCAGCACCACGACGCCGACGACATCAAGCACCGCCCCTTCGCGGATCATCTGGGCCAGTGGCACCTGACGGGTGCCATAGGCGATCAGGTTGGGCGCCGTTGCCACCGGCAACATGAAACCGCAACTGGCAGCGAACACCGCGGGCATCATCAGCAGGGCGGGCTCGATTCCCGTTCCAACCGCGGTAGCGGCAAGGATCGGCATCAGCAACACCGCAGTAGCGGTATTGCTGGCGATCTCCGACAGCAGGGTGACGCCGAGACAGATGCCGAGGATCAGCAGGATCGGCGGCAATTGACCGAGCCCACCCAGAGCCAATGCGATGCGATCACCGAGGCCTGAAGTCTGGAACGCGGTGGCAAGTGCAATGCCGCCAGCAAAAAGCACCAGAGCGCCCCAGGGGATGCGCTCCGCGGTCTCCCAGTCGAGCAGGCGCTGACCGCGCCCATCGGGCAGCACACACATCAGGACGACGCCGGCAAGACTGATGCTGGCATCGGTGATCGTGCTGACGCCGAGTAGACCGGTCCAGCCGGAGTACGGCCAGGAACGAAATACCCAGGCGCCGACGACCAGGGCAAAGACCAGCAGGACGCGCCGTTCGGCCGAGGTCCAGATGCCCAGCGCGGGCAGCCGAACCGGTTCGGCGGTGCGGATGCCACGGGTCAGCCACCAGCCCAGGATCGGCAGGAAGATCAGCACGATCGGAATGCCCACGCGCATCCACTCGGCAAATCCCATGCGGGTACCGGTGGCCTGCTCATAGGCCTGCATGAAGACGAGATTCGGCGGTGTGCCGATCGGTGTACCCCATCCGCCGATGCTCGCTGCATAGGCGATCGCCAGAATCAGCGGTGTGCGCAGCCGCTGATCGGAATGCTGTTGCAGCACAGCCATGGCCACCGGCAACATCATCAGAGTGGCCGCGGTATTGGAAATCCACATGCTCATGAAAGCGGTCGCGGCAATGAAGCCAAACACCAGGGCGCGCTCGCTGCGGCCACCAAACAGGCGCACCATGCCCAGCGCAAGGCGGCGGTGCGCGCCATTGCGTTCGAGCGCCAGTGCCATCATGAAGCCGCCGGCCATCAACAGAATCAACTCATTGCCGAAGGCCTCGGCCACCTGCTTGGGCGTAATTACCCCGGCTGCCGGCAGCAGGGCCAGGGGCAACAACGAAGTCACCGGCGCAGGTATCGGCTCGAACAACCACCACAGCGCTACCCAGACCAGAACCGCACAGGTCCAGGCCAGAGCCGACTCGGAGCCGGTCCAGCGCATCAGCAGCAGGGTCGCCAGGGCGATTGCCGGTGCCGAAAACAGTGCAATGCGTCGCCAGCGCGAGGGTTCAGCGGCTTCTGCGGTAATCGACTCGCTCATGGAATGGCCAACTGGGTCAAGGAATCACCACCCAGCGCCGATAAGCTCGGTCAGCTAGGTTGGCGGCTTTGGCTATACTGACCGAGCAGCCACAGGTCTGGGTAGCGGGATGAAGCCGCGAAGGCTGACTCCCGACCGGTTCTTTCTGGTCCGGGCGATTCTGCCATTCGGCTGAATCGACCGAACCTGGGGGCGATCGTCCGTGCCGGACGAACGCCTGGCGTGGCGCGAGCAGGTGCGCCGGATCAGCACTGGACGGGGATTACGAAATCGGATGATGACCTGGTTGCTCGCAATACTTCTGATCGTCGCGATCACCGCGGCCGGGTTGCTGTTCGTGCGCGAACGCAAACTGGTGCGCTCGCTGGCAGCGCTGCAGGAAGACGCCAGGAAGCGCGAGGCCTCGCAGGCGCAGGTCATCCATACGACCAAGCTGGCCTCACTCGGCCAGATGGTGGCCGGTGTGGCACATGAGATCAACACACCGCTCGGCTTCGTCAAAAGCAATGTTGAAGTCGTCGCCGACCTGCTTGCCGAGTACGAGCAGGCGGTTACCAATGTAATGACCGGCGTCGACTTCCTGCTCAATGCGGATGCCGGTATTGCTGATCGCGCCAAGGCGCTGGTGATCAAGGCGCGCGGCCAGTTGGCGCAGGCGACCGGTCTGAACGAGGCGCGTGAATTGCTCACCGATTCGGTCGATGGACTCAAACAGATGAGCGCCTTGGTGCTCAATTTGAAAGGCTTCGCCCGAGTCGACCGCGATGGCATGGATCTGATCGACGTCAATGATTCGATCCGGAGTTCCCTGTCGATCGCCAGCCACCAACTGCGCGACCGGATCACCGTCGAAACCGAGCTCGGCGCCTTGCCGCCAGTCCGTTGCATGCCCTCGCAGATCAACCAGGTCTTTCTGAACCTGATCACCAATGCGGCCCAGGCCATGGGCGACGAGGGTCGTCTGCGCATCCGCAGCGCGGCCAAGAAAGAAGGGGTCGAAGTCAGTGTCTCGGACAATGGCAGCGGCATACCCGACAATGTGCTGCCGAAGATTTTCGATCCGTTTTTTACCACCAAGAAGGTCGGCGAGGGCACCGGCCTTGGACTGTCGATCGTCCACAAGATCATTCAGGGCCATGGCGGCAGCATCCGGGTGAACTCGGTGATCGGCAAGGGCACGACATTCTTCGTCGAGTTGCCGATCGACAGCAAGGCGCAGGCCGCCCGGGCAGGGGGCTGAATCATGGAACGTTCTGCATCCGCTCCCAACGCCCCGCTGCGCATACTCTGCATCGACGACGAGATGCGCATTCTGCGCGCGCTGAAGGCGCTGTTCCGGGACTTCGAGGTGCAGTTGTGCAATGACCCGCGACAGGCGGTCGCGATGGCCAGCCAGTTCGATGTCGATGTCGTGATCTGCGACCAGCGCATGCCGCAGATGCAGGGCATCGAGGTGCTGCGCGAGCTCAAGTCCAGCGCGCCGCGGGCCATGCGTATCCTGCTCACCGGCTATGCGGACCTGAAGGCGGTGCTCGGCTCGGTCAACGAGGGCGAAGTGTTCCGCTACGTCAACAAGCCTTGGGACAACGCCGAGATGCGCGCCCTGGTCACCGAGGCGGGGCGCATCGCGCGCGATGCCGCGGTGATTACCGCCGATCCGATCAGCGAGCGCGATGCCGCCGAAGCGCGCACCGAGGTCGGTATCCTCGTGCTCGAAGACGATGTGAACTCGCAGGCTCGATTGCGCGAGATCCTGGCGCCGCACTATCAGGTGCGCTTTGCCAACAATGCCGAGCGTGCCCTGCAGATTCTCGAGCAATATGAAACCGGCGTGGTGATTTCCGAGACCGAGTCGCGTCAGGGTGATCTGACCTCGCTGCTGAAGGCCTTGAAGATCCATCACCCGCATATCGCCACCGTGGTGATCACCGAGCGCGCCAATGCGCAGACCGCGATGGAGCTGATCAATGAGGGTCAGGTCTACCGCATGCTGCTCAAGCCGGTGCGGATGGGTTCCTGCCGACTGAGCGTGGACTCGGCGATCACCCGCTACTGGAAACTCAAACGCAATCCGCGCGCGATCCAGCGCTTCGCCGTTGCCAATCTGCCGAGCTTCGCCCTGCCGCCGAGCACGATCAGCGAATCCCTGCTGGCGCGCATCAAGGGCCTGCCCTCCCGCATCGTGCAGATCGTCCGCTTCAATAGCTGAGCGGCACTGCGACCGGGGCCGAGCAGCGAGAATGCGGCGATGAGCGAGGTTCACGTGTTCGGTGCCAGCGCTGCGGTGGGCGGCTTCCTGCTCCCGCGGCTGGCTGCTGAAGGACATTCTGTCGTCGCCTATTCGCGCAAACCGGTGCACCCCATGACTGGGCAGTCGGGCGTGAGTTGGTCGGTTCTGGACCTTTGGCGCGAGCAGTCGCTCAGTTCAGCAACAACAATTGTTTCGGCGGGGCCGCTGAATGGCCTGGTTGACTGGCTGAATCGGGCTCAGACTCCCGTCCTGACACGATTGATTGCACTTGGATCGATGAGTATCGAGGCCAAAGTGGATTCTGCTGATCCCGCTGAGCGCGCAATCGCGCGCCGACTGCGCCTGGCCGAGCAGGGACTGCAGCAGATTTGTGCGCGGCGCGACATCGCGCTGACGCTGTTGCGACCGACCCTGATCTGGGGTGCCGGCCATGATCTCAGTCTCAACACGCTCTATCGTTTTGGGCGGCGCTGGCATCTGGTGCCAATGCCCTTGGAGCCCGGCGGATTGCGTCAGCCCGTGCACGCCGACGATGTGGCCGCTGCCTGCGTGCGCGCCTTGCATAGTCCGTCGAGCGCAGGCTGCACACTTGCCGTGGGCGGCGCTGAGCGGCTTGCCAATGGCGCGATGTGGTCGCGCGTCATTCGGACTGCACAAGCACGGCCTGTAGCGCTGCCGAACTCAGTTCTGGCCGCGCTCAGTCATCTGCTTGGTGCGCGCGGCGGCAATCTGCGCGCCAGCCTCGGTCGCTGGCACTGCGATCAGCTCGCCGACAACGAACCAGCGATGCGCATGCTCGACTGGCAGCCGCGTGGTTTCGCGCCCCAGTCCGAAGACTTCCGCTGACTCGGCGCGATCAGCGCGGGTCGGATGTCGGTGGTGAGTTTCCGGAAAGACGTGCGGCTGCGAGCAGATAAAGCGGTCGTTGTTTGGTTTCCTCGAACATCCGTCCGAGGTATTCGCCGATCATGCCGAGCGCGATCAGCTGGATGCCGCCGAGGAAGAGCATCACCGTCATCAGGCTGGGATATCCGCGCACAGTGTCGCCATACATCAGGGTCTTGAAGATGATGAGGGCACCATAGCCGAACGAGAGCAGCGCGGTGAACACGCCAATATAGGTCGCGAGGCGCAGCGGCACTGTCGAGAAAGAAGTGATGCCTTCGAGCGCGAAGTTCCACAGTTTCCAATAATTGAACTTGCTGCGCCCCGCAGCGCGCGGCTCGCGGTGATAGACCAGCCCGCACTGCTTGAAGCCAACCCAGGCGAACATGCCCTTCATGAAGCGATGGCGTTCGCGCAATTGCCGGAGTGCTTCGACGGCGCGGCGCGACATCAGACGGAAATCGCCGGTGTCGCGCGGCACGGGCGTCTTGCTCATCCGATTCATCAGCCGATAGAAAGCACTGGCCGTCAGCCGTTTCAGCCAGCTCTCGCCAGCGCGGCTCGCGCGTTGCCCGTAGACGACATCAAAACCCTCTTCGTATTTTTTCCAGAACTCGGCGATCAACTCGGGCGGATCCTGCAGGTCGGCATCGATCACCACCACCGCATCGGCGTCGGCGTGGTCGAGTCCAGCCGTCATTGCGGCTTCCTTGCCAAAATTGCGCGACAGGCTGAGATAGCCAATCTGCGGATTCTGGGCCGCGTATTCGGCCAGCAAGGCCACCGTGCTGTCCGAGCTGCCGTCATCGACAAAAAGAATTTGCGATTGGGCCGGGACATACGCCAGCGCATGGACTAGTCTAGGCACCAACAGTGGAAGCATGGCCGACTCGTCGTAGACGGGGACGATCACACACAGCGAAGGCACATCTTCAAGAGTTTTTTTGGAGGTCATGAACGCGCCGGTAGCTTTAATGTCAAGGTTTTGCTGCTGCTGCGATGCAACAAGGAAAAATCTTAAGTTTTCGTTGCAATCGGTTGAATGCCCTACCTATGATACCCAAGCGCTGTACCCGCGCTCCCGATTTCTCGACCTAGAAGGAAGCAAGCATGCAGGCCCGACTTCTACTGGCTACTGCCTTGTCATCCGTTGTGCTCGCTGCTTGCAGCAGCAGCAGCAACAGCCCGCGCGCCGTTGAAACGCCGCCCGCGCTGAATGACGATGGCTCCCCGATCACCGCCGTGATCGCCGCCCGATTTGACCCGACCAACAGCATCATTCCGCTCCCGAATGACCTGTTGTTGCGCGGCACAACGGACCTGACGCTCAATATTCCGGTGGCCGCCAGCGCACCCGCGAGCGATCCGACTCGTGCCATCAACAATCTGGATGGCTGGAGCACGGTTGCGCCGTGGTCGTTCAGCACTTCGACCGCGGTCCGCGCCAGTTCCCTGGTGGCGGGCGCCTCGGTACGGATGTTCCAGGTCACCATCAACCCAGCCACCCGCGCAGTGACCGGGGTAACCCGTCAACTCGCCGCGAGCGAGTTCGCCCTGGCGGTTGCCAGCAGCGACACTACCGGCCGCACCATCGCCATCGTGCCGCTGCGCCCGCTGCAGCAGCTGACCTCGTACATGGTCGTGGTGACTGACGACGTCAAGGATACGCTGGGCAATGATGCGACCCCGGACCAGACCTACTTCCTGGCCAAGCGCACCAGCCCGCTGATCACGCCGCTGTCGGCGCTCGCCAATCCGGCAACTTGCCCGACCGTGGCAACTTCGACCGATCCGCTGCTGCCTGTCGCCAGCGGTTGCTCGCTTGAGCCGCTGCGTCAGCTGATCAACACCCAGGAAATCGCCGCCGCTGGCGCCGGTGTGCCGCGTGCCGACATCGTGTTGAGCTGGGTCGCAACGACGCAGAGCATCACCCCGGTGCTGATGGCGACTCGCGCGATCACCCAGCCGAGCTCGATGACCTTGGCGAACTCCGGCCTTACCACGGCCGCCGCCGGTTTGCCGCCGGTCGCCGACATCTATATCGGCGTCATGCCGCTGTCCTACTACTCGGTTGCCCCGACCGCTGCCAATCCGACCGGTCCGCTGACGGGTTTCTGGAAAGCTGCTCCGGGTGCCTACAACCCGCCGTTCAATGCCTTGGGTCTCGATCCGACCTCGACAAATCTGACCTTTGCCAATCCGATTCCGGTGGCGGGTTCGACCCAGGTTGTTCCGGTGCTGTTGACGATTCCGAATGCTGCCTCGGGACGGACCAAGCCAGCTGCAGGCTGGCCGATCGTGATCTTCCAGCATGGCATCACCCGCAATCGTAGCGATGCGTTGGCGATCTCGGCCACGATGGCGGGGCAGGGTTTCGCGGTGATCGCGATCGACCAGCCGCTGCATGGCGTCGGCCCGAGCAGTCCGTTCTACATCGAGAACACGCCGTTCGGCGCGATCTCGGGTGAGCGTACCTTTGACCTCGATCTCAGCAACAACACCACGGGCGCTCCAGGTCCTGATGGCGTCATCGATACCTCGGGTACCTACACGATCAATCTGACCAGCTTGCTCAGTTCGCGTGACAATCTGCGCCAGGCGGTGGCCGATCTGTTCACCCTGGCCAAGTCGATTCCGGGCGCCAGCTACGACGGCGATGCCACACCGGATTTTGATGGCTCGCGGATTGCCTTTGTCGGCCAGTCGCTGGGCGGCATCGTCGGTCTGAACTTCGTCGCCCTCGACCCGACGGTGAACACCTCGGTGCTGTCGGTTCCGGGCGGCGGCATTGCCCGCATGCTCGATGGTTCGCCGACGTTTGGTCCGCGCATCCGCGCTGGCCTGGCCGCTTCTGGCGTCAACGCCGGCACACCGACCTACGACAGCTTCATGGGTGCAGCCCAGCAGGCCATCGACTCGGCCGATCCGATCAACTTCGCCGCGGTCGCGGTCGCCGGTGGTGAGCGCATCCTCCTGCACGAAGTGGTCGGTGGTGGCTCGGTATTGCCTGATCAGGTGATACCGAACTCCGTCGCCGGTGCGCCACTGTCGGGCACCGAACCGCTGATCCGCAACCTGGGTCTGGCGTCGATCACCGGTCCGGTCGCACCGAATTCGGCTGGTCTCAATGGCGCAGTCCGGTTTATCGTCGGCGACCATGGCTCCCTGCTCAGCCCGGCTGCATCGGGTGCAGCCACTGCAGAAATGCAGGGCCAGATGGCCAGCTACATCGTCAGCAACGGAACGGCGGTCCTGGTGTCCAACACCGCCGTCATCCGTACCCAGTAATTCGACGCAGAAGCGGAGAGAGATTCCATGACAAAGCTCAATGCCAAGCCAAGCGCCCGAGCCGTACTTCCGGGTGTGCGTCGCCGCACGCTGGGAAGCGCGATCGCCATCGCCCTGGTGGCTGGTGCAGCCTCAAATGCGCAGGCCTTCGAGTTCAGTTCCGGTGACTGGAACGGAAGCCTCGATACCCTGGTCTCCTACGGCATCTCGGTGCGCGTGGAAGACCGTGATTCCGATCTGATCGGTCTCGCCAACATCAACCCGCTGATCGCGCTGCAACCGCTCAGTGTGCAGTTGCAGGCGCCCGGCCGGTTCTCGGTGAACTCTGATGATGGCAACCTCAATTACGACAAAGGGGACCCGTTCTCCAATGCCGTCAAGGCCACGTCCGAGCTCAGCATCAACTACCGCGAAAATTCTGGTGCCTTCATTCGTGCCAGCTACTTCTATGACTTCGAGAATGCCGATCGCAGAGATCTGACTTCCGAGGCCAAAGAGAAAGTAGGCCGCGATCTGAAGCTGCTTGACGCCTTCGTGTTCCACAACTTCGATTTCGATGGCAAGGCCGGCAACGTGCGCCTCGGTCGCCAGGTCCATAGCTGGGGCGAGAGCACCTTCATCCAGGGTGGTATCAATACGATCAACCCGATTGATGTGTCCAAGCTCCGTGTAGCCGGCGCCGAGCTCAAGGAAGCCTTCCTTGGCGTCGAATCGATATCGAGCTCGTTCAATTTCAGCGAGAACCTGTCCGGTGAGCTGGTCTATCTGTTCGAGTTCGAGCAGACCGAACCGGATCCCATGGGCACCTATTTCGGCACCAATGACTTCGGCACCCTCGGCGCCGAGTTCGTGATGCTGAACTTCGGACGCACTGACGAGCCTGCTTCGTTTGCAGCCTGCCAGCGCGGTCTGGTCAGTCCGGTTACCAACCCGCTTGGTTTTGCTTCCTGCAGCGCAGCTGTACCGCGCGCGCCGGATCGCTCCACTTCGGACAGCGGCCAATATGGTGCGGCACTGCGATACTTCTCGCCGACCCTGAACGACACCGAGTTTGGTCTGTTCTTCATGAACTACCACAGCCGTCTGCCGTTGGCTTCGGGCATCGCCGTCACCACCACCTCACCGACTTCGGGTCGCTACTTCATCGAGTATCCCGAAGACATCCGCATGTATGGTCTGAGCTTCAACACCTCGATCACCAGCTGGGGTGTGGCACTGCAGGGTGAGTTGAGCTACCGCGACAATCAGCCCTACCAGATCGACGACGTTGAGCTGTTGTTTGCTGCATTGACTCCGCTCAACGCGCTGACGCCCTCGACGGCTCTGCACTTCCGCAGCCAGCTCGGCGCGTACTTGCCGGGTCAGGAAATCCGCGGCTGGGAACGCCACAAGGTTTCGCAGTTGCAGACCACGGCGACCAAGGTATTTGGGCCGGGCAACTGGCTCGCGGCCGAACAGATCGCAGCGGTGATCGAGATCGGCGCTACCGAAGTGTGGGATCTGCCCAACCAGGGCACCCTGCGCTACCAGTGCGATGGCACTGACACCGGTGGTGGCTTTGACTCACTGACCGGTGCCTTGCGCAATCCGATCACCCAGACTGAAGGCTTCTGCACTCCGTTCTCATGGGGTTACCGGCTTGCCGTTCGTGCCGATTACAACAACGTGGCTGGCACGCCGTTCAACGTGTCGCCACGCGTCGCCTTCAATCACGACGTCAATGGCATCACCCCGGGTCCAGGCGGCAACTTCATTGAAGGTCGTACGTCGATGACCATCGGTGTCGAGGCGAACTATCTGAACAAGTGGGCCACCGACCTGAGTTACTCAAGGTTCTCCGGCGCTGGCGATCTGAACCTGATCAGCGACCGCGACTTCGTGTCGTTCACCGTCAAGTATTCGTTCTGAGCGAGGGTAGGAACATGAGGATTCAGAAAACAGGGATCATCGCCGCGCTGTTGGCCATTGCGGCCACCAGTTCGGTGCAGGCGGGTGTCACCGCCGAACAGGCCGCGCGCCTGGGCAAGGACCTCACGCCGGTAGGCGCGATCAAGGCCGGCAATACCGATGGCACGATTCCGGCATGGACCGGCGGCATCACCCGGCCACCTGCCGGGTTCAAAGCGGGCGGCTTCCATGTCGACCCGTTTGCTGCCGATCGCCCGCTATTCGCGATCACGCCAGCCAATGCCAAGGACTATCAGGCAAAGCTGACCGTCGGCCAGACGGCGATGTTCAACAAGTACAAGACGTTCAAGATGAACGTCTACCCGACCCGGCGCAGCGGCTCGTTCTCGCAGGCGGTATATGCGGCGACGGCAAAAAACGCGGTGACGGCCAAGCTTGTGGCCAATGGCGAGGGCGTCAGCCAGGCCTCGCTGGGCTTCCCGTTCCCGATTCCGCAGAATGGCTACGAGCTGATCTGGAATCACAAGCTCAAGTACAAGAGCACCGGCGGCATGCGTTGGGCGAACCAGGTAGCCCCCACGGCTTCGGGCGCCTATACCCTGGTGCGTCTGCGCGAAGAGTTCCTCGGGCCGTACTACAAGCCGGGTAACAGCATCGAGAGCATCAACAACATCCTGCTCTATTTCTTCCAGGAAGTGGTTGCACCGGCGCGACTTGCCGGCAATGTGTTGCTGGTCCATGAAACGGTCAATTCTGCTGCAGCTCCACGCCAGGCCTGGATCTACAATCCCGGTCAGCGCCGCGTCCGTCGCGCACCCAATGTCGCCTACGACAACCCGGGTACCGCATCGGACGGGCTGCGCACCAATGACATGACCGATATGTTCAATGGCGCGATGGACCGTTTTGACTGGAAGCTGGTCGGCAGCAAGGAGATGTTCATTCCTTACAATGACTACAAAGCACACAGCAATTCGATCACGGTCAAGGATCTGGTTCGCCCTGGCCATCTCAATCCCGATTACATCCGTTATGAGCTGCACCGCGTTTGGGTGGTTGATGCCACGCTGAAGGCCGGCAAGCGCCACATCAACAGCCGCCGCACCTTCTATCTGGATGAAGACAGCTACCAGATCGTGGCCACCGACCATTACGACAGCCGTGGTCAACTCTGGCGCTATTCGGAAGCCCCGAACATCAACTACTACGAAGTGCCGACGGTCTGGGCCACCATTGAGACCCATCACGACCTGCAGTCCGGCCGCTACATCTCGGGCCTACTCGACAATGAGGAAAAGGCGCCGATCGACTTTGGTTTCCAGACCAATGCCGAGAGTTTCTCGCCGCAGTCCTTGCGTCAGCGCGGTATTCGCTGACGGTTGGAGGGGGAGGGCGCAAGTCCACGGCCAGCCGTTCCGCCCGGGACGGCTGGCCGTTTCATTTTCGGCAGGGAAATCGCGCACGCGAAATTCGCAGCGTGGACGTGATTGCTGACCGCCAGAACCAGGCGTGGCCTCGCAGTTGATGCGGAGCCCTGATCGCGGAGAATCGTAATGAGCAAGCGCAAGACAGGGGTTGTTGCCACCGTGGTTGCCGCCGCATTCATCTGCCTCGCGGTGGCTGTGGCAGCCCAGAACGCTGAAGACGTAGTCCAGGACACAGATGAAGCGGCAGCGGATTCGATGGACGGGGACGATAGTTTGGCGCCGCCCGATCCGGGGTCCTCTGCGCTGGCTGCAGATGATCAGGCGATACAGACCGCCGAGCTGATGCCGCGTGCAGGTCGCTCACTGATGCTCGACATCGCCGAATCCAGCGACCGGGCGATCGCGGTTGGCGAACGCGGACACATCCTGGTGTCGGAATCGCGACGCGACTGGCGGCAGATCGCCAATGTCCCGACTCGATCGACCCTGACGGCAGTAGCCGCCGTGAACAACAGAGTCTGGGCGGTCGGACACGAGGGCGTGATCCTGCACTCGGCTGACGGCGGTCAGACCTGGGTACGTCAGCGTGTCGCACCCTTCGACAAGGACAGTATGGACCTGACCAATGGCGCGCCCTTGCTCGATGTCCTGTTTGTAGATGAAATGACCGGTTACGCGATCGGCGCCTACTCGCTGATGCTGGTTACCCACGATGGCGGCCAGACCTGGATTCAGCAGAATATACTCGGCAAGACCGATGACGAAATTCTCAGTCAGCAATCCGAGGACAACTCGACGATCAATGACGAGAACTGGACCTTCGATCAGGAAGACCTTGCGCTAGACGAGGAGAGCGATCCGCACCTCAATGCCATAGTCCGCACGGGAGACGGTTCCTTTTTCATTGTCGCCGAACGTGGCGCGGCATTCCGCTCAACCGACGGTACGGCAAGCTGGGAACGCATCCAGCTGCCCTACGAGGGCTCGATGTTCGGCGCGCTCGGATTCGAGGGTCGCCATGTGCTGTGTTTTGGCCTGCGTGGCAACGTCTACGAGACGTTCGACCTTGGCAGCACCTGGACCAAGCTTGAAACCGGCACCAGCCTCAGCCTGATGGGGGGTGACAGCTTTGATGATGGCGGCGTGGTGCTTGTCGGTGCCAACGGGATTGTGCTCAGCCGCACCAGCGGCGATGGCGCATTCAAGACCACTACTCACCCAGACGGCAACGTGCTTGCAAGCGTGGTGTCGCTTTCCTCCGCAGAATTTGCGGTAGCCGGAGAGACCGGTCTTTCGGTCTTCTCGAACTGAGCCAGGGAGCAGACTCATGGCCATAGCAAGCAAGGGTGAGCAGGGCGCATTCAGTCGCGCACTTGAGGGCTTCGTATTCGGCAACCGCGTAGTGGTGCTGCTGCTGTTCACAGTCATTACCGCAGTGATGGCGTATTTCGCCGCACAGCTCAGCGTGGATGCCGGCTTTCGCAAGCAGGTGCCATTGCAGCACGAGTACATGAAGACCTTCATCGAGTACGAGAAGGAATTCGGTGGTGCAAATCGTGTACTGGTTGCCGTGATCGCCAAGGACGGCAACATGTTCACACGCGAGTTCATGACGACGCTGGACGCGGTGACCGACGATGTCATGAGCATCGACGCCGTCGACAAGGCTCGTGTCCGCTCGGTATTTACCCCGAACGTACGCTTCACCGAGGTTGTCGAGGATGGCTTCTCGGGCGGCAATGTCATTCCTTCGGACTTCACGCCAAAAGCTGAAGGATTCGATCCTGGTCAGGCAGACTTCGACAAGATCCGGGCCAATATCGTCAAGGCCAATATCGTCGGACGCCTGGTCGCCAAAGACTTCAGCGGTGCGATGGTCCAGGCCGAACTGGTGCCGGAGACCACGGCATCCGGTGGCAAGCTCAACTATCAGGATATCGCCAACCAGCTTGAGGAGATTCGGCAGCGGGCAGAGCTGGCCAATCCCGGCTCGACCGTGCACATCATCGGTTTTGCCAAGATGGTCGGCGACATCAGCGATGGTGCGCGTTCGGTGCTCAAGTTCTTCGTGATCACCATTGCTCTGACCTGGTTGCTGCTGTTCCTGTATTCGACATCGGCCAAGCTCGCCACGCTTACCGTGTTCGCTGCCTTCATCTCGGTAATCTGGATGCTCGGCGCCTTGCATCTGATGGGCTTCGGCATCGACCCGATGAACATGCTGACGCCGTTCCTGATCTTTGCCATCGCCGTCAGTCACGGCGAACAGATGATCAATCGGTTCCGCGGCGAAATATTCTTCGGCGGTCTGGAAGACGGTAGCGTCGAGGAACTGCGCGCGCGCGCCAAGGACGGTGTCGGTCCGCTGGAAGCAGCACGGGCCGCGTTCCGCATGCTGCTGGTGCCAGGCACCATTGCCCTGCTGGCCGGATGCATCGGTTTTGCCACCATCATGATCATCGAGATCAACATGGTGCGCGAGTTGGCGATCACCGCGACCATCGGTGTCGGCATCACCATCCTGACCGATCTGATCCTGTTGCCGGTGCTGTTGAGCTATACGCGACTGCGCAACCTCGATCGCAAGCGCGAGTTCAGGCTTCGCCAATTGACCAAGTTCGACGCGATATGGCGTCTGATGGCCAAGTTCAGCCGTCCGATTCCGGCCCTGGTCATCATCATCATCGGCGCCACCATCTGGTTTCTGGCCGAACGCGAGGGCGACAAGATCATGGTCGGCGATGCCCAGAAAGGCGTGGCCGAACTGCATCCCGATGCCAAGTACAACCTCGATTCCGGCGTGATCACCGACAAGTTTGCACTCGGCGTCGACATGATCAATGTGATCGCCGAGGCGGGGCCGTTCGCCTGCACCGAGAGCCCCAAGGCGATGGTGCTGATCGACCGTTTCAGCTGGCATATGGCCAATGTCGAGGGCGTGCAGCAGGTGATATCGCTGCCCCAGGTCGCCAAGATCATCTATGCCGGCTACAACGAGGGCAATCCACGCTGGCGCAATATTCCGCGTGATTCGAACTTGCTGCGACAGTCGCTGCAGAATGTCGAGACCGACACCGGCCTGATCGACAGCCCCGAATGCAAGGCGATGCCGATCATGATCTTCACCGCCGATCATCAGGCAACGACGATCGATCGTGTTGTCGCGGCGGTCAAAGCGTTCCGCGAGGCCAACTCCGCCTACGACATCAACTTCCGGGTCGAACGCGATGCATCGATGGAGAAAGCCGCCGAAAATGGCGAGGAGTTCCGCACCGACAAAGTCAGCCTGCGCCTCGCCACCGGCAATGTCGGCGTGGCAGCGGCGATCAATGATGAAGTTCGCGCGGTCGAACATCAGATGCTGTACCTGCTCTATGCCGCGGTCTTCCTGATGTGCCTGCTGAGTTTCCGCAACCCGCTGGCAGCGCTCTGCATCGTATTGCCCCTGGTCCTGGTAACCGAACTGGGCCACACGCTGATGGTGCATCTCGGTATCGGTTTGAAGGTCAATACGCTGACCGTGGTGGCGCTCGGAGTCGGCATCGGTGTCGACTATGCGATCTACATCTATGCGCGCATGGACGAGGCAATGAAGCAGGGCAAGCAGTTGACCGAGGCCTATTTCTCGGCACTCAAGACCACCGGTATTGCAATCTTCTATACCGCGCTCACGCTCGCCGGCGGTGTGTTCACCTGGTACTGGTCGGATCTCAAGTTCCAGGCCGACATGGGTGTGATGCTGACCTTCATGTTCATCGTCAACATGATCGCGGCAATGATCTTCCTGCCAGCGCTGTGTCGCTGGCTGATGCGGCCGACCGAGAAGTCGAACGCAGTCTGAGTTGGGGAACCGACGGACAGGGCGGGCCAATCTGGTCCCGCCCTGTCGGTCGAGCCAGCGCCCCGGCCATGGCCCACGCGCAGGCCATCGCAGTCGCTGAGATTGCCGCCGGCAAGGATTGGCCTCCCATCACCGGAGATCGCCATGCCCAAGTCATCATCAGCAGTCTGTCCGCTCTGCCTGCTCGCCCTGCTCGGTATCGCGATCCTGCTTGGTGTTCCCGGCCTGGCGGCGATTGAAACGCCACTCGGTAGCGCCGGCCTGCTGTTGCTATGGGTTCCCCTGCTGTCGGCGCTGATCCGTCAGACGATGTTGCGCTCTGCTCGGCATGGCCAGGTGTCCGATCGGACCACGCCGTCGCGCTGAAGCGGCCAGATCTCCACATCTGCAGATCCAGGTCGAGGGAGCGCGGCGGCCGGCTCAGGGAGGCGGTGCGTCAGGGCCGCAAACGTGGACGCGGGCCGTTCGCAGGGTCGGTGAAAGCGGCCAGGTCCAAGGTCATGGTCTACCGTTCCTGCCAACCCCGCTAGAATCAGTGGCTCGATTCGACCAGGCAGGACCCCATGCGCCAACGATTCTTAGCGTCTGCAACCCTCGGGCTGACGATCCTGCTGGCGGCCTGTGCCCACGCACCGAGCCCAAGATCCGACAATTCCAAGGAAGTGACCGTGCCACCATCATCACAGCCGCCGATCGCGGCGATCCGGCCACATACGGTTGCCTCGCCCAATGGCGATCGCATCGACAATTACTACTGGATGCGCGACGACAGCCGCGCCGATCCCGATGTGCTCGCGCACCTGACCGCCGAAACAGCCTACGCGGATGCAATGCTGGCGCATACCAGGTCTGCTCAGGAAACCCTCTACAACGAGATCGTCGGCCGGATCAAACAGGACGATGCCAGTGTGCCGTTCAAGAAGCGGGGCTACTGGTACTACAGCCGATTCGAGGTTGGCAAGGAGTACCCGATCCACGCCCGTCGCAAGGGCAGCATGGATGCGGCGGAGGAAATTCTGCTCGACACCAATGCGCTGGCCGAGGGCAAGGCGTTTTACCAGGCGGCAGGATTGTCGGTCAGTGATGACGGCGAGCAACTCGTCTACGCCGAAGACACCAGTGGCCGCCGCCAGTACGTACTCCGTTTCAAGAACCTGAAAACGGGCGCCTACTGGAACGAAACGATCAGCAATGTTGACTCACGTGCGGTCTGGGCCGCCGACAACCGGACCGTGCTGTACATCGAGAAGGATCCAGTGACCTTGCTCGGCAATCGCGTGCACCGACACACGCTGGGCAGCGATCCCAGCAAGGACACCCTGGTCTACGAAGAGGCAGACGACAGCTATTACCTCGGTCTGGCGCGCGGCCGCAATGGCCGTTATCTCTACATAGGCCTGTCGAGCACCGTTTCCACCGAGTGGCGCTATGCCGATGCGGCCGATCCCGCGCTCAAGTTCAACGTGGTGTATCCACGCGAACGCGATCACGAGTATGTGGTCGAGGATCATGATGTTGAGTTTGTCATCGTCAGCAATTGGCAGGCTCGCAACTTCCGCATCCTGCGTACGCCGATTGCTACATCGTCGGATCGAACGGGTTGGCGTGAGTGGCTGGCGCATCGTGATGATGCCCTGGTCGAAGACGTTGAGGTCTTCCGTGATTTCGTCGCGATCAACGAGCGTTCCGGTGGCCTGCGCAAGATCCGCATCAAGCAGTGGCAGAGTGGCGAAGAATCCCTGATCAGTTTTGACGAACCCGCCTATGCCGCCTATGTAACGTCGACACCGGAGTACGACACCGAACTGCTGCGCTTCGTCTACACCTCATTGACGACACCGGCCTCGACCTTCGATCTGAACATCAGGACCGGCGAGCGCAGCCTGCTGAAACGCGAGCCGGTGCTCGGCGATTTTGATCCGGCGCGCTACACCTCCGAGTTTGTTTTTGCCAACGGTCGCGATGGCGCCCGGATTCCGGTTTCGATCGTCTACCGCAAGGACGTCGTCCGCGATGGCAAGGCGCCGCTCTATATCTACGGCTACGGCTCGTATGGCGCCTCGATGGATCCGACCTTCAGCGTGACCCGGCTGAGCCTGCTCGATCGTGGTGTGGTGTACGCGATCGCGCATGTACGTGGTGGCGAGGAGATGGGCCGAGCCTGGTACGAAAACGGGCGTCAGCTCAACAAGATCAACACCTTCAATGATTTCATCGACGTCACCGATTTTCTGGTTGCGCAAGGTTATGGTGCACGCGACCGCGTCGCCGCCCAGGGCGGCAGCGCGGGTGGCCTGTTGATGGGTGCGATCGCCAATATGGCCCCCAACCGTTATCGCGCTCTGGTCGCCAATGTGCCCTTCGTCGATGTCGTCACCACCATGCTCGACGAGAGCATTCCGCTGACCACCAATGAGTTTGATGAGTGGGGCAATCCGATGCAGAAGGCGTTCTACGACTACATGCTGTCGTACTCGCCGTATGACAATGTACGCGCCCAGGACTACCCGGCGATGCTGGTCACCACCGGCCTGCATGACAGTCAGGTTCAGTATTTCGAACCAGCCAAGTGGGTCGCCAAGTTGCGCACCGTCAAGACCGACCAGCGACCGCTGCTCTTCCACATCAACATGGAAGCCGGTCATGGTGGCAAGTCGGGGCGCTTCCAGCGTTACCGTGAGCTGGCCATGGACTATGCCTTCCTGCTCGATCAGCTGGACGTAAAGGTGCAGCCCATCGAGACCGGGCTGAACAGCGGCTTCGAGGTCGGCAATGGCCACTGATCGAGTTCTGTTGCGCGCCGCCGTCCTGCTGCTGGCGCTTGTTGCCATCTCTGCTTGCGGTCAGAAGGGTCCATTGCGCATGCCCGCGCCTGAGCCCGAGGCACAGCCAGCGTCGTCAGCCACGGCGCCCGCACAAAGCGATGACCCAACGAGCCTGGCAGCGCGACGCCGGAATCCGCACGAGTGAGTTTGCGCTTTTCCAAGATGCAGGGTATCGGCAACGATTTTGTCGTGATCGATTGCCGCGGCGATGCAGCGCCGATCACCGATTCCCTGGCGCGTCGCCTGGCCGATCGGCATTTCGGGATTGGCTGCGATCAGGTGCTCAGCATCGAAGACAGCAACGAGCCCGATTGCGCATTCCGCTATGGCATCTGGAATCCCGACGGATCGCGCGCCGCGCAATGTGGCAACGGCGTGCGCTGCATCACCGCCTGGCTGGCCCGCGCCGAATTGATCGCGCCCGGTCCGGTCAACCTGCAGAGTCCCTCGGGCAGGGTGCGCTGCGAATTGCTCGCGGACGGCCGGGTGCGTGTCGATATGGGTGCGGCGCGACTCGACCTGGCCAGCATTCCCTTTCTCGGCGAGGGCGATTCGGCCCGCGTCGCGCTCATGCTCGGCGACCAACAGATTGAGCTTGCCCTGGTATCGATGGGCAATCCGCATGCAGTGCTGCGTGTGGACTCGGTCGAGAGCGCCGATGTCGCTCGCCTGGGCAGTCAGATCCAGGCGATGGCGAACTTCCCCGACAGCTGCAACGTGGGTTTCATGCAGATTGTCGACCCCAGCCATATCCGGCTGCGCGTCTACGAACGCGGTGTCGGCGAGACTCTGGCCTGCGGCAGCGGCGCCTGTGCCGCCGTGGTCAGTGGTATCCGCCGCGCAGGATTGCGCCCGCCGGTGCGCGTATCCTTGCCGGGTGGTGCGCTGGAAGTCGATTGGCCCGATCCCACTGGTCCAGTCTGGATGACAGGACCTGCCCAGTTCGTTTTTGAAGGTGAATGGAATGACGATTGAGAACCCGCATCGACGTGAGCTCGACCCTCTGGATGTCGCTGGCTTCCTGCGCCGGAATCCGGATTTTCTGAGTGGATTTCCCGACCTGGCCTTGACCATGGCGCTGCCACGGCAGCAGGGCGCGAGCACCTCGCTGGCGAGCTACCAGCTCGAGGTGCTGCGCGACAAGACCCGCGCGCTGTCGCGGCGCTTGCAGGAGCTGATGGCGATCGCCCAGGACAACGAGCAGTTGATGGTGCGCGTGCATGCCTTCACGCTCTCCCTGATGCGCGCGGGCACCTTGGCCGACACCTTGTCCCGCGTGGTTGCGACCCTGACCGAGGACTTCCATACCGACCTGGTTCGACTCTGTCTGCACCATCCGGTGGCGGACTTCCAGGCGGACTGGCTGAAAGTTGCCGCACGCAGCGATCCGGGCATGCGACCGTTTGACGAATTCTTCGCTGCTGGCGAGCCACTCTGCGGCAGACTCAATCCCGACAAGCTCGGTTTCCTCTTTGGCCAGCATGGCGACAAGGTCAAATCGGCGGTCCTGCTGCCGGTCACAGATCAGGGCCTGCTGGCGATTGGATCGCATGATCCCAATCGCTTCCACCCGGGGATGGGCACGATTTTCCTGAAGCTGATTTCCGAGGCGGTTCTGGTGGCGATGTCACGTTATGGTGAGCCCCTTGCCGCGGACCGCTGAGATCGGCTCGATCAGGCCGGTGCGTGCCGCGGATTTCCCGGTCCAGCGGGCGCCATGCGCTGGTCCCATTCAGTTCATTCAATCGGAGCTTGCACGATGCGCCTGTTCATCCTTTCATTGCTGGCGAGCCTTGCCATGAGCAGCACCGGCCTCGCTCGTGACAAATCAACACCTACCGCCCTGGTTATCCATGGTGGCGCCGGAGTGATCAGTCGTGCCGATATTCCGGAGGAGAATCTGGCCAAGATCCACGCCGATCTGGATCGTGCGCTGAGTGCGGGGGAAGCAGTGTTGAGCAAGGGCGGCTCAGCGCTCGATGCCGTCACGGCGGCGGTTGTCGTGCTTGAAGACTCGCCCTTCTTCAACGCAGGCAAGGGCGCCGTGTTCAACGCCGAGGGCGGACACGAACTCGATGCCTCGATCATGGAAGGCCACACCCGTCGCGCTGGCGCAGTCGCCGGGGTGACCACTATCCGCAATCCGATCCAACTGGCCCGCGCCGTGATGGAGCACTCACCACACGTGATGTTGGCCGGTGACGGGGCAGAGGCATTTGCCGATACGCGCAGCTCGATCGCCCGCGTCGCACGGGACTATTTCGATACGCCGCATCGCCTGGAACAATTGAAGAAGGCGCAAGCCGAACAGCATGCTGACGCCGTATCCGGGCCCGGTACTTACTTCGGTACCGTTGGCGCGGTCGCCCTGGATCGCCACGGCCACATTGCCGCGGCCACCTCGACCGGCGGCATGACCAACAAGCGCTGGAGCCGGGTCGGCGATTCGCCGATTATCGGTGCTGGCACGTATGCCACCGATGATTGCGGTGTGTCCGGGACCGGCTGGGGCGAGTACTACATTCGTTCGGTCGCGGCCCACGATATTTGTGCCCGGATGGCCTACCGTGGCGATACCCTGGCCCAGGCTACGGACGCCGTGATCAATGGCAGCATTCCCAAGCTGGGCGGCGATGGCGGTGCCATCGCCCTGGATCGCCACGGCAATATCGCCATGCCGTTCAATACCGGAGGCATGTACCGCGGCTGGGTCAAGCCCGATGGCAGCCGCGGAACCGCGATCTTCAAGGGCGACTGAACACCTCGTCCGGCGCCGCTCCAGCCGTGCCCAGAGTCCCGGCACGGCCCCCGCGGCCGGCCAATGCCGCAGTCCAACTTTCCCGATCGACCGCTGCCGTTGTAGATTCGGGGCTGAACCGATGGGAGGGCGAGCATGCGCACGATCCTGGTAGCGAGTTCCAAGGGCGGTTGCGGCAAGACCACGATTGCGACCAACCTGGCTGCGTTCTATGCCAGTGCCGGAAAAGAGACCGTCCTGGTCGACTGCGATCGCCAGGCATCCTCCCTGCACTGGGCCCAGAAGCGCATTGATCATCCGCATCCCGTACTCGGTATGGCCGGCAAGATCAGCGCACGCGGCGTGGCCGCGCGCATTCCCGAGGGCAGCAAGCGCTGCATCATCGATACGCCGGCTGGAATCCGTGCCAGCGAGATCGCCGAACTACTGCCGCAGGCACATGTATTGCTGATCCCGGTGATGCCATCGATCATCGATCTGGAGGCGACCGAAAATTTTCTTGCCGAGCTTCAGTCACTGCCCGAGATCAAGCGCCGCAAATTTCCGGTCGCGGTGATCGCCAACCGACTCAAGCCCTGGACCAATGCCGCGCAGGCTGCGGTCGAGCGGATGTCGGCCTGGCCGTTTCCGCTGGTCGCGCAATTGCGTGACTCCCAGGGTTACGTTCTGATGTCGGGGCTTGGCCGCAGCATTTTCGACTATCACTCCGAGCAGGTGCGCAGTCATCAGGACGACTGGACGCCCTTGCTCAAGTGGCTGAAAAAGCACGATTGAGCGCCAGTTGCTTGACCGGTGCAGGTTGCCTGAGCCACGCAGCGGAATTCAGTCCGCCGGCACGGTTCGAGTTGCCGCCCAATTGCGCAATTCACTGACGCGTTCGGACATCAGCACGGACAGTGGCCGCGTATTGCGGATTTCCTCGATCAGGTGAGTCTGCGCCAGCGGCAAACCGTCGGCATGTGCCGCATACAGCGAAGAGACGATGACCTGCTCGATTTCGGCGCCGGAGAATCCTTCGGTCGCAGCGACCAGGGAATTGAGCTCGAATGATTCCCAGGCGATGTCGCGGCGCTCGAAATGCAGACGGAATACCTCGTCACGCGCCGCGGCGCTGGGCAGGTCGACGAAAAATATCTCGTCGAAGCGCCCTTTGCGCAACAGTTCCGGTGGTAACCGGGAGACATCGTTGGCAGTGGCGACCAGGAACACCGGCTTGCGCCGTTCAGCCATCCAGGTCAGCAGATAGCCGAGCACGCGACGCGAGACCCCATCGTCGCTGTCGGAAGTGGCCAGGCCTTTTTCGATCTCGTCGCACCAGAGCACGCACGGCGCCAGTGCCTCGGCATTGGCCAGCGAAGAGCGCAGATTCTTTTCGGTTTCGCCGTGGAACTTGTTGTACAGCGCGCCGAAATCCAGCCGGACCAGGGGCACACCGAAACTTCCGGCGACCGCCTTGGCGGCGAGCGATTTGCCGCAGCCCTGCACACCAAGCAGCAGCAGCCCCTTGGGTGGGTCGAGGCCGGCTGCGCGGGTTTCGCCGGTGAAGATGGCGCGGCGCTGTTCGACCCAGCGTTTCAGGCGGGTCAGACCGGCGACATCGGAAAAGGCGGCGGTGTCGTACTCGAAGTGGAGCAGGCCATCGCGATTGAGCAGTTCGAATTTGAGCTTGGCGACTTCCGGCAGGTCCTTCTGATCGATCGCGCCATCACGGAAAATCAGCTGGCGCGCAATCCTGCGGGCGTCGGCGAGCTTGAGCCCGAGCATGTTGCGGACGATCTTCTTCAGCGCCGCACTGTCGATCTCGACGCGTCGGCCCGAGTGCTCGCGCGAGTACAGAAACGCTTCGTCGCGGATCAGTTTTGCCAGCTCGGTTTCATCGGGCAACTTGAGCGTGAACCGGACCACGTGGTTTTCCAGCTCGGCAGGGAGTTCGACCTGGCTGCCGATCAGCACCATCGTATGCGCCGCGCACTGCTGACGCTCGGCGATTTCACGCAGCAGGCGCGCCGCCAGGGGGAAGCGCAGGTAGCCGCCGAAGTCGCACAGGAGATAGATCGAGCGTTGACTGGATTCACGCGCATGGGCAAGCGCAGCGGTGGCTTCAGGTGGCGCGACTTCGTCCTCCAGATCCATGTCCAGTCGACGCAGACCTGCGGTCAGCGACCAATGAAACAGCGGGCGCCAGACCTGGGCGATCACATGCCGAAACGTCTCGACAACGCGAGGTTCCTCCGCGGTCTCGATCAGAATGATCGGATGACCGGCGCGAATCATGCTGGCTAGATCCTGGATTTCGGACATGGATGCACCGAGGGGAAAGGCGCCCAGTGTAGGTGAGCGGCGATGACGAGGTAAGCAGTCGCACTCGCGTCCCATCTGCGCGTTGCAATTGGACACGCGCATTTTGCTGCAGTTGCCATTGCCGGTTGTATCCTTCGGGTTCAGGACTCAGGAGTCATGGCATATGCCCGCCTTTTGCATTGCGACACGAGTTTCGACGGCAATTCTGCTCGTCGCCCTGGGCGCGGGCTCGCTGTCCGCCAGTACGCCCCAGCCCGCAGAACAGGCACCGAGCCTGCGCTATCAGATCGAGCGCGGCACCGAACAGTCGGCGCTGCGCGTGCCTCAGCTCGACGTGGCGAAGGTGCTCGCTGAGGAAGCGCGTTCGCTGAAGGGCCAGCCGCAGCGCTATGCCTTGAGTCATCGCTTCAGCGCCGATGGCAAGCTCGCGCTCAACCGTGAGGGCCGCTGGCACACGGTTGGCAAAGGTCTTCGTCTGTGGCGCCTGCGCATCGACGCGCCCGGCGCCTTGTCGATCGACCTCGCGTTCAGTCCCTTCCAGCTTCCGGCCGAAGCATCGCTGTACCTGACCGATGCCAGCGGCCGCTTTGTGCGCGGGCCCTATGGCGCCAAGGATAATCCCGACAGCGGTACATTCTGGACGCCCTTCGTGCCCGGTGATGTGGCCTACGTTGAAGTCCTGCTCCCCGCCGCGGTCGAGCCCGAACTGCGTCTGCAAGTCGCCCTGATCAATCAGGCCTACCGCGATATTTTCAGCGGCGACAGCCCCTACGCGAAATCCGGCAGCTGCAATGTCGATGTGGTCTGCCCTCAAGGCGACGGCTACCGCGAACAGATCCGTGCTGTGGCGCGTTACACGGTGAGTGGTGGCAGCTGCACCGGTCAGCTGATCAACAACACCGGCAACGATGGCAAGCGGCTGTTCATCACTGCCAATCACTGCGTGGAATCACAGTCCGATGCCAGTGGTGTGGTCGTCTACTGGAACTATGAGAGTCCGACCTGTCGCATGCCCAATTCGGGAGCGAGTGGAAATCCGCTCCCGGTTTTTGGCAATTCGATCGCGCAGACTGGCGGCAGCCTGCTGCGTGCCAATCATGCGGCATCCGATACCGCGCTGATCGAGCTCAACAGCAATATTCCGGGTGGCGTCACACCTTACTGGGATGGATGGGATCGATCGGAATCGGCCAAGTCATCGGCGGCCGTCGTGCACCATCCCAACGGCGACGAGAAACGCATCAGCTTCGAGAACAATCCGCTCAGCCTGTCGGATGTTGCGATAGAGGGTGTTCCGGGTTCGCGTCACTGGCGCGTCGCCGACTGGGATCTGGGCACCACCGAGCAAGGTTCGTCGGGATCGGGTCTGCTGAGCCCGGAAAAGCGCTTGATCGGGGTGCTGTCGGGTGGTGCGGCGGCCTGCGGAAATGATCTGGAAGACTATTTTGGGCGGCTCAGCATTGCTTGGGAGGGTGGTGGCAGTTCCAGCAGTCGGGTCCGCGACTGGCTCGATCCCGGCAACAGCGGCTCGGTCGTGCTCGATGGTCGCGGCAGCTGCAATGCGCCGGTGGTCAGCCTCAGCAAGGGCACGGTCAATCCCACGGTTGATGCGGCCATCGTTTTCACCGCAAGCATCAGTGGCGGCACGGGGCCCTACACCGTGCGTTGGGATGTCGATGGCGATGGCGTGATCGATCGAACGGTAAGTCAGGTCGGTCAGAGCACCCAGTTGCCGGTGCGCTATCCGATCGCCGCATCAACAACGCTGAGCGCGCAGGCTACCGATGCCACCGGATGTGCCGCCTCGGCCGGGCTGGCGCTCGATGTCAGCGCGCCCGACATCGTCGCGACCGCGACCGCGCCAACCCAGATCTGTGGCGATGGTGATGCCGCAATCGAGCCGGGTGAGCGTTGGCAACTGCCGGTACAACTTGCCAATGTCGGCGGCGATGCACTCAACAATGCGTTTGCCCAGTTCACGCCGAGCACGCCTGCCGCTGGCGTCGGCGATGATGGCTTCGACTACAAGGTGCTCAACAGCGGCGCCTCGGCAGATTGCCGGTTCCAGGCCGTCGACATGAGTGGCGCGAGCGTGGCCGTGCCCGACGAAAGCGACGATGGGGTAACCGCCGGGCTCGCCGTTGGTGGCGCTGCGCCGTTTCGTTTTTACGGCAGCAATATTTCGCAGTTGAGGATGACGACCAACGGCTATTTATCCAGCAGCGCCGAAGAAGACGGCGGCGATTTCAACAATGTCTGCGGCGGTTTTGGTTCATTTTTCGACAACAATGCGCGCCTGCATGTGCTGCACGATGATCTGGTCATGCAGGCGGGCGGCAGCCTGCGTCACCAGCGCTTCGCGACCTGCCCGCGTCCGGCCGATGCTGGTGGTGCCCAGGGTTGCACGGTATTCCAGTGGAACAACCTTGGACGGTACACCTCGGCTTCGACGCCGCCCGACGGAAACGCGGTGTTCCAGGCGATTCTCTATGACCAGAGCTATGAAATCGTCTACCAGTACCTGACTGCCGATCCGCTCAGCGGCGGCGGGGCAACCATCAGCATCGAAAATGCCGAGCAGACCGAGCGCCTGCAATACAGCTGCAATACCAGCAATCAAGCACCGGCTGGACGCGCGGTCTGCTTCTTCGAACCCTCGGCCCTGCCGCCCAGTCTGCAGTCGACCAAGGTAAGTTTCGAGGGCGCGGCGCAGCAACCCCTGCCTAACCTCAGTTCGGGACAGAGTACGCAGCGGATGCTGCCCTTCTCGGTGCCAACCACGGCTACATGTGGCGCGCCGATCGGCATACGCTACGTCGGCACGGTCGATGATTTCTCCTCGTCCAACCGCAGCGGCGATCTGTACACCGGCACCGTGGGCAATGGTGGATCCTGTCAGACCAGTAATTGCGCGGTCAGTGTCTCGCCGTTGAACGGCATGCCGCGGGATGGCCTGTACTCACAGGTCAACCGCAGCGGCAACGGCATCGGGCTGTTCAATATCGCGGTGGGCGATTCGGCCGTTCCTGCCGGCACCTGGTTCAGCGGCCGCGCCAATCGGCTGCCGACCTGGTATCTGGTCAATGGTGCATGGAGCAGCATGGACCGCCGCGCTGATCTGACCATCTTCCAGTTCAATCAATCGGCGCCGGGTGTGTTCCCTGCGGTCGGCACCCAGGTTGGTACCGGGGTACTCAGCCATGATGGTGCCGGCGACGACTATGTGATGAGCTGGAACATCGATGGTGTATCGCGCATGGACAAGCTTGTGCGCACCTGGTCGGATACCAGTGTGGGGCAGGCCAATCACACTGGTCTGTGGAACACGGTGGGGCAATCGGGCTGGGGCGTGCTGATGGATGATCATCGAACCGGCGGCAATGTCGAGACCCTGGCGGTCGATTACCTCTACGATCAAGCTGGCGCAGCGACCTGGGTGCTTGGTGCGGCCTTCAACCTGTCCGGCAGCATTCCGATGAATACCTTCCAGGTGCATTGCCCCTGGTGCCCCAACATCACCGATTTCGCCTCGGTCACGTTTACTTCGGCCGGTACCCAGTCGCGCAGCTACACTGATTCGAACAATGGCTTGTTCGGTTCGACGATCAGTGTGCCAGCGCACAACACCGTCTGGAATCGTGACAATTTGCCAATCCGCTTGCTGACCACGCCACTGCAGTAAGATCGAACCGGAGCGCGCTTTCCTGCGCTCCGTCCCGGAGGCCACAAGGAATCGGAATGGGTGAACGTCAGTGGGTATTGTTGCGGCATGCCAATGCCGAGGCCGGTAGCGCCAGCGGCAAGGACATTGATCGCGCACTGTCGCCGCATGGTCAACTGGAAGCACGAGCCGCGGCACAGTGGCTGCAGTCGCAGGCGAAAGGGCGGCCGGTTCGGATTCTGAGCTCACTGGCCAGCCGGGCCGCGGCTACCGCCAGCATCGTGGCCGAGGTGATTGGCGCCGAAGTGCAAGCAGAGGCCGATATCTATGAGGCGACGCCGGGTACCTTGATGACGCTGTTGAACGACTCCAGCGAGACAGGTATCACCGTGCTGGTGGGGCATAATCCCGGATTGGAACAAACCGTCGCCTTGCTTGGCGAGGGACGCACCGACGAATACCGGGGGATGCCCACCGGGGCCATTGCCTGGTTTGAAGTACCGGTCGGCCTGGTCGAACCGGGTAGCGGACGCCTTGCCGCGTTCTGGTTGCCCTGAGCGCATGCTGAGCGTGCGCAGTCAGCACCGCGAGCACGATCTCCGTGGCAAAGCCGAGCGGTCCTGAGGCGCTGCGTGGTGCGGCTCGCGCCGCACTCGGCGGACTGCTGTTGGCGGCTGGCACGACGGCCAGTGCAGCGGATGCGGCTTCGATCCAGTCGCTATGGTCGGTCAATCCCGCCAGCAGTCAGGCCCGCTTCGAATTGCGAGCGCTCGGATTGATGGTGATCGAAGGGCACATCGATTCGGTGGAGGGTGAGGTGTGGCGCGACGCGAAGGGTACCTGGGTCCAGGTGCGCGTCGCCCTGGAAACACTGCGGATGAGTTCGGAGCGTCGTCAACGCTGGGCGCTGTCCGAGGAGTTCTTCGATGCCGCCGCCCATCCCCGGCTGACCTTTACCGCGGCGGTGCCGGCTGAAGCGCGCATGGATCGTCTGGGCGGCGCGCTCCAGGGCACGTTGAATTTGCGTGGGGTCGAGGCCCCACTGCGTGTCGCCCTGTTGAGCACTGAGTGTGATGAAGCGCAGCGCGCCTGCCGACTGCGCGCGCATGCCGAGGTATCGCGGCGACGCTTCGGCATGATGACCAAGCGACTGACTTTGTCCGATGCCGTATCGCTGGATCTCAGCCTGGATCTGCGACGTAACCCATCGGCACCGCCACCGCCGGACGCCAAACCAGCATCCGGCGGTCGTCGCTGATCTACTTGCGCGGGCACTCGATCGGTTTGCCGCTGGCATCGCTGCAGCTGCCGCTGTGCTCGACACCCTCGTTGCTGTAGCTGGTCTGACCCTGATACGCATTGCCGGTGTTGGCATTGCTGGCACTGCTGTTGCGCGCGCCGGCGAAGCTCCCATCGGCGTTGCGGGTAACGCCGCCGCTGGTCTGGGCGCTGCCATTGTTTCCGGTCGCAGCGGCGCCGCCCTGACGGCTGGCGCTGCCATCGGCATTGCGACTGAATGCGCCGGCGCGCGCCGCGCGGCCGCCATTGGCTGTCTCCACGGCGCCCGCGCTACCGCCGACCACGTTGCCCTCCGCATCACTGGCGGCACCGCCGCCGCGTGCGTAGGCGCCGCCCTTCGGACCGCTGCCGGCGCTGGCGCTACCGGCGCTGGTTCCACCGGCCGCGTTGGGTTTGGCGCCGGCGACGCGGACACGTTCGGCATAGGCGGCATCGGCGCCGGCGAGCAGTCCAAAACTGAGAAAGGCAAGTGCGAGGGATCGATTCATCAGATAACTCCTGTGTGGGTGGTACACGCCGCTCAGCGATCCTGGCAGCGTGCGGTTTGACGGCTGAATGCTGGCGGCTTGATCGTCGTTGCGCTGCGCGGCAGTGCGCTCAGGGCGCCTGCGCGAGCCAGGGCGCAAGGCTGCTGTGCAGTTGCTCCAGGTGGTCAAGGCGCAGTCGCAGTCGCTCGTGCACCAGGGCCTGCTGTCCTGCGTCGAGCGACTCATAGAACTGCATCCGCTCGGCCCTCATCGCGCGATGCTCCAGGGCCAGTGCGAGCAGCGCCTGGTCGATATCGGCGGACAGCGCCGGCAACTGTGGCTGTGGATTGGCCAGTTCGCTACGGGCCTCGTTCAGCAAGCTGCCGAGGGTGTCATAGGCGGCGATGCGAAAGGCCTGCTGGCGCGATTGCAGACGGGCCAGTTGGGCCGAGCTGGCAGGGTCCAGTCCCAGCGCCTCGGCGGAAATCGGTGGCAGTGCAGCAGCCCGCCAGCGCGCCGGCAAGCCGGCTGCAAGCACGCCGCCGGCCATGACCAGAGCGACCAGTGCGATCGAAACAAGACGATGCGACGACATGAGAACTCCTTTCTGGAAACCGCTGGATCTGCGGTGTGCTCAGATTGGCCGCTGGACTTGAACCCGGTGTTTCCAGAGTCGCGCCAGATGTAACCGAATGCGAATGGACCGCTGGCCCGAAACGAACGGTTACCGCTGTGCCCCGCGGCCGCTTGAGTGCCCACCCGCTCATCCGCGATAGTGCAGGGCATGAGCACGGCCGCCCAAATCCTGCTGGTCGATGACGATGCGCGCCTGCGCGCACTGATCGAACGCTATCTCAGTGAGCAGGGATTGCGTGTCCGCGCTGTTGCCAATCTGGCCGGTATGCGGCGTGCGCTGGCGGAGCGGCACATCGACTTGATCGTGCTGGACTTGATGCTTCCCGACGGCGACGGCCTTGACGCCTGTCGTCAGCTGCGCGCCGATGGCATCGAGACACCGGTGATCATGCTGACCGCGAAGGGCGACGAGATCGATCGCGTCGTCGGGCTTGAGCTCGGCGCTGACGACTATTTGCCCAAACCAGTGGGACCGCGCGAATTGTTGGCGCGGATTCGTGCACGCCTGCGGCGCGTGCCGGCCGCGGCCGGTGCAGCGCCGCGCGCGGATTCTGTGCCGGTCTGCTTCGGCGACTATCAACTCCGGCTGGATACGCGACAGCTGTCGCGCGGTGCTGTTGCCCTTCGGCTGACCAGCGGCGAGTTCGCCGTGCTGGCGGCGCTTGTTCAACATGCGCGGCGGCCACTGACGCGCGATCATCTGATGAACCTGGCACGCGGCGAGGATCACGGCGCCTTCGACCGATCGATCGATGTGATGGTCTCGCGTCTGCGCAAGTTGATCGAAGCCGATCCTCGTCATCCGCGCTATCTGCAGACGGTCTGGGGCGTCGGCTATGTCTTCGTGCCGGAAGGGGATCTGGCGTGATCGCGCAACTTGGCCTGCGCATGCGGCTGTGGTTGCTGCTCGCCCTGTTGACGACGGTGCTGCTGCTGTCGGCTGGCTGGATACTCTCGGTACAGACCCTGGATCCTGGCGCGGAACAGCTGGCTTCCTTGGTCTACGCCACCGCCACGACACTGGATGAGCGCGCGCGCGTATCCGGCGTTGCAGCGGCGCGCTCGGCGCAGTTCGAAGCGCTGGGAATTGTTTTGCAGGAACGAGAACCATCCGACCACTTGCCGCGCGCGCCGGTCGGAATCGCAGTGCTCGCCCGTGTCCGCAAATTGCATGGCAACGCGGCCGAAGTACGTTTCGATCTGGGCCCGCCAACCAGGCTGTGGTTGCGCAGCCGCTGGCGCCCGCAACTGTGGATCGGCGTTCCGGTACAACCACTGGGTGCGCCGATCGCGCGTGCTTCGATGTGGATCCTGCTGCTTACCGGGCTAATGGTGCTGGTAGTCGGTGCCTGGACGGCGCGGATGCTGTCACGGCCGCTGGAGCAACTGGCGCGCCGGGCGCCCGATCTGATGGCAGGCGATCTCGACCTCGAGGACTTCCGCGATGCGCCCGCGGAAGTGCGCACGCTGGCGGCGACGCTGGCAGGATTGCTGGCCGATGCGCGTCGCCGTCATGATGCCCGAGAGCAGATGCTGATCGGACTCTCGCACGACCTGCGCACGCCGCTGGCACGGCTGCGGTTTGCCATTGAGATGGGTGATCACAACGATGAGGGCGCGCGTCAGGCGATGCAGGGCGACATCGAGGAAATGGATGCGCTGATCGGTGCCTTCCTGCTGATGCAGCGTGAGGGCCGGGATGAAGCGGTGACAACGATCGATCTCAACCAACTCTGCCGCGATCTGGTTGGCGGATTCGCCCATCGGATCGCGATCTGCCTTGAATTGCCGGAGCAGCCCGTGCTGCTGGACGGTCGACGACTGGCGCTGCGGCGCGCACTGTCGAATCTGCTGCAGAACGCGCTTGACCACGGCCAACCGCCGCTGAGCCTGCAACTGAAATCAACTGCCGAATTCGCCGAGTTCGTTGTCGTCGACGCAGGTCATGGCAGACGATCGGCACAAGCCGTGCGCGGATTCGGGCTGGGGCTGGCCGTGGTCAGGGCCATCGCCGCCTTGCATCGCGGGTCGCTGGAGTTGCAGTTGGGTGCCGACACCAGCGCGGCGCGTCTGCGATTGCCACTGAAACCCATCGCCCTCCCGGTGGGCTGAGCCCGTGCGGCGGTCGCTACTGCGAAAGCCTGGGCAATCCGGACACCAGCAGCCAGGCCTTGCGCTTCTTTTCGTAGCGCCAGCGCTGACGGTCAACCACGGTGCGGGTTGCCAGCGTATTGATATTGCTCAGCTCGATCTCCACGCGTTGTTCGACGTGACCATCTTCGAACACCGTGTAGGGCTGTGCCCGGTAGCCGACAACCTTCCACTGCTTCCAGCGCTCCAGTTCGAAGGGCGTGGGCGCCGGCGCTGCCGTTTCGGCTTTGTCGAAAAAACTGAGGATCTGACTGACTTCGCCCCAGCGCATCGCCCCGGCGTAGTCGTACAACGTGATCTGCAGACGGCGCTGGTCGACGCGCGCCTGGGCGCTGACGCTCACCAGGAGGACCAGGGCCAACAGCAGCCAGCGAGCGCTGGTCAGGATCGGTGCGCGAGTGCGTTGCATCGTTTTGTCCCTTTTGATTCCAGCGCAAGCATACGCCATCAGTAGGCGGCCGGCTTGGCGACGAAGCGCGCCTGCATCCGGCAGGCCACGCCTGCGCCCTGGGTGGACGTCATCTCGATGGCGATGGCGATCCGCGCCTTGCCGCGACGGTTGAAGTCGTTGATGAAATCTTCCCAGTTCTGACCGGGCTCGGCGGACGCCTCGGCGACCAGTTCATCCCAGAGCGGCGCCAGGTAGTTCATGCTGCTGTCGGCAACAAAGACATCGGCGCGACACTGCGCTTCACCGAGTTTCAGATTGATCAGACCCCAGCCCGCCAAGGTCATCAGGCTGGCCATGCTGCCGCCAAAGGCGCAGCCCTTGTCGTTGACATTGCAGCGCAGCGGCGCATTCAGCGCGAGCCGATTGCCATCGTACTCAAGGACCGAAACTTCCATCGCGCGCGCCAGCGGAATGGTTTCGAGCAGGGTTCGTTCCAGTGCAGTGGGGTTATCGATCACGTGAAGAAGGCTGGCTGGCGGATGCTCAGTCTGCCCATTGCGGGCGGTCGGCGCAACCTGTGCGGGAAGCCGCACCGACGATTGCTATGATCGCCCACACGCTCCGCGTTACCTGCGGCAAGGACCCTGCTGACACCATGAATGCCGACCGCGGCAAACTTCCCCTGACCGGGCTGGACCTGGTGTTGACCCGACCCGTTGGCGCTGCGGGCGCGATCATGCAGCGCTGGCGTGGCGAAGGTGCACGCTGTATCAACCTGCCCATGTTCTCGATCCGTGACTTGCCGAACAGTGTGCAACTGCAGGACCGGTTGCGCGATGCGATGGCAGCAGATGCCCTGGTGTTCGCCAGTCCCAGCGCGGTCGCAGCCTGCCTGCGGCTGGCGCCGGGTTTTCGCCCGAGCGGTCGGGTATTCGCGCAAGGACCAGCCACCGCGCGCGCCCTGCGCGGCGCGGGAATGGACGCCGCGGTGCCGACTCATGGATTCACCAGCGAAGACCTGCTGCGCGATCCCTATTTCGCCGCCGTTGCCGGCAGGCGCATCATCCGCCTTGCCGGTGAGGGCGGGCGCGCCTTGCTGCTGCAGACGCTTGTCGACGCCGGCGCTGATGCCTCGGCGATTGCGCTGTACCGGCGCCAGCCGGCACGCCTCGATCAGCGGCATCGTCTGGCCCTGGCCGCTTTCGCAGATCCGGTGCTGATCGTGTCGAGTCTGGATTCGCTCGAGCGGCTGCCCGCCGCTTTCGCCGAGTTGGGTCGTGATGATCTGCGTGAATGCCGCCTGCTGGTCTCCAGTGACCGGCTTTGTGCGCGCGCCCGCGCGCTCGGATTCGCCCGGGTCCATGCGGCCGGCTCGGCCGCTTCGGCCGATTTGCGGGCAGGCCTGGAACCCCTTACAGAAGCTTCGCGGGCGCGCTGATAGGATGTGCACCATGATCGGAAAATGGCCATGATCGAATCAAATACCAGCGCTGTGCGGGCGCCGCGGGCCGCTGCCGCGCCGTTTGCGGTGGCTGCCGCCCTGCTGGCCCTTCTGGTGGCCTTGCTCGCCGCTGGTTGGCTGTGGCGGGTAGAGAGCCGCAGCGGCGCAATCGAGCGGGAACGCGGCGAACTCGCCGTCAACCAGCGACTGCTCGAAGAACGGCTGCGCCTGGTCGAGACCGAACTGCGCGCGGCACAGCAGCGCCTGCAGGATGCGGCCGCAATCAATCGTAGTTTGCGCGATGAGGTGCTCGGGGTTGCCGAACGCGCTGAACTGATGGAGCAGGCGCTCAAGCGCGTCAGCGATCGGGGCATGGACAATGTCGCCGAGCTGCGCATGAATAATGCGGAATTTCTGCTCAATGTCGGATTGGCCAGGCTGCGCCTGTTCAATGACACCGCGGGCGCGGCTACTGCGCTCGGTCTGGCCGACGCCGAGCTCTCGATCTTGCAGGATCCGGTGATCACCGGTATTCGCCAATCGCTGGCCCGCGAGCTGGCGTCTCTGAGTGCGTTTCCCGCCGACGGCCGCGCGGTCGCGCAGGCCCGGCTGCAGCGGATGGCCGAGCGCGCCGATCAACTGGCATTGCGCCGCGATCCCGAACCCAAGCCTTCTGCGGCGGTGCCCGGATGGAGATCGCGCGCGCGCGCCTTGCTCGGCGAGTTCGTCCGGATCCGGCGCATCGGTCCCGAGCAATCGGGCTATGCCCTGCCGCTCAACGAAGCATTGGCGCGCGTCGATCTGCGTCTGCAACTGCGCTATGCCGAGGCCGCCCTGATGGAAGGCAACAGCCAGCGCTTTCAGGCACAACTGCAACGCATTCGTGCAGCCGCCGAGCAATCATTCGATCTACAGTCGGAAAGTGGTCGCTGGCTCTCCGAAGAGCTGGCAGCGGTCGCGGACCTGCCGCCGTTTCCGGAGTTTGCTGAAGCCGGTGGAGCGCTGCAGCAGTTGCGTAATCTGCAGGGTACGCGTGCGCTGGCCAAGCCGTTCGGGGGCGTCGAGTGAAGTGGTTCCGCACGGTTCTGGTGCTGCTGGCACTGCCCGTGCTGGTTGCGCTCCTGGCCTGGTGGATCGGCGACGACCCGGGCGAGGTCTTGATCCGCCGTGGCGGCACCGTGATCGAAATGTCACTGGCGGCGGCGATCATTGGCGTTTGCGTGCTGGCGGCGCTGATCTGGTTTCTGCTGGCGCTGGTGCGCTGGCCGCTGCGCTTCTGGTTACGTGGGGCCCGTCGGCGTGCTCGTCAGCGCTACTTCGACGGTCTGCTCTGCCTGCTCACCGGGCGCCCGGTGCGCGCCGAACAGCAGATGCTCAAGGCGGGTCAGATGCGGTCACTGAAACTTCCCGCCCTGATGGTCGCTCATGCCGCTGCGCATGCCCGCGGTGATCGCCAGCGCGAAGCCGAGTTGCTGGTCGAACTGGCGCGTGCGCCTGAGACCAGCAAACTGTCGATCGAATTGCGTGCCCGCAATGAATTGAAGGATGGCCGTGCCGGCACCGCCATCGAGTTGCTCACCCCGCTCGACAATCAGGCGCAGCTCAGTCCGAATGGCGCACGTATATTTGCCGAGGCGCTGGCTCAACGCGGACGCAGTCGCGAAACGCTGTCGATCCTGCCGCGCATCCTGCGCAGTCGCCAGATGCCCGATTCGGACTGGCTGTCATTCGAGTCGCGGTTGCTGTCGCGCGCCGTTGCCGAAACCACCGATTCGATCAATCTGCATTCACTGTGGTCGGATCTGAACCGTGACCAGAAACGCCTTCCTGATGTGGCCCTGGCCTATGCGCGACGAGCCGTGCAATTGAACCTGATACCGCAGGCGGCAACCGAACTTGAGGCGACGCTGAGCCATGGCTGGGCGGCCAGCGTGGTGGTTGCCTACGGCCTGCTGCCGACCGATCCCAAGGCGCCGCCGCGACTGCGTACTGCGGAGACCTGGCTTGAGGCCCATTCCAGGGATTCGGCCCTGCTGTTGACCCTGGGCAGACTCGCGCGCCAGGAGCGCCACTGGATCAAGAATGAGGATTATCTGCGGCGGGCCCTGGGCCAGGAAGGCGGCAAGGATTATGCCGCCGATATCTGGGAGGAGCTCGGTCGCGGCTATGCCGAACAGGGTGACGCCGAGCGCGCGGCGCGCGCGCTGAGCAATGCGCTCGCTGTGCAGCACGGCGAAAAGCCGCAGAAATTGATCGGCAGGCATCAGGGCGAGGATTTGCTGGCGCCTCTGCCGGTCGCCGAAGAGCGCGACGCCATGGGTATTCCGCGCCTGCCCAGCCACGGTTGAACGCCGATCCAGTGATGCTTCGGCGCAGAACCTGCTGGCGGTCAAACTCTGAAATCGTCTGGAGAGATACGTGAACGCAAGCAGCCTGCTCTATCCGATGTTCGCCATGGTTCTGCTTACTGCCGTGGTCCTGGTCACGCTGTTTCGGCGCCGCGTGCGCGAGGTCCGCGCCGGCAGGGTTTCGTCAAAATACTTCCGCGTCTATCAAGGTGAAGTCGAGCCCGAGGCGGCTGCGAAGGCGGCGCGACATTTCAGCAATCTGTTCGAAGCGCCCGTTCTCTTCTACGTCGCCTGCCTGGCCGCCATGGTGCTGCGCCTGGATGGCTGGTTGTTTGCCGTGCTGGCATGGGCCTACGTGTTCGTACGCATCGTGCACGCCGTCGTCCATCTGGGCGGCAATCGGCTGCGGCAGCGGATTGCGGTTTATGCGATCAGCTGGCTGCTGCTGATCGCCCTGTGGATCGCTATCGTGCTCGCTGTGAGCCTGCGGGCAGGCTGAGCAGACCGCGCGAAACGGGAAACCCCAAGGGGCCTCGATGCTACGCCGAGCAATGATCCTGGTGGTGCTGGCCTGGTTGCTGGCGGCGACGCCCACGGTCGCCGCGACGCGACCGTCGATCACGGTGTACGCGGCCGCCAGCCTCAAGGAAAGTCTGGATGCGATCGTCGAGGCCTGGCGCCTGCAAAGTGGCCAGTCAGTCCGCGTCTCCTATGCTGCCAGTTCGTTGTTGGCGCGCCAGATCGATCAGGGTGCACCTGCCGATCTGATGATCTCCGCCGATACGCAATGGATGGACTGGTTGCAGAGCCGGGACCTGATCCGCCCGGAGAGTCGCCAGGACCTGCTGCACAACACCCTGGTACTGATTGCGCCGGCTGACTCCGATCTGCGCCCTTTCGAGCTCGATTGTCTGCCCTGCTGGCGTGCTGCACTGGATGGTCGGCGACTGGCCATCGCCGAACCCGACAGCGTGCCAGCGGGTCGCTACGCCCGCGAGGCATTGACCGAGCTCGGTGTCTGGTCCGAGCTGAGTCCTCGATTGGCGCGGGCTGACAATGTCCGCGCCGCGCTGGCCTACGTCGCGCTGGGCGAGTTGCCGCTCGGCATCGTCTATCGCACTGATGCAATGGCTGAGCCAGAGGTTCGCGTGCTCAGCGCCATCGCGCCGCAACTGCACGCCCGGATCATTTATCCGTTGGCCCAGTTGCGCGGCGCCGACGCCACGGCCAACGCGGATTTTCTTGTCTTCCTCAACGGTGTCGAGGCGCGACGGATTTTTTCCGAAGCAGGATTCGGCGTGCTTGCCGCGGCGGTGCCCAATGTTCAGCGCTGATGAGTTGACGGCGATCGGTTTGAGCCTGCGGGTGGCCCTGATTGCCGTACTGGGTGCCTTGCCCTTTGCGGTGGCCGTGGCCTATGTGCTGGCGCGCTGGCAGTTCCGCGGCAAGCTGCTTTTCGATGGGCTTATTCATCTGCCGCTGTTGTTGCCGCCGGTGCTGACCGGCTACGTTCTGCTGGTTTTGCTGGGACGGCAGGGATGGCTGGGCGCCTGGTTCGATCAGGTGCTCGGAATCCAGTTTGCGTTCCGCTGGACCGGCGCCGTCATCGCGGCGGCGGTCATGGCCTTTCCGCTCTTTGTGCGGTCGATTCGATTGTCAATCGAGGCGATTCCGCTCGAGATCGACGAAATGGCCGCCAGTCTGGGTGCGCGTCCCTGGGCACGCTTTTGGCAAGTGATCCTGCCGCTGTGCGTCCCGGGCATCGCTGCGGGCATGACCCTGGCCTTCGCCAAGGCCTTGGGAGAGTTCGGCGCCACCATCACCTTCGTCGCCAATGTGCCGGGCGAAACCCAGACGATCGCCTTGGCGATGCACACGCTGACCCAGGTCCCAGGCGGCGCCGGCGGCATTACCCGGCTGGCTGTTGTTTCGGTGCTGCTCTCGTTGGGCGCCCTGGTCGCCTCCGAACTGCTCGCGCGTCGTGCAGCGTATCGGCGTCAGTCCGAACCCTGATCGGCGCCGGAGTGCACCGCGGGCCAGTCTCATTCGGTCTCGGCGAGAACTCTGGCATCGGCTACGCGGATGCTGAGGATGATGTCGATCAGTAGCATGACGTCGGCGCGTTCGCGCACATCCACACTGGTGATCGGCAGCGGCCAGGCTCGGCCCTCGAGGCGCCGTTGCAGGGCCGCCAGCGGGAGCGAGCGCGGCTGGTGTGCGCGTACCAGTCCGATCACCACCACGCCGTGACGCGCTACCTCGGCAAACATGTCGAGGTAGCGGTCCAGTTGGGCAAGTACGTCGGGCTGGGTTGCATCCAGAAGCAGGACCACACCGGTGGCCTCACTGCCCAGAGAATCCCAGAGCACGCGCAGGCCGGCCTCGCTGGGAATTCCGAACAGCTGGACTCGCTCGCCGCCATCAAGCGTCAGCGTGCCGATGTCGTAGCCCGTGCCACGACGAATCGTCTGGGGGGCTGCAGGCGACTCGGTCTGGTGCGGTTGACGCTCGGCTTCCGAACGGATCGTGTTGATCGCGGTGGTCTTGCCTGCACCCCTCGGTCCGGTAAAGGCGATCCGGACCTCCGGCGTGGGGGCATGTGTCATCCGCTGGGTACCCAGGCCTGTTGTAGAACGCGAAACAACTCAGACATTGCGGAGACCGGACTGGTCTTCGTGTTGGGGCTGGGATTGACCGCCATCAGGTCGGGTGCGCGCAGCAGCAATCCGGACATGGCGGCGGCATTGAGAAAGCGGTTTACCTGCGCTGCGTCAAGACCCGACAGGCGCAGCAGTCGTTCCGTGTTCAGGCGGTTTCGACCGAGCAGGGCGGCCAGTTCGATCGCACCGGGTTCGGCGCCGACCACACCGAAGTCGGGCCATTGGCGCAGGGTCCAGGTCGCATTCGCATCCAGCCAGGGTGCCAGACTGACCGGGCCGCGCATGCCGCTGAGCCAGCCGAGTGCAAACCCTGGCAGCGCATGGGTATCGGCAGGCGGTGATTCTGGCCAGGGACAGAGTGCCGTCAACTCAAGGTCCAGTCGGCGTATCCGTTCCCAGGTCTCGGCACTGGCGCGCGCAAACAGCAGATCATCGCGCACGTAGACGGTGTCGCCGAAAGCGCCGCTGGTGCGGTACCAGAGTCCGCGTGCGTCGCGCCGTGGCAGGGTGCGCAGCGACTCGGCAAAACTCCACGGGCCGGGGCCAAGTGCGACGATGCTGCGCGCCGTTGCCTGCGCGTCGCGCTGCTGGATCAACAGATCGGCTTCGTCGAGCACGCTGAGCAACTGGCTGCTGCGGAAGGGATGGCGCAACTCGAAGCTGGCCCCAGGATGCCTGCTGGATCCCTCCACAATGACGATGACCGGTCGACCGGATTGGGCGAAGGATTCAATTTCGCCCGCCGCCGCCGAACCGCTGGCAATCAGTGCGCTTGCCGATGCGGGATCGGCCAGCTGCCAGCGTGCCGCGGTCAATTCGGAGATGCTCCGCAGCATGGAAAGCAAGGTGCGCTTCAGGGGTTCACTGAGCCCGGTCACGGCGATGAGTCGCGTATTCATTTCCACCCCTGAGGTGTGTGGCCCCGCGCGTGCGCGCGGTAGAACCTAGTGTTGATCTTGGCATCGAGGCCGACTCCGCCGCTCCTGTAAGATTCGACAGGGTGCATTCCGGGGTTAACTCCTGATTCCTGGTAGGGGCGGGGCCGGGGAGCTTGTCCCACGCGCTGACCTGGGCCTTGCGAGCCGGCCGACACGGCCGCCAGCGTCATAAATGTGAAGGCTGCGGAATGCTCGGATACACGGTTACACTTCGATGATGAAGCACCGATTTCCGGATATTCCGGGCTACCAGATCGAGCGGCAGCTTGGCGAAGGGGGGATGGCCCATGTCTATCTGGCGACACAGATGTCGCTGGATCGGCAGGTCGCCATCAAGGTCGTGCGCTTTTCCGGGCCCGATAGCGAGGCCCTGGCGGTTCGCTTCGAGCATGAGGCGCGCACGATTGCCCAACTTGAGCATCCGGCCATCGTCGGTGTCCACGATGTCGGCCGTACCCTCGACGGTCTGCCCTACTACACGATGGCCTATCTCCCCAATGGAGATCTGAGCAAGGCGGATATCCACGGCGATGCTGAGCGGATTGCCGAGATGCTGGAGTCAATCGCCCGCGCGCTCGGTTTTGCGCATGCGCAGGGCGTGGTTCATCGCGATGTGAAGCCCGAAAACGTGCTGTTCGATCGGGAGCACCGCGCCCGACTCGCCGATTTCGGTATTTCCAGAAGTATGAGTCGCAATGTGCGGGTGACTGCCGATGGCTTTGCGCCAGGATCGGCGGCCTACATGAGCCCCGAGCAATCACGCGGTGCCGAGGTTGATGCCCGCTCCGATCTGTACAGTCTGGGCGTTGTTGCGTTCGAGATGCTGAGCGGACACACGCCCTATCAGCGCACCGACCCGGTATCGATGGCGATCGCACATCATGATCAGCCGGTGCCGCGACTCCCGCCTGAGCACCGGCATTGGCAGCCGCTGATCGACAAGGCCCTGGCCAAAGTGCCGAGTCAACGATTCCAGAATGCCGAGGAGTTCATTGCGGCACTGACCGAGCTGCGCACTACGCTGGCGTCGACCCGGATCGATCCTGCCCTGGTCCGTTCGAAGCCGGGATCCAGCGTCCACCCGGTCCTGATCTGGTCCTTGCTGCTGGTTTCGCTGGTCGCCGTGGGCGCCTTGCTCTGGCCCGCGCTGAACGCCCGCCGGGCTGTCGAATCCTCAGTCGCGACGGCGCATGCGTCCAGTGTCGAGGCCGCGCGTCAGGATCCAGCGCTCGCCGATCTGCCGGCGCGTATCGAGGCGCGCCACTGGTTCGAGCCCGAGGCTGGCAGCGCCTCCGGTCTGCTCAGCCTTGCGCTGGCGAAAAACCGATCTCCGCAATCATTGATCGCCGCAGATGACTTTGTCGGCGCTGTTGGCGCGGTCGTCAATGAAGCGCTGGCCGCGGGTCGCGACGCACCTGCGGTTGCGCTGTACCAGAAACTTGATCAGTTCATTGGCGCCGAAGATCTGGTCTCGCGACCAGCCGTGATCGAACTGCGTGCTGCCATCGCCGAGACGCTCGACAAGCGGCTTGGCAACGCCGAGCGCGCCGGCCTGCCGGAGTCAGTGGCCGGACTGAGCAGCCTGATGCTGGCCGATGCCGGGCTCGCTGAACGCTGGAAGCTGCTCGCCACCCACTGGTCCCCGGGGCGCGCGCTACGCGATCGGCTCGGTCCTGCGATGGTGGTCATTCCCGTGGGCTCAGCTCATGTGGCGATGTCGACACACGAAGTCACCCGTGCCGACTATCTGAAATTCCAGCGCGCCGAACCGCGCGAGCATGCGCGCTGCCGCCCGCTCGGCTCGGCGCTTGCGCTGGTCCAGCGGCATGACTGGAGCGATCCTGGTTTCCGCCAAAGCACCCAGCATCCGGTGGTCTGTGTCAGCGCAGCCGATGCCAGGGCGTATGCCGCCTGGTTGTCGACACTGACTGGCCAGCGCTACCGCTTGCCCACTGAATCGGAATGGCGTGCCGCCACCGCTCAGGTGAGTGTCAATCAGTCGGCCTGCCGACTCGGCAACGTGTTCGACCAGAGCGATTCGCGCAAGCTCGTCTTGCGCGACCGTTTCGATTGCAGTGATGGCGCCGAGAATACCCAGGCGGTCGGGCGCTACGCGGCGACCGGCTGGGGCATCCATGACCTGGTCGGCAATGTCTCGGAGTGGGTCAGCCGCTGCCCTGCAAACGTTGCCAATTGCGTAGAAACGCGCGCCTTCGGCAGTTCCTGGCGCAGCGGCAGAGAAGAACCCCTGCTCGATGTGCGCGACAGTCGTCACGTAGAGAATGCGGCGCTGGACGTGGGATTCAGGCTGGTGCGCGAACTTTGACGCCGGTCTGAGCAGGTTGCAGACCGCGGGGCATAGCGCAGGGCCGCCATTGCAAAATACCGCGTCGACCTCAACTATCATCCAATCATTCCGCGCTTCGGTGCATGTGCAGGGAGTCTTATCGATGTCAGGGCAAGGTTCGGGAGGCAATGTCATTGCGGCACTGTGCAGTTTTTTCATTCCGGGGCTCGGGCAGCTGGTGCAGGGCAGGCCGCTGATCGCGCTCATCCAGTTTGTTCTGGCCGCGGTGCTCTGGGTGATCCTGCTTGGCTGGATCGTGCACCTCTGGTCGATCATCGACGCCGCCCGCTTCACTCCTGCGCGCTGAATCATGCTGGCGCCCTTCGCGATACGGGTGGCGAGCGTGCATGACCTGTCGGTTCTGGTGCCCCTGTTCGATGCCTACCGCCAGTTCTATGGGCAGCCGAGCGATCCCGCGCTGGCCGAGCAATTCCTGGCGGATCGCTTCGCCCATCAGCAATCGCAAATCCTGATTGCTCTGGTCGGCGAAGACGGCGGACTTGGCTTCACCCAGCTTTTTCCACTGTTTTCATCAACGCGGGCCTGTCGCAGCTATCTGCTCAACGATCTCTATGTCGTGCCCGAGGCGCGCCGCTCCGGCGTGGCGCGCGGCCTGCTCGATGCCGCGGCGCGGCACGCGCGTGCCTTGGGCGCGCTTTCGATGAGCCTGTCGACCGCGCACAGCAACCAGCAGGCGCAGCGGCTGTATGAAACGCTGGGTTGGCAGCTGGAAACTGAATTCCGCGAGTACAGTCTGAGTCTTTGAGCCTGTGTCCGCGTGGCTGCATGCTAGCCTTTGCGCAGATTTCCTTATGGTCCCTCAATGTCTGAACAGTCCACTGATCGCCCGACGATCCTGCTATCCGAATACCGCGTTCCGGATTATCTGATCGAGCAGATCGATCTGCTGTTCGATCTCGACTTTGCCAGTACCGAAGTACGTGCCGAGCTGCATTTCCGACGCAATCCGGCAGCGACGGGATCCGCCGCGCTCCGCCTTCACGGCGAGGATCTAGAGCTGCTGGAAATCGCGCTGGACGGTGTGCCGGTGCCGGCTGAGCGCTATCAGCGCGACGCTGCATGCCTCAGCATCGACGGCGTACCGGACGCCGGCGTACTCAGCACCACGGTGCGAATTCATCCCAACCGGAACACCCGGCTTGAAGGGCTCTACCAGTCTGCCGCTTTTCTGACGACACAGTGCGAGGCGGAAGGATTTCGCCGCATCACCTACATGTGCGATCGGCCGGATGTCATGGCGCGTTACTCGGTGACGCTGCGCGCCGACCGCGCCACTTTTCCGATTCTGCTCTGCAATGGCAATCCCGAATCCTCCGGTGATCTGGCCGGCGGGCGCCACTATGTACGCTGGATCGATCCCTGGCCCAAGCCGTCCTACCTGTTCGCCCTGGTGGCTGGACGTTTGGCCCACATCGAGGACCACTACACGACGATCGAGGGTCGCGAAGTCCAGTTGCGAATCTACGCGGAGGACAGCGCGATCGGTCGCTGCCAACACGCGATGGAAAGTCTGAAGCGCGCGATGCGCTGGGATGAGGAAAAGTTTGGTCGCGCCTATGACCTCGATGTTTTCAATATCGTCGCGACCTTCGATTTCAACATGGGCGCGATGGAGAACAAGGGGCTGAACATCTTCAATGCCAAGGGCATTGTTGCCGATCCAGAGACCGCGACCGATGCCGATCTGGCCTATGTCGAAGCCGTGGTTGCGCACGAATACTTCCACAACTGGACCGGCAATCGCATCACCTGTCGTGACTGGTTCCAGCTCTCATTGAAGGAAGGGCTGACGGTCTATCGCGACCAGGAATTCTCCGCCGATATGGGTTCACGCGCGGTCAAACGCATCGATGATGTGCGCTCGCTGCGGGCCCTGCAATTCCCCGAGGATTCCGGTCCGTTTGCCCATCCGGTGCGACCGGATCGCTACGTCGAGATCAATAATTTCTATACCGCGACGGTCTACGAGAAGGGCGCCCAGGTGGTTCGGCTGTACCGCACTCTGCTCGGCGAGGCCGGCTTTCGTCGTGGCATGGATCTGTACTTCGATCGTCACGATGGCCAGGCGGTGACCGTCGATGATTTTCGTCGCGCCATGGCTGACGCCAATGAACGTGACCTCGACTTCCTGCTGCCCTGGTACACCCAGGCCGGAACGCCGCAGCTGTATGCCGTTGTCCATCACGATCCGGACAGTCAGACGCTGCGGCTGGCATTGCGGCAGCATACGCCGGCGACTCCGGATCAGGCCGACAAGGTGCCGGTTCCAATTCCGCTTCGGCTCGCACTGTACGCAGCGGATGGCCAGGCGCTACCCCTGCACCTCGTGGATGGGGCGCCTCTGGGCGAGCAAGGGGTGCTGCTATTCGACCAGGCCGAGGCCAGTTTTACCTTTACGCAGATTCGCGAACGACCGGTGGCTTCATTGCTGCAGGATTTTTCGGCGCCCGTGCAATTGCATTTCGCCCAGGACAGCGCTGATCTGGCCTTTCGGGTGGCTCATGATCGCGATCAGTTCAATCGCTGGGATGCCTCGCAACTGCTCGCCGAACAGTTGGTGATTGCGCGCTACGAAGGTGCCGAACTCGACACCCTGCCTGCGCTGCCGGTGTTTGCCGACGCCTGCGCCCGGTTGCTCGCCGAACCCGCGCTCGATCCGGCCCTGATCGCGGAATGTCTGGATCTGCCCGACGAGGTCTATCTCGGCGCGCGGATCGACGCGCTCGACCCGGTGCGACTGAGCCAGTCGCGACGCGATCTCAATGCATGGTTGGGCCGGCGGCTTGCCAGCGCCTTGCAACAGCGTCGCGACGCGCTCGCCGCGGTCGCCCTGGGCGGATTCAATGCCGAAGCCTGCGCTGCGCGCCGGTTGCGCGGTCGGGCCTTGCATTTGCTGATGGCAGGTGATGCCAGTCGGCATGCCGATTCCGCGCGCCAGCAATACACCGAAGCCCGCACCATGACCGAGCGGATGGCCGCCCTGGTCGCGCTGACCCATAACGCCAGCCCGGGTGCGCAGTTATTGGCCGAGGCGTTCTATCAGCAGAATCAGGACAACCCGCTGCTGGTCGACAAATGGTTGGGCCTGCAGGCCAGCAATCCGCAGCCGGGGACGCTTGAGCGTGTGCAGGCATTGACCGAGCATCCGGCCTTCAGCTGGCGCAATCCGAACAAGGTGCGTGCCCTGATCGGCACCTTCGCCCGTGGCAACCGGATCCGCTTCCATGATGTGGGCGGTGGCGGCTATCGGATGCTGTCCGACGCGGTCGCGCGCCTGGACGCCATCAATCCGCAAATCGCTGCGCGTACGGTCAGTGTGTTCAATGGCTGGCGCCGATTGGAGCCGCTGCGACAGGCCGAGATGCGCACCGAGCTGGAACGCCTGCGCGCACTGCCGACACTGTCGCCCGATACCAGCGAAATCGTTGCCCGGGCCCTGGCCTGAGTGCGCTGCCTGGTGCTCGCCTATTCAGTTCGATGAACCCGGTCCAGCCTGAACGCCGTCAGCGCCCGGCCGGGCGGCGCAACCCATTACACTCCGGCCCATGAATTTTCTGATCCCGCGCCTCGCGGTCCTGCGCCAGACCGTGCTCCCGCTGTTGCCTGGTGTGCTGGCAGTGCTTGTCGCCCTGTTCATCAACCATCCGGCTGTGCTGTTCCTGCTCCTGCTCGCGCAAGCGCCGTTGGCGGCTGGTGCCACGATCGCCTTGGGCTATCAACTCGATCAGGGCTTCATGGCTTTGATGCTGAGGCGCGGCGCCGTGCTCCTGCTCTGGTTGGCGCTGTATGCCACCTGGGTGGCGCTGGTGATCGGAACGCCGGCACTGCGCCTGGTCAACGAGGGCAGTGTGCTCAATGCGACCCTGCTGTCACTGGGCTTTCTCGCCGCTCTCCTTGCTCTGATCAGGTTATGGCCGGTGTTTGGCTTGACCCTGATCTGGGATGACGCCTATCCCGAATCTGCCAGTGGTTCGTGGATCGCGACTGCGTTCCGCCGGATAACGCGCTTCTCCTGGCATCTGACCAGCGAGGTTCATGAGCACAGTTTTGGCAGTGGCATCGCGGTCACCATGGCGCTGCTCCTGCTGATCATTCCGGCGCTGTCGATCGCCGGCCTGTGCGGCACCGTGCCGAGCGAGTTGCGTGATCTTGCGATCGTGTTGTACGCGCTGATCTGTTGCCCTCTTGCTCATGTGCTGGTGCTGTGGCGCACCGAGCGTCTGCTGTTGAGCGATGAAGAGGCTGATTCGGAAGCTTCGGAAGACGCCGCTGTGGATACTGGTTCCGAGCTGGCTGCGTCGCCGCCGCTATCGCTTGCACCGACATCGGCCGCAGCTGCGACAATCAGCGACCAGCCGGAGCGCGACGCCACCCTGCTCAATGCCGCCGCCAATGGCAATGTCAGCCAGGCCCTGGAGCTGCTTGCCGCCGGTGCCGATCCCAATGTTTTGCCCGGCCGCAATGATCGCGATCAGCGCAGCGCCCTGATGAGTGCGGTCTGCCATTCCGATCTGCGTTTGTTGCGCACCCTGATCGAGCGCGGTGCCGATCCGAATCTGGGCGTCAATGGTGTCGTGCCCCTGCTGATGGCTTGCCGGGACACCCTGGTCGGTCGACCCGAGGCGGTGATGACCCTGCTCGCCAATGGCGCGGATCTGACCCGCACCGGCGCCGATGGCGCCACCGCCCTGCACCTCGCTGCGGTGACCCGCGATCCCGCCATAGCCGCGATGTTGCTCGATGCCGGTGCCGCGATCAGCCCGCTGAACAACGAAGGGCTCACTCCGCTCGCGGTGGCAGCACGCGCCGGCAATGAAGCCGTGGTCAAGCTGCTGCTCGAGCGCGGCGCGACCTGCGAAGTTGAGCGCGGATTGCCGGCCTTGATTGCAGCGGCCAGCGCCGCCGATGATCAGCCGGCACTTTTCAAACGATTGTTGAAAGCGCGTGCCAATGTGCAAGCCTGCGACAAATTGGGGCGCACTGCGCTGCACGTCGCCGCCTTGCACGGGCTCGGCGAGGTCGCCGAAGTCCTTATCAATGCCGGCGCCGACGTCAATGCGCGCGACAGTCATGGCGTGACACCCCTGATGGAGGCCTCGCGCGCAGGCGCCAACCGCGTGCTGCAGCGACTGGTATTCCGCAAGCCCGATGCGTCGTTCCAGGACGGCAAGGGCCGCGCCGCCCTGCACCTCGCCTGCCAGTCCAAACAGGCGACGGCCGAGTCGGTTGCTGCGCTGCTGGGGCTCGGGGCTGACCCCGAGCTGCGCAATGCCGATGGTCTGCGCGCGATCGATATCGCCGCGGCTGCCGGGCGCTGGCCGATGGTCCAGCTGCTTGATCCGCACTGGCCGCTACCGGCGGCATTTGCCGAAACCCTTGCGGAGCAGGAAAATTCCACCAGCGCGGGCCTGGCCGAACCCGAGCGACTGCGACTGCTGGCCGAATCCCTGCGTTGTGGACGCTTGCCGATCGCGCGTGAATTGCTCGATCTCGAACCACGCATCGAAGCCGGTGCGCTGCCCGCACTGGTGCCGGCCTGCCTTCAACGCGACGAAGCGGACGCGCTGGTGCTGCTGATCCAATACGGGCTTGCGTTGGAGTCGGAAGAATCCCCACTATTGCGCGCCATCCGACACACTCCGCTGGCGCTCGACTGTATTCGCGCTGTGCTGGATGCGGGTGCCGCGCCGGGCGGCGGCAGCCTGCTCCCCTTGCTTGCCGGCGGTATGTCTGAACAGGATCCGGCCCGCCGCGAACAGGTCGAATCGCTGGCATTGACGATGATCGAGCGTGGTGCTGATCCGTTTGGAGTCGACAGTCTCGGTCGTGGGCTGCTCCATCATGCGGCGCTGGCGCCGTGGCCGCGTCTGCTCGCGCTCGGACTCGCGCGTGGCCTGGATCCCAATGCCCGTGATCGGCGTGGCTGCACGCCGCTGCACCATGTCATCCAGGGCAACGCGAGCTTTGTCGATTCGCATCTGCGACTGCTGCTGCGCCACGGAGCGGATCCTCTTCGCGCCGCTGGTGACGGTCAGACGTCGCTGGGCCTGGCTTTGCAGCTTGGCCGACACGATCAGGCCAGTTGGCTGCGCTGGGGGCCGTGGCCGCTGCCGACGCGGACACTGCGCGACGGCGACCTTGCCGACGCTGCGCGCTGCGGAGATCTGGAAGCGGTGCGCCGTCTTGTCCAGCTCGGCCTGGACATCAATGGTCGCGATGGTCAGGGCTGTACTGGCTTGTTGCGGGCTGCGGGCGGTGGCCATCCGGCCCTGGTCGAATGGTTGCTGGAGCACGGCGCGGATGCCGGACTTTCGGCACGCACGGGGGCAACACCGCTGAGTGCTGCCGTCAGCGCACGCCAGGAAACCATCGTCGCGCGTCTGATCGCAGCCGGTGCCGACATCGATCAGCGTTTGCCCGGCGGCATCACGGTCTTGATGATTGCCGCTGCGCTGGGCTTCGACAGCATCGTCCAGGCCCTGCTGGTACGCGGCGCCGATGCCAGCAGCTGCGATGAAGTGGGCAGCAGCGCATTGCACGCGGCCGCACAGTTTGCCTGGGCAGGCAACGAATTGGAGCCCGCCAAACGCATCATCGAACGTCTGCTCGATGCCGGGGCGCCGATCAATGCGCAGAATCTTGAAGGCAGTTCGGCACTGCTGATGTTGCTGGGCGCGCGTGCTGATGCCGGAACTCCGGCGCCCAATCGCAGCCTCAGACAACTGGTTGCAGTTCTGCTTGCGCGCGGAGCCGATCTCGATGCGCAGGATCGTCGCGGTGTTTCGGTTCTGCATGCCGCCGCGATGCACGGCATGGTCGACCTGACCGAAGTATTGCTGAAGGCGGGTGCCGACACCCGTCGTGCCGACCTGCTTGGCCGCACCGCTTACGATGTCGCCGTGCTGCTCGGCTATGTCGATCTGGCGGCGCGACTCAACCGTTAGTGAGTTGTGGTTCGACCGGCAGCGCCCACGGCGATGATCGCCACGGTGCGGCCAATGCGCGCAAGCCGATGGCTGCTATGGCATAGTCGGCCTTTCCATTGCGGGGACTGTCGATGAAGATGCCGCTCATTCTGGCGCCGGGACTGCTCTGCCTGGTCGTATCCGCACAGGCAGTCGAGCCCTTCGCGTCGACCTATAAACCGGGGCCGAGCACAACCGTGCTGATCCGCGACGCCACCGTCCTGATCGGTGATGGCGGTCGCATCGACAACGGTGACGTGCTGTTGCGCGACGGCAGGATTGCCGCGGTCGCCGAGCACATCGAAGCGGGTGATGGCGTCGAGGTGATCGATGCGCGCGGGCGCTGGGTTACGCCGGGGCTGATCGATGTGCACTCGCATCTGGGTGTGTTCTCCTCGCCGGGTGTCGGTGGCCATCAGGACGGCAACGAGATGACGGCGGCGGTGACGCCCAATGTCTGGGCCGAGCATGGCATCAACCCGCAGGACCCGGGATTCGAGGCCGCACTCGCTGGCGGTGTTACGTCGATGCTGATCCTGCCCGGCTCGGCCAACCTGATCGGTGGCCGCGGCGTGGTCCTCAAGAACGTGCCTTCAACGACCTACCAGGGCATGAAATTTCCGGGCGCTCCGCATGCACTGAAAATGGCCTGTGGGGAAAATCCCAAGCGCGTCTATGGAAGTCGCGCCCAGGCGCCAATGACGCGGATGGGCAATGTTGCCGGCTATCGGCAGGCCTTTGCCGATGCCCAGACCTATATGCGCGAGTGGGATAAATACGAAGTTGCCAAGGCGGGCTTTGAAAAGCAGAAACGCAAGAAGGGTGAGTCGCCAGTAATACCCAAACGCGACCTCCGACTGGACACGCTCGCCGGCGTGCTCAAGGGACAGATCACCGTACACAACCACTGCTATCGCGCCGATGAAATGGCAACGATGATCGATGTTGCCAAGGAATTCGGTTTTCACATCGCCGCCTTCCATCACGGAGTAGAGGCGTACAAGATTGCCAATCTGCTCGCCAGCGAGCGCATCTGCGGCGCACTCTGGGCCGACTGGTGGGGCTTCAAGATGGAGGCACTCGACGGCATCCAGGAGAACATCGCCATCGTTGATCGCGCCAAGCAGGGCTGCGCGATCGTCCATTCGGATTCTTCCGAAGGCATCCAGCGGCTCAATCAGGAAGCCGCCAAGGCGATGGCGCGCGGCAATCGCATGGGTTACGCCATCACGCCGGAGCATGCCATGCGCTGGCTCAGCGCCAATCCGGCTCAAGCCATGGGAATCGCCGAGCAGACCGGCACACTCGGCGTCGGCAAGATGGCCGATGTGGTGATCTGGAATCGCGATCCGTTCAGCGTCTATGCGCTGGCCGATCAGGTCTTCGTCGATGGCGTGCTTGCCCATGATCGGGCCAGGCCAGCGGCCAAACCACGCTCGGATTTTCAACTGGGCATCGACATCGGAGTGCAGCCATGAGCCGTCTGCTGCTGGTTCTGCTTGGCCTCGGCTGTGCATCGGCAGATGCCGCGAGTACCTTGATCCGCAATGCGCGCCTGCATACCGCCGATGCCGCGGGTACGATCGAGTCGGCAGGCGTTCTGTTTTCGGACGGCGTCATTCGCGCGATCGGGCGTGATCTTGTTGCGCCGGCCGATGCGCGCATCATCGATGCCAAGGGCGCGCCGGTCACCCCGGGTCTGTTTGCCGGGCTCAACCAGATCGGCCTGGACGAAGTTTCACTGGAGGTCGGCACCGTCGACAGCGCCTATGTGCCGGGCATCAGCGTGCCATCGCCGGGTGTGGAAATGCGGCCCGAGTTCGATGTCACGCTGGCCTTCAATCCGGACTCGCAACTCATTCCAGTGGCACGGATCGAAGGGTTTACCTTCACCCTGCTCAGTCCGCAATCGCAGCCCGGCGGTACGCTGATCTCGGGGCAGGGTGCTGTCGCTTTGCTCGACGGTCAATACCGCGAAGTGCCCGCGGCCAGCCGCACGCTGTTCGTCGCGATGGGCGGGGGCGCCTCGGCGCTCACCGGCAACAGCCGCGCGGCCCAGTTCATGCTGCTCGATCAAGCTGTGCGCGAAATCGGCCCGGCCAGCAATTTGCGTGATGGCGACGCGCGACTGCTGACGGCGAATGGACGCGATGCGCTCGGCGGGTTTGTCCGCGGTGGTCGGGTGGTGTTCGCGGTCGACCGTGCCGTCGACATTCGTCGCGTACTCGAATTCGCGCGTCGCGTCGGGGTGACCCCAGTCATCGAGGGTGGCGCCGAGGCCTGGAAAGTGGCGGCCGAACTCAAGGCGGTGGACGCTGCGGTTGCGCTTGATCCCTTGCAGAATCTACCCGGCAGTTTCGACCAGCTCGGCGCACGCCTCGACAATGCCGCGCTGCTGCATGCGGCCGGTGTACGCCTGATCATTTCGCGCAGCGGCGATGGCTCGCACAATGCCCGCAAGAGTCGTCAGGCAGCCGGCAATGCGGTCGCCCATGGTCTGCCCTGGGACGCTGCTTTGGCAGCGCTTACCTCGACACCGGCACAGGTGTTTGGCGTCAGTGATCGTGGCCGCCTGGCGGTGGGGCTGCGCGCCGATCTGGTCATCTGGAGCGGCGATCCGCTTGAGCTCGACAGTCAGGCCGAGCAGGTCTTCATTGCCGGTCACGAATATCCGCAGCGGTCGCGTCAGACTGAACTGCGTGATCGCTACCGTCTGGATTGATCGCCATGAACAATGCCCACAATGATCCGAGCAGCAAGCCTGGCGCCGACTGGTACTTCGACTTCATCTCGCCATTCGCCTATATGCAGCTGCAGCAACTGGCGCCGCTGCGCGCCCGCCTGCAGTTGCGACCGCGCCCGATCCTGCTCGCCGCGGTGCTCGACCACAACGGCCAGAAGGGGCCGGCCGAGATCGCGGCCAAGCGGCGCTACACCTATCGTTTTGTCCAGTGGCAGGCACATCGCCTGGGCTTGACCCTGCAGTTTCCGCCAGCGCATCCGTTCAATCCGCTGGTCCCGCTGCGCCTGGCCATCGCCGGCGGATGCGACTGGGATCTGATCACCGCAGTGTTTGATCACATCTGGGTGCAGGGACGGTCGGCTGACAAGGTCGAGGATCTTGCCGAACTGGCTGCGCGCTTTGGCATCGCCGATCTCGCTGCGGCCTGTGCCGAGCCGGCAGTAAAGGCCGAGCTGCGCGCACACACTGAGCATGCGCTCGCTGCGGGTGTGTTCGGTGTGCCGACCGTCGCGGTCGACCATGAATTGTTCTGGGGGCTGGACGCGACTCCGATGCTGGTCGACCATCTCGATGGTGATGCGCTGTTCTCATCTGCGCAGATGCGTCGCATCGACAGCATTCCTGCCGCCGCAGAACGCAAGTTCTGATGAGCTCAGGCCTGGGCCCGTGGCTGATCTGGGTGCTGCTGTCGGGCATCGCGCTGCTGCTCGCGCTCGTCCAGATCTGGAGGCAACAGCGAAGGTTGCGGGGTTACTCCAGGCAATGGCAGGCGCAGGTGCTGGAGCAACAGCAGGCGCTGCGCGCGCGTGCGGCTGCCGAAGAACGCGAGCGGATCTTTCGCAACCTGCATGATGATCTCGGTGCCAAACTGCTGCAGCTGATCTATACCGCAAGCACGCCCGAGCAGGCCGATCTTGCCCGGGCAGTCCTGCAGGATGTGCGCGACGTGGTCACCCGATCACGCGGTGCCCCGGGCAGCCTGCTCGAAGTGCTCGGTGAAATTCGCAGCGAGGCCGAGCAGCGTCTGCGCAGCGTGGATATTTCGCTGGACTGGCAGCAGCCCGAGGATTTGCCCGATCCGGCGCTGGACGAAGGCCAGTCCCTGCATCTGTTCCGCATTGTGCGCGAGGCGATCAGCAATGTGATCCGCCACGCACGCGCCCATGCCATTCGCGTGCGCATGGCATCGGACCTCAAGGTGCTCCGGCTGGAATTGATCGACGATGGGATTGGTCCGACGCCCAGTCAAACCGGTGCCGGCCGGGGCAAGGACAATATGCGCGCGCGGGCCAGGCAACTTGACGGCGATATCACCTGGAAGGGCGGTACTGCCGGAGGGACCAAGGTTCTGCTCAGTTTCCCCCTGCCCACGCCGCAGGTGCCAGCGCATGTGCACAGCTGAGCGTCGAGCACGCTATGGTTCGCGCTCATGAGCCAGTTCGCCTCCGCACTCGTCGTCGATGATTTGCCGCACTGCCGGACCTGGATCGCCCAGGCGCTTGCGCATGCGTTTCCAGGCATCGTCATCGGCATGGCCGACACCGTGCAGGGCGGCCTGCGTGGTGTCGCCGCGGCGCCGCCGCTGGCGCTGATTGACCTCGGCCTGCCCGATGGTTCCGGTCTGCAGATCATTGAAGCGCTGAAGCGCGACGTGCCCGATTGTGTGACCGTGGTGTCGACCGTGTTCGACGACGACGCTCATTTGTTCCCGGCCCTGCGTGCGGGTGCCCAGGGCTATGTACTGAAGGATGAGCCGATCGAGTCGCTGGCGGCGATGCTCACCGGGATTGCCAGTGGACAGCCGCCGCTGTCACCGTCGATTGCGCGTCGGCTGTTGCGTCACTTCCAGCCGATCGCGACAACACCGACCGGTAGCGACGATTGTGTGCTGACCGCGCGCGAGACCGAGGTGCTGCGGCTGATTGCCAAGGGATTCACCGTGCCACAGGCTGCCGAAACTCTGGCACTGACGCGCAACACCGTCGCCGGTTATCTGAAGGATATCTATCGCAAGCTGCGCGTTACCACGCGTGCCGAGGCAACGCTGGAGGCCGCGCGCCGTGGTCTGGTCCGCAACGATACGTTTTGATGCCGCGTGCAGTGTGGCCGCTGAAATCTGCCGGCCGGCTGCGCTTATTGTGCGCATTGCCGGCCGGTAGACGGGGCACAGGGTTGAGCAGTGCGGTCGATTCGAAGCGATGCGTTGCCTGCATCAAGCCGAACGCATTGCAAAGAATGGTGTAGTTGAAGAATTCTGCCCGAAACGATCCCGCGCAGTGTTCGAGCAGACTAATTGCGCTGCGGGTCGCTGACCACCCCATGGATGCGGGGGTCTACAGCCGTGTCGAAGCGCGCATGCAAGCTCGGCGGCCGTTGCGCCATTGGACCGTTCTGCTGTGTTCTCGCGCCGACTGGGATCGTCAAGGCTTGCTTCACCCGCGCAGTGGTGCGAGGCTCGAACTCGAACAAGGGATGGATAAATGCTTGGATCACTGCGCCGCATCGCAGCTACGGCTGCGCTGATCGCAATTCCCCCCGCTGCCGCAAACGCGGCGTGGCACTTCACGGACGCGACACTGGCTGCCCAGGCCCAGGTCGGACACTGGTACCAGTTCGGCTTTCAGAACATGGCTGATATGACCGCCGGCGGTGCTGCCGGTGGCGATCTCGACAATGATGGCGATATCGATCTGGTGGTTGTTCGCGCCGATCTTGGTCCGCCAGCGGTGCTCATAAACCGCGCCAATGGTGTGTTCGATAGCGCCGCCAACTCTGGCCTGGCGGGCAGTGTGCAGGGCGCGCTCAATGGCGCGAGTCTGGTCGACATCGACGGCAACGGGACGCTTGACCTGATGCTCGGTGGCATCAACGGTCAACCAGCCCAGCTCTGGTTGAACAACGGTCAGGCCAGCTTTGTGTTGTCCCCGGCCAACACCGAATTTGCGGCATCGCCTGGTACCGAATTGCGACGCAACAGTTTCAGTGCGAGCTTCGCCGATGTCGATCGCGACGGCGATCTGGATATGGCGCTCGGGCACTGGGATGCGCCCGACCGCGGCGGTGGCGGCCATCTCTGGCTGCAACAGGCGGGCACCTGGATCGCCGCAGAGTCCTGGTTCGCGTCTCCACCGTGGACGGCAACTGATTTTACCTTTACACCCGCGTTTGCCGATTTCAACGGAGATGGCTGGCCAGATCTTGCCATCGCCGCGGATTTCGGCACGTCGCGCTGGTTTCTCAACCAGGCCGGTGCAGGCATGCTGGACAGCACGTCCGCGGTGATCAGCGATGAAAACGGCATGGGCTCGGCAATTGCCGACTACGATAATGACGGCGATCTCGACTGGTTCGTTTCCGCGGTCTGGTA
>JBBSLG010000017.1:0-113661 GCA_038255435.1 Lysobacterales bacterium
ATTCAGGGCGGCCGTTTCTGTGGGAAGTCAGAGCGGCCGCGCTGGAGCGCGGCCCTCCGTGCCGGGGGAGGGCGTCGCTCCTGCGACGCCTGGAGATGACCGATAGGCCATCGGCAAGAGAGCATCGAAGCCTTGATCAGAAGCGAGGAGTCAGGGCGGCCGTTTCTGTGGGAAGCCAGAGCGGCCGCGCGGGAGCGCGGCCCTCCGTGCCGGTGGAGGGCGTCGCTCCTGCGACGCCTGGAGATGACCGATGGGCCATCGGCAAGAGAGCATCGAAGTCTTGATCAGAAGCGAGGATTCAGGGCGGCCGTTTCTGTGGGAAGTCAGAGCGGCCGCGCTGGAGCGCGGCCCTCCGTGCCAGATGATCGGGGCAAGCCCCGCGCCATGGCTCTCAACAGCGGAGCTGGTCAATCCCCGGAAGAACAGGATCAAGGGCGAGCGTGGATCAGCGCCGCTGCTTCATCCATGCGCTGATTGCCGGTGGCACTTCGCGTTGCGCGCGGCCGCTGACGTAGATGCCGATATGGCCGCCCTTGAAGCTGAGTTCGGTGTAATCACGGCTGCCGATGATGCCCTTGAGTGCGCGTGAGGCATCCGGCGGTACCAGATGATCCTGCTCGGCGTAGATATTGAGCACGGGCATGCGGATGCGTTTGGGATCGATCGGTTTGCCACCGATTTCGAGGCCGCCCTTGAGCAGCTTGTTACCCTGGTAGAAATCCTTGATGAACTGGCGGAAGGCCTCGCCGGCCTGATCCGGTGAATCGAAGATCCACTTTTCCATGCGCAGGAAATTTTCAAGTTCCCCCGGGCTGTCGAGAATGTCGGTAAGGCCGACATACTTCTGCTGCAGCAGACGAAAGGGTTTGAGCGTCAGATAGCACCAGTTCATCAGGTCGGCAGGCACATTGCCGAGCGTATCGACGAAGGCATCGACATCCATGCCCTGGGTCCAGTGCGAGAGCATATTGTCCGGTGTCTGAAAATCGACCGGAGTCACCATCGTGATCAGGTTCTTGACGGTCTCGGGATAGAGGCTCGCATAGCAGATGCTGAAGGCGCCGCCCTGGCAGATGCCAAGCAAGTTGATTGCGGGCACATTGCAGCGTGCGCGCAATACATTGACCGAGCGACGGATGTAGCCATTGATGTAGTCATCAAGGCCCAGATAGCGATCACTGGCATCCGGATAGCCCCAGTCGATCAGGTACACATCATGGCCGGCGGCGAGCAGGCTCTTGACGATCGAACGATCCTCTTGCAGATCCACCATGTACGGTCGATTGACCAGGGCATAGGCGATCAGCAGGGGTACTTTCTCGGTGACGCGGTGCTCGGAGACAAAGCGGTACAGCACCATCTTGTCTTCGCTGTAGATCGCCTCCTTGGCGCTAGCACCGTAGTGCACCTCGGGCAGGCCACGCAGGCTGCCGGCGCCACGCGCGAGTTTCTCGCCAAATTTTGCCAGTTCCTGCGCTACGGCGGCTGGCTGCAATCGGATCGGTCCCATCATGGTATTGCTCCTCAGGCGAGACGGTTGAGGTTACGACGATTGCCGGCGGCCTTGCTGCCCGCAGACTTGCGCTTGCCCGTGCCCGCGGATTTTGTCGCCGCCTTGCCTGTAGTTGCGGAGCGGGCGGCGGCTGGCTTGGCGCGCTTCGGCGCAGCGCGTGCTGTCTTCACAGCGACCTTGGTCTTGGGCTTGGGCTTCTGCCGTGCTGCAGGTTTGCTTGTCGGCGCTACGGCTGGCGCTGCGCGTGGCGTCGGCGCGGGCGTTGCCTGCTCCAGCCGGTCCTCCAGCTCGCGGATACGTCGGCGCATTTCCTGCAGGCGCTTGTGCACCGAATTCAGTTCGCTGCGCGTCGGCATGCCGACCTGGCCGGTCTGGCGTTCGACTTCGGTCTGCAGCATCTGACGGACGCGCATCTGCTTGTTGACCAGATCACCATAGGCAGCGCGGAACTCGGCGCTGAGCGCGATCTCGGCGTAGGCTTCTTCGGCAGCATCGATCCAGAGATCATAGACCGCGCGCAGTGAGTCGAGCTGGCGTCCGGGTTCCTCGCGCTCGGCAAGTTTGAGTTCGAGCTTCTCGAAACTGAGTTTGCTCGCACGCAGCATCTGCGCGTTGTAGGCGTTCATTGCCTCCTGCTGCTCGAGCTGGGCGGCGATCAATTGCTGGGCGCGCTCCTGCTGCTCGCGCATGAAGCCGAATGCCGGCGTGTTCAACATGCCCTTGAGCTCACCCTTGAAGGCATCGGCGACGTTCGGCAGGCCGGCGAACATCTGCTCGAGCCCGCGCGCGCCATCGCCCGACAGGCCCTGAAACAGATGCAGAAAGGGATTGTTGGACTCGAGCATCGGCCCTGCCGATTGCTTGAACAGGGCGGTCCAGTCCTCGATCTTGCCGGGGATGCCGCCACGTGCGGCGACCTGGGCCGAGAGTCCTTCGACCCACTGCAGGAACTGCTTGCTGCCGGCGAGAAAGCGTTCGACCGTGGCCTCGTTCTCGCTGCCAAGTGATTTGCCGAAGACATCGCCGAAGCCCTTGAGCGAATCACCCGGCTTGAAGCTCGAGGCATCCCAACCCGCTGAGGCCGCTTGCTTGCGCGCCGAGTCGAGCATCGAGGACCACCATTGCTGGTGCAGCGACTGCCAGTCCTTGATCGAATCTTCCGTCTTCGTCTTCGCGCTCATGCCAGTCTCCTACGTGAACGTGGAATCCTAGCGGAACTGACGTGACGCTTGCGATGTTGAAATCATTGCGTGATCGTGATGGCCGATCCAGGCAGGCTCTCGCGCAGTGAAGCAGGTAGGGTCCCGCGCGGCGGAACCCGACCTGCGCGCACGCCTATGCGTTGGCTTTCCACGCGGCCAACACTTCCTGCTCGCGCTCGACGCTGATACCGGCGCGCAGCTTCTCGCGGCGTTCGGCGGGCAGGGCGTTGTACCAGTTGAGTGTTTCGCTGGCGGTCGTTGCCAGCGGCCGGAAGGTCAGTCCCTTGGCCACGGCCTTGTCGACCACGGTGCGGCCGAAGCCCGCGTTCTCGGCATCATCGGGAACCCAGACCGGCATATCGCCCCAGGGCGCCACATTGTGCCTGGCGAGAAATTCCGCCGGCACCCAGTGCAGGCGCGCGCCCGCGCTGGTCACCGCACGAATTCCGTGCAGCATCGCCGCGATCGAGAGCTCGTAGTCCGGACCGGTGGCGTTGTAAATGCCAAAGTGCCTTTGCTCGACCATGCGGATCGTCCACTCGGCAAGATCGCGGGCATCGATGATCTGCACCGGGTCCGCGCCGAGACTTGGTGCGAGCACATCGCCGCCGCGGGCGAGCCGCACCGGCCAGTAGGTAAAGCGATCGGTCTCATCACCGGGTCCGACGATCAGCCCGGGACGAATCACAGTGGTGATGCCGGGGAACCAGGTCTCGGCCTCGCGTTCGCAGGCCGCCTTCATCGGGCCATAGAGGTTCATGTCGGCCATCAGGGTGTCGCGGGTTTCGGCGTAGATGTCCTTGCCGGTGTACTTCGCCGTCTCGGCTTGTTCGTCATTGGCTGTCGCGTTCTGCGCAAACACCGAGATCGTCGAAATGAACACGTACTGCCCAACCTTGCCCTTGAGCACTTTGCCGGCATCGCGTACCCAGAACGGCACCGAGGTCGGATTGTCGATGCAGACATCCCACTCACGGCCCTCGAGTGATTTCAGATCGCCGGTGCTGCGATCGCCGAGCAGCTCTTCGACCTCGCCCGGCCAGTCCTGCTTGGCGCGCTTGCCGCGATTGAACAAGGTGATCTTGTGACCACGGCCGAGCGCGTAACGGACCTGGTGCGGACCGGTGAATCCGGTTCCACCGAGGATCAGGATGCGCAGCGGCCGACCTAGTTGCTTCGCTACCGGCGCGGCTGCGCCGGCTGAGAGGCTGCCCAGCCCAAGGCTGGCGCCTGCAACGAGCGCACCCAGCTTGAGTACATCACGACGACTGCTCGACATATCCGGCTCCCGTTTGACTGTTGACTAGTGTTCATCAGCGCAGGCAATTCGGCGCATGCCTAAAGTCAGCGGTAGGCGATCGCCGTCGGCAAGCCATCGCCCAAACGCGATGGGTCGCCCTGCTAGAATCCCTGCAACGCGCAATTGCATACGCGGCGACGCTTCCGCGCGGGCAAAACTCAATCAAAGGGGCAAGCGATGGCCGGCAAGCCGACAAAACGAAAATTCGATCTGAGCCTCCTCGAGATTCCATTGTTCGGAAGAACCCTGCCCTGGTACTGGACACCGATCCTGTTGGCCGTCTTGATGATCGTTCTGCATCTGATGTTCAAGCTACAGATCAAGCAGACAACGTATGATTTTCTCGACACCTTCGCCGAGATCGGCGAGGGCCAGTTCCGCAATTCGGATTATTCCTGGGGCGGAACGATCGAGTCGACTGATCTCGAGATTGTCGCCAGCGAGGAGAGCATCTCCGACAGGATTCGCATCCCGCGCGTTCGTGTAGAAACTCCGGGCTTCTTCTGGGTGCTGCGCACGCAGGTTCCGAGCTTCGGGTTCAGCTGGTCCATGTTCAGCAAAAAATCGCGCCTGAAACAGGACCGCGACAACGAGTTTCCACCCACCGACAAGCTGGAACTGGTTTTCGAGCGCATCGACTGGGGCAATATCCCGATGGAGTACGTGCTGCCCGAAGTCAGCTGGGTAGGCCCCTACAGCGGTGCCGCTTTTGAAGCGGCTGGCTGTGCCGAGGACATGTGGTGGCATCGCAGCGAATTCCCGGAAAAATTCCGCCTGAGCGAACCGGCTGGTGATATCCGCATGCTGCTCAGCACCGAAGGCGAGCAGATACTCAATCAACGAATCGAGTTTGGTGCATCCGAGTCCGCGCACGTCATCATCGAACGACGTTTCGAACTGGACCAGGCGAATGATTTTCTCGACTCCGATCCCGAAGACTGGCGCACGCTCGAAGTGCGCTGGTCGTTCCGCGATCATGGCTTCAACACGGCACGCAATGCCTATTGTGCCAAGCAGGCCGGCATCAGCGAGGCGCAGTTCATCGAGCGCCATCTTGCTGCGGTTGCGCGGATCATGGAGTCCAAGGGGCTTCTGTTCGACGAGAAAATCTGGGCCGCCTACCGGCGCTACGCCGAGACCGGCGCCGATCTCACCTGGCAGACCCATTACGGCGAGGGCGTGGCCTGGGAAGACATACGCGAGAAACGCGGCGCGGTGCTGTTCAACGCCATCGGTGCGCGGCTTTCGGTCACCGGGCTGGCGCCCTTGCCCTACCAGCCACAGATCACGGCGACACGGCCGATTCCGGACGATGCCAGCCTGGATTCGATCTATCAGTTGCTGGTTCGTGAAGGCAGCATCGTGGCCTCATCGACCGAATCGTTGGTCGCAACGACGGCAGAAACAGCCGCGCCTGTTGTGCCGACGGCGCGGCACACTGCTGCCACGGTGCCGAGCCGTTCAACAGCTTCCGCTGTGCCGGGTGCCGCAGCGGCTGCGAAGGTGACGTCGGCTTCTGCGCGGGCAAACTCGGCGCCGTCGGCAACGGCGGCGGCAGACAAACCCGCCGCCGGTAGCGAATTGGCGCTGCGCGATCTGGGCAAGCACGTCGGCAGCTATGTTCGAGTCCAGCTCAGCAGCGGGCGCAGTTATGTCGGTGCGATCGAGCGCAACACCGGCGAGGCCCTGACGCTGAGTGTGCGCCTGCGTGGCGGCACGGCCAGTCTTGCCCTGCCGCACAAACAGATCCGCAGCGTTGCCACGATCTGAGCGGGGTGATGGAATTCTGCGGCCAGGGGCGCGGAAGGGGATCGGGCGCGCGACCGGATTTACCGATAGCGCGGAGTGAGCTTCGCCCCATCCGGCCGCGAGGTGCGATCATGCTGCCGGGCAGACGAATCACGACAGAGCCAGGCAGCCGACCGGAACAGGATGAAAGCGCAGACCGAACCAGCGGCTGAAGCGGGTAATGGCATCGTCGTCTATCGGGCGAGCCGGCTCGAGGCCTTGCTCGAACCGCTCGAGCAATTGCTGCGGGCGTTTCCACCGGATCAGGTGCTGGCACCGCAGACGGTGATCGCCGCGCACCCGGGTATGCGGCATTGGCTGTTCGGCGCATTGGCACGGCGGCGCCCGGCTGGCATCGTCGCCAATCTGCGCGTCGTGCTGGCCAGTACCTGGCTCGATGAACTTGCCCAATCCCTGCTCGGCAGCCACGCAGTGGCCTTGCAGCCCTATCGGCGCGAGCATCTGCGCTGGCGCATTCATGAGGCGCTGCCGCTACTTGATGCGGACGAGGTACGCGCCTATCTGGGTGGCGAAGACGCGCCGCGGCGACGTCTGCAGTTGGCCGATCGCCTCGCTGGTCTCTATACCCAGTACATGGTCTACCGGCCCGACTGGCTGCTCGCCTGGCAGCAGGGAAAGCCCGCGGGGCCAAAGAATTTTCAGGGCGCGCTATGGCGTTCGCTGCGCGCGGGAATTGCCCTGCCGCATCGCGGTGAGCGGCTGCACGATCTAGTCGCGCAGATTCATCGACAGGGCGCCACCAGCGCGGCAGTTGAGCCCCTGCATCTGTTCGGTCACAGCCATCTCGCCCCGGCTGAACTGCATGTGCTGCGCGCCTTGGCGCGACAGCGTCCGGTGATCCTGTATGTCCCCGATCCCTGCCGCGAATACTGGGGCGGTCTGCGTGCCGAGCGTGCCCGGTTGCGTACCCTGGCCAGTCTGCCAGTCGATGGCGAACTGCAGCAGGAACTGCTCCAGCTCGATCATCCGCTGCTCGCCAGCTGGGGTCGGATGGGCCAGCATTTCGTGTTGGCCCTCAATGAGGGCGAGGACAGCATCCGTGTCGACACCCGGCACTGGGAGGATCAGAGTGATGCGGGCATGACCGCGTCGTTGCTGGCCACGCTGCAGGAAAGTGTGCGCCGCCTGCGGCACGATCAGCACTTGATTGATCCGGCGCGATTGCTCAGTGCCGCGGCGCGGCAGGATCGCAGTCTGCGCATCCATGTCTGCGCGAGTCGGCTGCGCGAACTCGAAGTGCTGCGCGATGCGCTGTTGATGGAATTGCAGCAGCGTGCGGATCTGCAGCCGGCCGACATCGTGGTAATGGCGCCCGACATCCAGGCCTATGTCGCGCTGATTCCGGCGATCTTCGGAGTCCCAGGGCGTCCGGGCAGCGTGCTTCCCTACCATCTGGCAGATATCGCGGTGGCCAGGTCGCATCCGATCTATGACGCCTTTCTTGCCATCCTGGGGTTGCCGGGTGCGCGCATCAGTGCCGCCGAGCTGATTGATCTGCTGCGACTTCCCCTGCTCGCACGCAGTCTCGGCATCGCTGCCAATGGTGTCGATGCGCTGGCTCTGCGTCTGGCCGAGGCGCGGGTTGCCTGGGGGCTTGATGGCGCCTATCGCGCGCGCTTCGATGTTCCCGACATCGCGGCGCATACCCTGGCCTGGGGCATGGATCGCATGCTGGCTGGTCATGTGCTGGGCGAGGATATCGACGTTGCCGAACAGGGTTTCGATGGCCTGTGGCCACTGTCCGTCGGTGGCGATGCCGAGTCGCTCGGCGCACTCGATCGCTTGCTATTGGAAATCGCCGCGCTCGATCGCGCAGCGCGTCTACCGGCGCGCGCATCGGCCTGGGTAGCGCGACTGCAGCTGATGCTCGATCGCCTGTTCGCTGCCGGCTATCCCGATGACGACGAGCGCGAGGCCCTGTTGCAGTTGCGCGCCTGCATCCAGGAACTGGCCAGCGAGACCGCAGCGGCCGAGCTCGACCCCGAGCTTGATTTCACCGTGGTGCGCGATCTGCTCGGCAAACGGCTTGCCGCCGTGTCTGCTCGGCAACGTCTGCTGCTCGGCGGCATCACCTTCTGTGGCATGGTGCCGCAACGCGCGATTCCGTTTCGCATGATCGCCGTGCTCGGACTCAACGAGGGCGACTATCCGCGCGCGCCGGCGCGTGATGGTCTTGATCTGATGCAGGTGCAGCGCCGGCTCGGCGACCGCGATGTCCGCGATGACGATCGCTACCTCTTCCTCGAAACCCTGATGTCGGCGCGCGATGCCCTGCATCTGAGCTATGTCGGCGAAGGTGCGCGTGACGCCCGCCCGCGCAATCCGGCCGCACCGCTTGCCGAGCTGATGCAGTTCCTCGATCTGCGTGCCGGGATCGATCCGCAGTCCGCTACTCCGCAAGCGCGCCCCTGGTTGGTCAGGCATCCATTGCAGGCATTCGATCCGCGCAATTTTGATGGGCGTGATCCGGCGTTGTTTTCTTTCGCGGGCGAGTGGCTGGCGCCAGATCAGCCCGGCGTTGCCGTCACGATCGAACGCGACACAGCTCGATCAGCACAGACTACGGCAAGCACGGCGAGCGCAGCCAGCGCCGAGCCGGTGGCGATCGCGCGCCTGCAGGCCTTCTACAAGGATCCGGCGCGCAGTCTGGCGACCCAGGGATTGCAGATCCGGCTCGACGCGCTGGAAGCGGGTCGACTATCGGAAAGTGAAGCACTGCAGCCGCGCACCGAGGCGATCGATCGCGTTGGTCGGCAGCTGATCCTGGACGCGCTGCGCACTTCGCAGCCGATTCCCGAACAGGCCGCGGCCAGCCTGCGACTCAGCGGCATCCTGCCGGCCGGGCGATTGGCGCTGCCTGCCTACGAAGCCGAACGTGCGCTCGCGCAGGCGGCCTTGCAGGTGGCGCATCAGCTGCCCTGCCTGAGTACCGGCTTGCCACCGCGTCAGCCGATCCAGATCGATCGCGAGATCGCAGGTCGGCGCTGGCTCGGTCGACTCGGCCGCGTGCACGCAAGCGATCAGCACCACATCGTGCTTGATGTGTTTCCCAAGCAAAGGATCGATGCGCTTGGCTTTCGCGAACGGATTCCGGTTTTCATCGAATGGGCGCTGCTGCAATTGGAACGGCTGGATCAATCCGGCTCGGTGACGCTTTGTCTGGTCTGCGCGCCCGAGCCAGCACGAGGGCGCAGCAAGCCGCTGATTGCCGATTGGGGCGGCGTGCTCAATGGCGTCGACAGTGCGATCCAGGACGCGCGCGGGCAGGGCGATCAGGTCACACTGGACAGCATCCGGCGAGATCTGCAGCAACGCCTGTGCGCGCTGCTGCAGATTGCCCAAGACGCCGCCGATCAGCGTCTCCATTATTTTCCGCAGACCAGCTGGGCGGCACTGGAAGGCGACGCCGATGATGTCGCCCGGGTCTGGCTGGGCGATGACGCCGGTTGGCGTGCCGGCGAACGCGAACGCGCGCCCGGCTATGCTGCCCTGCTTGGCCGTGATCTGGAATTCACCGAGGGCAGCGTGGATCTGCAGCGCCTGCGTGGGATTGCGCAACGGCTGCGCAATGTGATCGCGATGGAAGACCTGTCATGAGCCGCGCTGAGACGTTGCGCTCGGGATGGGATGCGCTGGAACTCGCGGCGGGTTCGCGCGTGCGCATCGAGGCCAGCGCCGGTACTGGCAAGACCTGGACCATCAGCGTGCTCTATCTGCGCCTGCTGCTCGAGCGCGGTCTGCGTCCGGGACAGATCGTGGTGGCAACCTTCAGCGAAGCGGCGGCGCAGGAATTGCACGAACGGCTGCGGCTGCGATTGATCTGGGCCGAGCGCACGGCGGCTGGATCTGTCGGCAGCGCCGAGCTGGAGACGGGCGAGGGCAGCGATGCGCTCTATCTGGCACGACGATGGCGGGATGCCGGACAGTGTGCGCGCGATCGTCTGCACCTGCGCCTCGCTCTGGCCGAGCTCGATCTGGCACCGATTGGCACCTTGCACAGCATTTGCCGACGCATACTTGCCGACCATCCCCTGGCCTGCGCGATGCCGTTCGAACCCGGTGCCCTGGTTTCCAGTCGGGCGATGAATGAGGAGATGCTCGACGATCTGAAGCGGCAACTGGCACATTCGACTACCGAGCTTGCTGCCGGTGACGCCCATTGGCTGAACGATCTCGACCAGCTTGGTCCTGCACTGGCCGCCATCGCCGATCCCGATGTCGAAGTGCAATATCCGGCGGCGGTCGATATCGCCGCCCTGATGGACCCGCAGCAGGCCAGTGCCCTGCGCGCATTCTGCAACGATGCCAGCTGGTTCACCCGGATCAACAGCGCTTACCGCAGCGCGCTGTACCGGATCGTCGCCTATATCGAGGCCGGCGATACGCTGGCGGAATTTGCCCGTGCCGACCGCGTTGCCGATATCGCGCTCGATGGCCACATCAAGCCGGCCTTGATCGCGCGCGCCGAGCAACATCCCGCGCTGCTGTTTGCCGCGCGCTTCGCCCGCGAATTTGTGCAATATCATGCCCACGTGCGCGCCGAATCCCTGCTGCGCCAGCGCCGGCAGATCGAGCAGTGGCGCGAACAAAGACTGCAGCAGCGCGGCCAGTTCACCTTCGATACCCTGATCGAGCGTGTCCATCGGGCTGTCGGTTCTGCGGATCGCCGTCTGGCCGACCAGTTGCACGCCGACTGGCCGGTTGCCCTGATCGACGAATTCCAGGACACCAATGCGCAGCAGTTTGCCATCCTGGATCAGATCCATCGCGCGCCGGACGGCAGTGCGCGTGGACTGCTGGTGATGATCGGTGATCCCAAGCAGGCGATCTATGCATTTCGCGGCGGTGACATCCATACCTATCAGCGGGCCGCGGCCGCGGCCGATGAGGCCATGTTTCTCGACGTCAATCATCGCTCGTCGGCGGAGTACGTACAGGGCCTCAATAGTTTCTATGCCCTGGTCGCACCCGGGCTTACCCGGATCGACGGCGCGCTCGGCTTTGACTATCAGGCCGTGCGCGAAAGCCCACGCGCAGGGCTGACGCCTTACCGGATCGGTGGCGCCGTGGTTGCGCGACCATTGCAGCTGCATATGCTCGAGGCGCCGCCGAACGCCAAGGGGCTGCGCGCGCGCCTGGCCCTGCAGGCCTGCGCGCAGCAGATTGCCGGCATGCTGCAGTCGCCCGCGCACCGGATTGGCGACCGGCCACTGCGTCCTGGCGATATCGCGGTACTGCTGCCGCGCAATGATCACATCGTCATGCTGCGCGGATTGCTGCAGCAACTCGGCGTGCCCTGCGCCGGTGTCGGTCAGCAATCGGTGTTCGATTCGATCTGGGCCAGCGAGCTTCAGCTGATCCTGTATGCGCTGGCGCATCCACGCGCGGCCGCTGCCCTGCGCGCGGCCCTGGCCACTCGTCTGATCGGATTTGAACTGGAGCAGATCGCCGCGCTGGATCACCAGCCCGCCGGCTGGCAGTCCGCACTCGATCTGATCTACAGCTTGCAGGAGACCTGGCAGCGACGCGGTGTTCTTGCTCTGGTCCATCAACTGCTGCAGCGCATGCCTGCGGCACTGCGCGCGCCGGCAAGCTACGAGCGCAGCGTCACCGATCTGCGTCATCTCGGCGAATTGCTCGACGAAGCCGCCGCGACGCATCATGGTGCCGAGCAGCTGCTGGCCTGGCTGGATCGTCAGCGCAGCGACTCCGAAGCGGCGCCCGAGGCTGCCGAAGATCAGCAACTGCGCATCGAGTCGGACGCCGCACGCGTACGCCTGATGACCCTACACGCCAGCAAGGGTCTCGAATTCGGCGTCGTGTTTCTTCCGCTGATGTGGGCACACGAGGGCTCCCTGCGCAGGCGCGCTGCTTATCCGATCGTGTACGACGGAATCAGTGGCCGGCGCATCGCGGATCTTGGAACGCAGGCACAGGACGCACGTCGTGCCCAGGCCGATGCAGACGATCAGGACGAACGCTTCCGCGTACTCTACGTCGCGCTGACACGGGCGCGCTACGCCTGTCATGTCTATGTGCTGCCGCCATCGCGGCAGCGGGATGCGCGTGTCAATTTGCCCGGTGCCGATCCCGAGAGATCGGCGCTCGACGCCCTGATCGAACGACTGCTCGATCGGCTCGGGCAGGACCCCACCGAACTTGCCGAAGCTGCCGGCCTGGACTGGCAGGTCGACAACTGGCCGTGGCCAGCGGTTCGCTATAGCGCCGACAGCGAAGCCGGCGATGCGCCGGCAACGCCAACAATTCCCGAACTGCCCATTCCGCGACCAGCGCGCAGTGTGCACAGCTTCTCCAATCTGCTGCGACCGACACGAAACAGTGGGATCGAGGAGGCCGCTGCCGTAGATGAGTCTGCCATCGAGGAGATTGCTGCGGACGTGGCCGAGGCGACTCTGCTCGATACCGACTCCGCGCTCAGCGAGCGTCAGCCGCATCCGCAGTTGCTCCTGCTCGCCGAAGTGCGCGGTGCCGCGCTCGGCAACGCGTTGCACAGCGCACTCGAACAACGGCTGAGCGATCAACCGATGCGGGATCAACAGGCGCTGCTGGCCGCCGCGCTGGTCCAGTATGACGTGCGCTCCATCGAGCCGCCGCAGTCGGAGTTTGTCGCGCTCTGGGCCGAGCGTCTGGATCAGGCACTGAGCGCCGATCTCGGCGAGGGGCTCAGGATCGAGCAGATTTCTGCCCAGGCGCAGCGCGCCGAGATCGAATTTCATTTTGCGGTCGATCAGGTCCGTCTGGACCGGCTGCGCCGGATCTGTGCCGATCACGGACTCGCCGACCTGATCCCGGAAGGGCTCGCTGTTCATCAGTTGAACGGTCTGGTCACCGGCAAGATCGATCTGGTCCTGCAGCATGGCGAGCGCTTCCATCTGGTCGACTACAAGGGCAATGCCTTATCGATTTTTCTGCAGGACTATCTCGGTGCGGCGCTTGATGCCGCGATGGACGCGCACCACTATCGCCTGCAGGCGCTGATCTACACGCTGGCAGTGGATCGTATGCTGGCCGGGCGTATTGTCGATTACCGGCGCGCGCAACATCTCGGCTCGGCAATCTATCTGTTCGTGCGCGCAGCCGGATTGGCGCCGGCCGCCGGTGTCTGGCGCTATCGTTTTAATGACGCCTTGATTGATGCCCTGCAGGGCGCGCTGTCGACCGCGGAGACCTCGCCATGACCGGGTTCGGCTTTCGGCGCGCGCCCATTGAGCTGTTCGATGCGCCCTGGCGCGCCCTCGATCGCGCCTTGGCGCGCTGGGTACTTGCACACGCGGGCGATGAATTGCTCGCCGGCGTTGCTGCCTGGGCCAGCTATGTCGAGAGCCTCGGCGATACCGTGCTCTGGCTGCAGCCGGATCTGGCGACCACGCGCGGCATGCCGGCGCTCACTGCGGAAGAAGTGGCGCGATTGCGTGCTTCACCCCTGGTCGGCGACGGTTCGACGCTGCGGCCGTTTGTCATCGATGCGGCGGGGCGATTTTATCTCTGGCGCAATTATCGCAACGAGTGCGTGGTTGCCGGGCGTCTGCGTGCACGCCTCGCGGCGCGATCGGATGCCGCTTGCGCAGCCAGCCCGGAGCAGCTCGATGTGCTGTTCGGCGACGAGTCGGGTAGTACGGTGCAGCCCCAGCGTGATGCGGTCGCCGCCGTGCTCGACCGTTCGCTCTTTGTGCTGACTGGCGGTCCGGGCACCGGCAAGACTCGCACCGTGCTGCGCATGCTGACGATGCTGCAGAAGCGCGCATCTCAGCCATTGCGGATTGCACTCGCCGCGCCGACCGGAAAGGCCGCCCAGCGACTGCTGCAGTCGCTGCGCCAGGGCAAGGAGACGCTGCGCCAGCAACTGCCCGTCGAGTGGCAGGTGGCACTGGACGCGGTGCCCGACCACGAGGCGCAGACGCTGCATCGCCTGCTTGCCTACAGTCCACAGCAGGGGCGCTATCTGCGCCGGCGCGATGATCCGCTCGCGGCCGATGTGGTGGTGGTCGACGAGGCCTCGATGGTCGATCTGGCGATGTTGCGTGCCCTGCTTGATGCCGTGCCTGAGCAGGCCAGCCTGATCCTGGTCGGCGATGCCGATCAGCTGACGTCGGTCGCAGCCGGTACCGTGCTGCAGGATCTGGTCGCCCTGCTCGAATCCCGGCATCCCGAATCGGTCGTACGTCTGCAACACAGCTTTCGCGCGTCGACCCATCTGGCCGCACTCAATCATGCCGTGCGTCTGGGCGATGCCGGCCTGCTGCGTTCCACCGTTGCCGCTGCGGGCGATGCCGCGCGCCTGCTGCCCTACGAAGCGGATGCAGCACTGGCGCGCCTGGTGCAGCGCTGGGCGGATGCACTGGCGCTTGCCGATTTCCGCGCTGTGCCCGACGTCGGCAATACCGGCGGCCAGGCCGGGAGCGATGCACTGCTGGCGCTGCGCGCATTGGGCCAGCGCCAGTTGCTGTGCGCACTGCGCGAAGGATCTACCGGCGCGCTCGCCATCAATCGCCGGATCGAACAGCGTGTGCGTCTGCGTTGGCAGCTGCCGCCAGCGCAGGAATGGTATGCCGGTCGCGTGGTGATGATCAGCCAGAACGACTATGCGCTCGGCCTGTTCAATGGCGACATCGGCCTGGCCTTGCAGGATGCCGCCGGGCATCTGCGTGTCTGGTTCGAGGGCGTAGACGCCGATGGCCAGACCACGGCGCGCGCGTTTGCCCCGGGCATGCTGCCCGCGCACGAGACCGCGTTTGCGATCAGCATCCACAAGAGTCAGGGATCCGAGTACGACCACGTCGCTGTGTTGTTGCCGCCCGATCCCGAGCATCGGATTCTCAGTCGGCAGCTGCTCTACACCGCCCTGTCGCGCGCGCGCGCCTCGGTCGAGATCTGGAGCAACGCGGCCAGTCTCGACGCCGCCTTGACGCGGATCGCGGTGCGCCATGGTGGGCTGGCCGCGCGCCTGATCGAGACCATGATCGATTGACCGAGTCCTGAACTCAACCCGGATGCTGATGCAGGCTGCGGCGCACCTGGTTATCATCAAGGCCGCGTCAGAGGAGTGCTGCGATGAGCTACGTTGATGGATTCGTGTTGCCGGTACCGAAGGCGAAGATTGCCGAGTACCGCAAGCTGGCACGCAAGGCTGGCAAGATCTGGCGCGAATACGGCGCGATCGAGTATCGCGAGTGGATCGCCGATGATGTGCAGCCCGGCAAGCGCACCTCATTTCCGCAGAGCGTCAAGCTCAAGGAAGACGAGGTGGTGATCTTCGCCTACATCGTCTACACCTCGCGCGCCCAGCGCGATCGGATCAACGCCCTGGTGATGAAGGACCCGAGACTCGCCTCGATGATGGACCCGAAGTCGCATCCCTTCGATGCGCGCCGAATGTTCTGGGGTGGCTTCAAGCCCCTGGTCAGTCTGTAAACGATGCGCTTCGCGTTGTGTAGGAGGTGCTGAGCGCAGCGAAGCGCATCAATCCCTGTGCGCCCGATGCAGCAAAGCGATGCGCTTGGGCCTGCGGCCTCAACACCTCCTACGGTTTTCGGCGCAACCTGCGGTTCGTCGCGATGCGAACCGACTCGGCTCTGGCCTAGGCTGCGCGTGATTTCTCGACCACCGGAAAATCGATTTCGGTGCGCGCGATGTGGTTGGTGTAGTTCGTGTAGATATTGAGCACTACATTGACCAGTACCTCCAGGATGTCCGCATCGTCGAAGCCGGCGGCCTTGAAGGAATCGAGTTCAGCGGTCGGCACATTGCCACGCGACTCGACAATCCGGCTCGCCAGTTGCAGCACGGCGTTGTCCTCTGCTTGATCGGCCTTGGCATGACGCGCCTGGGCAATCTGATTGGCATTCAAGCCGACCATGGCGCCGATCGCTCCATGCGCGGCAACACAGTAATCGCAATTGTTGCGGTCGCCGACCGTCAGCGCGATCAATTCGCGCTGCTTGGCGTTGAGCTTGCCGCGTCCTGCGACGTCGGAAAGCTGAAGGTACGCATCAAGTGCGACCGGCGCCTGTGCCATCGTCAGCAACATATTGGGCACGACGCCGAGCTTTTTCTCGACCGCATCGAGCTTGGCGGCGATCGCAGAAGTGGCGGTCGAACGGTTGAGGGTAGGGATGTAGGACATGAGCGGCTCCAGGGATTGGTGTTAAGTGATCCGCCCGGCGCATGCCGGGCAGGGAGGTACTTTAGACAAGGAAGACGTACCAAGGGTTGTGTATAGTCCACAATACTTTGCATATCGTACGGAATCCTATGGACCGCCTCGCCGCCCTGTTTCGCCGATTCAGCGTCAGTGCCCGCATGTTTCATTCCGGCGCCCTATGCGGGCTGCACGATTTTCGCGCCGAACCCGGTGTTGGCCAGTTGCATCTGCTGCAGCAGGGTGATGTCGAAGTTCGTCATGGCGATGCCCGTCCGATCCTGGTCGATGAGCCGAGTGTCTTGTTCTATCCGCGCTCGATGCCGCATCGCTTCATCGCTGATGCCGATATCGGCGCGCGGCTCGCCTGCGCCAATATCCATTTCCAGCACGGCAGTGGACATCCGATTGCGCATGCCCTGCCGGAATTCGTGTTGTTGCCGCTGGCGCGCGTCGATGGCGCCGGACAGACTCTGCAGTTGCTCTTCGACGAGGCCTTCGGTCAGCGTTGTGGTCGTCAGGCCATCGTCGACCGCCTGTTCGAAGTCGTACTGATCCAGATCGTGCGCCAGATGATGGTCGAGGGCACCAGCACCGCCGGCATGCTGGCGGGGATGGCGCATCCGCAATTGGCACGATCCCTGGTCGCGCTGCACGAGCGACCGGCCGAAGCCTGGACCCTGGATACGCTGGCGCGCGAGGCCGGCATGTCGCGCACCTCATACGCCGAGCATTTCCGCAATGTGGTCGGCAGCACACCGGGCGATTACCTTGGCAGTTGGCGACTCGGTCTCGCCCAACAATCCCTGCTGCTGGGCCGGCCACTCAAACAGATTGCGATCGAGATCGGCTACGGCGGAGAAGCCGCGCTCTCGCGTGCCTTCAAAGCACGCTGCGGATTGTCGCCGCGGGCATGGCTGAGACAGTCGGGCGCATCGGGTGTCGGCTGATCATCACGGGTGAGGCTGTCAGGCAGAGCTCTGCTTCGCCGCGCGCGAACGTCCGGTGATCGGGTTCAAGGCTGGATGCTCGACTGCGTGATCGGCTTGCCCTGTAGAAAATCCTGCAGCAAGCCACGCATTGCCTTGGACCCGAACAAATCGAACTGGTGGGCCGCGCCTGGTACGACGATCTGAGTAGCGTGTGACAGGCTGCTGGCGATCTCGGTCGCATTGGCCACCGGCGTGTTGACATCGAGTTCGCCAACCAGGATCAGAGTCGGAATGGCGCTGACCAGCGGAGCGCGAAATTCGGCGCCGAGTTCCTGGGCGCCCCAGTCGGACTCGAGTGCCATCCATGGAAAATTGAGCGCATTGCCGAGCAGGGAAGTCTGGGTCTCCTGCCGAATGCGGAGTCTGCGCGCCTGGCTGGCGCCCGAGCTTGCATTCATCAGGTGCTTCATCGCCGACTGTAGGCTGATCCTTTGCCGATATCTTAGCGCGATCGGAGCGAAAGCCGAGAAATCACCCTGGGCCATTTTTCGGTACGCAGCCGGCAGAGTCGCCATAACTTGCGGATTGGCCAGCGCGTTGGCCGTGATCCACTGCAGATCGAGCGCGCCGATGCTCATCTCGATTGGCTCATTGCGGAGCGGATCGATGGACCGAACCCGGACCGGATTCTTGCGCAGGCGGGCCAGCACCTTGGTCATGTCGCGGCGCAATCGGCTGGCACCAGGGCGCAGCTCAAGTGACCCCAACACAGCATCTGCGGCACCTGGCAATTTCCAGGTGTGGTCGGGGCCTTCGGGAGCAACCAGGACCATTCTTTGCACGGAATCTGGATAGGCGCGCGCATAGGCGAGCGCTAGATGCGAACCATAACTGCGTCCCCATACGGTCAGTTGCTGATAGCCGAGTGCACGACGGAGGTCCTCAATATCATCGGCACTCTCACGTGTATTGAACGCCCGGACATCGATTCCACGCTGGGCCAGATCCTTGGTCGCATCGGCCACCGCACGGCGCAAAATCGGCAACCAGAGTTCGCTCGATGCTGGTTGATCCAGCGGTAGAGAAATGTGCCTGGTATCGGCCAGATTCGGCGATGAGGCGCCGGTTCCGCGCTGGTCCAACCCGATGATGTCGGCATCAAACAGCGGATCGAGCAGCACACCACCCTGCCGCGCGAGTCCCTGCACGAGCGCGACGCCGGACTCGCCGGGCCCACCGGCCAGCACGATGTGCGCGGATGCGGCAGGACCATCAGCGCGATGGATGCGCACGAAGGCCAGCTCGAACTTTGGCGAGTCCGGTCCGCGCTCAGCGTGCAGTGCAGGTACCTGGATGCGCCCCCGCGTGATTGAGAATTCCGTGCCGTCCTCAGCACCAAGCACGGAGCGCGTGGACTCCAATAGTCGTGCCGCCTCTGTCGACGTCGCCTCGAACGGCAGCATCGTGATCAGCATCATCAGACCAAACTGCAGGTGCGCGATCACGAGCGTGCTCCGTGAATCGCTGATTCAAGTTGTGCGCGTCGTTCCTGAAGGCGCCGAAAATCTCGTCGCGCGCGAACCAGCAGCGCCAGCGCCGCGGCAACAAACACCAGCCCGGTGCCGGCAGCGACCAGGCCGGCACGATGTCCACCAAATAGGCCAACAGCCAGTGCCGATAGGGTAAAGACGATCGACCAGGCGGTGGCCATCCCGGCGGCGATAACGCGATGGTTGGCCAAAAAACCCAGGCGGCCGCTCAGCACCCTGCTGGCGTAGACCACCCAGCTCAGCGCAATGACGAGGATCGTGACGAAGGCAGTCACTGTGCGCGATGGCAAGCTCGGCTCGGTTACCAGCAGGGCGCCGACAAGTATTGCCATGGCGAGCGCAACCAGCATCAACAGCAGATGCCACCAGCGTGTGCGTGGACTCAGCGCCTGCTCGTTGAGGCGGGTCAACTGGGCAACGAGATCGCGAGAAGTATCATCGGACGGGTTCATGCTGCAGATTCCTTTTGGCTGATGCGTGCGCGGAGCAGGCCGCGTGCGCGAAACAATCGCGACTTGATGGTGCCCACGGGCAGGCACAGCGCGCTGGCGATCTCGTTGATCGACAACTCCTGGAGATAGAACAGAATCAGCACCTCGCGTTCCGCGACCGGCAGCAGGTCCAAGCCACGATTGACCTGTGCCCGATCCAGTGCGCGATCACCATCAAATTCGACAGCGACTTCATCCCTCGAATGACCAGCATGATCGTCAGGCCCGGCATACTGCGTGCGCAGTCGATCCATGAGTACGCGGTGCGCGATTGCGAACAGCCACGAGCGCAGCTTTGCCGGATCGCGCAGCCGCGCCAGACCTTGCAGCACGGCCAGCCAGATTTCCTGCGTCATGTCGTCGGCGCTGTGAGCGTCACCACTGAGGCGCATCGCATAGCGCCTAAGTGGCATCGCCCAGCGTTGCGCCAACTCGTCAAAAGCCGCGCGCTCGCCGAGCTGACAACGCACGGCCAGCAACTCGTCGACCTGGTCCTTGTCCCGCGATTCCTGATCCACCTGCGTCTCCTTCGATCCAATTGTTCCGGTAGTCGGTCCAGAGCAAAAAAGGTTCGCGGCATGGCCGGCATGATCAAGCAGGTCAGTCCTTTTAGAATGATGGCGTGACCATGCGCAGGACTGGCGCGGCATCTTCATCGAGTTCAGCGATCCAGGATTCGCCGCCATAGCATTGCTTCTCAGGGGAGGCCGGCGCCTGATCAATGCTGGTTCGCCAGGACAATGAATCGGTCGCTGAGCAGGAGCGGCGCCGCACAGGGATTGATCATTCTCGCCCGGCGGTTGGAGCTCGGCTTGCCGGCGCAGCTTCAAGTCGCCGTCGAGTGCAACAACCAATCGCGGGCACTGGCTTCGTCGACGAATACATTGGCGACCATGCCGAAATTTCTGGCCATGCTGACGCCAAATCTATGCGGATCGATAAACTCGATTGGACAGACCATGGCGACGATCACCCTTCCCTGCGCAGCGGCCGCCCAGTCGCGTGTCATCTCGGCACGCATGGCCAGGCTCGGCGCCGCGAATCCAGGGCCGGCAGTGATCTCGATCAGCAGCTTGCGCCATCCGCGCGCGCAGGCCTCGGCAATCGCGGCGGTAACGGCCTGTGCGGCCTGATAGCGACTGTCGCTGCGCACGTTCGCCACGGCGATATCGCCATCGGATGCTGGTGGAATGCTGACGCAGTGGGCTTGCTGATCCATGCGTGCAGCTTAGGCAGGTTTGCCCGTCTTGGAAATCGGCAAAGCCATTCCGCTGTGCGCCGACGCCTTCCGCACCGTGAATCCACGGCCGCCAGGCCGGTCAACAGCCGCTCTGCCGGTCATTCGGAAGCATCTGATCGATGTCACAGTCGCTGCGCCCCCGAACCCCGCGCAGCGAGTGCGTCCTCCGGGTTGCACAGGCGGCAGGCTTTCAGCGACAGGCAGCCGCAGCCGATGCAACCCTGCAAGCGGTCGCGCAAGGCTTCGAGATCGCGAATGCGCTGATCCAGCGAAGCGCGCCAGCGCGCCGATAATCTGGCCCAGTCCGCCTTGGTCGGTGTGCGTCGATCGGGAAGCTGGTGCAGCGCATCGGCGATTTCAGCGAGGGCAATGCCCAGAACCTGTGCGGCGCGGATGAAGGCGATCCGGCGCAGGACATCGCGTTGGTAGCGGCGCTGATTGCCGGCGCTGCGCGCCGACGAGATCAGCCCAAGGCTTTCGTAGTAGTGCAGCGCCGATACCGCAACGCCGCTGCGCTGTGCCACTTCACCCACGCCGAGCAAAATATTTCCAGCCATCGCTTGACCTCAAGTGAACTTCAGGTCGCATGCTAGTGTGGTGTTGCACACTATGCGACACATAAAATCGCGTCTTCGCCCCTGTGCCGTCGTTGCGCATCTTGCCAAGGCCACCAGCCTTGGCGGCGATACGCGCCTCGTCACATGGCCGAATCCATCGATTTTATTTATACCGACAAGTGTGCAACACCACACTAGTGTTCCGTATCCAGCGAGACAAGTCATGGAGCTAGCGATCAGCCCAGATTCCAAACCGTCCCTGTTCTCGCCAGCTTGGCGCAACGTCAGCATCGGCGCCGTGGGCCTGTGCTCGATGATCGCCTTCGAGGCGATTGGCGTTGCGGCGGCGATGCCCGCGGTGGCGACGGCGCTGGACGGTATGAGTCTCTATGCCCTCGCGTTCGCCAGCACGCTGGCCGGATCGGTGGTGTCGATGGTCTGGGCTGGCACCGATTGTGATCGCCACGGACCATTCCGTTCGATGGCCGGAGGCTTGGCGCTGTTTGCCATCGGCCTGCTGATCGCCGGCCTCGCCGATTCGATGCCGAGCCTGATCGCAGGTCGTGGTCTGCAGGGACTGGGCGTCGGTGCACTCGGTGTCGCCCTCTATGTCGCAACCGCGCGCGCCGTGCCTGAGGAGCTGCATCCGCGATTGTTTGCGTTGTTCTCCTCGGCCTGGGTCGTGCCGGCGGTGGTCGGTCCGGCAATCTCCGGCTGGATCGTCGAGCAGTTGGGCTGGCGCTGGCTGTTTCTCGGCGTACTGTTGCTGTTGCTGCCGACCGCAGCACTGATGCTTCCGCCATTGCGACGCAGCGCTGATCCCGAGGCACAGCCGTCGAAGCGCAATCGCCTACTGCCCTGGGCCTTGCTCGCCGCGCTGAGCTGCGTCGGGCTGGCGATCAGTGCTTCTGCCGGCGCCTGGGCACCGCTGGTAGTTGTGCTGACCCTCGCTGCCATCGCTGCTTCAGCCATGCGACTGCTGCCGGCAGGCACCATTCAATTGTCGCCCGGCCTGCCCACCGTCATCGCGCTGCGTGGATTGAATTCGGCAGCATTCTTTCTCTGCGAAGCCTTCATTCCGCTCTGGCTCGTCCAGCAACGGGGCTGGTCGATCACGGCAGCCGGCCTGGCACTGACCAGTGGCGCTCTGGCCTGGAGCCTAGGCAGTCACCTGCAGTCGCGCGTTTCCAATCAGGTGCTGCGCGGAATATGGCTGCGACGCGGCTGCCTGCTGCTCTCGACAGGCATCGTGATCTGCGCAATCGTCGCGCTCGGTCTGCTGCCCGACTGGATGATCATGATCGGCTGGGCCTTGTCGGGACTCGGTGTGGGCCTGTCCTTTCCCATGCTCGGCGTGCTCACCCTGAAACTTGCGCCACGCGCGCTGCAGGGAACCTACTCATCCGCGCTGCAATTGTGCTCTGCGCTTGGCACCAGTACTGCGCTGGCAGCCGGCGGCCTGTTGTTTGCGCTGTTGCAGATGCGCTTTGCCACGCTCGCCTTCGTCAGCGTGTTTGCGCTCGCCGCGATGTTGTCGCTCCTGGCCTGGCTCAGCGTGCCGCGCGCGCTGGCCTTTGTGGCCCCGAGCCTGCCCCGCGTCGGCGAGTCCTGAGCGGGCAAAACGAGCCGCACTTCGCAGTGTGCCGGACCGCACCGGCCTAATATCCTCGCGGCGCGATTGCGCGCCCAGGGATCTGGCCCGACGTGATCATCCATCGACTTCAATGCCTGCTCGGCGGGTTTGTACTGGCGATGCTGGGCAGCACCGGCGACTTGCGGGCCGGCAGTCTGCCACAGGGACCGGGCTGGCATGAACTGCCTAACACTGCCTTGCGCCCGCATTGTCCGAGCGAGGCGATGTACCCCGGCATCAGTGGCGGCTCGGGTTGTGCCGGCGTGATCGGATACAGCGGGGCCAGCTTCGATGCTGCACGCAATCGACTCCTGATCCAGGGCGGAGGGCACTTCGACTGGGGCGGCAACGAGGTCTATGAACTCGATCTCGATACCGTCGAGATGCGGCGGCTGAATGCGCCCAGCTATCCCCTGCGCGACGGCTGTCTGTTCGGCGGTACCTACGCGGATGGCCGACCAGTCTCGAGACATACTTACAACCAGCTGGAATACCTGCCCGAACAGGACCGCGTCTTCATGTTCGGCGGCAGTCGCTGGAGTTGCGGATTTCTCTCGGACGATACCTGGACCTATGACACCGACACCGATCAGTGGTTCGCGCACCCGGGAACCGTGCAGCCACGGCCAGCCTTCAGCCTTTCGATTGTGCACGATCCGGTCTCGGGCCTGCTCTACGCGCGTGATGCCAACAATGTTTTTTCCTACGATCCGCAGACGCAGGCCTGGACCAAGCGCTCCAACGACAATGACCTTGCCGTCAACGACTACAAGAGCGGCGTCATCCATCCGGGCTTGCGCCGATATTTTTTCTTCGTGGCCGGTAGCCGCGTCCTGCACAGCTACGATATTTCCAGCACGACGGCACAGCTGAGCCTCACCTCTACCCCAACGCCCAGCTGCGCGTTCATGGACAGCGATGCCGTGGGTTGGAACTACGATCCAGAACTCGACCGTCTGGTCGCCTGGCGTGGCGGCAACGAGGTCTACCTGCTCGATGCCAGCACTTCGACCTGCAGCCTGCGCACGATCAGTGGTGGCCCAACGGCCGCAACCTGGATCTACGGTCGTTTCCGCTACTCGACACAGTCGCGCGTGCATGTGTCCTGCAATCGCATAGACGACAACTGCTACATCCTGCGTCTTGCCGATGTGGACATCTTTTCCAATGGCTTTGAGAACTGAGCGACCGCGATCGCGGCGCATGATGGAAACTGGCATCCCATGAATCGAAAACCCTTCGAGCACCCACCGGGTGCCAGCAACGGTCTGACGCGACGCGATTTTGTCCTGAGCGTTCCCGCTGCCTGTGTCGCAGTGCAGTGGCCGGCATGCCTGATTTCAACTGGCGCCTACGCTGCCTCGTCAGCGCCCTCGAGCAGCGCAGCAACGGGCGCATCGTCGCTGCCGGCACTGAACCTGCGCTCGACCCAGGCCCGCAGCCTGGCGCCGTTCTGCGTAGGCCAGGCCTTTGCCGAAGGCGCAGTCGGCGCGGCCCAGTTCATCGCATCCGACATTGCCGAGTTTCAAGTGAACGTACTCAATCGCTGGCGCGATGGCAGCGTCAAGTTCGCCTTGGTCAGCGGTCGCGTGGATCTGAGCGCCAATCTGCCGCGTACCCTGCCACTTTTGACTGGGCCGGCTCCGGTCGGCATCGACTTGAATGAGAACGATCTGATCGCGAGCGGTGTCAGCGCTACGATTGCCTACTCGCCCTATGGCAGCGTGCAGCTCGGCGCCCTGATTGGCGTCGCCAGTCAGTTCCAGTCCGGTCGCTGGACTGGCGGTCGTGTGGCTACGCTGTTCGTTGGCAGTGAATGCGCATCCTGGCTCTACTACGCACCGCTGGGCGCAGATCTGCATCTGTCTGCCTGGTTTGAAGTCAGGCTATGGCGTGGCGGCAGTGTCGAGGTTCTGCCCTGGATCGAGAACGGCAATCTGAATGTGCCGGCGCCTGCGCAGCGCAGCGGCACGGCAAGCTTTACTCTGGCTGGCAGCACCCGGTTCTCCGCTGCACTGAGTCTCGAACACCATAACCGCGCGGTGCTGGCGGATGGATCCACGCTCTGTCATTGGCTGGACGGTGCCGTACCGGTCGAAGTGCGCCACGATACCGCCTACCTGCAAAGTACGCGTCTGCTACCGGCGTACCATGGAGTGATCGCTGCCAACAGTCCGATCTTTGCCGGTCTCGTGTCCAGCTACACACCGCTGGCACAGGCCAACTTGCCGGCGACGATGGGCAGCGCCGGCTATCACCGCTCGATTGGTCCATTGCCGGAATGGGACGTCGCCTATCTGTGCAGCGGTGCTGATCCGCGCGCGGCGGCGGCCGTGCAGATCAATGCCTACTGTGCGGGTCGCTACAGCATTCACTACCGCGACGAGACCAGCAATCGGCCCTTGGCGTTTTCGCAGTATCCGAATCTGGTCTTGAATGGAAACAACAGCGGCGTCGGCAGTGTCGGCTCGAGCAGCAGCAACAGTTACACGCCGCTGCCCGGCAGCGCCGGCGGTCCGGTCTGGGCAAGCTCACACCATCCATCGTTGTCCTACCTCGCCTATCTGATCAGCGGACGCCAGTATTTCCGCGAGGAAATGCAGTTCGCCGCGACGCTGAATTTCCTCAAGCAGACGGATGTCCAGCGCGGTGTCGGTGGCGTCTTCCGAACCAATGTCGGCGCCAACACGACGCGCGGGGCAGCGTGGGCATTGCGCACCCTGGGCCAGGCCTGCTGCATCACGCCAGACGCAGATCCATTGCGCGCGGAATTCCTCGCCAGCATCGAAGCAAATGTACGTGCTTACCATGCGGGGAACGCAGTGCCCGAGGTGAATCCGCAAGGCGTGTGTGCGCCCTACAGCGACTACACATCGGGTGATGGCATCTATATGCACGCCTCGTGGATGGAAGACTTTCTCACCACCGCCTGGGGCATGATCGCCGATTTCGAGTTGCCATTGGCTACCGATGCCGTGCAGCAACTCGATGTGTTCTTTGCGTGGAAAGCACGCAGCATCATCGGCCGGCTTGGCGCGCAAGGCGATGCACAGCAATACAATTATCGCGATGCGGCGCCGTACAACCTCGCTGTTGCTCCCTCCGACACGCCCAACTGGAGCAGTGCTGGCGGACCCTGGTATGCCGACTGGGGCGCGATCTACCAGGCCACGACCGGTGGCGCCAATGTTCCGGATGCCGCGACCAATTTGCGCGGCGGCAACTTTCCCGAGGCGACCAGTTATTGGGGCAACTTGCAGCCCGCCATCGCCTACGCGATCAACCGTGGCGTGCCGGGCGCGTTGGCGGCGTACCAACGGATGATTGCAGCTTCGAACTGGAATCAGATTCAAGCGGGATGGAATATCGAACCAGTGTGGGGCGTAAAGCCGCATGCGTCGCGGTCGGTATTGTTCGCGGACGGATTCGAATAGTTGCGTTGGCGAATCCGCGTAAGCGCGGTTGCTGGCGTTCATTGCTGTCCAGCGCGGAAACGATCTTCCGCGCGCGCTCAGGCCCTGCTGCGCCGCGAAGCCTGATACGCCTCGATCAGCGGCAGGATTGCCAGGCGTCTCTGCAGGCTTTCCGGCGGCCAGACCTGCTCGCGGTCGTAGAACTCCGTGAATGCCGGGACACCATCGGGCAGCACGATCCAGGGCTGCTTGGACGCGGTGAAAATATGCACATCGGGTGGCAGCAGGTCAGGATCGTCGAGTGTGCCGACACGCACGAGCTTGGTCACCGGACCTGCACTTGCGTAGTGACTCCAGACCGCGATCCGACACTTCGGGCATCTCGCGATTTGCTGACCGGCACCGCTCGCCGATGGGGTGTCGATGAGTTCGGGTGCTCCAGCAAGATCGCTGACCCGGTCCGATTCCATCATCGCATTGAGCGCGAATGAGGCGCCGGTTTCGCGCTGACACCAGCGGCAGTGGCAGCAGTGAACGAAAATGGGCGCGGTCTGCAGGCGATAGCGAACGAATCGGCAATCGCAACCACCCTCGATCGGATACGCGGCGCTACGCGACATGGCGAAGTTTCCTTTGAGCCCGGATACGCGATGATTGTGCCAGAGCCGGCCTCCCGGTTCGCAGCCCGAGGCCGATTGGGATCGGCCTCTGCAGCGCAGTGCCCTGGGCAAACCGGGCAGTCCGGTGGTTCTGCAGCGCGCCGGCGATTTCATCGGACAAGGCTTCGCAATATACTTGCGTCTTTGGATCAACGAGTTTTCATGGCGACATCAGCGAGCCACTTGATCGGTCTTTGGAAGCCCGGATTCGCAGCGGCACTGCTGATTGCGGGCGGACCGGCGCCGGCGCTTGAACCAGGGTCAAGGCCCGACGATTGTCTGACACGTTTGGATGTGGCCAACCTGCTGCTCGATCTGAATCTCGCCTTACTGCACAGCCGCAGCGCCACCCTGGTGCTCGAAGCCTGGTGTCGTGACCACGCGATGGCGGCGGAACCGCGTATTGTCGCCGATCGCGTGCAGACTCCAGGCAAACCCCCGAGCGCCGAACAATTGCAGCGCCTGCGCGTGAGCGATGCCAGCCAGCTGCGCCACCGGAGCGTGGCGCTGCGATGCGGCGCGCACGTGCTTTCGAAAGCGGACAACTGGTATGTACCCGAGCGCCTCAGCGCCGATATGAACCGTGTGCTGGAAACCACCGATACACCATTTGGAAAAGTCGTCGCCGACCTGCAGCCGAGGCGGCGCACGATCCAGGTGCAGACACTTTGGTCGCCAATGCCCGCAGGTTGGACCTGCACGCGATTTGATCTGCCCCCGGACAAACTGAACCCGCTGGAGATTCCCGCGGCCCTGTTCCAGGTCAGCGCGCTGCTGGAAGCCGCCGACGGCCAGCCGATCTCGGAGGTGAACGAGGTCTACCAGGGCGCACTGCTGGATTTCACTGCGCCGGCGCACCGCGGCGACGGTACGATCAAGCCGGTTCACGACAGCACCAGACGATAGGACGCAACAACGATGACCGCATCCGAAAAACGTGAGGCTGCACTTGCACTACTGGCCAAGACCGGCATCTGGCCGAGCAACTACGCGCCACCCGCGTTCCATGTGTTATGGCGACTGGGCGTCAATGTGCCGCCACCGCATTTCATCGGATTTTTCACCATCGTGATCTTCACCGGCGGTTTGTTTGGCGCGCTGATGACGCTCTTCCTGGCGCCAACGCTGGACCTGTCGTTCCATGGCGCCTTGCTCTACGCGGCCAGTACGGGCGGCGCCTTTGGTCTGGCGATGGCGTGTTACTACGCCTATGGTCGGCGTAGGCACGACCTGCCACGCTGGAGCGAACTTGGCCCCGCAAGCGGCCCAGGCACACGATCGGAATGACGGCAGAATTTGCTATAAAACGGGGCCAGTGAACCGTTGCATCGCCCACGATGCACTGACCCCAATCTTGAAAACGAACTACGGATAGGCCGCCTTGAAGTAGCTGATTGCGTCCAGCACATCGGGGGTGATGCGACGGAAGGCATTCGGGAAATCGATGGTCGGGCCGCAGGTGGTGCACGACTGCGTGCTGGCAACACCAAATACCACCTTCTTGTTGCTGGCCCAGATGTCGGTGAACAGTGCAGATCCGGAATGGCCGCCGCTCAGATCGCAACTGACCGTCACTCGGGAGTTCCAGCCGTCCTTGACCTTGGAACCAAAACCGCCGATCTCGCAGTTGTTCTCATCCTGGTACGCCCAGCCCTGCTGGCAGCTGGCCGGAGCACCCGAGAGACCACATGCGGGATAGCCGCGATTGAAGCAACGACCATTGCCGAACAGATGATCAGCGCAGAAATCCTTGAGCGCAGCATCGCCCAGCGCGTAGTAGCCGAGCCAGCCGGTCTGATCGCCCGGATAGCTACCGACCACCATGATGCCGTAGTCGTAGGGCCAGGGGTTGCTGTCTTCGCGGTATTCAGCAGGCGTGAAATACCAGATCGCATTGTGTTCGCCATAGGGCTGGCAGGCGGCAGTGTTGCAGTCGCCCTCGCGTCCCGGACGGAAGCGGGTTGCGGCCTTCGAATAGAAGGCGGCGGCGTCAAGACTGTAAATGCAATGCGCGGCGGTCAACACGATGTTGCGCGCAATCAAGGTGCCTGAGCAACCCGAACGATCGCCACCACCCATCTGACCCATAGCACGAAACGGAAAACTGGTGTTGTCGAACCGGCGCGTGCGTGTGTCCTGACCATTGCTCCAGCCCTTGGCCTCGGGCAGTGCATTGCGAAGCTCCGGCGCTGTGTCGGCCGCGAGCGTATTGCCCATGTTGCTGCCAGTGGACTCGGCGTAACGATGGATCTGATGGGCAAATTCCCGCGGCATTTCCACGCTGTATTCGAACCCGGTGTCGACATTGACCGCGATCCAGCGCTGGTGCGTGCCGCCCTTGTCATTGTCACCGCTGCGGACCGATCCTGATTGCGATTTGGCGCGGGCTACGTCGGCCTGGCTGGCCGGTGCCTCGCTGCCCTCGAAACGGGCGACGCCGTTCCAGCGCCAGACTTCGCCGGCGATGCCGGCAAGCTTGGCTTCGCTGCTCAGGCCAGCGCTGATGTCGATGTGTAGATCCTTGCCAAATTCCGGGGTGCTCGATGCTTGCCGCAGTTCATTCGCCTGCGTGCCGCCCAGTGCGCTCAGGCCGAGTGCCAGCGCGGTCAGTTGCAATATGCGTTTCATGGTTTTCTCCGTTTGCGTAAGTTGTAGTTGATGACGAATGTTGCAACTCGTCGGCGCGGCGTTCTGCCGCACCTGATCAACACTTACGCAATGCGCATGTCGCGGAGATCATCGCCGCTATTTGGCGATACGCAGCCCACCCCGTTGGGTGGGCAGAAAGCTTGCCCGAAGTGTGGCGGAGCGCCGCGGGCACTACTTGCGCCGCGGCGATTGTGTCAACTGCATGCGCGGTTGAGGCCTGAAACCCCTAGGGTTGCTGCGGTGCCTGCGCTTGCAAGTACCCCAGCGCCATCGCCGTCATTGCGCGAACGCCGAGCACGAGGCCATCCTCTTCGATGCGAAACTCGGGCGTGTGATGGCCAGGGGCCTCGTCTTCGCTGATCGCCGCCGATCGCCCGCCGAGTGCGATGTACATGCCGGGTACTTTCTCCGCGACAAAGGCAAAATCCTCGGCGCCAGTAACAGCCTGGCGGTTGATGATCTTTCCGGGTGCGACACTTTCCAGAACAGCGCGCATCTGCTCGGCGAGTTCGACGTTGTTGACGGTAACCGGATAGGCCGAGGACATCGGGATCTTCACCTCGGCCGTCGTCCCCATGCTCTGGGCGACGCTGGTCGCAATGCGGCGCACGCTGTCGTGCAGATGCGTGCGATCTTCCGGCGTCAGCGCGCGCAGGGTGCCGATCATTTCCACTTCGGATGGAATGATGTTCGAACGCACACCGCCGCTGATCTTGCCGATGGTGACGACAGCGGCATTGTGGGTGAGCTGCATCTCGCGACTGACGATCGTCTGCAGGGCGGTGATGATGTAGGCCGAGGCGACCACCGGATCGGCGCCCTTCCACGGATAGGCGCCGTGCGACTGGCGGCCCTTCACCACGATGCGGAAATCATCGACGCTCGCATAGACGCCGCCACTGCGCCAGCCGATATGCCCGGTCTCCAGTCCGGAATCGATGTGCAGTGCAAACGCCGCGTCAACACTCGGATTTTCCAGCACGCCTTGCTTGATCATCAATTCGGCGCCGCCTTCCTCGCCTTCTGGCGCGCCTTCTTCCGCGGGTTGGAACATGAACTTCACCGTGCCAGGCAGATCGGCACGTTGCGCTGCCAACACCTCGGCAACCGCCATAAGGATGGCAGTATGGGTATCGTGACCACAGGCATGCATGACGCCGACTTCACTGCCGTTGTAGCTTGTGCGCACCTTCGATGCGAACGGCAGATCGGCCGATTCGGTAACCGGCAAGCCATCCATATCGGCGCGCAGCAGGATCACCGGTCCCGGGCGACCACCGCGCAGTACAGCAACGACACCGGTATGCGCCACACCCGTTTTGACTTCCAGCCCGAGTTTCTTCAGGTGCGTGGCGACGATGCCGGCCGTGCGAACTTCGCGATTGCCAAGTTCGGGATGTTCATGAAAATCGCGCCGCCAGGCGATCAACTGAGGTTCGATGGCCGCGATGCGTTTCAGCGTGGCCTCATCAAGGGCTGGACGCGCGCCGAGCGGGACGGTGGCGAGCAGACTGGTGGCGAGCAGTGCAAGGTTCAAGGCGACGCGCATCATGGACTCCTGGATGGCAGAGAAATCGAGGCCGCGCAGACACCGGCAAACCAGCGACGCTGTGGGTGCCCCAGCGTACTCAGATTTCGGTGTCGATCGGGAACTCTTCGGATTGAACTGGCAAATATCACAGTTGCTCCCAGTTCGCAGTTGGCGCTTCGACGCTCGGCAGGCGATGGTGTCGATGCCGGCATTGCCGGTGGTGATCAATGGCTTGATGCCATTGCCTCGTTTCCTTCGCGTAGCACTCCGTGCGCGACCCACCGATACAAGCGCAAGGGGATCGCACAGCGGTTCTGCACTGCGTCCGTGGCACGGTCGGCCCAGAACGAAACACGCCACCCTTGCATCACTGCAAAGGTGGCGTGGCATCTCAAGACTGGACATTCATGCATTCGCCGCGCGAGGCACGACGAATGCACGCTGCACTACTCGAATCCGTTCCGGAACAATGTATCGCTGATGCCGCAATTCTCGATGCGGACATCATCGACATACCAGCCATGCGGAGCGAGGCCGACCGAACTGTCGGTGCGGGCGCGGAAACGGAAGCGCACGCTCTGGCCCATGTAGTCGCCCAGATCGAAACTGGCCGTGGAGTAGGGCTGGGTGCCGCACCAGGCGCGCTCGCCGGTCGGCAGTGGGCCTTCGTAGATATCCTCAAGCTGACTGGATGGGTCGAGCGCAGTCCAGCTGGAGCCACCATTGGTGGATATCTCGACAAAGCCACCGTCCCAGCAGCTGGTCGCCGTATTGGGTTCCATGGATACGTCGTGACGGAACCGCAGCGTCGGTGCCGCAAGCGCGGCCGGGATCATGATCGCAGGAGAGATCAGTCGCTGGTCCGATGTGGTTGCCACGTCGACTGCCAGCCACGAGAAAGCACCGCTGCTCGGGCGTGCGCCGGTACGTGTCCAGGTGGTTCCGGAAACCGGGTCCGTGGTCCAGCCATTCACACCACTCTCCATGTCGTCGGAGAAGCCGGTGACGATTTCCTGCATCGGTCCGCAGATGCCAGGAGCAAAGCGCGTGGTGAATGTCGATGTCGCCGAATGGGTGCCGGTGCCGCAGATATTGGTGCCGCGGACTCGCCAGTGATACGTCGTGGCCTCGCTCAGAATGGCCGGCAACTTGACCGACGTCGCCGTGGTCGCGGGGCTGGTGTAGATGATGCTGTTGAAAGCCGGGTCGGTCGCCACCTCGGCAACGTAGCTGCTGGTCTGGGCCGAAGCCGTCCAGCTGAGCGTGGGGCCAAACGATACGCCTTCCGCAGCGGGTGCCGGCGAGACGGCGGTGGGCCCTGCCGGGATTGCGGTGAAGACATCGAGATCCACCGTTCGCGAACGCGAAAGCAGCGGCGCTGCGCTGGCTCCGGTCACGGTCATCGTATAGCTGCCCGCCGCAACCGCACCGGTATTGCCGATGGTCAGCGTGGACACACCCGGCGCCGGACTGATGATGGCCGGTGAGAACGATGACGTCGCTCCCGCCGGAACCCCGGTCACCGAGAGCACAGTATCGCTGGTGAATCCGCTGTAGGCATTCGCCTCGACATCGAAGTTGGCGTCGGCTGGCGTACAGATCGCCTGCCGCATCGGCAAGGCGGTTACGCCAAGGTTTGGACTGCCGCAGTCGGGAAACTTGAACGCACCTGCGCGCAGGGTCCAGGTGGTACCCGTGGCGGCGAAAAACTCGTTGACATACCAGAAGGTGCAGTCATCGCTGGAGTCCACATTCATCGAGGTGTAGTCGCCCCAGCGACGCGTGGTGGCGCTGTGACCGCCACCGCCGGTGACAAAAATACCTTCGCCGAGCGCCATCGTATTGAGCGGATCGCTCTGCAGGCGTCCGGTGTAATGCACGCTCGGAAACACCGTGGAGCTGCCGGCGCTGAAGCCCATGCCGATATTGCCAGAGGCGTCCTGCGCAACCGATGCCATCCAGCGATGCAGGCCATCGGTCAGACCGGGCGCATAGGTGCTGTCCTGATACAGCACCGAGTTGGCGCCGGGATTGCGGATTTCCCACCAGCGGATACCGGCCATGGCGGGACCCGCTTCGACCGACTGGTTGGAAACGATCGACTGATAGCTGCCGAAGTTGCGGTACGCGGCACGATGCATTGGGCGTTGACGATACGACAGAATATCCACGGCTCCGAGCGGCGCGGGCTGCGGGATGCAGGAACGCCCTTCGCAGGGAAAGATTGTGTCGTAGGAAGCGATCGGGATGGTGTCGACCAGGGTAAATGTCGACGACGCCGGCACCGCGAAATTGATGTCGAACTCCCAGAGACTCAGTGCATCTGCGACGGCGCCGTAAGGCCCGCCATTGTCCATCGAGCCCAGGTAATAACCGGGCGCACCCATGGGCGGAGGTGTTGATCCGTCGAGATCGGCGGGCAACAGGCCATCGCCGGAGAACTCATTGACCGGCACGATGAACTGGATCAGCGGAGGTGAGGGATTTCCGGCGAGCATCGCCGCGCGATCGATGGCGTAGGCGCCGATCACGCCGGCATTCACTTCGCGCGTGCTGATCAGATAGGCGTTCGGCCATATGCCGTACTTGGGGTAGTCCGGGAAGGTCGCCGTCGAAAACGCCCAGCGGGAGTAGGTTCCGAGCGGATTGCTGGTCGTCGAAAGCGCCACGCAATTGAAGAACCCGGGCCCGGCGCTGTCGGAAAACTGGGTCAACAGCCAGCGATCGGCAATCTGGTCGTAGAGCACGATCGGATCGCCCGCGTTCTCGGTTTCGCAGGCGCCACCGAAGCCGGCGAACAGGGTATTGATATTGGCCGGCCCGAAAACCGAAGCGCCAGTGGTCTTGTTGAAAATCTGGAACGATGCATTTGCCATTCGCACATAGTGCGTCGGGCCGACATCACCGACTGGATCCGGCGGATTGGCTGTGCCGACGCCGACGTTGAAGTTAGCACTCGGTGCCGGGATCGTCGTGCCGCTGGATTGCGCCCGCTGCACGCGGCCATCCTGATCCTGCGGACCGAAGCTGCGCTTGCCCGGTGGATCCGGATCGATCATCAGCGAGCCAAAGAACGTACCGCTCAAATCCGCCGGCGGCCTGATTGGAATTTCGCTCAGTGGCGGCGACACATCGAACTTGACTGCAGTCGAGGCAGAGCGAAAGGTGCCCTGCAACGGAGCAGGCGTTTCGTCAGCGGCTCCCGCATGCGCGAAACCCGCCACGAGCACGCCGAGGGTGCTCAAGAAAATTGACGTCTTCATTTCATCCCCAGAAAGTCGACAGAAGCCCAACGATAGCCGCAGTTGCCCTGCACGCCAACCGTCGCGGAGGGATCGCTCCGTTCAGATGCGCAAACTACCGAGCCACAGCCGCAAGCGTCCGCCGGCGCTCGCCGCTGCCTGGCTCACCAGGCTCTGAGATGCTGACTCCTGCGCAGCAGCACCACCGCATCGACACGGGCTCATCGATTCCGAAGCGGTAAGCGTAGGGCCCAGCAATGAAAAAACCGGCGCTGGGTCGGTCCTGTGGTGCTGCGGCAATTGGTGGAGCGGATGGGGATCGAACCCACGACCTTCGCGATGCGAACGCGACGCTCTCCCGGCTGAGCTACCGCCCCAATGCAGGTTCGGGCGTGGATGGAGCGACCCGAGCTGGACGGGATCATAGCGACGCTGTGGGCATTGTGCCAAGCGCAGCCGAATTGCGCCTCTGATATTTGGGTGCGGCGGCGAGTTCTCGGCGCGCTGGAGGAACCACGGTCAATTTATGGGCAGCGGTGTTGTAGGGCATCTGTGTCAGATGCCATGTTGAATTTGCCGCGGTGTGGCGATGGCATCCCACAGGGATGCCCTACAGGAAAGCTGGCATCTCACAGAGATGCCTTGCAGGAAAGCTGGCATCTCACAGAGATGCCCTACAGGAAAGCTGGCATCTCCACCGGGATGTCCGACTGCAGGCTCGCTGCCGCGACTAGATGATGCCAGTAGTCAGTGGTTCGAGCAGGTCAATACGCCAGGCGGTGCAGTCACTTGGCCAGCGGCCTTCGCGGATGCGTGCTTCGAGCATGCGGCGGGTGCACAGGGTGCTGGAGTCGATGGCGAGTTCGGCGGCCGTCTGATCGATGCGCTCGCGCAACTTCTTCATGCTCGCTTCGGTGTCGCGGTCCAGCGGTGCGGGTGCTGGCAGGAAGCCGACACTCGGCATGGCGGTTGCCAGCAGATCAACCACCTCGGCGAGCAGGCGGCGTGGAAAGGCGCGGCAGCTCTGTACCTTGCTCAGCAGTTCGGCACCGGTGCGCGGCGGGGTTTGCGCAAGATCCATGGCGAGTCCGTTGTCGAGCACCCAGGTGCGCGGACGATCTTCCTTGCGGGCGACCTGTTCGCGCCAGGTCAGCAGGGTACACAGGCGCACCTGGGCTTCGTCACTGAGTTTGAAGGCGGTGCGAAATTCGTGATGCGGATTGTCTGGATAGGCCATTTCCCAGCTCGCGTTGATCTGGCGTGCGCCGTCCTGCCAGAGCCAGTCGAGTCGGCCTAGTTTTTCCAGCTTATCGCCGAGACGGTCGGCGAGGGCATCAAGATGACGGACATCGTCGGCGGCGTATTCGATCTGTTCGTGGGTCAGCGGCCGCCGCGTCCAGTCAGAGCGGGTTTCACTCTTGGCAAGGTCTACATCGAGTTCCTGCTTGACCAGCTTCTGATAACTCAGGGCGGCGCCCTGGCCGCACAGGGCGGCTGCGATCTGGGTATCGAACAGCTTCTGCGGCATCGCCGCCGACAGCGGCTTGAGCGCGATCAGATCTTCGCTGGCACTGTGCATCAGCCAGGGCGCGCCGTTGTGCAGGGCTGCGCCAAACGCGGAGAGATCGTCGAAGGCGAGCGGATCGACCAGCGCGATACGCTCACCCAGGGCCAACTGGACCAGGGCCAGCTTGGGCCAGAAGGTACGCACGCGCTCGAATTCGGTATCCATCACATGCCGCGAGCTGGCCTGCACCTGCTCGATCACTGAAGCCAGGCTGACGCGTTGATCGATCCATTGTGGCTTCAAGGTTGCCTCCGTGCGGGTGGTGTGGCTATGTTGGCGATGAGTGTAATGAAAGCCAGGTGGATAACATGTCGGCGGGTTCGCAACGCAAGGAGATGCTCGGAGCCATATTTGGCCTGGGTCTGCTTGTGTTCGCGATGGCTTGGCGCTGGTTGTTTCCGCTGCTCGCCGAGATTCGCTGGCCCGATTGGGGCGCGGCGGCACCCGTGGTGGAAGTGGTCCCGGCGCCGATGCCCAAGGCAGTGGAACTGGATGCGCCCGATGCGCTCGATCCGACTGCGCCCATGGTGGCAGATGCCGAGATTGCTTTGGCCAAGCCGACCAAACTCGACGCCGCAGCGCGCAAGCAATTGGCCGAAATGCTGGCGCAGGCGACCGACTCGGTGCGCGAACGACATTGGCTGGCACCGCCTGATGATAACGCGATGGACTGGTATGCCAAGGCATTGCAGATCGATCCGGCCAACTCCGAGGCGCGTATCGGTCAGGGCGCGGTGCTCGAAACCCTGTTCAAGCAGGCTGAGTCGGGTTTGGACGAGGGTGACGCCGGGCCCGCGAATGAATTGATCGAGGCGCTCAATGCGCGTGATATCGCTGATCAGCGCGCGCACAAGCTGGCAGCACGGCGAGCGCTTGGCACGCAGATCGCTCCGTTGTTGCAGACTGCGGCCGAGCAGATGGCTCGGGCTGCCTATATCGAGCCGGTCGGCGGCAACGCGCGTGAGAGCTACCGACAGGTGCTCAGCCTTGATCCGCGTAATCGAGCTGCGCGCAAGGGCATGGCGGCGATCGAGTCGCAGTTGCTCGAGATGGCGCTCAACGCCGCCTCGGAAGAGGATTTCGTGCGTGCCCAGCTGATGGCGAGCGAGGCCGCTGCCCTGCAGACCGGCTCGGACGAGGTGCGCCCGGTGCAGGAACGGCTGGATGATCTGCGCAGCCAGCATGCGGCGGTGTTGATGGCGCGTGCGGACGCGGCACTGGCCGCGCGCGATATCGTGGGAGCACGCGCGCTGTTGCAGCGTGCAGGCCAGCTGGGCGCCGAACTGGATGCAATGGCCAGCCTCAACAAGCTGATTGCCAATGCCAGCCTCTACGGTCGCTTTCAGCCGGGCGAACGCATTCGGGATCCGTACGTTGATCGCAGCGGTGAGGGTCCGGAGTTGGTGGTGGTGCCGGTCGGCGAGTTCATGATGGGCTCGAACGAGAGCGACAAGGAGCGCAAGGCCAACGAAGGTCCGGTGCGCGAGGTCAGGATTGTGCGGCCGTTCGCGATGGCGACCACCGAGATCACGGTCGCCGAGTACCGTCGGTTTGTGCGTGCGACCGGCTATGTCACGGTGGCGCAGAGCGTCGGTTCATCGCGCTACTACGACGAGCAGAGCGGGCGTCTGGTCAGTCGCAACGGGATCGACTGGGAGAATGATTATTCCGGGGGCAAGGCGCGCGCCAACGACCCGGTCGTGCATCTCTCCTGGGTGGACGCCAATGCCTATGCCAGCTGGTTGGCCGAAAAGACTGGGCTGCGTTATCGCCTGCCTTCGGAAGTGGAATTCGAGTACGTGCTGCGCGCCGGTGGCACGGGTGCCTACCCCTGGGGTGAGGGCGCCCCACCCAAGGTGATGGGCAATGTGACCGGCGATGGCGATCGCTCGCGCAGCAAGCGCGAGTGGGACAAGGCCTTCAAACGGTACCGTGATGGCTATTGGGGACCGGCGCCGGTGGCCCAGTTCAGTGCCAATGCGTTCGGTATTCACGACCTCATCGGCAATGTCTCCGAGTGGGTGGAAGACTGCTGGCACGAGAACTATCTGCGTGCGCCAGAGGATGCCGTGGCCTGGGTCAATCGCGGTTGCGGCAAGCGTGTCGTGCGCGGCTCGTCCTGGGGCAGCGCGCCGGATCAGTCGCGCTCGGCGTTCCGGGCCAATGCCGGAGAGGAGACGCGAAGCGCGCGTATCGGCTTCCGCGTGGTCCGCGATCTGTAATTTTCGTCCCGCCGCGCGCCAGACCGCTCGACCTGCTTACAATGGCTGCCTCAGGGCGCAGCGTGCGCCGGCAAGATTAGGGGTAGCCCATGGGTCCACTGCGTCGCGGAAGTTCAGCGGATGGCCGCTCCGGTCTGGGTGGTCAGCGCCGTGGCGGTGGCATGCGCTGGTGGGTGTTGCTGGTTTTCGGCGCCTACCTGGGTTACTACTATTTTGGCCATCGTCAGGATGCCGCCTTCACCGGGCGCAAGCAGCTGATCGAGACCAGCATAGATCAGGAAGTCGCGCTGGGCATCGCCAGCTTCGAGCAGATTGTTGCGGACTCGAAACTGGTCCGCGATCCGCGCATCGTGCAGCCGATCGAGGACATCGCGCGTCGGCTGATCGCGGTCGGACCGCGTGTGGAGGAGGCACTGAGCGCCAGCAAGGGCGTGGCCAGCCGCACCGAATGGGACAAATTCGAATGGGCCGTCGCGGTAATCGAATCGGAGCAGGTGAATGCCTTCTGCCTGCCCGGCGGCAAGATGGCGGTCTATACCGGCATCCTGCCGGTGGCCAAGAACGCCGATGCACTCGCAGCCGTGATGGGGCATGAGATCGCCCATGCCCTGCTGCGCCATGGATCGGAGCGGATGGCGCAACAGAAACTGATGCAGATCGGTACGCTGGCCGCTGGCATGTCGACCAGTGATCTGGACATCCGTCAGCAGCAGATGGTGATGGCCGCGCTCGGTGCCGGCGCCAGGTACGGGATCACGCTGCCGTTCTCGCGCGATCATGAATCCGAGGCCGACTACGTCGGTCTGCTGCTTGCAGCGGCCGCCTGCTATGACCCCGAGGAATCGATTGGTCTGTGGGAGCGCATGGGCGCCCTCGGCGGCCAGCGTCCGCCCGAGTTCATGTCGACCCATCCGAGCAGCGGCAGCCGCATCGATCGGTTGCGCGGCTGGATGCCAGAAGCACAGGCGATGCGGGCGCAGTTCTGCAATTGACGCCGGCCACGGGCGGGTCGTAGCGATGTGCTCGAGTCCCAGCACCGGCACGGAGGGCCGCGCTCCTGCGCGGCTGCTGTGGCTTTCTCTCGATACTGCCGCACTGATCGCGGGCTTCTGATCAAAGCTTCGATGCACGCTGGCTGATGGCCTGTCGGTAGTTGCCAGGCGTCGCGGGAGCGACGCCCTCCGCCGGCACGGAGGGCCGCCCTCCTGCGCGGCCGCTCTTTGCTTGCCGATTGCCTATCGGTATCACCAGGCGTCGCGGGAGCGACGCCCTCCAGGTGCAGACCATCGAGGTTCGATCGCCGGATCACATCCGAAACACGCCAAACCGCTCACGCTCGATTGGCGCATTGAAGCTGGCTGACAGCGCCAGGCCGAGCACGCGGCGGGTATCGGCGGGATCGATCACGCCATCGTCCCAGAGTCGTGCACTGGCATAGTAGGGATGTCCCTGGGCTTCGTACTGGTCACGGATTGGCGACTTGAATGCGGCTTCCTCGGCTTCGCTCCAGCTGCCGCCCTGGCCTTCGATGCCATCGCGCTTGACGGTGGCCAGTACCGATGCGGCCTGTTCGCCGCCCATCACACTGATGCGCGCATTCGGCCACATCCACAGGAAGCGCGGCTGGTAGCCGCGGCCGCACATCGCGTAATTGCCGGCACCGAAGCTGCCGCCGATGATTACGGTGAACTTGGGTACGTGCGAGCAGGCGACGGCGGTCACCATCTTGGCGCCGTCCTTGGCGATGCCGGCGTTCTCATACTTCTTGCCGACCATGAAGCCGGTGATGTTCTGCAGGAAAACCAGCGGAATATTGCGCTGGTTGCACAGTTCGATGAAATGCGCGCCCTTGAGCGCGGATTCGGCAAATAGAATGCCATTGTTGGAGATGATGCCGACCGGATAGCCGTGGATATGAGCGAAGCCGCAGATCAGGGTCTTGCCAAAGCGCGCCTTGAATTCCTGCAGTTCCGAGCCATCGACGATGCGTGCGATGATTTCGCGGATGTCGAACGGCCGGCGCGTATCGCGCGGCACAATGCCGTAGATTTCTTCGCTGGCGTAGCGCGGCTCGACACTTGCGCGGGTCAGCACCGGCAACTGTTTGCGCCGATTCAGATGCAGCACGATTTCGCGCGCGATCGCCAGCGCATGCTGATCGTTCTCGGCGAAGTGATCGGTCACGCCCGAGATACTGCAATGTACTTCGGCACCGCCGAGGGATTCGGCATCGACCACTTCGCCGGTCGCGGCTTTCACCAGTGGCGGTCCGCCAAGAAAAATGGTGCCCTGCTCACGCACGATGATCGACTCGTCGCACATCGCTGGCACATAGGCACCGCCGGCCGTGCACGAGCCCATCACCACGGCGATCTGCGGAATGTTTTTCGCGCTCAGGCGGGCCTGGTTGTAGAAGATCCGGCCGAAATGCTCGCGATCGGGAAATACTTCATCCTGCAATGGCAGGAAGGCTCCACCGGAATCGACCAGATAAATGCAGGGCAGGTGATTTTCCTCGGCGATCTGCTGCGCGCGCAGATGCTTTTTTACCGTCATCGGAAAATAGGTCCCGCCTTTGACGGTGGCATCGTTGGCCACGACCATGACTTCCTGATCGTGGACACGGCCGATGCCGGTGATGATGCCGGCGCCCGGTGCTTGGCCTTCATACATGTCGTAAGCGGCCAGGGCGGACAGCTCGAGAAAGGGCGAGCCTGGATCGAGCAGGCCACGGATCCGGTCACGCGCCAGCAACTTGCCGCGCTCGGTATGCCGCGTGCGTGCCTTCTCGCCGCCACCTCCGCCAATCTGGCGCAGCACACGGTTGAGATCCTCGATCACTCCACGCAACTGATCGGCATTGGCCAGAAAGTCGGCGGAACGAAGGTCGATTTCGGATTGGATGCGGGGCATGAGGCACACTCGTCGGCAATAACCTAGTTTAGCGCGGGCTCCGGCCAGCTTACGCGCCGTGGCTGCGCGAGCTTGCCCGTGATGCCTGGACAAACTGCGTAGCAGATTTTCGTGGCATAAAAAAACCGCCAGCAAGCCGGCGGTTTTTGTTCAACGCGTAATGTGAGCGGCGAGCCGCAGACGATTACTCTTTCGGTGCGTCAGCCGGAGCGTCGGTCGCAGCAGCGGCATCGGTTGCAGCGGCAGCGGTGTCGGCAGCAGCGTCAGCCGACACGGCGGCATCAGCGGCGGCGGCGGCAGCTGCGCTGGCGTCGGTTGCTGCGTCGCCCATCGTCGAGGCAGCGTCGGTCGCAGCAGCAGCGGCGGCATCGGCAGCGGCAGCGGCCTCAGCAGCGGCATCGGTTGCGGTGTCTGCAGCCTGCTGGACAGCAGCGGCAGCCTCGGCAGCAGCCTTGTCAGCATCCTTGGCGGCGTCTTGAGCAGCGTCTCCGCCACAGGCGGCCAGCGCAATGGCGAGCGCGGTGAGCAAAGCAATTTGGTTCAAATTCATGGTTTTCTCCAAGGAGTTGTCGGTAAGTTTTTGACCCGATCCGACTCGGCGACTGGCCTGCCATCCAAGCGCGGACATGAGAAGGTCGGCGGCATCTTACACGCGCAATAGCCAATGGTAAGGCGATTTATGGCAATTCTATGGCAAGCGCGGTTGCTTCGCCGCCGCCGATGCAAAGGGAAGCGATCCCGCGCTTCTTGCCGTGGATTTTCAGTGCATTGATCAAGGTGACGACGATGCGTGCGCCGCTGGCGCCGATCGGATGACCGAGCGCGCAGGCACCGCCATGGACATTGACCTTGCTGCGATCGATGCCGAGTTCAGTGATCGCGGCCATGGGCACGCAGGCGAAAGCCTCATTGATTTCGAAAAGGTCTACGTCGGCAACGGTCCAGTTCACTTTCTTCAGTAGTGCTGCAATCGCCCCGACCGGCGCGGTGGTGAACCACTCCGGCGCCTGGGCATGGGTGGTGTGACCGACGATGCGGGCGAGCACGGTGATCCCCTGAGCCTGCGCGGCCGATGCGCGCATCAGCACCGTGGCTGCTGCACCATCGGAGATCTTCGAGGAACTGGCGGCGGTAATCGTGCCGTCTTTCTTGAACGCTGCGCGCAGACTGGCGATCTTGCCGATATCGCACTTGGCCGGCTCTTCATCGCTGTCGACGACGACGTCGCCCTTGCGACCGGGCACAGTGACTGCGGCGATCTCGTCGGCGAAGCTGCCATTGCCAGCGGCGGCGAGCGCACGTTGCACGCTCTCGGTGCTGAACGCGTCCTGGGCCTCGCGGCTGAAGCTGTATTTCTCGACGCACATCTCGCCGAACACGCCCATCGCCTGCTTGTCATAGGGATTCTGCAGACCGTCCCAGGCCATATGATCAATCGCCTCGAAATTGCCGAAACGGTTGCCGGAGCGGCTGTTGGGAATCAGATGTGGCGCATTGGTCATCGATTCCATGCCGCCGGCGACGACGACATCGGCACTGCCGGCGCTGATCAGATCATGGCCCAGCATGATCGCCTTCATGCCCGATCCGCAGACCTTGTTGATCGTGGTGCAACCGGCGGACGCGGGCAATCCGGCGGCAAGCGCTGCCTGGCGCGCGGGCGCCTGGCCCAGATTGGCCGGCAAGACGCAGCCCATGATCACTTCCGATACCGCATCCGCGGCCAGCCCGCTTTGCGTCAGCGCGGCCTGGATAGCGGTGGCGCCGAGCTTGGGCGTCGGGAATCCGGTGAACTGGCCGAGCAGGGAACCGATGGGGGTGCGTTTGGCACCGACGATCACGATGGCATCAGACATGGAATGCTCCCTAGCGGATGGGGTGGACGACCGATTATGGACCCGGTTGTGCGCTGCGGCAAATCGGACCCTGGTTCGAACCCTTGCTCTGGCCGCAGCAGACGCGGCCGCCTGGTCGCCCTGGTCATGGCCGCAGCGCGCTTGCTCTGCCGACTGCAGCGAACTAGCCTGCGCCATGCCCGACCTGCGCTGTCCGCCTGATGCCCGAACGCCTGCAGCCCCCGTCATCTGTGTCTGTCTGCTAGCCGGGCTGTCGCTCAGCCCGGCCGCCAGCGCAGATACCCTGATGAGCCAGTTGCTGGCCTGGCAAGTGATCACCGGTCTGAGCATCGGCGTGCTCGGCATTGTGCTGACCGGTGGCTGGGTGCTGCGCCGGCGACTGGCCAAAACAGCGGCCAAACTGGAAGCGGCCGAGCGCCTGCGGACCAGCGAGGAACATCTGTCGTTGGCGCTGGAGTCCTCAGGCGACGAGATCTGGGAGGTGGATCTACCAAGCGCAAGTTTTCGCCGGATCGTTCCACATCTGGGCATCGCGCTGCCCAACCATGATGCGCCGATTCCAACCAGTCAGGTCTTCGATGCCATTCACCCGGCCGATCGCGACACCTTTCTGGCGGCTTTTTCCGGACTGGTCAAAGGGCAGACCCAGCGGATGAAGGCGCGCTATCGGGTTGCGCTCAAGGCGGGCGGCTGGTTGTGGGCGCTCTCGTACGGCAAGGTTACCGAGCGCGATGAGCAGGGTCGCGCGGTCTGGATGAGCGGCGTATCGCGCGATATTTCCGAGTTGATGGAACAGGAGGAAGCACTGCAACGGATCAATGTCGATCTCGAGCATCGGGTCGAAGGCCGCACCCGCGATCTTCGCCTCGCCAACGAGCATTTGCGGCGCACACTGGATGATCTGCGCCAGGCCCAGAAGCAACTGGTCGAATCTGAAAAAATGGCGGCACTTGGCGCCCTGGTCGCTGGCGTCGCCCACGAGATCAATACCCCACTGGGCATCGGGGTAACCGCCTCTTCTCATCTGCAGGGCGAGACCCGCCGACTGCTTGGGCTTCTGGCAGGCGCCGAGATGAAGCGCAGCGACCTCGATAGCTATCTTGCGGTGGCCACTGAAAGCAGTGAATTGATCCTGCGCAATCTTCGCCGCGCCGATCATCTGGTCAAGAGTTTCAAGCAGGTTGCGGTCGACCAGAGCACCGAAGAGCGTCGCCGGATCGATCTGGCGGTGTATCTCGACGAGATACTCACTTCGTTGCAGCCGCGTCTGCGCAAATCCCAACATCGGGTCGAGATCGACTGTGCCGAGGGCGTGCAAATCGACACCTACCCAGGCGCGATCTATCAGGTGATCACCAATCTTGTGATGAACTCGCTGGCGCATGGTTTCGAGCACAAAGACGCGGGCCTCATTGGTATCAGCGTGCAACTGCGAGATGGCGATGTCGATATCGACTATCGCGATGACGGCAGCGGAATGAGCGAAGAAGTCCGGCAGCGGATCTTCGAGCCCTTCTTCACGACCAAACGCGGTCAGGGCGGTAGCGGGCTCGGCATGCACATCCTGTTCAATCTGGTGACTCGCCTGCTCGGCGGCTCGGTGCGCTGCGAGAGCGCGCCCGACCAAGGTGTTCACTTCATCATCCGCTTTCCGCTCGAGCGCGCCCCGGTTGCTGCCTGAATAACTGGTGGCGGATCAGTCCGGCAGCAGGTCGCGGATGGCGTGCGCGCGATCCCAGTGTGCGAACAGGATGTCGACCAGGCGCGGATCGAATTTAATCGCCGATTGCCCGCGGATGAATTCGCGGATCTCCTCGCGCGGCCATGCTTCCTTGTAGCAGCGCTTGGAGCCGAGGGCATCGAATACGTCGGCCAGCGCGGTGATGCGGCCGCCAATCGAGATTTCCTCGCCCTTGAGCCCGCGCGGATAACCGCTGCCATCCCAGTTCTCGTGATGGTCTTCGGCAACGATGGCGGCTAGCTGCAGTAGTGGCAGGCGCGATCCGGACAACCAGTTGGCGCCGAGCGAGGCGTGAGTACGCATCACTTCGGTTTCGTTCGGCGTGTGCGCGCCGGGCTTGTTCAGGATGGCATCGGGTATGCCGATTTTCCCGATGTCGTGCAGTGGCGCGGCATAACGCAGCATCTCGCGCGCCTTCGGGTCGAGCCCCCAAGCCTCGCCCAGCATGTCGGCGACCATACCGACTCGCTTGACGTGAGCCAGGGTCTCGCGCGATCGGCTCTCGGCAAGACCGGCCAGCAAGGTGACCATCTCGACCTGGCCCTCGAACAGCTCGCGCTGCAGATGCAAGTTCTCGAAAGCGATCGACACATTGGTGCAGAACACTTCGACCAGTTTCATGTCGAGCGGCGACAGACTCCAGGCCTCGCCGACATAGAGCAGGCTCTCGGTGCGATGGCTGTCGGTGAAGTGCAGGACATAGTGGTCCTTGGTGATCTGGTGGCGTTTGTTGGTATAGGCCTCGCGCAGCGAGTCGGCAATCTGTGGTGGCAACGCCTCGTCGGCATTGCTGTGAACAAACTGCGCGTAGTCTCCCGTAGCTGCCGCCACGACGAAGTGATCAGGCGCGGAGGCAGCCGGCTTCGTCACCTTGCAGTAGAGCGCGCCGCGTTCCATGCTCATCAGGTTGGTCAGCTGGCTGAGCACCGCCGAGGCGAATTCGTGCGATTCGTGCAGCGAAAAGATTTTTGCCGACGCCTCGATCACCCGCTCGAGGCCGCGCTTGCTGGCCTCGATGGTCATGATGTCGCGATGCGCGCGTAGCGTGGCGTACATCATCGTCGACAGTTTCTGCGCGGTGAGTTCGGTCTTTTCCTTGTAGTCGTTGATGTCGTAGTTGGCGATCACGTCCTGTTCGGGCGCCTGCCCGGGCTGGCCGGTACGCAGTACGATGCGGACGAAATGGTTCTCCAGTTCGTCGCGGACGAAGCGGACCAGATCGAGCCCGGCCTGATCGGTTTCCATCACCACGTCGAGCAGCATCACCGCGAGATCGGAGGTGTTGCGCAGCTTCTCGCGCGCCTCATGGCCGGAGTAGGCGTGGATGAACTCGATACCGCGATTTTCAAAGCGGAAGTTGCCGAGGACCAACCGGGTGACATTGTGCACCTCGGGCTCGTCATCGATGATCATCACCTTCCAGGCAGAAAGCGCTTCCGGCTGTTCAGGTGCAAACAGGGATTCCATTGATCGACTCCACCCCAGATCCGATGGCTCCGACCTTAGCAGCGATGGCCGGGGAATTTGTAGAGACTCAGCAACGAATTCTGGTTCTGTCTACACAGCGTCACTGGGCGCCGGCAAACAGCTCCCGGCCAATCAGCATGCGGCGGATTTCGTTGGTTCCGGCGCCGATTTCGTACAGCTTGGCATCGCGCAGCAGGCGCCCGGTCGGGTATTCATTGATGTAGCCGTTGCCGCCCAGGCACTGGATCGCCTCCAGGGTAACCTCGACCGCCGAACGCGAGGCATGCAGCAGGCAGGCCGCCGGGTCCATGCGCGATTTGTCGCCGCGATCGTAGTCGGCTGCGACCATGTAGGCAAAGGCGCGCGCGCTCTGCAGGGCGGTATACATATCGGCAAGCTTGGCCTGCATGATGCCGAAGGTGCCAATCGGCTGGTCGAACTGGCGACGCTCGCGCACATAGGCCAGGGAAATGTCCAGCGCGGCCTGCATCAGTCCAAGCGGCCCCCCGGAGAGGACCAGACGTTCGGTGTTCAATCCGCTCATCAGGACCTGGACGCCCTGGTTGAGCTCGCCGAGCAGGTTGGCGGCGGGAATCTCGCAATCCTCGAAGACCAGCTCACAGGTATTGGAGCCACGCATGCCGAGCTTGTCGAGCTTCTGCGCGGTGCGGAAGCCGGGCATGCCCTTCTCGACGATAAAGGCACTCATCGCGCGCGATTTGTATTCCTTGCCGGCGGTGCGCATATAGACCACCAGGACATCGGCCTCGGGGCCATTGGTGATCCACATCTTGCTGACGTTGGCGATGTAGCGATCACCGCGCAACTCGGCGCGACAGCTCATCGAACCGACCACGTCCGAGCCAGCGCCGGGCTCGCTCATGGCCAGGGCGCCGACGTGTTCGCCGCTGCAGAGTTTGGGCAGGTATTTCTCGCGCTGGGCCGGGCTGGCATTGTTGTAGAGATTCTGCACGCACAGATTGGAATGCGCGCCGTAGGAGAGGCCAACCGAGCCAGAACCCCGCGAGATTTCCTCCATCGCAACCAGATGCGCCAGATAGCCCATCTCGGAGCCGCCGTACTCGGCCGGCAAGGTCACCCCGAGCAGGCCCATATCGCCAAACTTGCGCCAGAGATCGGCCGGAAACAGATTGTCGTGGTCGATGCGGTCGGCGCGCGGCGCGATTTCCTTTTCGGCAAAGGCGCGCACGCTTTCGCGCAGCAGGTCGATATCTTCACCGAGCGGAAAGGCGCGCATCAGTACTTGCTCCCGAATTGGGCCGGATGCAGCGGCGTATTGGCGCCGTGCTGCATCCGGTCTGCGGTCGTCATAGTCCGCGCATGCGGCCGAGGAAGCGCGTGCCGGTATTGCCCATCTGCGGCAGACGGATATTGCCGATGGTGTGGATGCGCTCTTCGGCCATGCGATCAGCCGCCTTGTAGGTCGGGATACCATCACGCTGGGCGATCGTGAAAATCTTGCCGAGGTTGTGGTAGATCGTGCGCATCATGCGGCGCGCGCGCTCGATGTTGTAGCCATCGATTTCGAGCGAAACGTTCATCAGTCCACCGGCGTTGACGGCGTAATCGGGCGCGTACAGGATGCCGCGCTTTTCGACTTCGTCGCCGCAGTCTTCGGTCGCCAGCTGGTTGTTGGCAGCACCGCAGATCACCTTGAACTTGAAACGCGGGATCGTATTGTGATTGACCGTTCCGCCGAGCGCGCTGGGTGAATAGACGTCGGCATCGACGTCGTAGATGTCATCCAGTCCGACCGCCTCGCAGCCGAATTCATCGACCGCGCGTTGCACCGATTCCTTGTTGATGTCGGTGACGAATACCTTGGCGCCCTGCTCGCGCAGCAGCTTGACGAACTCCATGCCGACATGGCCGATGCCCTGCACGGCATAGCTGTACTTGCCGACTTCCTCGTCGCCAAACTTGGCATTGAGCGAGGCCATCAGGCCCTGCAGCGTGCCATAGGCGGTGAACGGCGAGGGATCGCCGGAACCCCCATGCACCTGGTGGACACCGGTGACGAATTCGGTTTCCTTGAGCACCCACTCCATGTCATTGACATCGATGCCGACGTCTTCGGCGGTGATGTAACGACCATTGAGTGAATTGACGAAGCGACCGAAGGCGCGGAACAGTGCTTCCGACTTGTCCTTGCTGGGATCGCCGATGATCACGCCTTTGCCGCCGCCGAGATTGAGTCCCGACACTGCCGCTTTGTAAGTCATGCCGCGCGACAGGCGCAGCACGTCATTCAGCGCATCCTGTTCGGTTTTGTAGGGCCACATGCGCAGACCGCCCAGAGCCGGGCCGAGGACCGTGTTGTGAATGGCGATGATGGCCTTCAGGCCGGCATCCTTGTTGTGGCAGTACACCACTTGTTCATGGCCGGTTTTGGCGAGAATGTCGAATACCATGGCGTACTCCGGAACGAGGAAGGACCTGGCGGGCCCGCGTGCTGAACCTGAACCGCGTCAGCGAGCCCGACAAGGGCGCGCAGTGTAACCACGCCGGGGGATGTCCGGAAGTGAGTGTGTTTTACGTACTACAGGCAGCCAGCGTGTGCAATGCGTCTGGCCTCACGTGCCGGATTCAATACACTTGCCGCATCCGCAGGATGATTCCGCTGTCAAAGGCCGGAACCGCGCTCTGATCGACCCGATTGCGGCGCGCGGCAAGGTGGTACTGCTCGCTGCATATGCGGATTGTGGCGAGTGCAAGGCCATCGTGGGCTTGCCTTCATTTTTATCTGACTGGAGTAGTTGCATGTTGATCAAGCGTACCCTGCGTCTGTTTGGTGCCCTGTTGCTGATTCTCGCGCTGTTTGCGCCACCACTGTTCGCCGATGATCCGGCGGCACGCGCGGAGCTCATAGCGCTCTGGGAGAAAATGACCAAGCGTCAAGACCTCGCCTTCCGCGTCACCAGTACGACCACGACCAAGAAGGGCAAGCCACTCGTTTCGACGATGGAAGTACGCTGGCCCAACCAGTTCCACATGAAAACCGATGGCTCGGAGATGGTCATTCTGCCCTCGGGTACCTGGATGAACGCGGGCGGAAAATGGATGAAGATTCCGGTCGACATGCAGAAGATCGTGGCCCAGTACACACCCGAGATGACGCGCAAGTCGATCGAAGGCACGCAGAACGTAGTGTTCGTCGGGCTCGACAGCGTGCGCGGTATGCCGGTCAAGGTCTACACCTACGATTTCAACGTCGAAGTGATGGGCATCAACAGCAGCGGCACCAGCAAGATATTTCTGAGCGTGGTCGATGGCTATCCGCTGCGCGTCGAGAGCACTGGCAAGGCGATGGGCAAGGAATCGACCACGGTTGCCGACTACGAATACGACGACAGCATCCGGATTGTCGCTCCGAACTGAGTCTGCGCGGGCCCGGCCTCAACGCCGGGCCGGCGCTGCGGCGATCAGTGACCGGCGATACCGTATTGCAGATGGGTCTGCCAGGCGCTCTGCTGCAGCAGTCGCGCCTGCTCGGGGGCAAACTGCAGCACCTGGCCATTGGTCAGGTGCAGACGTGCCGGCAGGCCTACCGGCGATCGCCGGAACAACTCGGCGAACATGCTCAGTGCAGCCGCATACGAGCCGAGCGCCGAGGGATGGAACTGGTCCGGGCCATACAGCGCGAGTTCGGGCTCGGACTGCCAGGCGTGCAGCCAGGTGTCGCCAGCTGGAATGAACATGCCGCCCACGGCCAGCGCCGCATTGCGGTAGGACATGTGCACGGCACCAAAGTAGGCCAGGCGCGCACGTTCGGGCCAGACCATGTACAGGGCAGGGCGTGCACCGGATGCGCGGATGGCGGTGTTGAATCGCTGCGACCATTCGAGCAGATGTTCCTGGCTTTCAGCCAGTGAGGACGGACCCTGCTGCAGGATCACCAATTGATAGTGACCGCGCGAAATCTCGGCCAAGGCAGTTCGATCGCGGTAATGATCCTGCAGGCTGGCGCCGCCGATGGTGACCGCTTCGGTGTCGACATCGATACCGGCCTGCGCGGCGATCGCCTTCAGCATCAGCGGAAGCTCGTTGTAATAGGTCAGGCTGTTGCCGACAAACAGCACGCGCGCCGGCGCGGGCAAGGCATCCGCCTGGATGTTGTTGACCTCGACAGCGAACCGGAGGTGTTCGGGATTAGCCGAGATCCGCGCATGCGCGATATCCACTCCGGCATCCTGGCCGACATTGTCATTGAGCCGATCGTGGGCCGCGACCTGGCTCGGCGCGACTTCGTTGATCGCGGCGATGGTGGTCGAGCCAGGGCCGATCAGCAGCACGGGCAGCAACAGGCCCGCGATCAGCGAGCGCGGCAGTCCGGGTCTCAATCCAATGACGCCGGCGAGCAGGATGCAACCGGCCAGCACCAGGGCGCCATCAGCCACGGGTACCGGCTCGGCCGCTGCGCCCAGTTCAAGATTGAGTACAGTGAACTGACTGTCCGGTCCCAGGCGATCCAGCGCAGGTCGATCGAGGCGCTCGGCGGACACGCGCATCGACAATTGCGGATAGCGTTCGAAATGAGCGCGCGCGATCGACCACTCGATCAGGTCGCCGCCCGATCCGGCGATGTCGAACTGCAGCATTGCGCCGGATTCCTGGACCTCGCGTTGCTGCCATTGTCCGTTCTGGCAAAATTCGACAACCACGTTGCTGACCTGGTTGCGGTCGGACACCGCGATGACGCGGGCATCAACGCCTGCTTCGCTGCGGCCGTCAAAGCTGACTGCGCAGCCGGTATCGGGTTTCTGGTCGGTAGCGATCAGAACCTGCCAGCGATAGCTGGCGGGCTCGGTCCAGCCCAGCCCGGGCAGGGCGAAAAGCAGCAGCAGAAGCAGGCGTGGCATGGTCGGCCCCGGATCGCAGAGAGGCCTATACCTTTACGCGAACCGGGCTCCAGTACCCGCGGCAAAAGCTCCGTATTTTCTCCAATCGACTCAAGTCTGGCGAATTCCCGGCTTGCCGTCGTCGACAACGAAACTTGCTGCGGTTGTGACCGCGCTATCGGCCTTTTTCTCGTTACCGATGACGCGCAGTTCGACGGCGCAACGGGTCCGGTTCAGATCGAGCACGGTGTAGCCGCGCTTTGTTGTGTCGCCATAGAGCACGTGCGGATTCTCCGGCAGACGACCATCGAATTTCTCCGCCGGCCAGCCCTGCGAGGCAATCGATGTGCCGCAGATCTCGGCGGCGACGACGGCAGAGCGGATGTCCTCGGATTGGGCGTGCACATTGGCGACGACGGCGGCGTGGATATCTCCGCCGAGGATCAGCGGATTGCGCAATTTGTGCTTGCGCATACCCTGCAGCAGCCGGTTGCGCGCCGCCGGATAGGCATCCCAGCCATCGGTCCAGACCAGTCGCTCAGGGCCGGGTGCACCGTCGAATTTGGCGAACAGTGTCTGCTGCGCGAGCAGGTTCCATTGTGCGCCTGATTCGGCAAACGATCGGTCCAGCCAGGCTTCCTGTGCGCTGCCCAGCATGGTCTGCGTCGCCGCATTGACCATCGCGCAGTCCTTCGGCTGGACATCGGTCGAGCCGCCGCCCTTGTAATCACCCGGGCAGGGTTGCGGGCTGCGGTACTGGCGGTTGTCGACGACGTGGATGCGTGCCAGCCGGCCGATGTCCAGCTGGGTATATATCTTCATGTCGGCGCCAACCGGATGCATGTCGAGCGGCATCGGCTGATGCTCGTAGAAGGCCTGATAGGCCGCGGCACGACGCGCCAGGAACGAGGGCGCAAGATGTTCGGACTGCGCGCCGGCATAGTCGTTGTCGACCTCGTGGTCGTCCCAGGTGTAGATCCATGGAATCGATGCGTGCGCGTTCTGCAGATCGGCATCGGTCTTGTACTGCGCATGGCGGATACGATACGCCGACAGGCTGGCCGCTTCGCCGCCGACATGGCGGCGGACCAGGTCGTCGCCCCAATTGCTCTCGTAGATGTAGTCGCCGAGAAAGATCATCAGATCGACGTCATCGGCCACGATGTGGCGGTGTGCCGAGAACCAGGCCTGCTCGAAGTGCTGACAGGATCCGAAGGCCAGTCGGAAATGCTCCGGGCTGGTGTCCAGCCCGGGCAGGGTGCGCGTGCGGCCGGTGCGACTGACTGCATCAGCACACAGGAAACGATAGAAGTAATCATGATCGGGCTGCAGTCCACGCACCGTAATGCGCGCGCTATGCGCCAACTCGGGCGCGGCACGCACGCTGCCGGCCTGCACGATCTGACGAAACTTCTCGTCCTTGGCGACTTCCCAATCGAGGTGCACGGCGTCACCCCACATGCCACCGTGCGCCTGTAGCGGTTCGGGTGCAAGACGCGTCCACAGAGTGACCCGGTCGGCACGTGGATAGCCGGATGCCACGCCAAGCGAAAACGGGTAGGCGGTAAACCGTGCCGGGTTCGGTGTGGTCGCGGCGCGCAGCGAACCGGGCAGCATGGCGCCGGCAGCCAGGCCCATCGCGGCCTGCAGTACGTCGCGCCGCGACAGGTCGGGCTTGCGCGCGCTCAGCGCACTCATCAGGCGCGCTGCGCGTCTGTAGAGTTCATCGTGCATGGGGATACTCCATTGTCGCTGAGCCGAAGGTAGCAAATTTCGTCCACGATGCCTTGCGCGATCGACTCCAGTCCGCAGGAAATTTCAGGGGAAGTGACTTGATTGCCTTGCCACATCGCTCGTTGCTTGCAACGCGCTCGCTCCCAACAGGGGCTTGTCCACAGGTTCCCAAATACTGCGAATGGCTGCGACTTTGGTGGGGCCAGCGTCGCGATGCGCGTGCCGGGCAGTCCCTGCTGGGCCCGGCGGCCCTACACTGGGCGGACGGGCCAGGCTGGGCCAGACTGAGTCGCTGGAGATGAGGTAGCACCGGGTGTACTTCTCTATACGTAAAAGGGCGCCAGGTCGGCGCACGTCGTTGCATTTGTTGACGCTCTGCCTGGTCATGCTGTTGCCGGCGGCCAGTGCTGATCCGATTGCCGATTGCCGGGTCGCGCGCCATGAGCGGCCGGCCGAGGCGATGGCGTTGTGTACGCAGGCGTTGCAGACCGCGCATAGCGCCGATGTGCGCTTCGAGGCGCGCATGCATCTGGCCGAACTCGCCACGGCCGCTGGTGCGCTGACTGCGGCCGACCAGCATCTGGATGAGGCAGCACAGCTACTCGCTCGGGTGACTGACCGATTGGCGGGACACCGCCTTGCCCGGCGCAGGGCCCTGCTGGCCTATCGGCGCGCCGACTACGGCCTTGCGCTCGCCCATTTTCTCGAAGGCGCCGCGGCCGCGCGCGCGCTCGCCGATGCGCATGCCATTGCGATCAGCGAGAATGATCTTGGCGTTGCCTATCGCCGGCTCGGTGAAGATCGCGAGGCACTCAGCCATTGGCTGGCGAGTCTCGAAGCCAAACGCGGGCTCGGCGAGACCGATCTGGCGGCTACCGAGAACAACATCGGCAATCTGTATCGCGATCTGACCGAGCTGGATCAGGCCGAACAATATCTGCGGCGTGCCCTGGCCGGGCATGAGGCCGAAGCACGTGTCGTGCTGGCTGCGCACACGCGCGAGGATCTCGGCTTGCTGGCCGCGGATCGCTCGGACTGGTCGACAGCGCGCGCGGCGATGGATGCCGCCGAGACCGTCTATGTACGCGAGAATGCCCAGGTGGATCGCCTGCGCCTGGCGCGCCACCGGGCGGAACTCGAATGGCGCGCCGGTGAGTCCGGCGCAGCGGCCGACTGGATTGCGCGTGTCGAGGCCCTGTCGCAACAACTTGAATTGCCGACGCCGGCGGACATGATCCTGTTGCGGGCACGTCTGCTCGCCACCGAGGCGGGTCCCGCGCCTGCCCTGTCGCATCTGCAACTGCATGCCGCGGCGCTTGAGCATGCCGATCGGCCCTTGCAGCGCGACTGGCGTGTCGCCGAGGCCGAGTGGGCCGAGGCAGCAGGCAGGCCTGCGCAGGCCCTGACCGCGCTGCGCGACGCGCAGGCGATCGAGTTGGCCCTGCTGCAGCAGAGGCACGGTGAGCGCATGGATGCGTTGCGGGCGCGTTTCGAGTTTGTTGAACTCGCTCACGAACGCGACACGCTGCAACGCACCACGAATGAGCAGGCGCTGACCCTGCAGCAACGCCGAAATCAGCTCCTTGGATTGGGTCTGCTGTCGGTCCTGGTGTTCACCGCCCTGCTCGCGTTTTTTCAGCGCCGGCAGTATCGGCAACGCCTGCGCATGCAGCAGATCCAGGCCGAACAGCGCGCGCAGGCCGATGAGGCGCGCCACGTGGCCGAATCGCTGCGTGCGGATCTGCGCTCGGTCCGGGTGGCGCTGGATCAGACCGTCGGGCCGGTGCTGGTGGTCGATGCCGGCGGTGTGGTGCGTCTGGCCAATGCTGCCGCGGCCACGCATCTTCAGCGCAGCGTCGCCTCGCTGCGCGGCGAGCGATTGACCGAACTGTTCGGCGCGGACGCAGCCGCCCAAGTGCAGGCTGCGCTCGAAAACCTGAGTAGCGGCGAGGCCGAGTCGCCGATCAGTATCCAGAGTGGGTCGTCCAATACCCATCGCATCGGCCTGCTGTCGCTGTCGCTGGAAGAGGAGCTCGGCGTCCTGATCCTGGAGCGCAATGCGCAGGCACCGGAATGGGTGGAATCGCTGAACCGCGCCCATGCCCAGTGGGAGCATGGCGATGCCGAGTCGGCGGTGGTGGCCGATGCCGGAGTCGCCGAAGCCCAGGATGCCCGTGGCGCTATCGTTGAATTGATGCAGGCCTGCGTGGAGACCTGGGAACGCACGACCTGCTCAACCCGGCTCGAACTCGCCGAAAAGAGCGGCATCTGGCGGATCACCATCGATGATGGCCGCCTGCGCACGCGCACCCTCAACCGTTATCTGGATATTGCCACGCTGCCGACGCGCCCGCGTTGGCGCGAAGTACTGCGCACGGCTTATTTCATTCTGGCCGACTGCGATCTGGAGCCAGCCCAGCGCGCCATGATCGAACAGCGTATCCGTCGCCTGCAGGAGTGCACGCTGGCTGCGCATACCTGAACCCGCGTAGCGCAGGCGCGCTGCGGCGCTTTCAGCGGGATGAGCCTGAAGCGCTGTTCGTCGCTGCCGGCGGCGCAATGCTGCGCGCCTCGCAACGGACGCAGATGCCGGTCAGTCCCTGGTTGAGTGTGTAGTCGCGATGGTGGGTTTCGCTCAGAAAACTGGCCGGCGCGCTGACCAGCGGAATTACGCTGCCAGCATCGGCGATTTCGTCACGACCGCGGACGCGGCGGAAGCCGTCGCAGTAGTGCTGGCAGGTGCCGAGGGCGTGCTTGTAATCGTCATCGAACTGGCCGCAGTTCTTGGCCAGTGGCGCCGAGGCATCGGTGCCCACCGGGCAGCTGTCACCGCCATCCGCCGGGCGCAGCAGGGCAGACGGCGAGAATCGAAAGCTGGCCACCTCGACGGGCGTACCCGCTTCGCACCATTGTGCCGTCGGCAGTTCGCTGTGCGCTTCCACCTGGCCGCAGAACAGGGTGAGTAGCGCCGTGAGGCAGAGGGCACGCATCATGAGAGGCTCCTGGATCGGGAATCCCATCTTAGGCTGAGGTGTCGTCTTGTCCAGTAGGGGAGCGGGACGAAGTGGGGACAAAATCGACCCAGCGCCTTGTTTGGCAAGGTGCTTTCTCCGATTTGGCCTCGGTGCGCCCGCCCTTCTGTGCGGGGGCGCTGTTTCTGGTGCCAGCGCCGCCAGCACTCTACAAGGCGCCGGCTTTCATCGAGGATCTGCCAAAACAGGCAGGCAAACCGAACCGGGGCCCGCTGCGTGGGTCGCATCGGCAGCAAGCCGTCAGCCCCGCCATGGACGCCGCCGCATCGACGCTCGGCGCAACTGGAAAAATGTCGATCAGTCGGCGGACTGCAAGGCCTCGAGCGCGCTCGCGTCCAGGCGCAACACCGGATAGCGCAGGTACTCGGGGTCGAACCAGGGCGAGCGTTGATAGAAGAAGTACAGGCGAGCCCAGCGGTCGCCGGCAAATGCCGGGTCTTTCAATTTCTCATCGAACTGCGCGCGCAGTCCGGGATCCGTGGCCAGCATCTCGCGCGCCAAACGCTCCAGCACGCGTGGCTCGGCGTATTCCTTCTGCTCGAAAATAGTATTGAAAAAACCCCAGCGGACCAGGGCATCGGGGGCAGCCGGTTCGAGCAGGTGGATCAGGATGTCGCCGCGCGCCTGCCCGGTCAGCACCAGTACGCTGCCGGCGGGCACTTCGGTCTTGAGCGGCTCCTCGTGCATTTCGAGCACGGTCATCGCCAGCCGACCCTCAAAGGGCTGCTTGCCCCATTCGAACTTGTCGAATCGATAGCTGCTGGCTCGGACCGTGCGCGGCATTTCAAGCCGACGAAGGTCGATTCCGTGCGCATGCAGCCGGTCAATCACATCGGTCCACTGCGCTGGGATCAGATAGGCGGCGGGTGCATCCAGTTTCAGGCTGGTCGTTACCTGATCGCGTACTGGCAGCTTCAGGGTCAGTGGCTTGCCGGGCTGATATTGCACCCACTTTGAAGCGGAGATTTCGCTGTCGCTGCGGCTGTCGGCGACGCCGAGAAAATTCATCTCGCGGGTCTGCTCGGACAGGCTGAAGCGCAGCGGCAACGCGCTGCCGCCGGCGCTGGCACGAGCAGCAGTCGTCGCCTCGGCTTCGCGCACAGCCGCGCGCAAACTTCCTGGCCTACGCGCGATCTCGCGCAATGCTTCCAGAAGCACCGCCTCGGTCACCTTCACCCGGGTGCGGAAATCCTTGAGCATATGGGTTTCGATCAACAGGCCCGAGCGATTGGCGATCGCGGCATAGCCGGTGGAGTAGCGTGGGCCTGAGTGATCCATGACCAGTCCGGCGCGGACATCGGTATCGTCGACCGTGGTGACGTAGTTGAAAACCTTCCAGTCGCGTCGCTGCATCGCGCCGAGCACGCGCTTGCCCAAGGCCTCGCGATTCCAGGCGGCGAGGGCGGGATGGATGTTTTCGTTGGTCTCGAAACTCCAGGTCAGCTGATACTGGTAGTCGGCGCCATTGGTATTGTGCAAGTCAATCAGCAGATCGGGTTGCCAGGCATTCCACAGCTTCAGCCAATGGCGCATTTCGGGCGCATCGGCCTTGACGTAATCACGATTGAGATTGAGATTCTGCGAAGTCGCGCGCCAGCCCATCTGCTCGGGACCGTTCTGGTTGATCCGGTTGTAGCGCGAGAAGCGCTCATGGCCATCGACATTGAAAATCGGAATCGCAACGATCACGGCATGCTTGAGTAAATCCTGGTGCTTGCCGCGCACGGTCAGATCGCGCGCAAACGCCATCAACGCGTCCTTGCCCTCGATTTCACCCGCGTGGATGCCGGCCTGGACCAGGATTACTTCCTTGCCAGACGCCCGGACCTGTTCCGGCTGGCACTGGCCATCGCTGGAAATCACCACGGCTTGAAGATCGCGACCCAGTGGCGATACACCGAACGAGAACATGCACAGCCGTTCGCTGGCCTCGTCCAGTCTCTGGAAGTAGGCCATGGTCGCTTCGTAACGCGGCGTCTGCTGGTACTTGCTGAGCTCGGCCGGCGTGGTCCAGTCGGCGGGCGTGGCAATGACGGCGAGACTGAGCAGTAAGCTGGGCAGCATGACGGGGTTCCTGATTAGGCACCGGCGAGTGTAGGTCATCGCCAGTGGGCCGCCACCCAATCCGTGTGCACGGTGGCCCCGCTGCGCGCTATCTTGCGTAACCAGAGGCGTGGTCACGGGAGAATTGCGATGAAGTTCCGCATCCTGATAGTGATGACGGTTTTGAGCCTGGCGCCGGGGACACTGTGCGCGCAGCAGGGCTTCGCCGACCGATTCTTTGCCGGGATCGAGAAGGACGCGCTGCGTGATCTTGAACGCGGCAAACCGGCCAAGCAATTGGAGGCCGCGCGCACGCTCGGTGCTGACCATCTTGCCCGCACCGCTCCCGTACTGGCGCAGTTGCTCAGTGATCGTGATCCGGCGATCCGCCTGGGTGCCGCGGAACTGATCTGGAACCTGGCACCACATCAGCCGCAGCCTCTGGCGCTAACGCAGCCTGCGCTGCGCATTGCGCTGGAGGATCCAGATGCGTTGATCGCGATGAACGCTGCTGGTGCGCTGACCGCGTTGAAGGTTCCGGCTGCGGAAACAGCGCCGGCGCGACGCCGCGTTTTGCAGGCAGGTCAGGGCTCCGTGTATGTACGCTTTCTGGCTGCGCGTGGTCTGATCGGGATCGATGCGGGTGCGCCCCTGGCGCCGCCCCTGCTCGACTACCTCTTCCAAGCCAGTGCTGCCGATAGTGCCGGCGGCTCGCGCGAGAACCGTGACTTGGCTGTCCAGGCCTTGAAGGCGCTGGTGGGGAGCCAGGACCGCGCCTTGATACCCGTCTTGGAGGCCGAACTCGGAACCGCGCACCCGGCGACCGAGCATCTGCTCGAACTTATCCACAAATTCGAACCGCGACCCGACGGCTGGACGCAGACCTTGCTCGAACACGCCCGCTCGCCCAATCGCGATGTCGAGAAAGCCGCTTGGTATCTGCTCGCTGATCAGAAGGATGCGCATTCGGTGACGCTCTGGGCGCCGCTGGCGGTGCAGCGCTTGGCGCATCCGGCGAGCCGGGGCAGTGCCTTGTCGGCGCTGTCGGCGGTCGCCGGTCGCAGCGTGCTCGGCTTGGACGAGTTGGCCGACCTGGCGATGGCAGGCACAACGACCGACGAGCATCGCGAGCAGGCGCTTGGCATCCTCGGCAAAGCCGCCGAGGTGACGGGCCAGGATGTCGACCAGCACGTGGCTGCAGCGGCTTTGAAGGCCTGGCAGCGCGCCTGCGATCCACTGCTCGGCAGTGGACCGGCCAACAAGCGCTTCGAGGCCTGTTACGGTCACTTGTATTATATTTTTCCGGATGATCGGCGGCGCTCGGAGTTGCTGGCCGGCTGGTTGCGCCGCAACGGCGCTGTCGAAGCCAAGCTCAGGTTGCTCGCCGGAATCGAATCGCAATGGGGCAAGGGAGTTGGCGCGACCGAAACGGTCAAGCAGGAGCTGACCCACGCCGACCCACGCGTCGTGCAGGCCGCCGAGGCGGCACTGGATCGAATCCGTCCGGCCTGGCGCGAGAGTGCCGCGCGACAGGCGCGGCTCAGTCAGACCATCGCAGCGCCGGCCCAGCCTGTACCCGAATCGACAAGCGGTCGGCGCGGTGCCGATGGCGCGGCATTGTTCGAGGCGATCAGTGTCGGAAATCTCGCCAAGGTCAAACAGCTGGTCAATGCGGGCAATGTGCATACGCCGGTGCACTACCCGCAATTGCAGGGCAGCACGCCGGTGCCAATCGGCATTGCCATCAACTACTGCGGCATACCGACGCTTACGCCGGTAAAATTGGCTGCTGTGGTCGACTATCTGATCGGTCTAGGCGCGCAGCCAGATAGCGCCGATCCAACGGGTGACAACCTGCTCGATCGCGCCAAGCAGGCTTGTCCGCCCGAGGTGATGCAGGCCTTGATGCGTTGATCCATACGGCGGCGTTCGGCTAGGACACGGTCTGGGGCACGGGCGGGCCGAAGGTCGACCACGTACAATGGTGGCATTCGCTGTGACAGGACGCATCCCATGAGTACGCCAGCCCCGCAAACGCCCGCCATCGAGACCGTGCACGAGGGCGCACCGCTGCGCTTCGTCACCGCGGCCAGTCTGTTCGATGGTCACGACGCCGCGATCAATATCATGCGCCGGCTGATCCAGTCTCAGGGCGGCGAAGTGGTGCACCTTGGCCACAACCGCTCGGTCGAGGATGTGGTGCGTGCGGCCCTGCAGGAAGACGCCGACGGCATCGCGCTGTCGAGCTACCAGGGCGGTCACGTTGAGTATTTCAAGTACATGGTCGACATGCTGCGCGAGCGCGGCGCCGGGCATATCCGCGTGTTCGGTGGTGGTGGCGGCACGATCACGCCGGAGGAAATCCGCGAACTGCAGAGCTATGGCGTCGAGCGTATCTATCATCCCAACGATGGCATGGCGATGGGTCTGGTCGCGATGATCGAGGATCTGATCCGGCGCACCCAGAAGGCGCGCGATGCGGCAGGCGCGGCGCCCGCTGCCAGCAAGCCAGTGGCGATGAATCCGGAGTTGCGCGATGAGATCGCGCTCGGTCGCGCGCTCTCGGCGATCGAAGACGGTCTGCTTGATGAGGTCGAACTGGTCCGTCTGCGCCGGCAGTGGCAATTGGCCGGCAGCCGCACGCCGGTGCTTGGCATCACCGGTACCGGCGGCGCCGGCAAGAGTTCGGTGACCGATGAATTGCTCAATCGGTTCCTGCAGCATTTTCCGGCGGTGCGCATCGCCGTGGTCGCGGTCGATCCGACCCGGCGACGAAGTGGCGGCGCCCTGCTGGGCGATCGCATCCGGATGAATTCGCTGCGTTCGTCGCGGGTGTTCATGCGCTCGATGGCGACGCGTCGGCAACACGTGGCGACCAATGCCGTGCTCAAGGATTGCATCGGCTTTCTGCGCGGCGCGGGTTTCGATCTGGTCATTGTCGAGACCGCGGGTATCGGACAGAGCGACTCGGAAATCGTCGATCTGGTCGATTTTCCAATCTATGTGATGACCAGCGATTACGGCGCGGCCTCGCAGCTGGAGAAGATCGACATGATCGACTTCGCCGAACTGATCGTGCTCAACAAGTACGATCGACGCGGCGCCGAAGACGCCCTGCGCGATGTGCGCAAGCAATGGAAGCGCAATCGCACCGCGTTCAAACTGGCCGATGAGGAGGTGCCGGTTTACCCGACCATCGCCAGCCAGTTCAATGATCCCGGCGTCAGTTGGATGTTTTTCAACCTCTGTCGCCTGCTGCGCGCGCGTCTGGCCGGCGCCGATGGCGCACCCGGAACCGATCAGCCGGCGCGTGCTGGCTGCGACTTCAATCCCGATGTGGATGTGCGGCTGAAGGAGCCGCGCGCCACCGTCCTGATCCCCGGTGCGCGCGTGCGTTATCTCGCCGAGATCGCCGAGTCCGGCCGCGCCATCAATCGCGCTGTCGAGCAACAGGCCGAGGCGGCGAGTCGGGCCCAGGGCTTCCATCAGTCACTGACCGAACTTGCCGATCCGAAGCTGCCCAAGGCGTTGGATGCCTACGTCGCCGAGCATCTTCGTGATGAGCCGGACCGTTCCCTGCTCACCCTGCGCCAGCGTTATAACGATGCCGTGCGCGCGCTCTCAGCCGAGGCGATTGCCCTGCTGCGTGATTGGCCGGCGCGTTACCAGTCGGTGATGGATGAAGTCACCGAGTACGAGGTGCGTGGCAAGACCATTCGTGTGGAAAACTATCGCGATTCGCTGAGCCACCAGAAAATTCCCAAGATCGCGCCGCCGCGACTGCGCGACTGGGGTGACCTGCTGGTATTCCTGATGAAGGAAAACCTGCCCGGCGCCTATCCCTACACCGGCGGCGTGTATCCGTACCGGCGCAGCGGCGAAGATCCGATCCGGATGTTTGCCGGCGAGGGCACCCCGGAACGTACCAACCGACGCTTCCACTACCTTTCGCAGGGTTTGCCGGCTGCGCGCCTGTCGACTGCATTCGATTCGGTCACCCTGTACGGTGAGGATCCGGCCGTGCGCCCGGATATCTTCGGCAAGATCGGCAATTCAGGCGTGTCGATCGCGACGCTTGATGATATGAAAAAGCTCTACTCGGGCTTTGATCTCTGCGCACCCACGACATCGGTGTCGATGACGATCAACGGCCCGGCGCCGATGATCCTGGCCATGTTCATGAATACCGCCATCGATCAGCAGGTCGAGAAATATCTGCGTTCCGATGCGGCGCGCTGGGATCGCGCCCATGCCGTCATCGAGGCACGCTATCGGGACCAGCCACGGCCCGTGTACTCCGGTAGTCTGCCCGATGGCAATGATGGGCTCGGTCTCGGTCTGCTCGGCATCAGCGGCGATCAGGTACTCGACGCCGAGACCTATCAGCGCATCAAGACCGAGACGCTGCAGAGCGTGCGCGGCACCGTTCAAGCCGACATCCTCAAGGAGGATCAGGCGCAGAACACCTGCATCTTCAGTACCGAGTTCGCGCTGCGGATGATGGGCGATATCCAGCAGTACTTTGTCGATCACAAGGTGCGCAATTTCTACTCGGTGTCGATCTCCGGCTATCACATTGCCGAGGCCGGGGCCAATCCGATCTCCCAGCTTGCCTTCACCCTGAGCAATGGTCTGACCATCGTCGAGTACTACCTCGCGCGCGGCATGCGCATCGATGATTTCGCGCCGAATCTCAGCTTCTTCTTCAGCAATGGCATGGATCCCGAGTACACGGTGATCGGCCGGGTGGCGCGGCGGATCTGGGCGCGCGCGATGCGTGAGCGCTACGGCGCCAATGAGCGCTCGCAGATGATGAAGTACCACATCCAGACCAGCGGTCGTTCGTTGCACGCGCAGGAAATCCAGTTCAACGATATCCGCACCACGCTGCAGGCGCTGTATGCCCTGTTCGACAACTGCAACAGCCTGCACACCAATGCCTTCGACGAAGCGATCACCACGCCGACCGAAGACAGCGTGCGGCGTGCCGTGGCGATCCAGATGATCATCAACAAGGAGCTCGGGCTGAACTTCAACGAAAACCCCTGGCAGGGCAGCTACATTGTTGACCGGCTGACCGACATCGTCGAGGAGGCGGTGTACAAGGAATTCGAGGCGATCAGCGAGCGCGGTGGCGTGCTTGGCGCGATGGATACCATGTATCAGCGCGGCAAGATCCAGGAAGAATCGATGTACTACGAGCACAAGAAGCACGACGGCTCGCTGCCCCTGATCGGTGTGAATACTTTCCTGCCGAAGGAGCACGCCGGAGAAGTAATTACCGAGATCGAGTTGATCCGATCCACCGAGGCCGAGAAGCAGCAGCAGATCGCCAATGTCGCGCACTACATCGCGGCGGGTAGATCAGCCGCTGACGCCCAGGCAGCGGTGAGCGGAACTGGCGCGCGGTCGGCCCGGCTTGCTCACCTGCAAGACAGTGCCCGCCGGCGTGAAAACGTCTTTACCGCACTGATCGAAGCGGTGAAGTCGCACAGCCTTGGCCAGATCAGCCACGCCCTTTACGATGTCGGTGGTGAATACCGGCGGAATATGTAAAGCGTCACCCTGAGCCCGGTGTGGGCTCGGCGAGTCAAGCATCGGGCGAGACGCCCACAAGGATTCTCCGTGTCGCAATCACGCAATCCACAGGCCGAGCAGATGGCCGACGAATCGATGGCGCGCAATCTCTCCTTGCAGGCGCGGGCGATCTGGCCGCAGGAGTTGCCGCTGTTCGATCGCTATCTGCTGCAAGGGGCGATCAGGATCGTTGATGTCGGCTGTGGGACGGGCGAGATCACCCGGCGACTGGCCGAGCGCTATCCAGAGGCGCGTGTGCTCGGACTCGACGTGCTCGACTCCAACCTGCTGCTGGCGCGGCGTGACAACCAGGGCAACGATCAACGCATCGAGTACAAGCTCGGCGATGCTTTCGCGCTCGATCTTGCCGATGCCTCGGTCGATCTGCTGGTCTGTCGCCACATGTCGCAGTCGGTTCCGGATTTTGGCCTGGTGCTCGCCGAGTTCAGTCGGGTACTGCGCCCCGGCGGCTGGCTACACTTGCTGTCGGAAGACTACGGCATGCTGCATATGCCCTCCAGCGCGGCGTTCGATCCCGACCGCTTCTGGAACGCCGATGTCGTCGCCTATTTGCGCAGCACGGGCTGCGACGGCCATATCGGCCGACATTCACCTGCTTTGCTGGAACGCGCCGGTTACCAACAGATCGCGATGGATTTTCTGACCATCGATACCCTGCGCGTCGAGCGCGCAGTTTTTGCCGGCATCATCGAATCCTGGCGCGACGGCTATGCCGCCGTTCTGGCCGAGGCGGGCGGGCGCGCAATCGAAGCCGTGCGTGCCGATATGGACCGGATGATCCAGGCAATCGGCACACCGCCGAACTACGCGGTGTGGCATGTGCCGGTGACCTCGGCCCGTCGGGCCTGACTGCGCTGCTGCCCGTTGTGGCGGCAGCGCCTTGGGGGTCGCCAGAGCTACTCGAATCCGTCGTCGAACAGGCTGCTTCCGCTGCACATGCTGGGTACTTGCACATGGCTGATGCTGATGTTGTCGAGCCACCAGCCCTGATCTGTTTGGCTGCCATCGGTCGAGAACAGCCAGCGCAGCTGGATTTCACCGGAAAACGCCGAGAGGTTGAAGACGTAGGGCAGCCAGTTGAGATTGCTGCCTGAAAAGACCGGCTGGCCATTGGCAAATCCGCAGGCATCGGTGCTGTTCTGGTTGTTCATTGCCGCGGGATAGCCGCCCTGGGGCGCGATCGTCGTCCAATTGCTGCCGCCGTCGCTGGAAACCTGCACCAGACCACCATCCCAACCGGCTTCGATCGCGTAGCGGGTATGGAAGCTCAGCTGTGCGCTTTGGCCGGCGCTGATGGTCAACGCTGGCGAAAACAGTTGCAGGCAATTGCCATTGGCATAGGTCGAAAAATAGCTGCGGCTACCGGTGTGTGCAACGTTGTCGACGACCTCCCAGCCGACATGACGGGTGCCGGTGATATTGAGCAAGGTGTCGCCGATTTCAGCACCGCTGTTGAAGTTGCCATCGCTGGCTGGGCCGTCGGCGCGCACGCTGACCGCCACGTTGTTGCCGTCCGCTGCGCCATTGCTGCTGTCGATGGCCTGCACGCGATAGCTGTAAAGACTCGCCGATTCAACATCCGCGTCGCTGTACTGGGTGGCGGTCAGGCCGGTGGCAACCAGAGTTGCCGTCTGCGCATCGAATACATTGCCGAGCGAACGCTCAACGCGATATTGGTTGGGGCCGGCACAGCGTGACGTAGCGGCCGCCCAGTTCAGCGCGATTGCGCATTGACTGCTTGCGCCCGATGTCGCCGAGACCAGTCCAGCGAAGATGGGCGGGGCACTGCAGGTTCCGCTGGTGGTGGCGGCCTGACAGCTGGAGAATTCCGAGACGCATTGCCCATCGGCGCTGCGTTGGCGGATGCGATAGCCATAACTGATGCCACCGGAGACGCTCTGATCCAGGTATGCCGGGCTGGTCACGCCTTCAGCGATCAAGGTTTCGGCACCGCCGCAACCATCGATGGCGCGGTAGATGTCGAAGCTCCCGCCGACTACGCCAGCATCCCAGCTGACTTGTATCTGGTTGTCCCCGGCGCCTGCCACCAACAATCCGCTCGCGGTATCCGGCCCATTGCAGAGCTGGGGCTCGAGTACGAACAGGCCAGCGCTGATATCGCTGACCACGACGCGGCCGCTGGCGAAGAACGGATAGACACTCCAGGCGCCATTGGTACCCGATGCGTTGGTTGCCGGTTGCGTATCGAAAAACGCCGCTTCGGTCAGCACGCCACCATCGATATTGGCGAGATCGACGATGCGCAGGCCGGAGCGGTAATTGGATTCGTAGGCGTAGCCATTGTGTACATACAGATTGTGATCGGTGGCAGCGACCGGCCCGGTATAGACGGTATGCAACACCGGCAAATCCAGATTGCTGACCGCGAATACATAGGTGCGCGTATTGTGTCCGTTGTTGATCTCGTCGATCTCGTCGTTGACCAGGAAATAACGTCCATCTGGCGTCAGCCAACCCTGATGCGTGTAGGCGCTGCCGGCGTAACTGGTGCGCGACAGCTGGACCGGTGCCGACTTGTTGCTGACATCGACGATGGTGACGGTGTCCTCATTCGCAGCGAGGCAGATTTCCTTACCGACGTGTTCGGTATCCGGGCCCGAATAGGTCAGGCACTGTGCATCATGGGTGTAGCCATCACTGCCAAAACAGCCCGCGAACACCGGGCTGAGAGGATTGCGGATATCGATCATATGCAGACCGGCGCTGCAGGTCTGGGTGCCCTGCTGGGAGCCGACTGCGAAGGCGAAACCACTGTCGGTATCGATCACGATATTGTGGGCACGGCCGAACTGCGCATAGTGCGCATCCTCGGTGAACGTAGTCGGTGGTGCGGCGACACTGCGCAGGCGGTGCAGGTCGAACACCTGCAGGCCGTGATCGACCGCCTCGGACACGATGTAGGCATAGTGACCATAGGTCTTGATATCGCGCCAGCTTGAATTGCTGGTGTGCGTTGGCAGGCGACCCAGTCGGATCGGAAACTCCGGGTCGCTGATATCGACGAAGGCGGTGCCATTGTTCAGGCCCATCAAGACGTATTCCTTGCCGGTCAGCGGGTCAGTCCAGCCCCAGATGTCATTGCCAGCGCTGCCGCCCATCTGGGCATTGGTGATATGCGCCGCGAGATTGACCTTGTTGCAGGGGAATCCCTCGGCCATGCCGTTCTCGCAGAGCACGGCATGCTGGGGCGCGGGCGCCGCAGACTGGGCGGACGGAGCCCAATGCAGACACGTCAGGCAGAACAGGCAGAACAGCAGGCGAGCGCGCATGGGCGTCATCCAATGGGACCAGCCTTCAAGCTTAACCGAGCCGGCTGGCCGCTGCAGACTCTCTGCCTCCTGTTCCGCGCCCGCGTCCCCGCCGCCACACGTGGTCGGCTCCCCGATTTTGGCAGGATTTGGCCGATCACCGGCAGGGTTGCCAGGGAAACGAGCCGAACCGGGCAACAAGCCGAGGACCAGTCGGGTCGGCATCCACGCAGAAAGGCTCATCGAGAACCGTTCGACTGCGCTCGTCGCCGGGCCTCACTCAGGCTGCCAGGCGTAGCCAAGCTTCATGAAAATCGTGCGGTCGTAGGCGAACAGGCCGCTGACCTGATCATTGGCGAAACGACCGTCCGAGTAGCCGGCGTACAGGGCGGTGCGTGGATTGATCTTGTACGAGTAGATGAACTGCAGTCCAAGATCGCGCGAGTGTGCATCGAAGCGCTCGGGCTCTGTGTACAGCGCGAGGTCGCGTTCGATGTCCTGCCAGATCGCCGACAGCCGCAGACGCTGACGCAGATTGAGCTGCCAGCTCAGACGCAGATCGGTCAGCCGCGCAGTCACCAGATCGCCGCCATCCCGCGACAGGTGCTGGTAGCTGTGACTGATTCGCGCGTCGATGCCCTTGCCGATATTCATGTTGACCCAGGGCTCGATGTTGATCACGTCGGCGAGGCGGGTATTGGCGTAGTCGATCTGATCACCCTTGCGCACGAAGCCGCCGACGCTCAGTCCCGAGCGCGGGGTCAGTTCGGTGTAGAAGCTCAGCCACTTCTCCGGAAACAGCTGATTGTCCCAGAGCCGGTCGCGGGTCAGGCCGCCCAGCTGAAAGAAGCTCTGGAGTGGACCATTCACGGAGAAATAGGCCTCGATCTCGCGCTCCAGCACGCGGCCATTCTCGTCGTGCGTGATATCCCAATCGCCGTTCAGCCGTGCGCGGTTGATCGCAGCACCATCCGCGCCGTGCCAGGTTCGCGAACCGCCGACCACGGACCTTTCGTAGCCGACCTGACCGATGAAGCCGAGATCGGCGCGGAAGCCTTCGTCAAAGCGCACATGGGTCGCGTTGAATCCCCAGTTGCGATTGCTGAAATTGTAAGCACCGAACAGGGCATCGCCATCCTGCTGATCGGGCAGGCCGATATCGTCCGGGTTCTCGGTGTGTGTGCTCAGCCACTGCCCAGTCAGCGTATGACCCTCATGCTGCCAGCGGCCGTCGATGCCGCCGAGAAAATTCTGGTAGTCGTCACCGCTGCGCAGTGTGCTCACCGCGCCGAGACTGGCCTGACCATCGAAGTCGTAGCGGTAGCGGCCAGCGGCGGCAGTGGACTCCTGATCCAGCGAGCGAAACTGCGATCCGAATACGCCAGGGATCAGGATCTGGGTGCTTGCGTCCTGCGCCGCGAATACGCCGTAAGTGTGTTGTTCACTGCGACCGGTCAGGCGCAGGCCGGCGTCGGGATCGGCAACGGTGCGCGTGTACAACACATTGTTCGGTGTATTGAAGTAGTCGGCACCTTCGAGAAAGAACGGGCGCTTTTCCGGGAAGAACAAAGCGAATGTCGTATTGAGATCCAGCTGGGCCTGATCGCTTTCTACTTGCGAGAAGTCCGGATTGAGTGTGGCATTCAAGGTGCTGTTCGGGCCCAGGCCCCACTTCACATCGACACCAAATTCGGTGTCAGTCCCATCGCCCTGCCAGGGCTGTCCCGGCTCCCGCTGTTCGCCATAGCGCGCAGTCAGCGTTGGTGTGATCTCGAGGTCGCGACCCGGATTGGCATTGGTAAATCCGTGCAGTTTTCCGAGGCCGCATAGATAGCAGTTGTTGCTGCGGACGAGCTTGTTGTTTGACAGGCGGTAGCGCTTGTCGCGTGGATAGAAGCGGAGCACATCGACACCCCAGGTCTGCGGACCATCGGACTTCTGGAAGCGCAAGGTTGAATAGGGAATGCGTATCTCGACGGTGTAGCCATTGGCATTGATCTGGCCGGCGCTGTCCCACAGTCCATCCCAACTCGAGTCCTCTTCGCCGCTCGCGCCGTCAAGAATCAGATCACCCTGGGCACCGAGGGGATTGGCGAAAAACTCGAAGGCGCGACGCTGGTCATTGAAGGTATCGATCGAGAAGCCGACAAAATCATCCTGCCACAGGCTGTCACGGTCACGCAGAAAGGCGCGGATCTTCGACGGGTCCGGATCTTCAGCGCGGAACGCCAGCAGGATCTCGCGGCCATTGTCGGCGAGATAGGCGGTGGTCTTTACCGATGCCTGGGCGTTCTCTGCTGGCTGGGTCTCGTAGACCAGTTCGATCTGGGCGGCCTGCGCCCAGAATGCTTCGTCAGGGATGCCGTCGAGGACCAGTTCGCCGGTCACGGTCGGGACCTCGGTGATGGTACCGGGATCGGCAAACGCCATCGGTGCGGCAAGGAAAAGTGCCAGTCCAGCGGCGCAAAAGGGACGAAAAAGCTGCTTCAGCATGAGATATCCATTTAAGTCGGGGAAGCCTAGTGGTGTCGCATCGTTCGAACACGTGCCAAGGGTTGGTGCATCAGGCCTTGCGTTCTGATGCGCGCTGGCGCTGAAAGGTTGAGTAGCAGGATCACCCGGACATAGACGTCGGTCAGGGCGATCGGGTTACTACGAAACTCCAGCGCGTTGATCAAACGAGAAACGTCCCGATCCGGAGCGTCTGCAGCTCCGACCTGAGCATCCGTGATGCGTCTGCATCGGCTCGGCCAAGTTAGCCGCTGCACGAGGGAGACGGTCGAGTAGCCGGTGGCCAGGTGCGTGTCGAGACGCGTGTGTACGGCGTTTGGTCCGGGGTGCAGTGAGCCCGATTCGCAAAATTGTGAGTAGGAGGTGAGCCGATTTTGCACCGGCACCCGAATGGGGGTGGGAGAGTGCTTCAAGGCTCTCGGTTCCGGTGTTCACAAATCCACAGGCTGCTGGTTCAACGTCGCACCGAGCCCAGCCTATGGTGCTGTCAGCGCCATCCATACCCTCCGCGTCCAGCAGGTCGACCGGCCGGTCGTGCCTGCAAACATAAAGGAATCGAAAAATGTTCAAGAACCCGCGTATCAGGATTGCAGCCCTCAGTGCCTTGGTGTTTGGTTTCGCCATGTCGGTGGGTGCGTTCGCCTGGGAAAACAATGGTCCGTGTTGGAGTTGTCACACCGCCTGTGATGATGCGCGCATCGCCTGCGTGGCCAGCGGCTCTGGAAACTGCATGAGAACCTACCGGGTCTGCGTGGCCAACTGCGCGCAGACGATTCCCAACTGCCAGATTCCGTAACCCGTCGGCAACCTTGCCCGGATATTCCCGATGCTCGCGCCGATCCCCCGGTTGGCGCGCGCACTGTCGGCGGGTATCCGGGCCTGGTCTGCCTCAATTGATGGTCCTTTTGGACTTTCTGGAGATTCCATGAAGCTTTTTCGCCTCACCGTTTTCCTTTTTGCGGCAATGGGCTTGGGCCTTGGCGCCGGCTATCTGTACAGCAACAATCCGTTGAATGAACCGCCCGGCCCAACTGTGCGCGCCGGCGACTACGCGCTGATCCAGTCGCGCGTCAACGCAAGCGTGGTCATGTATGGGACTGCGGGCTGTCCTTACTGCCGCCAGGCGCGGGAACTGCTGGATGCGAGGAAGGTGCGCTATGTCGAACTGGCGGTCGATGCCTCAGCCGATGCGGCCGCCGAGGCACGTTCCCTGGGCGCAGTTGCCGTGCCCTTCATCCTGATCGGCAGCAACAGCATCGAGGGCTTCGATGAAGATCGCATAGTCGAACTTCTGGACCGGCAGGCATTGCTCTGAGCGCAGGAGCGCCCGTCGTCGGTGTCTGGATGGTCAACTGCCCCTGGGCTGTCTGCTCGTGCTGATCTCCACGGCGAGCGCTTCGGCAACTGCGATGCCATCGATGGCCGCGGACAGGATGCCGCCGGCATAGCCGGCACCTTCACCGGCGGGATAGAGTCCACGCGTATTGATGCTCTGGCAATCCGCGCCCCGGCGTATGCGCAGTGGCGATGAAGTGCGCGTCTCGACACCGGTGAGCAGGGCATCGGCCATCGCGAATCCGCGGATCTGCCGATCAAATGCCGGGAGTGCTTCGCGGATCGCCGCGATCGCGTAGTCCGGCAGGGATTCGCCAAGGTCGGTAGGTCGCGGCCCCGGCGTATACGATGGCTGCACCGTGCCGAATCCGGTTGAAGCGCGCGCCTTCAGAAAATCTCCGACGCGCTGGGCAGGCGCGCTGTAGTTGCTGCCGCCATCGACAAAGGCACGTGATTCCCAATGCCGTTGCAGTGCGATTCCGGCGAGCGGGCCGCTACCGTAGGCTGCGTAATCGACCGGATCAATGCCGACCACGATGGCCGCATTGGCGTTGCGCTCGTTGCGCGAGTACTGGCTCATGCCATTGGTCACCACGCGCTCCGGCTCCGATGCCGCGGCCACCACGGTGCCACCGGGACACATGCAGAAGCTGTACACCGAACGACCCTGCCCGGGATGCCGGCCCTGGCAGTGGTGCACCAGTTTGTAATCGGCAGCGCCGAGCAGGGCGTGGCCAGCCTGACTACCGAAACGGGCCTGATCGATCAGTGACTGCGGATGCTCGATTCGAAAACCGATCGAAAACGGTTTCGCTTCGAGATAGACGCCGCGCTCGGCAAGCATCGCGAAGGTGTCGCGTGCACTGTGGCCGAGTGCGAGCACGGCATGGTCGGCGCGCAACTGCTCACCGCTGGCGAGTATGACGCCACGCAGTTGACGCTCACCTTCGCTATTGACCTCGATCAGCAGATCATCGACGCGGCTGGAGAAGCGGATCTCGCCGCCGAGCTCAATGATGCTGGCGCGCATGTGCTCGACAATGGTGACCAGCCGGAACGTGCCGATGTGCGGCTTGCTGACGTAGAGGATTTCCTCCGGCGCGCCGGCTTTGACGAACTCGCTCAGCACCTTGCGGCCGTGATGGAGCGGGTCGCGAACCTGGCTGTACAGCTTGCCGTCGGAGAAAGTGCCGGCGCCACCCTCGCCAAACTGCACATTGGATTCCGGATCGAGCTGGCGCCGACGCCACAGGCCAAACGTGTCTACGGTGCGTTCGCGCACGGCCTTGCCGCGTTCGAGCACGATCGGGCGGAATCCCATCTGGGCGAGGATCAGGGCGGCAAACAGTCCGCAGGGTCCAGTGCCGATCACGATCGGCCGTGGCAGTGGTGCGGCGACCGGCGCACGGGCAACGAAGCGATAGGCGGTATCGGGTGTGGGCTGCACCTTGGCTCCGCGGCCGCCGGAATCATCGGGTAATTTGCGCAGCACGCTGGCCTCGTCGACCAGTTCGACATCGACCGCATAGATCAGCTGGATCGCACCACGGCGACGGGCATCGTGACTGCGCTTGGCCAAGGTGTAGCCAAGCAGCTGCTCTGCCGCAATGCCGAGGCGGCCCAGAATCGCGGCGACCAGATCGGCGTCCGGGTGATCGAGCGGCAGCTTGATGTCGGAAATTCGTAGCACGAAGCCTGTCCTGCTCTGGCTGGCGCATTTTGCGGGCGGCAAAGATACTACGCCGGGCCAATCGAGGCGTTGTCGGGATTCTGCTGGCGGTATCTGCTGCCGCTCAGGCGAATTGATAGTCGCTATCGCGCGGATTGCCGACCAGTCGCCGATAGCGCCAGGAAGCGCCGACCCACAGGGCGATGTTGTGCCCGCTGGCGTCGATGTACCAGCTGTTGCAGCCACCTGCCCAGGCCGTGCCCGGAAACGCCCGATCGATGCGGTCGATGAAGCTCTGTTCGGCGGTACTGGTTGCCTCGACCCGTGATTGGTCGCGCTGGCGCATGCGTTCGAGCAAGCGATCGATGTGCATCACCTGCGACTCGATCATGTACAGCACCGAGTTATGACCCAGCGCGGTATTCGGACCGAGCAGGAAAAACAGATTGGGAAATCCATGTGCCGCCAGACCCAGAGCGGCGCGCGGGCGGTCTTTCCATGACTCGGATAGTTCACGTCCGGATTGACCGGTGATGCGGATATTGGCGATCACATCCATCGGCCGGAACCCGGTCGCGTAGATCAGCGCATCAAGCTCGACCAGGCGTCCGTCGGCGAGGCGCACGCCGGATGCTTCGATCCCGGAAATTGCCGAGGATTCGAGTTGAACATTGTCGCGGCACAGGCTTGGATAGAAATCGCTCGACAATGCGATGCGCTTGCAACCCAGTGGATAGTCTGGTCGCAGCCGGGCGCGCAGCGCTGGATCGCGCACCTGGCGCCAGAGCTGAAAGCGGGCGTTGGCACGCGCCCAGAATGCAGTCCATGGCCTGAGCAAGGTCAGCGAAAGAAACTCCAGCATCACATACAGAACGCCGCGCAGGGCCAGCCGGAGCGGCGGCACTCGGGCCAGCAGTCGTTGCATCCATTTGGGGATGCGCAGATCCAATCGCGGTAGTACCCATACCGGGGTGCGCTGGAAAACGCTGAGCCTACCGGCCAATTTGGCGAGCTCGGGTATCAGCTGAATGGCACTGGTACCGGTGCCGACCACGCCGATGCGCTTTCCGGCAAGTGGCTGAGCATGCTGCCACTGGGCACTGTGCCAACTGACTCCGTTGAACTGTTGCTGGCCTGGGATATCGGGCAGATTGGGCACGTGCAGGCCGCCAAGCGCGCTGACCACGAAACGCGCACGCAGCTGTGCACCGCAGCTGCTGAGCGCAATCCAGCAGTGCGCCGCGTCGTCCCAGTGCAGGGACGCCAGGGTCCAGCCGAAGCTGATCTGCGCGCGCGCGATCCACGGCGCCCAGCTCGACTGCAGATGGGCTTGGATCTCCGGCTGACCAACGAACAGGCGCGACCAGGAAGCATTCGGCGCAAACGACAGCGAGTACAGGTGCGAGGGCACATCGCAGGCAGCACCAGGGTACGTGTTCTCACGCCAGGTGCCGCCAACCGTCGCGGCCTTCTCGACAATCCGATAGCGTTCGATGCCGCGCCGCTGCAAGGCGTTGGCCATCGCCAGCCCGGCGAATCCGGCGCCGACGATCAGGACATCGAGTGCCCTGGATTCTGCGCCAGCAGACGCTTGAACAGGTGAGCTTGGGTCAGGACAGTTCGGCGGTGACACGGGCAATTCCTAGGGGCATCGAATCGGCTGAGACAGGATCGCGCCAATACGCCAGCTCGCTCAGGTCGAACCGGCGTCGCGCGGATCGCGCCCGACGATCCGGCCCAGCAATTGCTCAAGTTCGTCGATTGAGAACGGCTTGGCAAGATATTCATCGAATCCGGCTTCGAGAAAGCGGGCGCGATCACGTGGTTCGGCGTGGGCGGTAACGGCGACCACGGCGATTGGCCTGCGGGTCTGCTCGGCTTCGAATTCACGCAGCTTCTGCAGGAATCCGTAGCCATCCATTTTGGGCATTTCGATATCGCTGAGCACCAGATCGAACGTACCGCGATAGATCAGCTCGATCCCTTCCGCGCCATCATTGGCCAACACATAATCATGACCGAGCAAGGTCAGGGTGGCGGCCAGCAACACCTGGCCAAGCGGATCATCCTCGCAGACCAGGATTCGCTGCGTGCGCGTGCGCCGGGCCGGTCGGGTAGCACGTGTCGTTGCCGGTCGACGAATTTCGAGCAGATCGGTCGTTCCGCTGTCCGGATCGTCCTCGCTGAAGGGTAGCCTCAGGTATACCGAGGCGATCGTGCCGCCGCGCGGTGAAACCTCCAGTTCGGCCTTGCCCTGCATCCGTTGCGCCAACTCGTGCACCATCGCCAGCCCCAGTCCGGCGCCGCCATGCGCGCGCGCTGGTCCGGTTTCGCCCTGGACGAAGGCCTCGCCGATCTGGTTGTTCAACTCGGCTGGGATGCCGATTCCGGTGTCGGTTACGCGCAGCAGAACTCCGTCGGCAAACTCAGGCCAAGGTGCAAGGTGGATCTCGATCGAGCCTTCACGGGTGAACTTCAGTCCGTTCGATACCAGGTTGAGCACGATCTGGCGAATCCGCGCGGCGTCACCCATGCGCCATCTGCGCATACCCGAAGCCGCGCTTGCACTGCAGCGCAGGCCGCGCTGGCGCGCCTGCGCCACGAACGGCGGCAGCACATCGGCGATGGTGTCGTGCAAGGGGAATGTCTGCGCATCGAGAATCAACGCGTTCGCGTTTGCGCGACCGAAGTCGAGGACATCATTGAGCAGGCGTAACAATGTCGTGCCGGAATCGCGAATCGCCTCGATACGTCTACGCTGAGCGCTATCCAGCGGCTCATTGAGGGCATGTTCGGCCATGCCGAGCAGGCCATGCAGAGGAGTGCGCAATTCGTGGCTCATGTGCGCCAGAAAACGGTCCTTCGCGGTGCTCGCCACCTGAAGGTCGGCGGTCAATGCGGTCAGGCTGCTGGTTCGTTGCTCAATCTCCCGACGAAATGCGTAGGCAATGCCGAACAGGATGATGGCGAACGCGGTACGCGCGAGGTTTGCCTCGAGCACCTGTTCGCCGGCCGCGCCCGAAACCTGGAAGACCGAGCCCAGCATCGGCGCGACCGCCACCAGCACTACCGTGGAGATCGCCCAAAGGGCGGCTTCACGACGTTTGCTCATCAAGGTCATGGCGAAGCCGACCAGGCAAAGCCACCAGACGGTCGAGGGCATGCCATAGGCCACCGGCACGATCAACAGAACACTGGCGATCGCTGCAGTGCCGTGAACCGCGGGTTCGCTGCGCGTTTCGGGTGCGCGTCGATACCAGCAATACAGCGCGGCGATCGCGGCGACACCGGCGAAATTGAACAGCCATGGTGTACGTAGCCCGGTCTGCACCTGCAGCGCGAGGCGGGTGATACCGAACAACAGGCAGGCGGCCGCCACTGCGACCATGCCGATGCCGAGGAAACGCGCGCGCAGTTCCTGCGACCATTCCAGTTGGTCGCCAGATTTTTCTCGCGTTTTTGAGACAGGAATTTGCAAGGTCGTGATCAAACAGGAACGCCGATCCGCGCGGCGGATCGATATCCATGCTCTGCCTGGATTGCCGGTGATGATTCGACTCTATCGGGATGTGCAGACGGTTGCGCTGGATCAGGCCGGTGCCGCAGGCGGGCGGTGTAAACAATATTTACGAATTTGATCAAACCCTGCGCGAATCACAGCGATCGGGTCTCCCGAAATATTTTGAAGCAGCGGTGTTGAGATGAACTCATTTTCGCTTGAATCGCCGCAATGCCGGGCTCGGCGCTTGCACGTTCAACGGGAAGCAGTCCGATCCCTGCTTGGGTCCATGCAGCGGCCCTGCGGCGGCGCGCTATCCAACCCTAGATCGCGGGCTGGCGGGGTGGAACGTCGGCAAGTTCCTGTCATCGAAGTCTGAATCCGCTGCTGTTCCCTCGGTTTTCGAAGACGATGAGACCTCAGTCGCACAACTGCAGGTTTTTCAATTAGCGATGCCCGCATTCTCCATGCGGCACTCAGGTTAGGCACGGCTCGCGATCGCGTGCCGGCCATAAACGAAAAGGCGGGCGCCGGTATGGCGCCCGCCTTCGATTGCACCAGCCCGGCGGCTTATTCGAAGCCGTTCGCGAATACTGCGTCGACTATTCCACCGACGCAGACGCGGTTCTCATTGGTGATCACCAGCGAGAAGCGGCGCATGCTTCCGGTATCGACTCCGGCAGTATCCGCGACGTTCAGATTCCAGGTGCCGTTTGCGACCTGACCGTCGAATCCGCTAAGCGCATTGTCTGGCGCAAAATTGCCTGAAAGGAATTGGCCGCTGGTGCTGCTCACCGTGCTCAGCGAGGGGAACCCACCATCGTCGTCCAGGGTGGTGGTGCAGATGTTTTCGCGCGTTCCACCCCGACCCGACATCACCGTGATGGTGGTGCCACCTGGAGACGTCAGGCGGAAGGCGAGGTCGCCGATGAAGGTGTGGTCCATGGCGGCATTGACGTTGCCTACGCTGGCTGTGCAGCCACCGGCGGCATCGGCGTCGAAGCGGAAATTCAGATCGGTCACTTCGCCACCAACACCCGAAACCACGAGCGGAATGATGATGCCGGCGGGTGTGTTGTCAGGAACCGCGACAGCCGGCCCGGTGTAGCTCACGGTCTGGGTTCCGCTGCCGGAAACCACGCCGGTGTTGAGCGTATACGACTTGGGTCCGAAGCTTGTCGCGCCATCGGCAAAATCTATCGTAGCAAGCACATCGTCGCCACAGGTCATTGCCGGATTGACGGTGAACGTGTACGGACGACAGACCGCTGCTCCACCGGCGGAAACCACGCCGAAGTTCTGTGGCGCGCCCGGCGCGGTGACATTGCCACTTGCGGCAAGCGTGCCGACCAGGCTGACGGTATCGGCCAAGCCCGTATTCGTCACACAGAAATCAACGGTAACGATCTCTCCCGGGTCCAGGGCATTATTGGCGGGCGCGAAGCTTTCTGCAGTCAGGCTCGCGATCTGGCTGTTGATCTGCGGTACGCCGGACAGACACACGTTCAGCGTAGTCGTATTGCCATCGGTGATCGCTCCGCTGTCCGTGGTGGACGAGGAATTCGGAGCGCTGGCGCTCACCGAGTAGTTGCCGGGTGGAGCGAAGAATGTTGCAGCACCCGTAGCGCTACTCGGCTGCATGAAGCCCCCGGTTGCCGAGACCAGCGCGCCTGGCACCGGATTGCCGTTTGCGCAGTTGGTCACGTTGACGACCAGGGTGCCCCTCGGCGCCGGTGTGCAGGTCGGATACTGGAAGCGGCCGACGCGCGTATTCCACGCGAAGGCGTTCGCATTGTTGGCGGCATCACGATATTCCTGGTGGTAGTAGAACGTGCAGGAATCACTCGGATCAATGCTCATCGAGCTGTAGTCGCCCCAGCGCGAATTGGTTTGGCGCTGCACGCCGGTTCCGGCGAACATCACGGCTTCACCTTCGTTCAATGAACTGGTCGGCGCCGCGCCAGTGCGTCCCGCCCAGCGAACGCCCGGGAAGACGGTGGTACTTGATGCGGTATAGCCGACCGCGATGTTTCCCATATGGTCCTGGGCGATATGCGGCATGAACAAGTTGGTTCCCGTCGCCCCATTCACGTCGGTTGCCGCGTGCGTGCCCTGATCACGAATGGTCACTACGCCAGCGAGGTCGCGCCGCATCTCCGTCCAGCGGATGCCCGACGTAAACGTTGTTGCGACCAGAGTACCCGCGCCAGCACCGCTGACGTTTACGCCCCAAGTGATCGTGTACGAGTTGATCGGTGCTGCCTGGGTGCCCAGGTTGTGGTACGACGTCTGGAACATCGCGCGGTCATTCAGCGAATCCAGATTTTCAGTAGCCACTGCGGGTGCCGGTTGCTCAACATCTGCCCGTCCGGACGGTTGCCGTGCATCAAATGCCGCAACCGCGATCGGCGACAGCACGGTCAAGGTGGACGCACCCGGTGTGGCGAAATTCGGAATGAACTCGTAAGGCACTACCGCGTCTGTGAAGGCGCCACCAAATTCATCCGCCGTGAAGCGGAACAGCAGCTGGCTCGTCCCGACAGGCGGCGGACTGATGCCATCGATATCGCTGGGAAGAATGCCACCTTCGCCGGGGGTCGGGCGGTTGAAATAGATGAAGGTGGCGGTCGGATCGCCGGCGAGCATCTTGGCGCGATCAAACGCAAAGAAACCGGTGCCACCGCCGGCTGCGCCTGGGGGCGCCAGAAAGCCGTTCTGGTGATCGGTCATGTAGTAGGCATCGGTCCAGACACCGAGTTTCGGGTAGTCCGGAAAGGTGCCGACGTCCGGTGTGCGGAAGGCATAGGCAAAGTACGGACCTGTCGGGTCAGCGGTCTGCGAGACCACGATGCACTCGAACCAGGGCGGCGAGCCTGTGCTGATGAATCCAAACTGGGTGATGATCCAGCGGTCGGCGAGGCTGTCGTACATCACGATCGGGTCGCCGTTGTCGGTGGTGCGACACACATTGTCGGCTGGGAAGCCGGAGAACAGGCTGCTCAGCTTGAACAATGGTGCTGCCAACACACCGGTGGTCTTGTTGTAGATGCCTACCGGGCCATTGACCATGCTGACGTAGTGATTGGGGCCGACATCGCCCTGGGTATCGGGTGGCATGACCTGATTGCCAAATACCGCGAGCCGATCCGCGCTGTTGACCCCCTCGAACGTGAACGACGGTCCGGGCATGACCAGCGGTGCCATGGCGGCATTGAACTTGAGCAGCGGATCGACAAATGCAGCCTCGCCAGCGGCGCCAGCGCCTGTCACCAGCGGATTGATCTGATCCTTGTTCTCGCGCTCCCAGCGCTCGACATAGTTGTCGAACTTGTCGCGGCGTGGGCCCTCGGGAAACTCTGCGGGCAGGTCACGTGCTGCAGGGGTGACCGCGAAATGCTCGGCCGTTGCCGCGTACGGCAGTGGCGAGGATCTGAGAACCGACTGCGGGGTTTCCACCGTATTGAACTGTGCTGTCCGAGCCGGTCGAGGGTCAGTTGATGCGGCCAATACCGAGGTCGAAAAAAAGGTGAGCGCGCTTGCAAATGCGATTGCGGTTTTCAGAAAATCTGATCGTAGCTTCACTTCGGCTATCCCCACGTCTAGAGAGCGGCGCCCGGATCGACGGATTGATCAGCGCGCACGAATCGCGACACGAAGCCACCCCGCGACAATGCCTGTCACTGGCCAGCATCAGGTCACCCCAGGGCACGAGACTCGCGGCAGTAGAATCTCCCCTGCCAACGAATCGCCGGTGCATGATTACAACCGGAGGCGGATGGCTGCTCCGACTTCGGACAGGGGTCAATCTACCGCGTTGCAGGGAACGCGTCACCTTTGATTTCAATTGACCGTGGCTTTCTTGGCGGCCACCAGCTTGTCCAGCGGACAATTCGCGGCCGTATGGTTAGCGCCGGCGCGGTGCGTCAGACGCGCTCGCGCAGGCAGCTAGTGTGCAACACCACACTATGTCTTGCCCTGCAGGTGACGCGATTGTCGCGAGGGCAGCGACGATGCCGATTTGCGCGGTCGGGGTGGCGGCAGCAGGCTGTCCTCGGCTTCGAAACGCAATCGGCTGCGCCCGCCGGCGGCGCGATAGTCTTCAAGCAGCACGGCGTTTACCTGTACCGCCTCCAGCGCGCGCACGCCGAGCAGAAAATCGTGCAGTAAATGGACCAGTCGCTCATGCGCGAGCGCGTGGGTCTGCCGCGTCGTGGCATAGAGCCAGTCGGAGAACGCGAGAAAATTGCCGAAAGCTGCGTCGGCCAGCAACAGCGCGAGCGTGCGCGGATAGCGGCCGGAATTGGCGACGATGTCCCAGTAGCGTGAGAAGCGTGACAGTCGCTGCATGGTGGCGAAATCGATCACCCGGGTGGACAGAATGTTGTAGGGAGGATCGGGATTGAAGCGCAGCGCATGCTCTTCGCTGTGGCGCGCGATCGGTGCGCCGCGCAGACGCTTGAGTATGCCGAACTGGATTTCGTGCGGCGCCAATTCAACCAGGCGATCGAAGCCAGCGGCGAACTGTTCGATCCCCTCGCCGGGCAAGCCGGCAATCAGGTCGACGTGCAGGTGTGCCTGGCTGTGCGTGCGCAGCCAGCGAATGTTGGCGCTGGCCAGGTCGTTTTTCTGCCGCCGCGAGATTCTGCTCTGCACTTCGACATCAAAAGTCTGGATGCCGATCTCGAATTGCAGGGTGCCCGGCGGAAATCTGGCGATCGATGATTTCAGCTTTTCCGGCAGGTGGTCGGGAATAAGTTCGAAGTGTGCGAAACAGGGGTCTTCCGGCGCCTGCTCGATCTTGCCGAGGAAAAAGTCGAGAATCGCCAGTGATGTATCGATCTTGAGATTGAACGTGCGGTCGACGAACTTGAACAGACGGGCGCCACGTAGATAGAGCGCTTCGAGCTCAGCGAGGAAGGCTTCCAGTGGAAAGGCCCAAGCGGTCTTGTCGAGCGCTGACAGGCAGAACTCGCACTTGAATGGGCAACCGCGTGAGGCCTCGACGTACAGATGGCGGCCGCGCACATCCTCATCGGTGTACTCGCGATAGGGCAATTGCAGATCGGGCAGGTCGGCCTGTATTCCGGCCATCAGCTTGTGCGGCGGCCGCTCGCCGGCAAGCAGCTGTCGGCACAGGGCGGCAAAGCTGATGTCGCCCCAGCCGGTGATCACATAGTCGGCGAGCACACAGATACGCTGTTCGGTGGATTCGTAACTCACCTCGGGTCCGCCGAGCACGATCACCAACTCCGGCGCCACGATCTTGAGCTGGGCGACGAGGCGGGTGGACTCCTCGACATTCCAGATGTAGACACCAAGGCCAAGTACCCGCGGCCGCCGGGCGAGTATCTGCTCGACGATCTCCTCGGTCTTCTGGCCGATGACGAACTCGGCAATGCTGGACTGCGCGTGCAACTCGCCAAGGTTGGCGCGCAGGTAGCGCAGGCCGAGCGAGGCGTGCGCGTAGCGGGCGTTGAGAGTGGACAGGACGATCTCGGTCATCGCCTATTATTGCGCATCAGAGCTGCTTGCCGGCTGTTGGTTCCCAGCATCCGGCAAACAAAAAGCCCGGCTTGCGCCGGGCTTTCGGTGTACTGCGGTTGGTCTGGATCAATCGAACGCGATGTCCGCCTGCAGGGCGATTTCACGGCCGACCGGATCGAACGCACGCCAGAAGTAGGGATAGCTGTTGAAGCCATCGTCACGCGGGGCGATCTTGTCGAACACATTGTTGACGAACAACGTGACCTTCAGGTCCTTGCTCAACTGCTTGCCGACATTGAGGTTCCAGAAGGTTGCCGGTGCGATGCGGCCGGTTTCCTGCCAGTTCGGCAGGCTGCCCAGGCGCAACGCGAACACCGAGGCCGACCAGGTATCGAGCTGCCAGTTCAGCGTGCTGCGGACACGGCTGCGGAAGTCGAAATTGGTCAGGCGGTCGCGGTAGCTGATGATCGGATCGGTTTCAAACTCGCGGGTCTCCTGCTCCAGCGTATGCGACCAGCCGGTTGTCCACGAAAAGGCGCCGAGCCGGTCGGTGTCGAATCGATAGGTGACCGAGGCATCGATGCCCTTGGTCGCCAGCAGGGCGCGATTGATTGGACCGCTGCGGATTTCGCTGATCTGACCGTCCTGGCTCGAGCCCGGTGAACTGAGGCGATCCACACGGGTCAGGATGGCCTGGCAGAACGCCGAGTCGGGCGCGAACTGGTAGGGCTGGCGATTGCGCGAGAGACCGGTCAGACAGCCCGCTTCGGCGTCCAGGGTGAAGCTCGAGCTGAGGTCGCCGATGGTGTCGGTCAGCTCCACTTCGTAGTAGTCGGCCTGCACCGAGAGATCGTCCATGATGTCCCAGACGAATCCGATCGTCGAGGAATCGCCGGTCTCTTCCTTCAAGGATGGCTGGCCCTGGCGCACACTGAAAGCCGAGTAGCTGTAGCGCGCATTGGCGGTACCGCACTCGGCCGCCGTGAATCCGTCGCTCAGGCAGCGGAAGGTATCGAATACGGTCGAGAATCCACCACTCTGCTCGGCGAACACGAAGTGCATGTCCGGCGCCTTGAAGCTGGTCGAGTGCGTGCCGCGCAACAGCAGGCTGTCGAACGGGCGCCATTCGAGACCGGCGTTCCAGGTCTTGGCGTCATCGACATCGGTGATGTCGTCGTATTTGTCAAAGCGGCCGGCAAGCGACAGCTTCAGCGAGTCGACGATCGGCACACTGATTTCCGCGCCGACCGCGTAGCGATCACGATCACCACCACCGCCGGTACCGGTCAGGTTGTAGATCTCGCGGCGCGCCGGCAACAGGCGCTCATCCGAATCCAGGGTGTAGCCCTGCTGGGTTGTCTCGACGATGGCCGCGATGCCGACCGGACCAGCCGGCAGATCGAACAGATCGCCGGTAACGGTGAAGTTGGCCGTGTTGTTGTACGAGCTGGAATCGTAGACCACCTGGGTGCTGATCGACGCGTACTCTTCCGGCGTCAGCGCGCCGTAGAAGCGGTCCAGATTGAGCTGGTAGATCGCGATACCGTTCGGGATACCGGTGATGCCCGAGGTGGTTCCGAGTCTTGGGCCGAGGAAGAACGCCGTCACCGCTGAGGCCAGCATGCGCGGACGCGTGCGATCCGAGTTGTACTCGGCACGGCCGATGGTGAAATCCCAGCTGAACTTTTCGCCGAAGCTGCCATTCAGACCGAATGCCAGGTCATACGAGGTTTCGTCGAATTTCTGGAAGGTGCCTGACGAGCCACCATATTCCGATGGCATCATCGCGCGGATCGGCAGGATCGTGGTGCCGAACTGCGGATCGTAGAACTGGGTGTTGAAATTCGGACCGCCGGCCCATTGCTCGACGCCGCCGCTGGTGCGTGCCTTCGAGCTGTACATCTGCAGGCTGCCCCAGCCCTGGATGCCATTGTCGAAGTCGTAGGTGCCATAGAGGTAGCCAGAGGCATCATCATTCTCGTTGACGACCGTCTGCTGGGCGACAAAGCTGTCGTAACCGCAGCCTGGGCCAAGCGTGGCGCCCGTCGTCGAACTGATATAGGTGTGCGGACGCCATTCGGCATGCGCACTGCAGTCATAGCCGGCCGGCTGGATGTAGCTGGTCGACGGACGGGTCCGGCGGATCTGGGTGCCAATCGAGGGCTGATAGCCTCCAATCACCGGCGGGAACGGATTGTCCTCGCCCGAATCCATGAAGTCGCGTTCATAGCCGAACAGCGGATCGACATGCAGAAACTCGAGGGCATAGGTCAGGCTCCAGGCATCACCGCTGCGACCGCCGACCCACTGCAGATCGCCGATATTGCCGCCACCACGTGTCGCGGTCGAGCCGCGCAGCTTGATGACGTCACCGGAGAAGTTGGTCTTGAGCACCACGTTGACCACGCCAGCGACTGCGTCCGAACCGTAGATGGCCGAGGCGCCGCCGGCCAGTATTTCGATGCGGTCGACTGCAGAAGTCGGCAGGTTGTTGAAGTTCTGGAAGTTGCTCTGGCCGTTGTACGGAAACGGATAGTCGGCAGCGCGACGGCCATTGATCAGCAGCAGGGTGCGGCCCGGGCCGAGGCCGCGGAGATTGATCACGCTGGCGTTCGGTGTGAAACCACCGGCGGAGTTGAAATCGTTCTGGGTCGAACCGCTGGCCTGGGTCAAGGTGCTCAGTGCTTCGAACACGGTGACAAAGCCTTCACGCTCGATCTGTTCGGCTGTGATGATGGTAACCGGGGCTGGTCCTTCGATCTCGGAGCGCTTGATGCGCGATCCGGTGACGACCATGGTTTCCATCTTTGTAGCTGATTCAGGCTTGGCGGCAGCTTCGGCTTCGCTTTCCGCGTCCTGGGCAAGTGCAGGGACCGCGTACAGCGAAATAAATGCCAGCGATAGCGATTGCGCCAGCACGCTGCGGCGCAGACTGTTGCGAAACTTGGATTTCATGTTCACCCCAAAGTGGACCGTGGTTGCAGTGCATCCCTGCGCGATCGCTGGACGCAAGCCCGGCGCCTGTTCGGCGCCGGACTTAACGGGAAAGTAACAGAGTCCCGAGTCTCGGTCACCTGTGCCAAAAGGCCGGGATGAAACGCTCGCGACGGGGGGCGCCGCGGGATGCCTCTGGCCCCGGTCCCGACGGCCAGGCGAACGGGGTGGATGGGCTCGTTCCGGGCGTCCTCCGCTCCTGCCTTGTCAGCAAAATGCCCCCTGCCGGGCAGGCGCGGGCTGTATCGACAAAGCTAGCATCCGCAGGCATGAAAGCGCGCGCCCCACTGATTGGAATTTCGCCCCGAATCCTGCGGGATGTACCCAGGGAGCTCGGCTTCCGTGGCAAAACCCTGCAGTACCTGGAGCAGTCCGTCGCCCACTGGGCGGTTGCTGCAGGCGCCGTGGTGGTGATGATTCCGACGGTGCAGCGCGAGGGCGATATCAAACGCTCCGAAATTGATGTCGAAGACTACGCCCAGCGCCTGGACGGACTGATCCTCCAGGGTGGTGCCGATCTGCACCCGGCGACCTATGGTGAGGAACTTCGTGCCTGCCTTGGCACGCCGGACTCGGTGCGTGACCGTTTCGAGCTTGCTCTGCTGCATGCCTTCGTCGCCGCTGGCAAACCGGTGCTCGGCATCTGTCGTGGCATGCAACTGATCAATGTCGCGTTTGGCGGCAGTCTGTATCAGGACCTGGTCGCGGATGGGGCAACCAGCCACAATCACGTCGACGCTGACGCCTATGATCTGCACGGGCATGAAATCGCCATCGTCGAGGGCGCCCTGTTGTCCGAATTGCACGAGGGAATCAGCTCGGCGCGGGTCAACTCGATCCATCATCAGGCGGTCCGCCGACTGGCGCCGGGATTTGTGATTGAAGCCCGCGCTCATGATGGCGTGGTCGAGGCCATCCGCCGCGATGCACCGGGATTCGTCTACGGTGTGCAATGGCACCCTGAATTCCACTGGCCGCAGGCAGCCGATCTGCTCTCCCCTGAACCGCTGATGCGTGCTTTTGTGGACACAGCCGCAAGCGTTGCCGATGCGCTGGGTGCGCCAGCGCACTGAGCCTATCTTCCTGCAGCCCAAGATTGAGCCTGGCGGCGGGTTGCTTCGGACGAGGCGCGCTGCCACCTTATCCGGCACCGACTCCGGTACCGACTTTTTGTAGTCCAGCCCGATTCGCGACCCTGCCTGCGGATTGCGGACGAGAGCTCTCATGATGAGTAAAGATCAGTACACGATCGGCGCGGAAGAGGAGTTTTTCCTGGCCGAGGCCGACACTCTTCGGATTGCACGCCGGTTCCCGGCCGGCTTTCTGCGTGATTGCAAGCAGCGCATGGGTGTTCGTGTCAGCAGGGAACTGCTGCAGTCGCAGGTCGAAACCAATACCGCCGTTTGCGCCAGCATCACCGAGCTGGATAGCGGGATGCGCCAGCTCAGGCGGCAGCTGATTCAGACCGCCGATCAGCATGATCTGGTTGTCGTCGCTTCCGGCACGTACCCGACTGCGGACTGGGATGGCCAACGCAATACAGAGAAGCCGCGTTATCAGAAAATGCTGGACGACTTCCAGATCATCGGTCGGCGCAACCTGCTATGCGGACTGCATGTGCACGTAGCGCCACCGCCTGGCGTCGATCGCATCGAACTGATGAACCGCGCTCTGCCATGGCTGCCATTGTTCCTGGCACTCAGCGCCTCGTCTCCGTTCTGGCGGCGTGCACAAAGTGGACTGATGAGCTACCGGCAGTCGGCCTATGACGAGTGGCCGCGTACGGGCATTCCCGATCGCTTTGAAGATGAGGATGAATACGCCCGTTTCGTGGCAACACTCACCGACGCGGGCATCATCGAGAACGCGAGTTATCTCTGGTGGACCATCCGCCCGTCGATGCGCTATCCGACCCTTGAGTTGAGAATCTGCGACATGTGCCCGCGGATCGCCGACGCCATTGCGTTGGCCGCGCTGTACCGCTGCCTGCTCCGTCTGCTGGTGCGCCGACCGGACATCGGTCGCGGCTGGAACGCGATGACACGGCCGCTGATCGAGGAGAACCGCTGGCTGGCCAAGCGCCATGGTGTACGCGCCGAACTGGTCGACGTGTACACCAGCCGGCGTCGTTCAATAGCCCAGTGCCTGGAAGAGCTGTGCACGTTGCTGGCTGAAGATGCCGAATTCTTCGGCTGCCAGAACGAGATTGCCGGACTCGCCGCCATTGTTGATCAAGGCAGTAGCGCCAATCGGCAGATCGCTGTTTTCCAGGCAGCGCGCGCGGCCGGGGCCAGCCGGCTTGAGGCCGGGCGGGTGGTGGTCGAAAGCCTGATTGCCGAGAGTCGTGCAGACCTTGATGCAGCCGAGCCGCGGAGGGATTCGGTAGCGGACGGAGTTTCCTGTCGCTGATTGCGTCGACCCTGATTGCGTCGACCAGAGACCGTGCACTGGCGCGAAGCGCGCGCTATCCACCATCACTGTCGGAACTGCATCTCGAGCAGGCGCCGGATCGGCGCTGGCGTTCCGTAGCGTGCGAGTTCGCCGGACTCAACCCAGGCGCGATCAGTCGGTTCCGCGGCGAGCCCGGGCGCTGGCCTCGCCGCGGCAACCGATGCCTCTATATGCAGCAAAAAATGGGTGAACCGGTGCTCGATCCTGGCCAGCGATCGAGCTGGTTCAAGCAACAGTCCCAGCGCGCACCCTGTCGATTCCACATTCGTCGGCAAACTCCCGGTCAGCGCGGGCTCGGCAGGCGCAAACTCGGGCAGGCTCCATAGTCCACCCCAAATTCCGCTTGGCGGACGGCGCTCCAGCAGGACACGACCGCCGGCATCGATGGCGAGCAGCAGATGCACGGATTTCTCGGGAACTGCGCGCGCAGCCTTGCGCGTGGGCAGCTCCGCGGTCCGGTTCTCGCGCCGGGCCACGCAGTCGGATTGGACCGGACAGTGTTCACAGCGCGGACGCGCGCGCGTGCACAGGCCAGCGCCAAGATCCATCAACGCCTGGGTGTAGTCGGGCATTTGCTGGCTCAGTGTGGCCGGCGGCAGCCTGGCTTCCGCCTCCTGCCATAGCTGCCGTTCGACTCCAGGCAGGCCAGGGTAGCCGGCAATCCCGGCGTGCCGGCTGAGGACTCGCTTTACATTGCCATCGAGGATCGCCAGGCGCTGGGCACCTGCCTGCGCAAGTATCGCCGCCGCAGTGGATCGTCCGATGCCGGGCAGGTCGCGCAGTGCATCCACGTGGTCGGGTAGCTGGCCGCCGTGCTGCTCCACGCAGATGCCGGCGGCGCGGTGCAGATTGCGCGCGCGACTGTAGTAGCCAAGCCCCGCCCACAGGGCCAGCACCTCGTCGAGCGATGCGGCGGCTAAGGAAGCGAGATCTGGAAACCTCTGGATGAAGCGATCGAAGTAGCTGAGTACTGTGGCTACCTGGGTTTGCTGCAGCATGATCTCACTGACCCAGACCCGGTAAGCGCTGCGGGGATGTTGCCAGGGAAGATCGTGGCGTCCGTTGCTTGCGAACCAGCGCAGCAGCCGCGCGGAGAAATCTTCCTTCACTTCACACCGGGTGCGGTCATCCGCGCCACCGACTGGCTCGCTTCGGCGGTGTTGCCATTGGCCGGCTCATTGCGCCAGCGGATCTCATCCAGTTGCAGATCGCCGCTCTTCCAGCGATCAATACTCAGGTTGCCGGTCGCCCGCTCGGCGAGTTCTTCCCAATTCGCACTGCCGGCCAGATCAATCCAGCCGTAGGGCAGGACGACATCGACATCGATGGTACTGGCCGCCAGCGTGCCGCCGGACTTGACCTTCAACGGACCAGCCACCGCTCCGATCAAACGCATCACGATATTCACCGGCTGGGCTTCGCCATCGGCAGTCGCCAGTGGCAACCAGGCAGGGAGCGCGGCTGCTTCGATGCGAAACTGCACTTCGCTGCGTGCGCTGTCGTCCAGTCGGATGTAACCGCGTAACGCAAGTTGATCACGGGTGTCGACGCCGACAGTTGCTGCGCAGGGTTCGATGGCGATCGCATTGCGCGTCTGCCTTGGCGTACAACTCAGATTGATCTGCAGCTGATCGGGCCCGAGCGCGGGCAGGCGCAGTCGCGCGGAAAGCGACGCCGGTTCGTCAATGTTCCAGCGATCCAGATACAGACGATCGAGCACCAATTGCTCGACGTGGGAGTCGGCAGCGCCCGCCCCCAGATAGCGCAGGTCCTCGATCAGCAAGGCCGCGTCGAGTTCGGGCCAGCGCCATGCGGGCAGCGGTCCGGCATCGGCGCGATGGGCCAGCCAGTTTGAGATCGCCGCGGCGTCGAGATCGACACCGCGCAGAACAACACGGCTTGCCCGCAGTTCACGGCCGAAGATGCTGGACCAGGGTACCTGCACCCGGATCGAGTCGATCCGTGCCGGCGTCGAACTGCCATCGAGGGAACGCAATTGGATGTCATTGAGGGCGACCGAGAGTTGCGGCCAGAAACCGAAGCTGCCGGTGTCCTGGCTATGCATGTCCAGACCGGTGGCCGAGCGTACCGAGTCGGCCAGCCAGCGCGTCAGGCGTTCGTCATCGCGCGACAGGCGCCAGAGTCCGAACCCGACCACGACTGAGCCGAGGCCGGCCAGCAGCAAGACATAGCGGGTCCAGCGTCGCATCGACTTCAGGCGTCCGCGCCGAATGCGGGTGGGAGCAGTCCATCGACAAATTCCTCGGCGTCGAAGCTGCGCAGATCGAAAAGGCCTTCGCCGACCCCGATGAAGCGGATCGGGACGTTGAACTCGCGGGCAAGCGCGAACACCACGCCACCCTTGGCGCTGCCATCGAGCTTGGTGATCACCAGACCGGTTAACCCGACCGCCTTGTGGAACAGTCTCGCCTGCGAGATCGCGTTCTGACCGGTATTGCCATCGATCACCAGCAAGGTCTCATGCGGTGCATCCGGATCGATCTTGCCAAGCACGCGCTTGATCTTGGCCAGCTCATCCATCAGCCCAGCCTGGGTGTGCAGGCGGCCGGCAGTGTCGGCAATCAGTACATCGGCTCCGCGCGCCTTGGCCGCCTGCAAGGCATCGAAGATTACTGAGGCGGAATCGGCTCCTCCGGGCTGGGCGATGACCTGCACATCGTTGCGTTCACCCCAGGTCTGTAACTGTTCGACCGCGGCGGCGCGGAAGGTGTCACCGGCGGCAAGCGTGACCGAGAGACCCTCGCGCTTCAGCCACTTGGCGAGTTTGCCGATCGTCGTGGTCTTGCCGACGCCGTTCACCCCAATGACGAGCAGCACGAATGGGCGCAGTCCATCGGGAATTTCCAGCGGGTGCTCGACCGCTCTCAGTTGCGCGATCATCCGTGCACGCAGGTGCTCGAGCATCGCGCCTGCGTTGGCGAACTCGCGCGCCTGCATGCGTTTGCGCAGGTCATCGATCAGATCGGTGCTCGCAGAAATCCCGACATCCGAGGCAATCAGGGTGGTCTCAAGCTGTTCGAGCAGGGCTTCATCGAGTTTCGGATTGCCGGAGAACAGCGCGCTGACGCCGCGACCGAGCGCGCTGGCGCGCATGCGATCGCGCCAGCTCCGATTGCCGGTTTCGGCCGTTATCGGGCTGGCGGTCGCGGCAACTGGCGGGTTCGGTTTCGTGGCCTCCGATACCTCGCTGGTAGCTGCCAGCACACTGGTGGTTTCCGGTTTTTTCTTCCAAAACTTGAACATGCGTCGGGGAACTCGTGCAGGGCGAAGCGCAGTATGCCAGAGCGATGTAAAGAGGCCGTTGGCCGGGGTGCGGGCGGCCTGCGCCGCGCTGGCCGCAGGCGTCTGCCACCAAGTATTGCAATCGGGCGGCTGGCGTAGGCCTCAGCGCCTGCACGGCCCGCCTGCGCGCATCTATACTCGAGCTGCTCCCGGATCGGTCACCGCCATTGCCGCCTGTCCAGGTGGCTGAGGCGCTGAGGACCTGCTCTCGAGGGGCTTGATCAGCAACCATCACAGGGGGATTCAATGAAGCTCAAGTACACCATTCTCGTCGCGGCGCTGGTATCTGGCGTGGTCCTGGCCGGCGCCTATGATTCGGTCGTTTCGATTCGCAACAAGTCCAGCTGGGACATTCATGAAATGTATCTCTCGTCCACCGACAGCGATGACTGGGGCCCCGACCAATTGGGCGAGCATGTGATCGGCAATGGCGAGACCTTCAAGTTGAACGGGATTCCCTGCGACGACTACGACGTCAAGCTGGTCGATGAAGATGGTGACGAATGCGTCGTCGGTGGCGTGCAGCTGTGTGCCGATGCCGATTCCTGGGTCATCAGTGATGATGATCTGCTCGAATGCCAATCTGCCACCGAAGATTGAGTTTCGCCGGTGAATGGGCCAGGGCGCATCCGGATCATTGCTGGCCGGCTGCGCAATTCGAAGCTGGACGTACCGGTGCGAGCCGGTCTGCGCCCGACGCCCGATCGCCTGCGCGAGACGCTGTTCAATTGGCTGGCACCGTACCTGCCTGGCGCCTGTTGTCTGGACCTGTTTGCCGGCACCGGTGCGCTCGGCATCGAAGCCCTGTCGCGGGGTGCCGGTGAGGCCGTGCTGGTTGAGCGCGATCCGCTGCTCGCGGCCGCCATTACGGCAAATCTCACCCGTCTGCGCGAGAACGCGAGCGTGGTAAACGCTGCGGCGGCTGAATATCTGAAGTCCACGGCCCGGGCCTTCGATCTGGTATTCATCGATCCACCGTTTGATCTCGATCTCTGGACAGCGAGCTTGCGGATGCTTCAAGAAGGCTCGTGGCTCAGTCCGAACGCATTGATTTATATGGAATCACCTGCCGCGTCGCCGGCGCGGCCGGGCGGCCAATGGGCCTGCCTTCGGGAGACCCATGCCGCCGCCGTGCACGGTGCGCTCTACCGGCAGAGCGCTGCGCTGGGTTAAACTAACGGTGTCTTCACATTCGGCTCTGACGGATGCCAACGAGCAAATCCCAGTCGGCAAAGACCAGCGCCTCGCCGCGAGTTGCGGTCTATCCCGGAACATTCGACCCACTGACCAATGGCCATATCGATCTGGTCGAGCGGGCCGCGCCGCTGTTTGAGCGGCTCGTGGTCGCGGTGGCTGAGAGTCCGGTAAAGGGTCCGTCCTTCCCGCTGGCGCAGCGAATCGCGTTGGCGGAGCAGGCTATGGGCGGTTTGAAAAACGTCGAGATCTGCGGTTTCGACACCCTGCTGGCCGATCTGGTCGACAGCGTTGGAGCCGGTGTGATCATTCGCGGTCTGCGTGCGGTTTCGGATTTCGAGTACGAGTTCCAGCTTGCCAGCATGAATCGACACTTGATTCCGCATGTCGAGACGCTATTTCTGACTCCAGCCGAGCAGTACAGCTTCATCTCCTCCTCCTTGGTTCGGGAGATCGCCCGCCTGGGCGGCGACGTGTCGGGATTCGTCCCGCCGGCCGTCGGCAAGGCGCTGAAGGAGAAGTTTGGGTACACCTGACTAGAATGATCGTTCAACACGCTGTGCTCGACACTGCGTCAGCGCAACTCACCACAGTTTTTTCCGGGGAAGAAGACCATGAAGAAGTTTCTGAGTACCGTCGTGATTTCACTGGCCTGTGCGATGGCGTTGGTCGGTTGCAAGAAGGAAGAGGCAGCCAAGCCGGTCGCGGCTCCTGTCGTGGTCGCCGTGCCGACCGACCCGGCCGATCTTGAGGGCTGGAAGAAATACCTCAGCGTCACCGTCAAGCAGAACATGGAAGGCATCCGCCAGCGTCCCTACATGTACTTCGTGCCGGCGGTGATCGACGAAGAAACCCAGCGCCAATACGATGCGCAGCTGAGCAACATCCAGGACATGCTGGCGCGCGGCGTGCTTCCGGGCAATCTGGTCGCATTCGGCTCGCCGGACTCCAGCAAGCTCGGCGATCTGGTCGTCGAAGCGTTCAAGCTGGCTTCCGTCGGCTCACTGAAAGGGGTGCGCGTGCTCTATATCGGCGCCTCTGCGGACCAGCAGCGGGTCAAGGATGCGGTAGCACCTTCGGATGCTGATTTCGTTTTTGTCGAAGCCAAGTAATCGCATAGCTGCGATGATGGCTGACGGCACCGGCCACGGGTCGGTGCCGTTTTTGTTTGAGTGAGAGCCAATGGCGCTGCTGATCAACGAGCTTTGCGTGAACTGCGACGTCTGCGAGCCGGTGTGCCCGAACAAGGCGATCTACCAGGGCGAGACGATTTACGAGATTGCCCGCGACCTCTGCACCGAATGTGTCGGTCATTTCGACGAACCACAGTGCATCGCGGTCTGCCCGGTCGAATGCATCGATGTCGATGTCGCCCGCCCCGAGTCCCGGGCGGACCTCGAACTGAAGTACCGTGGCCTGATGAGCGAGGAGATTCCATCTTGAAACCGACCACATTCCGGACGCTGCTGATCGCCCTTGCTCTGACCTTCCTGACGGCGGCCAGTGCAGACGCCAAGGCGCCGGGCAAGGCCGCGATTGCCAGCGCACACCATCTCGCCACCGATGCCGGATTTGAAATCCTGGCGCAGGGAGGCAATGCCTTCGATGCCGCAGTCGCAGTGACCGCCGCACTCGCAGTCGTCGAGTCGAGCAGTTCGGGCATCGGTGGCGGCGGCTTCTGGCTGCTGCATCGGGCCAGTGACGGCCATCAGGTCATGCTCGACGGTCGTGAGGTTGCGCCAGCAGCCGTGGATGCCAAAGTGTATCTGGACAGCGCCGGCAAACTCGATCGCGACAAGAGCGTCAACGGCGCGCTGGCGGCCGGCATCCCCGGCGAGCCGGCAGCTCTGGTCCACATCGCACAGAATTTCGGACGCCTTCCACTGAAAGTCTCACTGGCTCCGGCCATCCGCCTGGCGCGCGAGGGCTATCCGCTGGAGTCGCGCATGCAAGGCATGCTCGGCATGCGCAAGGACGTGCTGCTGCGTTACCCGGCATCGCGCGCCGTATTCCTGCCCAAGGGCGAAGTGCCGAAGTTGGGCACGATGATCAAACAGCCTGATCTGGCACGAACTCTGGAACGACTGGCGAAGGAAGGCTTCGATGGTTTCTATCGTGGCAGGACCGCCGAGCTTCTGGTCGATGGAATCCGCAAGCAGGGCGGCAACTGGACCCTGGACGATCTCGCCAATTACCAGGTGAAGGAACGCGCGCCGCTGAAATTCCGCTACCGCGATTTCGAAGTGGTGACGGCGCCGCCCCCTTCGTCGGGCGGGGTATTGCTGGCGACCATACTGAATGTGATCGAAGGCTATGATTTCGCCCGCATGCCGCGTGTCGATCGTCTGCATCTGATGGTCGAGGCAATGCGTCGTGCCTATCGTGATCGCAGTTATATTCTCGGCGACCCCGATTTTGTCGAGATGCCGATCGGTCTGCTGACCAGCAAGGCCTACGCCGCCGGTCTGCGTTCCAGTCTGCGCCTGGATCGCGCGACGCCATCAAGTGCGCTGCCAGAGGGCGGCGTCATCGATGGTGGAACCGATACCACGCATTTCTCGATCATCGATGCCGATGGCAACATGGCCGCGGTAACCGCCAGCGTCAATCTGCCGATGGGCTCGGGGCTGACCATTCCCGGCACCGGTGTGCTGCTCAACAATGAAATGGACGATTTCGCGCTGGCCGCGAACCAGGCCAATTCCTACGGACTGATCGGCACCGATGCCAACGCGCCGCAGGGCGGCAAACGCATGCTGTCGACGATGTCGCCGACCTTTGCCTTTGGCAAGGATCGTGTCGCTGTGATCGGCACACCGGGCGGCAGCCGTATCGCAACGATGGTGCTGATCGGACTGATCGAGTTCTTCGAGGGGGCCGATCCCGAGGACTTCGTAGCGGCGCCACGCATTCATCATCAGTACCTGCCCGATGCGATCTCGACCGAGCCGGGCGCGATCAGCGCCGACGATGCCAGCGCACTGCGCGCGCGCGGTCATGTTGTCAACGAAGGTGAGCGCGCCTGGGGCAATATGCAGTCCGTGGTCTGGGATCTGCGCGACAACAGCCTCAGCGCGGGCTCCGATCCGCGCGGCGTGGTCGGCAAGGCTGCGGTAAAATGAGCGTCGCTGCCGCGCCAATGCGGCCGTTTGTTTGGCCGTGTTCGTGCGGCACTGCTGCGCGTACTCACACGATCCAAGGGCAACGATGAAACTCTGGTCCCTGCTCGGCAATTCGCAAAAGCTCGATGGTGGCGCCATGTTCGGCAACGCACCCAAGGCGGTCTGGTCGAAGTGGTTGCCAACGGATGCCGACAACCGCGTGCCACTGGCCTGTCGCGCGCTCCTGGCGCAGGACCTCGACGGCAAGACCGTACTGTTTGAAACCGGCATCGGCGCGTTCTTCGAGCCCAAACTGCGTGAACGCTACGGGGTGGTCGAAGAGCGCCACGTACTGCTCGATTCGCTGGCGGCGATCGGACTGAGCGATTCCGATATCGATGTAGTGGTGATCTCGCATCTGCATTTCGATCATGCCGGTGGACTGTTGGCTGCCTGGCAGGACGGCGAGCCGGAACGCCTGCTGTTTCCCAACGCGACGTTTGTGGTTGGCGAAGAGGCCTGGAAGCGTGCCTGCGATCCGCACCCGCGTGACCGGGCTTCGTTCATTCCGGGCATGACCGGATTGCTTGAGCAGAGCGGGCGCCTGCAAAGGGTTGTCGGTGCGCACGCCGAGGTGCTTGGCGAATGCGTGCGTTTCCACTACAGCAATGGGCATACGCCGGGCTTGATGCTTGCCGAAATCCAGGCCGAACGCGGCGTGGTGTTCTGTTCCGATCTGATTCCGGGACGGCCCTGGGTGCATCTGCCGATCACCATGGGCTACGACCGCTTCCCCGAATTGCTGATCGACGAAAAGCGTAGTTTCCTTGATGACATGCGCGCGCGCGGCGTGCGTCTTTACTTTACCCATGACCCGGATTGTGCGATGGCCGAGGTCAGTCTCGATGATCGCGGACGTTATGGCACCCGCAACGAACAGGCGGAGCTGACTGGCCTCGAGTTCTGATTCCTGGGCGCGCGCGAGTCCCATCGCGGCCCACTGGCATACGCAGGCAAGGGTTGCCCGGCACGCCCGACCTGGTCTTTGAATTATTCGACTGCTGTCGCCACAATCGGCCCTCGTCCACGCCTTTGGGGGCTCCATGGCACGCAATTCCCATACCGAAGTCACCCGCAAGGGTTTTGGCAAGCGGCTGTCGAATTCGATTGGCGGGGCCATCTTCGGGGGACTTCTGTTCATCGCCTCGTTTCCTGCGCTCTGGTGGAACGAAGGCCGCGCCATCGGCGAATACCGCGCGCTCAAGGAAGGCGCTGGTGCGGTCGTGCATGTTGCCGCTGATGCCGTCGATGCCGGTAACGAGAGCAAGCTAATCCATACATCGGCGCTCGTCGAGGGCAGTCCTGCGGTTTCCGATCCGGTACTCGCCGTCGACGTCGATGGGCTCGCCCTGCGTCGCATCGTCGAGATGTATCAGTGGAAAGAATCGAGCGAGAGCCGCGAGAAAAAGAAACTCGGAGGTGGCAGCGAGACGACCACCGAGTACACCTACCGAACCGAGTGGAACGACGACCGGATCGACTCGTCGGATTTTCGGCTCAGTGAAGATCACGCCAATCCCAACGACTGGCCGGTCGAATCGGAATCTTTCGAGGCAGGCGATGCCCGACTCGGTGCGTTTTCGCTGTCAGGCTCGGCGCGTTCCGCTGTCGGTCGCTGGCGGGCGCTGGATGCGACACAGGCGGCTCGCTTCCCCGAACAATTTGAAGGGTTCAGGCGGATTGCCGATAGCCGGCTCTATCTCGGTGCAAATCCCGACAAGCCCGAAGTCGGTGACGTCAGGATTCGATTTGAATACCAGCCTGAAGAGGTCTTCAGTATCGTCGCGCGGCAGACCGGGCAGGGCCTGGATACCTACACGACCAGCAATGGTCGCGGCGTGCTGCTGGTTGAAGCCGGCGATGTGCCGGCCGATCAGATGTTCGCCGGCGCACAGAAGCGCAATACGATCTTTACCTGGGTGGTGAGGTTGGCCGGGACCCTGGCCATGTGGATCGGCCTGTCGATGGTATTCGCACCGATCTCGCGAGTGCTCGACGTATTGCCGATGCTGGGCACGATTGGCAGCTGGGGTATTGGTCTGGTCACCGGGCTGATTTCGCTACTGCTCTCGGTGCTCACGATTGCGATCAGCTGGGTATTCTACCGGCCGCTCCTTGGCGGCGTCCTGATCGCTGCCGTGGTCGGGTTGCTGATCTGGTCACGGCGGCGCAAGCCTGCGGCTGCAGCGTCGCTGCCTTCGACCCCGCCGCCACCACCGCCGGCTGCATCGCTCTGAGCGCAGCCATGGCATGATGCGCGTTCACTCACCAATGGTGCCTCTAATTATGAAAAAATCCATCGCTGCCTTGCTATTGGCGGTCGCCGCAGTCGGCGTCACTGCGGTCAGCGCACACGAACCCGGTGATGGTCATCAGGCCGCAGCCGTGAGCGATACACCAGCGACACAGTTCGGTGCTGCAATTCCTGCTGGCGCAATATCCAGCACCCTGGCCGAGGCGATTGCCGCACATTCCGATAGCGACAAGGATCAGTTGATCAGCGGCCGGGTTGCCCAGGTGTGCCAGAAGCAGGGTTGCTGGATGACCCTGAGTGACGGTGAGCTGATGGCGCGGGTGATGACCGACCACAAGTTCGCGCTGCCCAAGGAGCTGGCTGGTCAGGTTGTGGTCTTCGGCAAGCTTGAAGTGCTTGATCTGGATGCAAACGAGATCGCCCATATGGCCAAGGATTCGGGCAAGCCGGAATCCGAAATCGCGGCGCGTGAATACCGCATCGCGGCACTGGGCGTTGCTGTGCGCTGATCAATGAGCAAATCCATGCTCCAGCCTGGTGCGCTTGCGCGACGACAGTTTCTCGCCGATACAGCGCGGCTGGGGCTCGGTGCCAGCCTTTCATTCGGTAGCCTGCTTGGGCTGGCCGGCTGTCGTGAACGAAGGGGTCCGGATCGGCTGGCCGAAACAGTCGGCTACGGACCCTTGCAGCCCTGCGCCGACGAGTACACCGGCGAGTATCTGCTCAGTCTGCCGGCAGGATTCAGTTACCGCAGTCTGGGCTGGGTGGATGGTCCGCTGGCGGATGGAGCGATAGCACCATCGGCGCACGATGGCATGGGCATCGTCGCGGTCAATGGCTCGTCGTTGACCTTGGTGCGCAACCACGAAGTGGTCGCCGAATACGGTGCTTTTGGCCCCGCGCATCTGCATTACGATTCTGCCGCAGCGGGCGGCTGTATCGCATTCGAATTCGATGTCGAAACCGGCACGGCCAGCGGCTTTCGCAGCGTGCTCAGCGGCACCATGCAGAACTGCTCGGGGGGCATTACGCCCTGGGGTACTTGGCTGTCCTGCGAGGAACTCGTATTCGATCCCCTGATCAATCGTGACGATCAGGGCTTCCCGCGCAACCGACTCGCCAAGGCACACGGTTTCGTTTTCGAAGTGGATCCCAGCGGCAGGGCTGCGCCGGCCTGTCTGACTGGAATGGGCGCGTTCAAACATGAGGCGGTGGCCGTCGATCCGAGTACCGGCATCGTCTACCAGACCGAAGATTATTCGATGGCCTCGGGGTTCTATCGCTACGTACCCAAACGGCCTGGCCAACTTGCCGAAGGCGGTCAATTGCAAATGTTGGCCTGCGCCGGGCGCAGCGACCTCTGTCGTGGCCTGCGTCCCGGTCAGTCGTTCTCTACGCATTGGGTTGATATTGTCGAGCCGGAGCGCCTTCGACACAGCAATGGCCGCGTCGGTGGCGGCGTGTTCGAGCAGGGCCAGCGCGCCGGTGGCGCAGTGTTCACCCGCCTGGAAGGCTGTTTTGCCCATGGCGATGCAATTTTCTTTACTTCGACCAATGGTGGTGACTTCGGCCATGGCCAGGTGTTTGTCTATTACCCGCGTGAAGAGCGGCTGGTGCTGCTCTACGAAACAAATTCAGTGCAGGCGCTCGACTATCCGGACAATGTTTGCGTGTCGCCACGCGGAGGCATATTGCTCTGCGAAGACAATTCCCGTGACGCTCCGCAACGCCTGATTGGCATGAGTGCTGAGGGTGCGGTGTTCGAGTTCGCTGCCAACATCGTGCGCCGACCCAATGCCGCCGGTGAACCGCAGGATTTCAGTGGCGAAGAATGGTGTGGCGCGTGCTTCTCGCCGGATGGCCGCTGGTTGTTCGCCAACGTCTATCGCCCTGGTTTCACGGTCGCCATCACCGGACCCTGGGCGAACGGACCGCTATAGCGGTAGATCGTGAACTGCCGCTCAGGGCGGATCAGGCCAAGGCCGGCCCGCCGCATCATGCTCGGCAAAGTAGATTCCGGCCCATAACTTTGGATCCAGCGGATAGCCCTGCGCGCCCATGCCGAGCAGCCAGGCACCAGCCTCGGCCAGAGGCACGCGGTGCACCGTGATGTCCTCGGATTCATCGCCTCCACCAGCGCCGACCTGGGTAAGCCGGGTGGCCCGAACAAAATGGGCGATCTCGGTGCTCATGCCGGCTGATACCGGGCCGCCGACCACGTAGTCGATACGACCTGCGGCGTAGCCGGTTTCCTCGATAAGTTCGCGTTGCGCGGTCAGGCTGGCGTCCTCGTGTTCGCTGCCGGCAACGTCACCGATCAGGCCCGCCGGCATCTCGATGGTTCGGCGGCGCAGCGGTTCGCGGTACTGCTCGACAAAAACCAGCTCGCCTTGTTCGGTGATTGCCACGATAATCACCGCCCCTTTCGGATTGGTGCGCTCGGCGTATTCCCAGCCATTGCGGCGCTTGAGATTGATCCAGCGGCCAAGGTGCAGGGTTTCGGTGTCGCTCATCGATGGCCTCCATTCAGACCGTGCATGTTACCAAGCCCGGTCGACGGGACCGATGGGGCCGCCGGGAACTTGCGGGCGTCCCGCACACTCTTACTTTTCTTTGCTATGGACTATCCATGAATCCTCTGCGTCTTTGTGTCTTGATGTGCGCCTTCGTGTTGTGCAGCAGCCTCGCCGCTCAGGGCAGCGAAGACGTTGCCGGCGCCGTTTCCGAGGCGCCCGCCAGGACGGATGAAGCAGCCGCTGCACCGGCCGCGCCGACCAAGCCCAGCATACCCGCGGCGCTGAAACGACCAAAGACTGCGGAGGCTCCGCCGTCGCCTGAGATCATCGCCTTGCAGAGTGAACTGGCTGCGGTCAAGGATGTGACCAAGTTGCTCGCGGCTGCTGCCGGCTTCGATGCTCGCGGTGAGTATCGCAAGTCTGCAGTGGCGCTCGAGCGGGTTCTGCAACTGCGTCCGATGGCGGGCAATATCCAGTACGAACTGGCCGCAGCCTATGGTCAGCTCGACATGAAGAAGAATGCCTACGATATTCTGCTCAAGATGCAGACCACGGGATATGCCTACGATCCCAGTCTCGATGATCGTTTCAAGCCGATCCATGGCACCCAGGTCTGGGATTATCTGGTACTCAATCTGCAGGCCAATGCCAAGCCCTTTGGTGAGGGCAAGCTGGCGATGACCCTTCCCGCTGAGGACATCCTGATCGAGTCCCTGGCCTACGACGCAAAAGCCGGACAACTGCTGGCAGGCTCAGCGCGCGACGGCGCGGTCTATCGAGTCTCCGCCGATGGCAGTGAGTTGATCAAGTACATCGAGACGGACAAGAAGAACCAGCTGCGCTCGGTTGTGGCGATGCAGGCCGACAATGAGCGCGGCTTTCTTTGGGTTACCGCAACCGGCCTGCCGCATTTCAAGACGATCGATGCCAACGATTACGGCAAGACCGCCCTGTACCAGTTCGAGCTCGCCAGCGGAAAGTTCCTCAAGCGTTACGACATGCCGACCGCCAATGGCCCGCACCTGTTCGACCATGTCTACGTCAACAAGCAGGGCAGCGTCTTCGTCGGCGATTCGTCGCAGCGACGGATCTATCGGCTTGAAGCCGATGGGCTGAAGTTGATCCTGCAGAATCCCAATCTGACCCATGTGCGTGGCATTACCAGCAGCGACGATGGGCGGATTCTGTATTTTGCCGATACCGAACTCGGCATCTTCGGCATCGACCTGCAGCTGGGCAAGCCGTTCGCGGTGGTCGGTCCGGCCACGCTGACCTTGTTCGGTATCGATGGCATGTATTACTGGAAAGGTCATCTTGTCGTGGTGCAGAACGCCTTCCCGCCCGCACGCGTGATGCGCCTGAAACTAGATCCCGCCGGCGTCAAGATCATCGGCTCGCTGCCGCTGGATGCCGGCCATCCCGAGCTCAAGGCACCCACCCGCGGCGTCGTCCATGACGACAAGTTGTACCTGATCGCCAATTCGCAGCGCCCGCACTACGATCGGTATGGTCTGCCGGACAAGTCCAAGCTCGAAGGTGTCGGCATCTGGCAGAGTGACCTGAAATTTGCCATCGATGCCGTGCAGAGCCACACCGAGATTCCGGTGACGCCAGCCAAGCGCTGATCGTGCCGTGACGGATTCCGGCTGCCTGCCGGGATTCGTCGGTCTTGCCCATGCTGTCAGCGGAAGATCGCGTTGTACTCGAACTTTCTGACAGCGGATGCCCGAATGCCCGCGGCGTCGGCATGGCGGGCATTGATCAGCACGCAATATTCCTCGGGGATGATCACCGACGGTACGCAGAGCAGGGCGCTGATGCCGGATCGGTACCAGCCCGAGCCGATCTCCACGCTGCCCATGCCGGCGGGTATTGCGTTCCAGCCGCTGGGGAGCTCGGCGGGGTCAGCAACCAGTCGCCGGTTCCAGACTGCATCGGGTACATCGATGCGCACCACGTATCGGTTCAGCGGAAAACGATTGGCGACGATGTGCGCCGCGGTTTCGAGCGCGGCGATCGACAGCGTGCCAGCGCAGTAGATGACGTACTCGCCTTCCTTGTTCCAGCGCCCCGGCGCAGTCGCTGCGCCGCCGCCAGAGAGGTCGTCAGCGGGATATTTGCGGGTTTCCGCGCCGATGCGCCACAGACTGATCGTGCCGCTCATGCATAGGCGCCACTTTCGATGGCGGCGAGCGTGCGCTTGACCATTTCGAAGCCGGTCGGCGTATCGAGTACTTCGGCAGGCCGCATGCCGGCCAGCGCGTTCTGCGGGGTTTCGATCCAGCTGCCGAGCCAGCGCCCCGCATCAAAGCCGGTGCTGTCGGCGGTGCTGTCGGCCAGCATCCGGCGCACCTTGGCCAGCAACAGGAATACACCCAGTGCGGCATGCGCGCTGGCACCGGTAATAGGTGCCTTGGTCGTGACCTTCTTGGCGATGGTCGACTTCGGCAAGCCCAGCACATTGCAGAGCCTGGTGAACGGCAGGCCGAGGACATCGGCCAGCTGCTGGATGTACTCCGGCGCCAGCCCATTGCGCTCGATATCCATGCGCATCCCCGGCGAGACATCCGCGTAAGCGTCAACCGCGATCTCGAAGAGTTCGGGCAGCTTGAGCGGCGTGGATCCGGCGCGGTTGCCTGGCGCGCCCTTGGCAGTCCGTCCGCCACCCGGCCCGGCACTCTTCGCGGGATCGAGGACAGTGACGAACGAAAAATCCGAGTCGCGCATGCGTTCTGTGAGCTGGGCCATGCTGCCAGCCTGACCGGCAGCCGTCTCAAGTCCGGCGGCGCTCAAGGTTCTGCGGCGCAGGGAATTCCCGCCTGTGGTCGACGCGCTGGCGGTCTTCTTGTTTGCGGCGCGGGCCTGCTGCGGTTTGTCGGTCATGTCGGGCTCCATTTGTCCCATTATGGACAAATTATAGTCCCAAATGAGACGGGGCGCGAATCGGGTCGGCTGGCCTGCCTGCGCCCGGATCAGCTCAGACGGGCCGCGCCTGAGCCCACTCCAGACAGCGTCTGCGGGTGATCGGGCCGAACCGCAGTTGATCGAGCAATTCGGTGAGCGCGCTGCCATTGGCCTGCCCGATCCGGTAGGCGGCAGGATCCTCGGGCACGGGCGCATGCAGGGCGATCGTGCTCAGTTGGCGGAATAGCTGGACATCGTCGCGACCTGCCTTGAGCTTCTGGGCGATCTGGCTGGCCCCGCGCATGCGCAGAAAGGCGACCTCGTCGATCCGGCCGAGCAATCCATCGAGCGAGCCGAAGTGACCGATCAGGGTCGCCGCGGTCTTCGGTCCAATGCCGGAAATGCCCGGGATATTGTCAACACTATCGCCCATGAGGGCGAGGTAATCGGCAAACTGCTCGGGGCGGACGCCGAATTTCCGTTTGACCCCAGCGGCATCGGTGCGCTCCTTGCGGCTGACATCGTGGATCACATCGTGCTCGCCGAGCAGTTGCGAAAAATCCTTGTCACCGGTGACCAGGACGCCACCAAAGCCATGCGCGCGCATCCGTGCCAGCGCGCTGCCGGCGAGATCGTCGGCTTCGTACTCGCCATCGACCAGCACGCACAATCCGAGTGCATGGCAGAGCTTCTGGCAATAGGAAAATTGCAGCGCCAGGTCAGCTGGCGGCAGCTCACGATTGGCCTTGTACGCCGGATACAGACGATTGCGGAATGAAGTCGTCAGGGACTCATCGAAGCACACCGCCATATGCGAGGGCTGGGCGTCGGCCAACAGTCCCATCAGCATATTGAGAAAGCCGAACACAGCGTGGACGGGCGCTTCGTCGCGATCGCGAAATTCCGTCGCCACCGAGAAGTAGGAACGGAAAACGTAGATGCTGGCGTCGATCAGGTGGATGCTGCTCATTGCGCACTGTAGCCGCTGACTTTCTTCACCCGCAAGCGATCCCGATCTCGATCCATGTGTTGCCGACCCAAAGGTCTCGCAACGGCGACTTGTTCAAACGGTGTCTGCGCTGGCACCATGCAAGGATGAGAATCCTGAACCTGATCGTCCTCTGCCTGTTGGCGACGCTTGCTGTGCCGGCCGGCGCGTGGGGCCCACACAGCCATGCGCTCGTGGCCGAGATCGCTGCGCGCCACCTTGATCCGGACGTGCGTGCGGAAGTCGAACAACTGCTCGGTGACCGCGCCGATCTGGCCATGCGCGAGATTTCAACCTGGGCCGATGACGTGCGCAGTCAGAAAAAATATCGCGATACCGTGCCCCTGCACTACGTCAATTTTCCGCGCGGATCCTGCAACTATCTGGTCCGCACCAGTTGCCGCGATGGTCGCTGCATCGTCGAGGAACTCAGCCGGCAGGTGCGTCGCATGGCCGACCATCGACTGACCGATGCCGAACGTGCCGAAGCAATGGCCTTCGTGATCCACTATGTGGGCGACATTCATCAGCCCCTGCATGCCAGTTGGGCCGATGACCGCGGCGGCAATGATGTCCAGGTCCGGGTCGGTCGCAAGGGCATGAATCTGCACGCGCTCTGGGACGATTTTCTCGCGCGCACGGCAAAGTTGCGGGTGCGCGAGCACGCCGACAAGTTGCTGGCTACGCCCCTGCTCGACGGGCGCCTGCAATGGGCGCGCAATCGCCCGGTGATCTGGGCGCTGGAGTCCTGCCATATCGTCAATACGGTGGTCTACCCAGAGTCGGGCCAGATCAGCGACGACTATCTGCAGCGCATGTTGCCGATCGCCGAAGAACGGATCGAACTGGCCGGACGCCGACTTGCGGTGCTGCTCAATACGGTGTTGTCGGAAGCCTCGAACCAGTAGCCGAAACGAGTGCGGTCGTCTCGACAGACTCGCTGGGACTTGCCGGTTTCAGCGTTCGAGCGCGGCATCGATTGCTGCCAGCAGTTCGCGTCGTCGCGCCGGGGAGACACTCAGGTCCTTGCGCGCCAGGCTGCGCGCACGCTTCCACAGATCCTTGCTTTCTGGACCCGCGCTGGCGCGCATCACCGCGGCAGCCAGACTATCCGGCTGCGCCTGCTGCCAGGCATCGATCAGCTTGCGCGGCTGCTCTGGATCGTCGCTGACATAGAGTTGCATAAGAGCGAGCTCCCACCAGACCGTCGGCGTGCGCCGGCGCGTTGATTCAGGCATTGTCTCGATCAGGGCAGCCACGCCGCCCTCGCTGAGCAGGCGCGCGACCTGCTCCAGCGCCGGTGGCGGCTGCAATTGAGCGGGGAGCGATTCGCGATGAATCTCCAGCGGCTCCTTGCGTTGCACGTCGATGGGCAGCAGTTCCAGCGGGGCCGGTTTGATCTCGACGCCCGCGCTGGCAGCCACGAACTGGGCGAGCTCAAGGCGCAAGGCATACTGCGCCTGGACGAGCGTAAGCGGCTTGACGCGACGCCCGACGATCCAATTTGGCGCGCAGGATTCGGGCATGCCGAATTCCAGATGGATGCCATCCATTCCGCCGAAGTGCATCCGGTTCGTACTGGAGAACGGAGAGCCCAGCGGATGCGCCTTCAGCGGCGCGTAGTTGTCGCCCGCGCTGATGTACAGAGTGGGAACGCGCACTTCACTTGGATCAAACCATTGCGATGTATCGCGACGCGGATCGCGTGCGTCCAGTGACTTCCAATCGCCGATCAGGGCCAGACCGGAGGACTGCGGAAACAGTCCGCTGACCCGTGCAGCGAGCGGCACACGTTCGTTGAAGCCGACCGCGCTGATCGATTTGATCTGCAGCCCAAAACGCTTGCGGGTCGCCTCGATGCCCGCCTGTGCAGCAAAAATCTGCTGCTCGAGATCGGGCTCGGTGCCGTACACCGCAGGTGTCGAAACCACGATGAATCCGTGTGAGGCCAGCAAGTCGCCGAAGCTGGGGTCACCACCCAACCAGATCACCGGCCAGTTGCCGGCTTTCGCCGACACACCGCGGAAGGCGAGCATGGCGGCCGCGCGGGTATGGCTGTAGCGCACTGAGGGGGAACCACGCCGAATGGCGATCTCGGCAATCTCGCGCTGGCGCTGGAGGACGGCCGGGTCGCGTTCGCCTTCCGGCACCGGGCCGGTCTGCAGCAGTTCCTGCTGATAATCGCCATAGGAGTGGCGACCCTCGGCCGGAAGTTCCTGATCGACAGTCGGATACCACCATTGGATCTGCCGGGTCGGACCGGCTTCGTCTGCAGCGATCCACTCGGTCGCGTGGCCGACCATGTGTTCGCCCCTGGGCGCATGGTTGGTGAAGGCGCAGACCACGGCGGTGGCCAGCGTTGGCAAGGCGCCGAGCAGGATCAGCAGTGACAGGCGGAGCACGATATGGGTGCGGGGTGGCTTCGGATGGAACATCGCGACAGCGGGACGGACTTGGATCATGCGGGGCACTCTTGGCTACGGACGGTGCAGGGGAAGCCTCATTGTCGCATGGCTGCCCACATCGCGAGTAAACGCACCGGCGTTCTCGCCGGCGCATGCGGGCCTGCGCCCTGCGGCGCAGTCGTCCGTGCAGATCGATCACCGGCGCGAAAATCCGCCGGTGACCGTGAACTGCCCGGGCGGTCTACTGGAACGCGCCGGCGAAAAACGCCCGCATCATGGCAAAGCCACGGCGCGCGGCACGCTCGTTGTAGACGCATCCTGGCGGCGACTGGGCATCGAACTCGGCAAAACAGTGCACCGCACCGCCGAAGTTGACGAATTGCCAGTCGACGCCGGCCTCGCCCATTTCCTTGCCGAAGGCTTCGATCTGTGCGGCCGGCACGTAGCTGTCATCGCCACCATTGAGGGCGAGCACGCTGCCCTTGATGTTTTTGGCGAGGGTGGGGTCATCGCTGGAGAGATTGCCGTGGAAACTGACCACGCCATCAATATCGGCGCCACTGCGTGCCAATTCGAGTGCTGTGGCGCCGCCAAAACAGAATCCGATCGCGCCGATGTTGTCGACATCCAGGCCAACCTTGTCGGCCTGTGCCTTGAGTGCGTCCAGTGCCGCGTTGGCACGTGCACGCAGCACGCTGCGATCGGCGTACATCGCTTTCGCGGCTGCGCCGGCGTCGCTGTCATTGTCCGGCCGGGTGTCGACACCGTAGACATCGGCGACAAGAATCACGTAGTCCGATCCGGCGATCGACTTTGCTTTCTCGATCTGGCCGGCATTCATGCCATACCAGTTTGGAAACATCACCAGGCCTGGGCGCTTGTGCTTCACATTGCCATCATGCACCAGCACGCTGGCGAAGGAGGTGTCGCCAAGCTTGTAGTTCACGGTTTCTGTACGCATCTCGGCACGAATCTGGCTTGCCAGGATGAGTCCGAACAGGGCTAACAGTTTGCAGGTGCGCATGGCAACTCCCGAAGATGGAGGGGATCGATTGAGCGACACAGGAACACGGATCTCCAGCTCGGTGAATTTCCCATGTTCATGTGCGGACAGAGTGTGAAAGCGCGGGCTGCTGTCTGCCGCGAGCGGCGACGACAAGCCCGCTTCCTTGTCAGCGTAGCCGAGCTTGGCAACCTGTCCGAAGAGGGGTTGCCAGTATACTGCGCGATGTTACCTTTGAAATTTGAGCGGCCAAGTGCCGGGAGTATTGAAGCATGCGTTTGATCGGATTGTCCCTGCTGTTGGCTTCTGTTTTCGCTTCAGGTGTCGCATTTGCCGCAGGTCCCGAGGCCGGCGAGGCCGCTCTGGGCTATCGCCAGGCCCTGTTCAAATCCATCATCTGGAATTTTGCGCCGATGAGCGATATGGCACGCGGCAAACGCGATTTCGACGCTGCCGAGGCGAAGAAGCGTGCGCTCGCCGTGTCCTATCTCTCGTTGCTGCTCGCCGAGGCTTTTCCACCGGGATCGGGGAGCAAGGCCGGCACCACCGATGCGCTCGACGCGATCTGGAAGCAGCCCGAAGACTTTGCCGCCAAGCTGAAGACCTTCCAGTTCGAGGCGAATGAGCTGCGCAAGGTCGCCGAGCAGGGTCAGCAGGACAGCTTCAACGCGCAATTCCGCAAGCTCGGTGCCGCCTGCAAGGGCTGTCACGACAACTACAAGGCGGATTGATCGCGAACAGACACTTGTGCGGACGCTGGTTATGCCGCGGCGGCTCTGGCTATGCCCTCGCGCGCCGCCCTGTATCGATGGGCCGCGGTTACACTCTGCGACTGAACCCGTCGTCGGAATGTAATCTGTGACCAGCAGCGCAGCGGCCAGTGATGTACCTCTGCCCCTGATCGGCGTAACCCGGCGCGAGATGCCGGCGTTCGCGTTGTCATTCTTCTATTTTTTCTGCGTGCTCGCCGCGTACTACGTGATCCGGCCGGTGCGTGAACAACTGGGTGCGGCAGCGGGTGGATCGTCGGCGCTGCCCACGATCTGGTTGATCGTATTCATTGTCATGCTGCTGTTGACCCCCGTCTACGGTGCGCTGGTATCGCGATTTCCACGTCGCATCTTCATTCCCGTTGTCTATGCATTCTTCGGTTGCGGCATGGTGCTGATGTCCGCCGTGCTCGGCAATGAACCGCCATCGACATGGCTGGCGACTGGCTTCTATGTATGGGTCAGCGTTTTCAATCTGTTCGTGGTCGCCGTGTTCTGGAGCTACATGGCGGACATCTTTACCAATGAGCAGGCCAAGCGGATGTACGGAGCGATTGGCATCGGCGGAACGCTGGGCGCAATCTGCGGGCCGCTGATGGCAATCGGATTGGTGCACAGGATTGGCGTTTCCGGTTTGCTGCACGTATCCGCTGTCCTGCTCGGTATCGCCATGTTGATCGCCATAGCGCTCGGCGAATGGGCCAAGCGCCATGGTCGGCGCGATGCTGCGCTCGGTGACCAGGTGATCGGCGGCAGCTTCTGGGCGGGCGCGCGCCTGGTGTTTACCCACCCGTTTCTGCGCCGCATGGCGCTGTTGCTGCTGCTGTCCGACATGGTCGGTACGGTCCTGTATGCGCTCAATCTCGATCTTGGTGCCAGTCTCTTCCAGACTGCCGAAGACCGCACCGCGTTCTTTGGAAAGATTGACCTCTACACGAACTCAGTCCAGGTGATTCTGCAGCTGGTGATTGCACCCTGGCTGTTGACCCGGTTCGGGCCGGCCATCACCTTGATGGCCGCCGGTACAGTCAACGCCATTGCGCTGTTTCTGTTGGCCACCCAGCCCGGGGCAATCTGGTTGATGGTGGCCCTGATCGTTTCCCGCTCGGCCGGCTACGGTCTGGTCATGCCGGCGCGCGAGACTCTGTATACGCGCGTCGATCGAGAGTCACGCTACAAGGCGAAAAGCTTTATCGATACCGCAGTCTGGCGCGGTGGGGATGTATTGGCGACCCAGACCCTCTCGGTGCTCAAGTACGCTGGTGCGGGCATCATGCAATTGGGACTGATTTGTGTTGGAACTGCCATACTGGGCGTCTATCTGAGTCGAAACATTGAGCGACTGCGCGGCTTGCAGGATGATAGGACGACATGAAAATATTTTTCTTGATGGTGGCGGCACTCGCGTTCGCATCATCCGCGGTGGCCGCGCCAGCCAACTCAGACCACTGGGAGTTCGGTCTGCGCGTTGGCGGAGCGATCACCGACGACAGCTATAGTCTTGACGGCAATGTCGAGACGCTCAGCCTGTTGCGGACCCTGGGCCCCAAGCGCGCCATCGAGTTCGAGATCAGCGCTGATCAGCTTGATTTCGGCATCGACTACGGCCTCAAGCACACCAGCTTTGCCATCAATTATCTTGAGATCAATCGCGAGCCGCTGTGGGATCCGTATTTGCTGATTGGCGTCGGTGTGATCACCTTCGATTCGCCCGCGGAGATTTCGCGCGGCACCAATGCGATGATCCAGGCTGCCGTGGGCGGAAGCTGGGAACTGGTTGAAAGCGGCAAGTTGTTGTTCCGCGCCGATGTTCGGGTGCGCTATGACTTCGGTAGTACCGAACAACCCGGCGAAGACGGCTTCGGCGATGCCATCGTGACCTTTGGGCTCAGCATGCCGTTCTAGCTGTCGACCTGCCAGCCGGCTGCCTCGGATCCGGCGTTTGGTTTTGCGCCTATTGCTTCGGCGTTACCCACATGCTGATGTCGGCGTGCGCGACCTTGGTGCCGTCACGATCGAAAATCTCGACCGGCACGATGCAATCGGCGCCTGCGCCGATGTTGGCTGGTATGTTGATCGTTGCGCTCGCATGCGCCTCGTGTCGGCACTTGGCCAGATACTGCACGGTCATGCTCTTGGGTATCCAGCGCCGATCCGGGCTCAGCGTGGCCTCGATGCCGACGCCGGCGACCAATTCGGCGAGATTGCACAGCGCGATCGCATGGATCGTGCCGATATGGTTCTGTACGCTGCGCCGGCGCCGAATATGCGCCTTGGCGAGCCCGCTGTCGAGTTCGTCAAAGCGCGGATGGATCGATCCAAAATACGGTGCCTGCAGACAGACCGCGCGGGTGAACAACCAGCGGCCCCCGGGATAGCGGATCAGCTTGCGGTATTGCGCCAACACTTTGTTCATCACCGCTCTCCCGTTGCCGAATCCGCTTGAGGTCTAGGCTGCTGACTTCATTTTCTGGGCCGATGTCTGCACTGCGCCAGCTGGCAGAGCCGCCGGATCGAAGTCATCGACACTGATGAACTCATGGGTCAGCGCACGCACCTCGCGCACCAGGTCAGCTTCGAGCGCGCTGATCAATCCCGACTGTACCGCCTCGGTGACCTGACTCTCGGCATCCAGAGATTTGAGCTGGCCAGACTTGAGTGCCTTGCTCAGCTTGCGCTCAACCGGTTCGGCGGCGATCACCTTGGGCAGGGCCTGATGCATGCGACCCACCGGATTATTCGCGTTGGGGGTCAGGTAGGCGCCTTCGACCAGACGGTCACGTGCTTCATTCGGTGACAGCATCAAGGTGCAGACGCGATGTCCCAATCGATCACCTGGGGTCTTCTCGTGCATGCCGATCGGAAATACCAGGGCACGCAGCAGCCAGGCCACCGGGCGGACCGGGAAGTTGCGCAGCACGCCATCGATTGCGGTCTGCATGGCGTAGACGCGGTCGTACATCGCCCAGGCCAGCAGCGGATGATCAATCGCGGGTCGTCCCTGATCCTCATAGCGCTTGAGCATCGCGCTCATGATGTACAGATTGGACAGGATGTCGCCGAGCCGGCCGGAGAGTTTTTCCTTGACCTTGAGCTTGCCGCCCAGGATAAGCATCGAAGTATCGGCAAGCAGGGCCAGCACCGCGCTGTAACGGGTGATCCGGCGATAGAAGGGCGCGGTTGAATTATTGCCCATTGGTGCCCGCGCGAAGCGCGAATGGCTCAGGCCAAGCAGGAACGAACGCACGCCGTTGGATATGGCAAATCCGATATGGGAGAACAGCAGTTTGTCGAAGCTGTGCAGTCGCTCTCTGGCGTCGGGCAACTGCGCCGCCTGCATTTCCTTCAACACATAGGGATGACAGCGGATCGCGCCCTGACCAAAGATGATCATGCTGCGGGTCAGGATGTTGGCGCCCTCGACGGTGATGCTGATCGGTGCCGATTGGTAGGCGCGCCCGACATAATTGCGCGGACCAAGAATGATGCCCTTGCCGCCATGGATGTCCATCACATCCTTGACTACGGCTGCGCCCATTTCAGTGGTGTGATACTTGGCGATCGCGGAGGTTACCGCCGGTTTCTCGCCAAGATCGACAGCTGCAGCGGTCATCCGCGACAGCGCGGTTACGGCATAGGCATATCCGCCGACACGGGCAAGGGCCTCTTCGACGCCTTCAAAGCGTCCGATCGGCATCTGGAATTGTTTTCGGATGCGCGCGTAGGCACCGGTCGCGGCGACGCCCATTCGGCAGCCACCGGCACTCGAGGAGGGCAGCGAGATCGCGCGGCCTACACTCAGGCATTCGACCAGCATGCGCCAGCCCTGACCGATCATCGCCTCACCGCCAATCAGATGCTGCATCGGGATGAAGACATCCTTGCCGCGCACCGGTCCGTTCTGGAACGGAACATTCAATGGAAAATGTCGACGGCCGACTTCGAGCCCCGGCGTTTCGCGCGGAATCAGGGCGAGGGTGATGCCGCGGTCACGTTCTTTGCCGACCAGATGATCGGGATCGTACAGCCGGAATGCCAGCCCAATGACGGTCGCAATCGGCGCCAGCGTGATGTAACGCTTGTCGAAATTGAGCTTGATGCCAAGGACTTCTTCGCCCTTGTAGATACCCTTGCAGACGGTGCCGTAATCCGGAATCGAGGTTGCGTCCGATCCAGCATAGGGATTGGTCAGTGCGAAGCAGGGGATGTCTTCACCACGTGCCAGTCGCGGCAAATAATGGTTCTTGTGCTCTTCCGAACCATAGTGCAGCAACAGCTCGGCCGGACCCAGCGAATTGGGCACGCAGACCGTAGAGGAAAGCGTTCCCGACAGACTGGCGCACTTGGCGACGACGTAGGAATGGGCGAGTGCCGAGAAGCCAAGGCCACCATACTGCTTGGGAATGATCATCCCGAAGAACTTGTTCTTCTTCAGGAAATCCCAGACCTGGGGCGACAGGTCGGCGAGCACGTGGGTGGCTTCCCAGTCATCGTGCAGTCGACAGAGTTCTTCGCAGGGTCCGTCGAGAAAGGCCTGTTCTTCGGCGCTGAGCTTGGGTGCTGGCTGCGCGGCAAGTATGTTCCAGTCGGGACGCCCGCTGAACAGTTCGCCTTCCCAGCCCACCGTGCCTGCTTCGAGTGCAACCTGTTCGGTTTCCGACAATCGCGGTGTGATGCGCTGGTAGACCTTCAGGAATGGTCCGCTGATCAGGCTGCGCCGCAGCGGCTTGATATTGGCGATGATGGCGATCACGGCAAACAGCCCGGCCGGGATCAGCACGGCGAGCCGGTCGATGCCGGGAATGAAAGCGGTTGCCGCCAGCGCAATGGTGGCGAGCACGGTCCAGGTCAGCAGGCGTTGGCGTACGTGTGCGGCATACACCGTGATCGCCAACAGGGCGAGAATCGGAACCAGGTTCAGCATGTCGTGCTCCTTGGATGTGGCCCTTCAGGACCACGTTGTTGCTGGGCAAAGTGGATTCAAGGCAAACGTTTCAGAAAGTATGCAACCGCATCGGTAAAGCGGAGGTTATCGTCGCCGACCACCATATGAGTGGCATCGGCGATGCACTGATGCTCGGCATGCGGGACCAGCTTCATGAATTCTTCGATGGTGTTGTCGGAAACCACGTCGCTGCGGCCGCCACTGATCAGCAGCACGGGAAGTTTCAGTTTGGCTGCGGCGGCATTGAGACGGGCGAAGTACTCATCGATCCGCTCGCCAACATCGATCAGCAATTGCGGATCCCAGTGCCAACGCAGCCGGCCATTGGGCATGGCGACCAGCATCCGGGACAGGCGTTCGCTGCTGCTGCGCTCATTGCGCTCGCTTTCGCTGCGATGCGCCAGATAGTTGGCAACGGCTGCACGAGCATCATCGAGTTTGGCAAATCCTTCCGGGTGGGCGCGCATGAAATCCAGGATCCGACCGACGCCTTCGGTTTCCCAGCGCGGTGTGACATCGACCAGCACCAGGGCTTCGAACAAGCCACCGTCGGTCTCGGCCTCGGCGACCATGCCGATCAGGCCGCCCATCGAGGCGCCGACCCAGATCGGTTTGTCCGCACCCTGTCGTGCCAGGCTGCGCGCATCCTCGACAAACTGATCCATGTGATACGGGCTGTCCTGATTCCAGCCGGACAGTCCATGGCCGCGGCCGTCGACCGCCAGGCAGTGATAACCCTGCGCGGCCAGGCTCGCCGCCGAGCGTTCCCAGGCCAGCCGTGACTGGCCAAACCCATGCGTCAACAGCACCCGAGGTCCAGCCTCGCCATAGGCGTCGATATGCAGGCGCAGGCCATCATGCGCAGCGATCGTGTGGGTCTGCGGACCGATCGATGCTGCGGCGTGGCTTGTCTGGTGGATCGCGGCTACCATACGCATCAGTATGGATAACGCCTGCCGGGTTGTCAATACGCCACCGTATGGTGACAATCTGGCATGATGCAACCCGTGAACCCTTCGTCAAAGCGCCATCGCTGCCGGCCTCGCCGCGGCAAGGAGAACGTGCATGTCTGCGGTTGAACCCCTGTCCGGAAAAACCGACAAGTCGCGACTTTCCAGCTCGGACTGGGAGCAGGCTGCGCTCGATCTGCTCGCCGAGCAGGGTGTTGCCGCGGTGGCGGTGGAGCCACTGGCGCGACGTCTCGGGGTGACCAAGGGCAGTTTCTACTGGCATTTCCCCTCGCGCGAAGCCCTGCTCAAGTCGGCGCTTGAGTTGTGGGAGAAGCAGGATCAGGAAGCCGTGTTCGATCAGATCGATGCTATCGATGATCCGCGCGAGCGGCTCTATGCCCTGTTTCGCCGCACCAGTCGCGAGATCCGCTCGCACGTGATCTACAGTCACCTGCTCAAGGCAATGGATCAACCGGTGGTGCAACCGTTGATGGAGCGCGTGTCGACGCGCAGGGTGAACTATCTGCTCACGGGTTACCGTTCGCTCGGCATGTCACGCCGTGATGCGATGAATCGCGCCCGGCTCGCCTATGCCGCGTATATCGGCATTCTGCAGATGATGCTGCAGTTGAAGACGATGCGGATGAATCACGAAGAGTACGAAGCCTATGTCGAACATATTGCGGACACGCTGATTCCTGCAGCACCCTGACGGGGGAGCGGCGGTCGTCTCTCGGTACCCTGCCTCCGACGACACTTGTGCTTCCATGCACGGCGTCCCGCGACGATGCTGGTCTCTTCTCCCGCTTGCGGGAGAAGGTGGCGCGTAGCGCCGGATGAGGGAAGCCCGCGACACTATCGCGGCTGTTCTCTTCTCCCGCTTGCGGGAGAAGGTGGCGCGTAGCGCCGGATGAGGGAGGCGCGCGACACTATCGCGGCTGTTCTCTTCTCCCGCTTGCGGGAGAAGGTGGCGCGTAGCGCCGGATGAGGGAAGCGCGCGACACTATCGCGGCTGTTCTCTTCCCCCGCTTGCGGGAGAAGGTGGCGCGTAGCGCCGGATGAGGTAAGCGCGCGACACTATCGCGTCTGTTCTCTTCGCCCGCTTGCGGGAGAAGGTGGCGCGTAGCGCCGGAGGAGGGAAACG
>JBBSLG010000018.1:0-99718 GCA_038255435.1 Lysobacterales bacterium
CCCACCAGGCGCCCACACAAGTCACCTGTGCACGCTGTCAAAGATCTTGCGCATCTGAGCGAACATTTCGTCCGTCAGCGAGACGTTTCCGTCTCAGCGAGCCGCGCACTATACAGCAGTTTTTTACTTCGTCAACAGTCCTTCGACGAAGTTTCTTAACCCCCGCCAACAATTCATCGCAGGGGGAAGGCACTTTACCTGATCGCGCGGACGTTTGGAACCCGCCACACGCGATTGCGTTTGATCAAGGCATGCCGATTCAGCTTGCGGCAGGGCTAAGCCGGACGCGGCAGAAGGCCCGCTTGCCGACCTGCAGCAGGTACTCGCCGGGTGAAAGCACTAGCGCACGGTCTTCAGCTACGACGCCGTCGATGCGCACTGCTCGTTCAGCAATTTTTCTTGCCGACTCCGACGAACTGCTGGTGAGCCCGGTGAGTTTGAGCAAAACGGCAATTGACTCCCCCTGCGGTGGGACGTGCAGTTCGCGTGTGACCAGGTCCTGTGGCACTGCCCCACCGCGCACGGTTTCGTTCCAGAAGGCGATTGCCGAGTCCGCGGCTTGCTCACCATGGAAACGAGCGACCAGCTCGCGCGCGAGTTCAACTTTGAGATCACGCGGATTGCGCTCGCCTTGCTCAGTCGCGCGGCGCGCCTCACGCAGACCGTCAAGTGACATCCGGAATGACATCAGCTCGAAGTAGCGCCACATCAAGTCATCGGAGATGGACATCGTCTTGCCGAAGATCTGATTGGGCGACTCATTGATACCGATGTAGTTGCCAAGCGACTTGGACATCTTGTTGACGCCGTCGAGGCCTTCGAGCAGCGGCATGGTGATCACGATCTGTGGCGCCTGCCCAACATCGGACTGGAGTTGCCTACCGACCAGAAGGTTGAACTTTTGATCGGTGCCGCCCAATTCAACATCGGCCTCCAGGGCTACCGAGTCGTAGCCCTGCACCAGAGGATAGAGAAACTCGTGGATGGCGATCGGCATCTCGCCGCGAAACCGTTTCTGGAAGTCATCACGCTCGAGCAGGCGCGCCACGGTGTGCTTGGCAGCCAGCTTGATCATTTCTGCCGCGCTCATCGTCCCGAACCACTCGGAATTGAAGCGAAGCTCGGTGCGATCACGATCCAGCACCTTGAATACCTGGTCTGCATAGGTCCTGGCGTTCTCGGCCACGTCCTCTACCGACAGCGGCTTGCGCGTCATATTTTTGCCGGTCGGGTCACCGATCATGCCGGTGAAATCACCGATCAGAAAGATCACCTGATGACCAAGCTCCTGGAACTGGCGCATCTTGTTGAGCAGCACCGTGTGCCCGATGTGCAGGTCAGGTGCGGTGGGATCGAATCCGGCTTTGACACGCAGCGGACGACCGAGCTTGAGGCGCGCTTCAAGCTCCTCATGCTTGATGACCTCTTCGGTGCCACGGCCAATCAGGTCCAGCGCGTCTTGTAGCTCGCTCATATCTACTCTTGTATTAAATAAAGGCGGTTCTTCCGCGCAGGGCCGGCTACGTTAGCCGAAGCGGCGGCACGGCGACCACCGGGCTTCAGATGGCGCTGTGTCCCGCTCGAACCCAGCGCATCGACCACCATCATCGAATAGTTAAGAAGTCGTTAAGAGAAAAGTGTAAAAAATTCAGTCGAAACAAGGGTTTGACGCAGACTTCTGTCGGGGTTATGGTGCAGTCCGTTCTGCACGACAGTAGCCGCATGCGACTCCCCGATCCAAACTCAGACACCCAGCTGAAGCGGCGGCAGGCCGTGCGCCGCCACGCCCAACGCCGGCACCAACATTTCTATGCCAAGAGCCTGGATGGCAATTTCATCCAGAACTTCGCGACTGCACCGATCCGCTGGGCCGGGGAACGCTGGGTAATCGGCGCGCTGGCAGGCTTACTGGCTATGCTGGCGCTTGTGGTGCTTCCCAGCTGGGCTGGAACATTCTCGTCTGAGCCGAATCGGGCGGCGGACTGGTCAGAACTTCCGCTGCCGCCCGCCCCGACTGAAACTGCGCGCGCGACGGCGAACGATAGCCGGATCGCTCTGGTCGATGGCAACTATATTCCTTTGGCCGAGACCGGACAGTGGACGTCGGCAACCGTCGAAAGCGGCCAGACTCTGGGTGAAATTTTCAGCTCGGCGGGTATTTCCTCGACGCAGATGATGGCTGTATTGGGCAAGATGCCGAGTGCGTCAGTGTTGACCCGACTCACGCCAGGTGAGCATATCGGGATGCGTCGCGACGCCGACGGTGCCTTGACCGGTATCCAGTTCGATGCAGAGGGACTCAGTCGTATCCAGGTGGATGTCACCAGCGATGGTCTGGTCGCCGAGCACCCGGTTTCCGGGACCATCGAGAAGCGCGTACGCGTGGCCTCGGGGCTGATCGAGGGGTCGCTGTTCGCCGCCGGTGACGCCGCCGGACTCAGCGATGTCGCCATCCTGCAGATGGCCAAGGTATTCAGCTACGACATAGATTTCGCGCAGGATTTGCGCAGGGGTGATCGCTTCGCGGTGGTCTACGAGGACCACTACCGTGACGGAGAACGGGTCGGCGGCGGACAGATTCTGGCGGCATCGTTCTTCAACCGCGGAAAGAAATACGACGCGCTGCGCTACACCCGACCCGGGGGCGACAGCGAGTACTACGACTTGTCGGGACGACCGCTGCGCAAGGCGTTCATTCGCACACCGGTCGAATTCACCCGCATCAGTTCACGATTCTCATCCGCTCGTCGTCATCCGATCCTTGGCAAAGTCCGCGCCCACCAGGGTGTCGACTACGCGGCACCTGCGGGCACGCCCATCATTGCCGCTGCGGCAGGCAAGGTGGTGTTCGCGGGCTGGCAGAATGGCTATGGCAACACGATCGTGATTGACCACGGCAAGGGGCACAGCACCCTTTATGGGCACATGTCGCGTTTTTCCGGCGCGGCGAAACGTGGCAATCGGGTTCAACAGGGCACCACGATCGGCTACGTCGGCAAGACCGGGCTGGCGACCGCGCCGCACCTGCATTACGAATTCCGCATCGGCGGTGTGCATCGCGATCCACTCAAGCTGACCCTGCCGCCTCCGGAGCCATTGCCCGGCGCGTTGATGGCGGACTTCCGCAGCAAGACCCAGGCGCTCGGGTCACAGCTCGTTCTCGCCGATAGTCGTCTGCCGTCACTCGTTGCGAAGAAGTGACTGCGGCAAACAGATACATTGGCCTGATCTCGGGGACCAGCGTCGACGCCATCGACGCGGTCCTCGTCGAATTCTGCCCCGGCCCAAAACTGCTCGCCGCCACGGCGGTTGCCTATGACGCCGATCTGCGCGCTCGCATCGTCGAACTCAGCACCGGCGATGGAGCAATCCGTCTCGCCCAATTGGGGGAATTGGATGCACGTATAGGCGAGGCCTTCGCTGCAGCAGCGAACACTTTGATTCAGCAGGCAGGACTGACGCCGTCCGCGATCCGGGCGATCGGCTCGCATGGCCAGACTGTCTGGCATGCGCCCAGCCCTCCCTGGCCCTCGAGCATCCAACTCGGCGACGCCAATGTGATCGCCGAGCGCACTGGCATCGACACGGTCGCCGACTTTCGCCGACGCGACCTCGCCGCTGGAGGTCAGGGCGCCCCACTGGTTCCCGCCTTTCACGCCGCGTTTCTGCATAGCCGCGATGAAGATCGCGCGGTGCTGAATCTGGGCGGGATCGCCAACCTCAGCCTGCTGCCCGCCGAGGGAACCGTGCGCGGGTTTGATACCGGGCCAGCCAGTGCCCTGATGGATAACTGGGCCATGCAGAATTTTGGCGTTGCCTATGACGATCAGGGACGCTACGCCCAAAGCGGCAGGCCCGATACGGATCTCCTGCAGCGGATGCTGTGCGATCCTTATTTTGCCAAGGCGGCGCCCAAGAGTACCGGCCGCGACTACTTCAATCCGAGCTGGTTGGCAGCCATGATCAGTGACCGCACACTGCGGGCGGAAGATGTCCAGGCCACCCTGCTCGCGCTGACCGCGCGCTCGATTGCCGATGCCTTGCGCCGCGAGGCGCCGAAAACGGTCCGGCTGCTGGTCTGTGGTGGTGGCGTGCGCAATCCAGCCCTGCTGCAAGCGCTGTCGGCTGCATTGCCGGGGATTCCGATCGACTCCACAGCCGACCATTCCATCGACCCGGACTACCTGGAGGCCATGGCCTTCGCCTGGTTGGCGCGCGAAGCGCTCGAGCATCGTCCCGGCAATCTTCCGGCAGTAACCGGCGCGCGCGGTCCACGATCGCTGGGCGCCCTGTATCGGGCTTGATCGCGCTTCGGGCTAGCGCTTGGGCAGAGGCGTGTCGGCAGGCAGGCTCTCAAAGGCCTCCACCGCAGCGCGAAATGCTGCGGCCTCATCAGAGCCCCAGGTACCACTAAGCAGGGCCACATCGTTGCGGTCTTCCGGCACCGATGGCGCTGCGGCGGCGGAGCCATTCGCGCTCAGTCCCTTCTGCAGCAGATCCAGCACCACATCATTGATCGACCAATTTCTGACGCGCGCGATCTCCTTGATCCGCTCTGCCAGGGTGATATCGATTCCGCGGACGGTGAAGTCGGGCATTGTTCCGGCGCTTGAGGTGGCTTGGACACTAGGGATTTTAGCCTGATCTCGGTGTTCACGACTGCCAACAGCTTCAGATTCTCATTTTTGGACTTGGACCTTGTTCTCAACGGCGCTGTGAAGTCCGGCCTCCCTACTCCTGCGGGCTCGCCGAAAGTACGCCATCTAACTCAACCACGAACAGGTGGAATTGTTACGGAGGCAGCTATAGGCCTGTAGCCAAGCAGGTAGCATACGCCCCATGACTGCAACCACCTCTCCGCCTCGCGGCAAATTTTCTGCTTGGCTCAAACCGTATGTAGAACCCGCACCGCTCGCAGCATTGCTGCTTGGCATTTCATCCGGATTCCCATACGCGATGATCGGTGCAACCTTGACGACCCGTTTGGCCCAGGGGGGGCTCGACAAAAAAAGTGTAACCGCGTTCTCACTCGCGTTCCTGGCCTATAACCTGAAGTTTTTCTGGGCGCCGATTGTGGATCGCGTTCGGCTACCGCTGCTGGGTCGATTCGGGCAACGACGGTCGTGGTTACTATTCTCTGCTGCCCTAGTGGCGCTCGCGGTCTCTGCATTAGGGTTTGCCGACCCAAACATCAGCGTTCGCAATGTGGCTATTGCCGCCATCATGGTTGGAATCGCCGGCGCCACATTCGACATTGTGATCGACGCCTACCGGATTGAACTGCTCGAGCCACACCAGTTGGGCATTGGCTCGGGTATGTCGCAATACGGTTGGCGCATTGGCTCGGTTTCTGCTGGAGCACTCGCACTGATGCTCGCAACTATTGCCGGTTGGGACATCGCGTATTTGTTATGCGCCTTCTTCGTACTCCCGGCTGTGCTCGCGGGATTGTGGTTGGGCGAACCCTCGCGCAGACGGCCGCCGCTTCCTGCCAGGGGTCTGACGGCCGCAATCCTCGCTGTCTTCGAGCCCCTAGTCGAATTTTTCAAGCGCCGTGGTGCAATCCTTGTGCTGACCTTCGTGCTTCTTCACAAGATAGGCGACACCCTGGCCAATCTGACGTTTCGCCTGCTGCTCAATGACTTGGGTTTCAGCAACAACGAAATTGCAACCTATGATGTGGGCTTCGGGTTCGTTGCCTATCTGGTCGGCATTTTTCTCGGCGGTGCGCTCTACGCAAGGCTTGGAATTAAGCGGTCCGTTATGCTGAGCTTAGTGTTGATGGCGGTGTCGAATTTGTCATTCTCACTGCTTTCGCACGTGGGACATAGCAACGCGCTGCTGGCATTCACAATGTTCTTTGAAAACTTCGCCAGTGGAATCGGAGGAGTGGTCGTCGTGGCCTATTTGTCCGCCTTGTGCAATCTCTCATTCACCGCCACGCAATTCGCACTGCTGTCGGCGGCCGCGTCCGTCGTCGGCAGAATTCTGAACGGCACGGCGGCCGGACGACTAATTGAGCTAATGGGGTTCGTAGACTTCTATCTACTGACGACCTTGGTGGCCTTACCCGGTGTGTTCTTATTCTGGTGGATGATACGTTCGGGATTGGTAGAGGCGGCCATCGCCGAAGCCGATGTCCGAGCTGCGGCCGATGGAAGCTGAACAATTCGGAATGGCGCGGGTCAGGTCATGTAGTCCACGACGAATGGCGCATGGTCCGAAAACCGCGGCTCAGGGTGGATCGAGCAGGACTTCAGTCGCTGCTTCAGACCCGGCGTCACCATCTGATAGTCGATACGCCATCCGACATTGTTCTTGCGCGCCTGGCCGCGCTGCGACCACCAGGTGTAGTCCTCGCCCTCGGGGTTGAGATGTCGATAGCTGTCGATCCAGCCCTGACGCTCGAACAGGGTGCCGAGCCAGGCGCGTTCCTCGGGCAGGCATCCGGAGTTCTTCTGATTGGACTTCCAGTTGCGGATATCCCGCTCGGTGTGGACGATGTTCCAGTCGCCGCAGACCACGTAGTCACGTCCACTGGCCGCCCAGGCAGCAAGAATCAGCTCAAATCTCTCCATGTAGCGGAACTTGAACTGCTGGCGCTCCTCACCTGAAGAGCCCGAAGGCAGGTACAGGGACACTATGCTGGTGTTGCCAAATCGCGCCTCGATGTAGCGGCCTTCGTCGTCGGACTCTGACCAGTCGAGTGAATCGATCACCACATCGGGCTCGCTGCGACTGAAAATGGCCACCCCGCTATAGCCCTTCTTCAGGGTCGGGCTGCGCAAGTGGCAGTGATAGCCCGCTGGAAAGCTTTCCAGTTCGTCGAGCTGTTCGCGATGCGCCTTGGTTTCCTGCAGACAGAGCACATCGATATTCTGAGCCGCAAACCAGGGCAGGAACCCCTTGCTGATCGCTGAGCGAATGCCATTGGCGTTGAAGGTCATGATGCGCATGGATGCCTGGTCCGGTCCGGTGCTCGAAAACGCACAGCTTAGTGGCAACCATGCCGCGCTGCCGAAGCTTGCGCTGAATTCAGCCATGCGCCCGGTTTCATGACACGACAAGCCAGCACTATCATGGGCGTACTTGAACAATGGAAGTCTCATGCACCGCTACCAGCAGGAATTTCTTCGCCTTGCACTGCGCCATCAAGTGCTGCGCTTCGGCCAGTTCACGCTGAAGTCAGGACGCACAAGCCCGTATTTTTTCAATGCAGGATTGTTCAACAGCGGTGGCGCACTGGACGCACTCGGCGGGTTTTTCGCTGAGACGCTGGTGACATCAGGACTCGAATTCGACATGCTGTTCGGGCCCGCCTACAAGGGAATATCCCTGGCGACAGCAACCGCCATTGCACTGGCGCGGGAGCATGGACGCGATGTGCCAATCTGCTTCAACCGCAAGGAAGCCAAGGATCACGGCGAAGCCGGTGTGCTGATCGGGGCACCGCTCGCCGGCCGGGTGTTGATCATCGATGACGTGATCACGGCAGGCACTTCGGTCCGCGATTCGGTGGCCCTCATCGAGGCGCAGGGCGCGCGGCCCTGCGGCGTGCTGATCGCTCTGGATCGACAGGAACGCGGCGAGGGCAGCCTGTCAGCAGCCCAGGAAGTCCAGTCGCGCTTTGGACTTCCCGTGCTCGCGATTGCCAGTCTTGCCGAATTGCTTGCACTTGCCAGCGAGGATTCCACGCTGATTCAGCACCATCAGGTACTTTTGGACTATCGTATTCAGTATGGCGCCATCGATTCGGGCGCGTGAAGACTCCGGAGTACCACATGCACATTCGAACTTTTTCCCTGGTCGCACTTGGCCTGTTGTGTGCAAACACAGAAGTCCACGCCAAGATTTACAAGTGCACGGATGCCGCGGGCAAGGTCTACTACAGCCAGACTTATGATCCGAAGCTTTGCGGCGGCGGCGTCAGTCAGTTGAATGCGCAGGGCATGGAAGTGAAGACGCTGGAACGCCAGAAAACCGCCGAGGAACTGGCGGCAGCTCGCGAGCAGGCCAAGCGCGATGCCGAGGCGAAGGTAATTGCCGAGAACCAGGCCCAGCAAGACCGTGCGCTGATGATGTCCTATACGTCGGAGGCCGATCTGCAGCGCGCACGGCTGCAGGAACTTGAAGTTGTGCAGGCCAGCATCAACACCACCAGGATGTCGTTGTCGAGCCAGGAGAAGGCCTTGGCCGATATCCTGGCGCATGCCGCAAGCTTTGAGCGCGCGCAAAAACCGGTGCCACAGGTGACCACCGACCAGCTCAAGATGGTCCGTCAACAAATCGAGATCACCAACAAGCAGGTACTCGAGCGCGGCCAGGAGCTGCAACGGATCGATACCAGTTACGAGACCAAGCTCGCCCGCTATCGCGAACTCAAAGCCAAGGTGGACAATCAGCGCTCAGGCAACTGAAGCGGGCTGCTCGGATCGATTCAGAACGGCAGTTTCAAGCTGGTGTCGATGCTGAGCAGCTGGCTGCGGAAGGTATCCTGGATACGCTCAAGGCCGCTCTTGTTGACGGCGTCGAAGCGAAGCACCAGACAGGGCGTCGTATTCGAGCAGCGCACCAGACCCCAGCCATCCTTGTAGTCGGCGCGCACGCCATCGATCGTGGTAACCCGGGCTCCGGGAAATTTGGATCGCTCGCGGAAGCGCTCCATGAACGCATAGTGCTCGCCTTCGTTCATCTCGATCTTCAACTCGGGCGTGCTGACGCCCTTGGGCAATTCGGCGAACACCTCTTCCGGCGACTCGTCGCGCAAGGCCAGGATCTCGAGCAAACGGGCAGCCGAGTAGACGCCGTCGTCGAATCCGTACCAGCGCTCGGCGAAAAAGAAGTGGCCGCTCATCTCACCGGCGAGGGCGGCGTCTTCTTCCCGCATCTTGGCCTTGATCAATGAATGACCCGTCTTCCACATCAGCGGGCTACCACCGGCGCGAAGGATGACTTCGGCCAACTGACCGGTGCATTTGACATCGTAGATAACCGCGGCGCCAGGATTGCGGGTCAGAACATCCTGCGCAAACAGCATCAGCACGCGATCGGGATAGATGATCTCACCGGTGCGCGTAACGACGCCGAGCCGGTCACCATCGCCGTCAAAGGCCAGACCAATATCAGCATTCATCTGCTTCACCGCCAGAATCAGGGCAGCAAGGTTGTGCGGATCACTGGGGTCCGGGTGGTGATTCGGGAAATTGCCGTCGACATCGCAATAGAGTTGCTCGACTTCGCAGCCGATGCCCTCGATGACCTGGGGTGCAATCACGCCAGCGACGCCGTTTCCGGCATCGATGACGACCTTGAGCCTGCGCGAGGTCTGCACGTCCGAGACAATCCGGTCGAGATACTCATCCTTGACGTCGACCGACTGGAGGCCGCCCATTCCGTGCGTGAGATTGCCTTCGACGATGCGGGCGAACAGTTCCTGGATCGCATCTTCCGCCAAAGTCTGTCCACCGATGACAATCTTGAATCCATTGTAGTCGGGAGGATTATGGCTACCGGTCACCATCACGCCGCTTCCGGTATTGAGGTGGTAAGTGGCGAAATAAAGCACCGGCGTTGGAACCATGCCGACGTCGATGACATCGCAACCGGAAGCACGCAGTCCGGCGATCATCGCATCAGCAAGTTGCGGACCGGACAGTCTGCCGTCACGAGCTACGCATATCTGGGTCAGCCCGCGTGCGCGATTGAGCGATCCGATCGCCTGCCCGATCAACATGGCGACCGGCGCCGTTAGCGTTTTTCCTACTATCCCTCGGATGTCGTAGGCACGGAAGATGCTGCGGTCGATCGCCCCGGCGACCGCCGCAGGCGGAAGTGTCGGCGCGCGCGTGCTTGACGTCGGCTGCCCAGTGGGCGAATCGAGTTCCTGCACGACCATCGAAGCATCAGCACCGGCGTCCGAAGCAACCTTGATTCTGACCGCGCGCTGCTCCGGCAATGGGGCAAAAATCTCTTCAGCATCATCGGCATCGGCAGATTTACGTACCCAACCATTCGGGAAGATGCGCTTGAAGGCCAGCGCAAATGCGCCCAGCAAGGTAAGCAGAGCGATGCTGATCAAGCCGCCCAGGCTGCGCGTATCCAGCGCCGAGAACATCAGGCCCGGTTTGAACAGCTCGGCGCGCTGGACGGTGACCAGGAAGTGGCTTTCCGGGATCGTCGCCGACTCGCGTTCGCGGCTGTCACCCAGTTCATTGGCCGAGCCCAACTGGCGCAGTGTCCAATCCGCGCCTTTGTTCGAGCCTTGGCGCAGCGCAATTGTACCGCCCAGCGCAAAGTCGCCGAGCGCTGCCAGCACCTCGTCCAATGGGATCAGAACATAGACGTAGGCGACAACGATTTCACCCTGACGCACCGGCTGGGCCAGGGCAAGGCACTCACCTTTAGTGTTCACGCAATGATGCGCCTGTGCCCGGGCCGGACCCTTGTTCTCGCGGGATTCCGCCAGCACGTCGGCCTTGGCATAGCCAAACACCGACAGATCGGCATCCACCAACTCAGGCAGTTCGGGCGAGAAGAACTCGGCGAAGTTCAACTTAGGTACGCGCGTCTTCAACAGGGCGGTCGCAGCGGCATTGCGGTCCGGGTCGGGCGTCATCAGTACGCCTCGGATTGCGTCGTCATCCACAGCAGTGGCGATCAGAGCCTGCTCGGCGCTGACCAGTCGCGAAATTCTGACCACGGCCTCGTCACGATCGCTGATGAGACCAGCGAGCGCCTGGTTCTCAAGCCATACCATCGCCGCCTGGAATATGCACAACGCAGCCACGCCCAGCATAAGACTGAACCCGATCGTCATGGCCAGCCGCTGAACATTGAGCGCGTTGGCCTTCTCGGCCATGGCCGATTCCAGTGCGGTCTTTTTCTTGTTGAAACTGAGCATAGGATTTCCTTGAATCAGCTGCGTCCCGTGTGACCAAAACCGCCGGTGCCACGCGCACTCTGAGAAAACGCATCCACGACGCGAAAGCGGGCCCGCGCGATCGGCAGGATCACCAACTGGGCAATTCGATCTCCGGGCTCGATGGTAAAGGGCTCGGCCGAGCGGTTCCAGCAGGAAACCATCAGCGGCCCCTGATAATCCGCGTCAATCAAGCCAACCAGATTGCCGAGCACTATGCCATGGCGATGACCGAGCCCAGATCGCGGCAGGATGATCGCCGCCCAGTTGGGATCGCCGATATGCAGAGCCAAGCCGGTCGGAATCAGCTGGCAGTCGCCTGGCGCGATCACCATTGACGCCTCGACCATGGCGCGCAGGTCCATGCCAGCGGAGGCTTCCGTTGCGTAGTCAGGCAGCGGGAACTCGCCACCCAGACGCGGATCGAGCACGCGCAAATCGATTTCGATCGTCATGGCGCCGAACTCACACACTGCACCCGCCGCGAAATCGCTTCGAGAATCTGGCGCGCAATGACCGGTTTCGGTGCATGCGGCAAGGCCTGCTGCCCACCCTCCCAGAGCAGGGTGATCTCGTTGCATTCGGCCTCGAAGCCACTGCCCTCGACGCCGATCAGGTTGGCGCAGATCATGTCGAGGCGCTTGCGCACGAGTTTCGCCCTGGCGTGTTCAAGCAGATCATCGGTCTCGGCAGCAAATCCAACCACGTAGGGGCGCTGCGGCAAGGCAGCCACCTCGGCGACGATGTCCGGATTGGGAACCAGCTCAAGGCCGAGATTGTCGGCGGTGCGTTTTATTTTTCGGCTCCGGGTATCGGCCGGTCGATAATCAGCGATCGCTGCCGCTGCGATGAACACTTCACAGTTGCCTACCTCCTCAAGCACAGCGGCGCGCATCTGGGCGGCACTGCGCACATTGAGGCGACGCACCCCTTCGGGTGTCTCCAACTGCACCGGACCGGCAATCAGGGTGGTGTCTGCGCCCTGCCTGGCGGCCTCGGCGGCGATCGCAAAACCCATCCGTCCCGAGCTTCGGTTGCCGATGAAGCGCGCGGGATCTATATCTTCATAGGTTGGCCCGGCATTGATCAGTATCCGGCAGCCGCGCAGCAACGCCTCGCGCTGCGGCCAGTGTTCCAGCAGAAATTCGATGATCTGGCCAGGTTCGGCCATCCGCCCAGCGCCTGTCTCGCCACAGGCCTGCGCGCCATCGCCGGGTCCAATACAGAGGATGCCACGTGACCGCAGCAACTCGGTATTGCTGCGGGTCGCCGGATTGGCCCACATAAGCCGGTTCATCGCCGGCGCCAACGCAACCGGTGCTGCGCTGGCCAGACAAAGCGTACTGAGCAGATCCGGGGCCAGACCATGTGCCAGCCGCGCCATGAAATCGGCACTGGCGGGCGCCACCACGATCACGTCGGCCCAGCGGGCGAGCTCGATGTGCCCCATCGCAGCCTCCGCCGCAGAATCGAAAAGGTCGGTACGCACCGGCCGCCCGGACAGCGCCTGAAAGCTCAACGGTGCCACGAATTGGCACGCCGACTCGGTCATTACCACCTGGACTTCAACGCCCTGGTCCATCAGCCGGCGCGTCAACTCGCAAGCCTTGTAGGCCGCGATGCCACCGGTGACGCCCAACAGCACGCGTTTCTTGTCTGGAATTGAACTCACGCCGGATCCGCCTGGAGGAAATCCGAATTATCTTAGCGGCTGTGGCGGCAGATTCCGGCGGTCGGCGCACAGTGACGCAGATATTTTGCAGTTCCCAGCCAAGGAACCGCCCATGCGCCTCACCGATCTGCCCGACCAGGACCGCCCCCGCGAGCGCATGCTCAGGCTGGGTACCGCTGCGCTATCTGACGCTGAACTGCTTGCCCTGTTCCTGCGCACCGGCCTGCAGGGCCTGAATGCCATCGAGCTTGCCCAGCGCCTGCTCAATGAACATGGTGGCCTCGCCGGCCTGCTGGGCATGGAGGCCACCCAACTGCTGCGCGCCCACGGCATGGGGCCCGCACGCGCCTGCCAGTTGCTCGCCGCACTCGAGCTTGGGCGGCGCTTCCTGGAGTCTGAACTTCGGCACGAGTCGGTACTCAGCGATCCACGCCGGGCCGGCGAGTTCATCGCCCTGAAGCTGCGCCAGCATCCTAATGAAGTGTTCGCCGTGGCGTTTCTCGATGCGCAGCATCGGCTGATCGCCTTCGAAGAGCTCTTCCGTGGAAGTATCAGCAGCACCGAAGTCCATCCTCGGGAGCTGATGCGGCGCGCTCTTGCACACAATGCGGCCGCCGTCATCCTCGCGCACAATCACCCTTCCGGCGTCAGTGAGCCGAGCCAGGCGGATCGGGTGCTGACCAGCAGAATCGTCGAAACGCTCGGTCTGATCGGAGTACGGGTCCTCGATCACCTGATAGTCGGACATGGTCGGCCGACCTCACTGGCCGAGCGCGGAATGCTCTAGCTGATGCCGCCAGGTTCCGAGCGCTTGGGCCATGCCCTGACGGGGCTGGCGCACCGGATAATTTCCCCCGCCGGCCCAGCTTGCCTATACTGCGCCGAACGAGCCAGGAGCGGGGCCAGACCCGAGTCGAGTGATCAGCGGACTTGACCAGAACTTTCCACCCGATGCGGTGGAACTCCAGCTCGCAGACCCGGTTCAGGCCAGGCGCGAGATCGAGTCTCGCCGCGCCGATATCCTGCTCCTGCTGGGACAGCGCCGCAGCGTCCTCGCCGAGGCCTTTGGCCCCGAAGTCGGCTGGCAGTGGGACAAGGCGGAGTCAGCCCTGTGCCTGAGTCTGTGCAGATTGGCGCTGCGACACGGCCGATTCGGACGTGACTTCCACCAGTACCACAATGAATCACATGCGCTCGAGCTTCTGGAGCGACGCATCGGCCGGATGATCGGCCAACTCGGTCCACAGGCACTCAGTGGCGGTGACTGGATCGCCCTGTCGCTGTTCGCTACCTGTCACGACCTGCGCCAACGCGAGGCCCTGGATACCGGGCATCCGATCGGCAGCAATGAGGCGGCCAGCATCGCCGAGACCCATCGCATCCTCGACCGCTGTGGATTCGACCGCAAGGACGACCACGAGCTCTATCTTGCCCTCGAGGTGATGATTGCCGGCAGCACCTTTGATGCGCGGCCCGCGCCGATCGACCGCAGCCGCTACAACACCGCCGAAGTGATCCATACCGGCGGGCCGCTGGCGCCGCATCTCGAACGCGAAGTGGAGAAGATCAATCCGTCCTGGCGCAAAGAACCGGGACTGTGTCGCGCCCTCGGTTTGGCCCTGATCGCCTCCGATTTGGACACCGCCAATGTCGGCGAAAGTTTTGTCGACCTCTGTGACAGTGCGGCCCGACTTGCCGGCGAGCGCGAGATGCGCAGTGGGCGCTCGTTGGATCATGTCGAGTCGGGCACTCCGATGTTGAGTTTCCTCAGCACCGGCCAGGAACGCTATTTTTTCGAGTTGCATCGTTTCTGTTCCGCATTGGGCGCGCAGGTCTACGCCGCAGGCAAGGAAGCCAATGCCGACAAGGTGCGCACCCTGTCCAGGCTGCTGCGCGAACGTTTCGCAGAACAGGGTCAGCCAGCCAGTTTCACCGGCACCGAGGTGCTGGATGTCCAGCGTGAACTGGCCTGGCAGCTGCTCTGACTGCCTCGGCACTCAGGGCAAGCCCCATCATCCACGGAGACAACGCACTCGATGAGTAGCGAGGTCGTCAGTCGAGATTCGAAAGCCTGGGCCTTCGTCCGGATCACCGCCTGGTCGATCGTGGTGCTGGCCGTTGTCAGTGGCCTGATCGCCATCCTGCTGAGCCTGCTGATCGGCTACCTGATCCATCTTGAGATCCTGGATTTCATGTTTGAGGCGCCCGAACTGGCGCAGGCGCCAGCCTGGCTGAGCGCGCTGTTGCGCAACCTGCTGCCACTGTCGCTGGCGCTGCTTGCGCTCTCCCTGCTCACTTTGTGGTCCGGCCTTGCCCTGCTCGCCCGCCGTATCTGGGCGCTCTGGTTCAACATTGCCGTGTTCTGGCTCGGCGCCATCGGCAACCTTGTCGGCATCGTCGTGCACGCCTGGCTGCTGCACAATTTCCGCGAGCATATGGCGGGACTTCCGGAGTGGATCATGCAGCTGATGGCGGCCAACTACTGGTCGGCCCAGATCAGTGGCGCGCTGTTTGGCCTGGTATTTGCGGTCGGTTTCGGCTGGACCGCGATCAAATTGCAGGGCGCCGCAGTCCGGGCGGAGTTTTCCGGCCCGACCCCATGACCAATGGCAGGTTGGCCAGCCGTGTTTAAACCCGACTCGGCATCGGGGCATCTATCCGCACATCCACCATCCCAGGAGTGCAGTTCATGAAGGTCAGTTCGCGTGTTTCCCTGATGTTGCTCGCGCTCGGCGCGGCGCCTTCTCTGTCGGTCCAGGCAGGTATTTCGCTGCAGACCGATGAGCACGATTGTGATGTCGAGAGCGCCTACTCGCTGAATCTCGAAGGTGAGGGCATTGCCTTCGACAGCGACAAGGCTACGCCCAAGCATGTCCGGATCGACAAGGGCCGGCTCTATATCGACGGTCGCGAGATCGAACTCAATGGGCACGACCGCAGCACCATTCGCGAGATCGAGGGTGAGGTGCGCAATCTGACCGCCGAGGCCGTGGTGATTGCCAGCGATGGCGTCGACCTCGCGTTTGACGCACTGAGTGAAGTCAGCAAGGCCTTCATCGAGGACAGCAGCCGTCAGGCCAGTCTCGAACGCAGCATGGAAAAGACCCGCGCCATCATCCAGAGTCAGATCCGCGATGCCGTGCTGCATCGACCATTTGATGAGCGCGCGTTCGAAGCATTGATCGAATCGCAGATTGAAAAGCTGGCATCCGAACTGATCCAGGTCGTAATCGGCGAGTTCGTGCCGCGTGCGATCAACGCAGCCCTGAGCGGTGACGAGAAGGCCGTTGCCGATATCGAGGCGCGTGCTCAGAAGCTCGAGGCCGATATCGAACGTCGCATCGAGCGCAAGGCAAACGAAATTGGCCGTCGCGCCGAAAAGCTCTGCCCGCGCGTGCGCGCCCTGGTCGCCATGCAGTCCAATCTTGGCGTCCGGCTCGACAATGGCGAGCGATTGATCCTGATCGAAGAATGAGTCGATCAGCGGGCCCGAGGGTCCCTCATTGAAGTCTGGGCCGATCCGCCGCGATCGGCCCTGCCCACTCAAGTGTCGCCGGAAAGCAGCGTTTGGCGCCGAACGCAGATCTCTCGTCCGGCGTGCGTGCAATTGGGCTATCGCAGGCAGCAGTTGCTCAGGCCCATTCGGTGAGCCCTTCAGCCGCGTAGAGCTTCGTCCACGCGGAGCGCGCGCGCACCCGATCGGCCAATTCGCGACAGCCGGGCCATTCCAGTGCCGGCTTGGCCATATTGCGTGACCAGCGCATCAGCATCACCGCATAAATATCGAGCACGGAATAGTCGGCCCCCAGCATGTACGGGCCGTTTGCACGCAGATGGGCGTCGATCCGCTCGAAGGCCACTTCGATGCGGCGCCCGGCCTCAGCCTGCACGCGCGCGATATTGTCGTCGCCGGCGATCTCGTTCGGGTACCACCAGTGCCGGAAAGCCGGCTGCAGGGTATTGGCCAGATAGAACATCCATTGCAGAAACTGCTGACGCTCGCCTGCGCCAGCGGCCGCAATCGGCGCAAGTCCGGCCTCTGGATGGCGCTCGGCCAGCAGCATCAGCAGCGCCGCGGCCTCGCAGGCGGGCGTTCCGTCAATCAGCAGGGTCGGCACCACGCCGCTGGGATTGAGCGCCAGATATTCCGGGCGCTTCTGTGCGGCTGCCTTGAGATCCACCGCCACCAGTTCGAACTCGGCAGCGATCTCGATCAGGGCCAGATGCACACAAAGACTTGCGGCACCGGGTGCGTAATAGAGCGTGTACATGCTGTCTCCGACTGGACTCAAGGAATCCGCAAGATGGCGGCAGCCGCAGGCCGATGCAAGCCTGTCGCCGACCCGGCCACTTGACACCGCCTTCACACGTCGCTAGATTGCACGACAACTGGTTTCATTGGAATTTATATGTCATCCAAAACGATTCAATTGTCGGTACGGATCAGCGAGGAAGACGCCGAGTTTCTCGCCGAGCTGGATCTGCCGGGCGCACAGACGCCCAGCGAAAAGATCCGCCACCTCATTGCCGAGGCACGTGAAAGACGCGACCAGGGTCGCAGCTATGAGGCGTCTCTGGGGCTAGTCCGAAACCTGCTGGAACCGGTGGCGCAGACGCTGCGCGCTCGCGAACTGGTAACCCGGCAGCGCTCGGAAATGATCTCCGACACGCTGTACTGGCTGCCCGATCTGGTCGCGTTCCTGATCGCCGGCCCGGGCGCAACCGGAGTCAATGCCGACGGACGCGAACTGGTCGAATTCGAAGCGGGTGTGGCGCATCGGATCTTCCGCTTTACCGATGCCATGCTGCGCCTGGCGGTGACCAGCAAGGCGCCTTGCTACAACCCGGATGTCGTCGCAACGCATATGTGCGGCACCCTGGAATTGGCCAAACTCGTACTGGAGCAAAGTCGCAAATCCTCGCCCTCGGCCTGAGGGCAGTACCCCGAAGGCAGCGATCCTGCCGGGAGCTTCTCCATGGATTTCCTGTTTGTTGCGCCCAATATTGTGTTCAGCGTCGCACTGGCCCTGCTCAGCCTGCTCGTACTGCTTGAGCTCGGCATGGGCGGCGGATTGACCGAGTTCCTCGATACCCTGATCCCCGACATCGATGCCGATGCGGGCAGCGCCGCCGGTGACTCGATGCCAAGCAGGCTCCTGTCCTGGGTGCGCGCGGGCAAGGTGCCGACACTGATGCTGCTGGCCATTTTTCTCGGTGTGTTCGGCGCTGGCGGACTGCTCCTGCAGTGGCTTAGCGTCAGCTATGGGCCCGGCCTGCTGCCGGGCCTGCTGGCCGCAGGCCTGATGCTGGTACTGGCGATGCCCCTGGTACGCGTCTTTGCCGGCTTGCTCGGCGATCTGCTGCCGCGTGACGAAACCCAGGTGCTGTCGCAGGAAGCGCTGGTCGGCCGGGTCGCCGTCATCGTGCTTGGCAGCGCGCGCCGCAATGCCCCGGCCCAGGCCAAGCTGCGCGACGAGTTTGGTACTTCGCACTATGTGATGGTCGAACCCCTGCATGATCAGGACGTCTTCGAGCAGGGACAGCAAGTGGTGTTGGTGATACGGGAGGGCGGGCGTTATCGCGCGGTTCGTGCCGATGCCCCGGCCCTGGAAAACAAGCAATAGATTCTCTTCCAAACTTTCGGGAGTAGCACATGTTCGAGCAATTGATGGGACCCGCCGTAGTCTTTGGCATTGCCCTGGTCGCACTGTTCGTGCTGATCTTTATCGGCAAGATGTTTGCGCGCATGTATACCCGCGCCTCGAAGGAGCTGAGTTTCGTGCGCACCGGCTTCGGTGGCCAGAAAGTCATCCTCAATGGCGGCAGCCTGGTGCTCCCGATCATCCACGAGGTGATCCCGGTCAACATGAACACGCTCAAGCTCGACGTCCATCGAGCGGCCGATCAGGCCCTGATCACCCGCGATCGCATGCGTGTCGATGTCACCGCTGAGTTCTACGTGCGCGTCCAGCCGACCGAGGAGTCGATCGCCAACGCGGCGCAGACGCTCGGCCGCAAAACCATCGCACCGGACGAACTGAAAGCCCTGGTCGAAGGCAAGTTCGTCGATGCGCTGCGCTCGGTCGCGGCCGAGATGGGTATGGAAGAATTGCATGAGCAGCGCACTTTGTTCGTGCAGAAGGTGCAGCAGGCAGTGTCCGAAGATCTGCTGAAGAACGGACTCGAGCTCGAGGCGGTATCGCTGACCGGCCTCGATCAGACCGGCAAGGAGTACTTCAATCCGGACAATACCTTCGATGCCGAAGGTCTGACCAAGCTGACAGAAGCGATCGAACTGCGCCGCAAGAAGCGCAACGAGATCCAGCAGGATACCGAGGTCGCCATTCAACAGAAGAACCTGATCGCCGCACAGGAGAAGCTGACCATTGCGCGCGAAGAGGAATTCGCCCGGCTGCAGCAGCAGCGCGAGATCGAAATCCGGCGCGCCACCCAGAATGCCGAAATCTCGATCCAGCAATCCGAGAAAGCACGTGATGCCGAGCAGAGCAAGATCGCTGCCCAGCAGCAGATCGACCAGTCGCGGATGGCGTCCGAACGGGTGATCCAGGACCAGCGCATTGCGATGGAACAGCAGTTGAAGGAGCGCGACATCGTCAAGGCGCGTAGCGTCGAAACCGCGCAGATCGACCAGCAGAAGGCCGTGCAGTTGGCCGAGCAGGATCGCGCGATCGCGATCGCGGAAAAATCGCGTGCGCAATCCGAGGCGCAGGCGCAGGCCGATGAGGCGCGCGCCAATGCCGTGCGCGCTGCCGAGCAGGTCGATACCGTGCGCGATGTTGAACGGGCCGAGCGCCAGAAGAAAATCGAGCTGGTCGAAGCTTCACGCCAGGCCGAACGCGAAATGATCGGCGTGACCATTGCGGCCGAGGCCGAAATGAATGCCGCCGAAGACAAGGCGACGGCGATCCGCACACTGGCCAATGCCGCTGCCGACCAGAAGCGCATCGAAGCCCAGGCCGATGCGGATTCCGAGAAGCTGCGCGCGGTCGCCGCCGAACGGCGCTACGAGGTCGATGCCGAAGGTCAGCGCCTGCTCAACGAGGCCGCCAATATGCTCTCGGTCGACCAGATTGCCTTGCAGATCAAGCTCGCCGTGCTGCGCCATCTGCCGGACATCATCCGCGAGAGCGTCAAACCGATGGAAGCGATCGATGGCATCAAGATCATCCAGATCGAGGGACTGCAAAGTGGCGGTGCAGCCGGGGAAGGTGTACCGGCAGCCGGTTCCGGAAATCTTGCCGAACAGGTCGTATCCAGCGCGTTGCGTTACCGCGCCCAGGCGCCGCTGATCGAGTCACTGATGAAAGAAGTCGGCATCAGTGGCGGTGATCTCAATGGATTGACGCAATCACTCGGCGGCGACGACGAGACCAGTGCGAAGTTGCGGGAGGCTCTGGCTCGGCGCGCCGAACGCAGTGGTGACAGCACCTGACCCGATTGTTTGCGATCGCTTGTTTTCCCACTTGAGGGGGATTGCGCCATGCATGTATTTGTTGCGGTAGCCGGCACTCCGATCGAGGCCACGCTGGATCTTGCCGGGGTCTTGGGGCAGGCTTGGCAGCCGGCGCCCATCGCCTTTGAACTCAGCGTCTTGCTGAGCTTGGCGGTGCTGGTGGTGGTCGTTGTCGGCGTGGCTGAACGGCTGCTGCGCCGCCTGCGCAGAGACCAGCTGCGCAGCAAGGCACGAAAACCGACCCGACCCGCTCCGCTGCAGGCGGGCACCGCATCGCTGAGCCGCTGATTGCATCCGGCCGGGTGGGCCCAAAGCCGTGCATGACCTATCATGCCGGCTTTGTGTTGCAAGGAGTTCCCGCATGCGCCCCATCGTGCTCGTTTCGCTCGCCCTCTTGCTGACCGCCTGTGGCAAGGATGCACCGAGCCCCGAACCCAAGCCTGACGCCGGAGCGGAGAAACCCGCCTACCAGGAACTGAAAGTCGATCTGCGCGCGCCGCATCGATTTGTTCCCGAAATCCGCGCCGAAGATCTCGCCCACCATATCCATCGACTGGCATCCGATGAGTTCGAAGGCCGTGATCCCGGCACCCTCGGCGAGCGGATGACGCTCGCCTATCTGGAAGCCGAGCTTTCGCGCATCGGCTTCCTGCCGGCCGTGCCCGATGGCAATCCCTGCCCGAGCTATCCCTGCCCGGGCGCTACCTACACCCAGCGTGTACCGATGGTATCGACACGGGCCGATCCGGCCACCACGCTCACCCTGCAGGTGGGCGGGCAGACGCAAACGCTTGCGATGGGCAAGGAAATGGTCATCGGCACCCAGAGCGGCAAGCCGTTGATCGATATCGCGGACAGTGAACTGATTTTTCTCGGCTATGGAGTGCAGGCGCCGGAGCAGCAGTGGAATGATTTCGAAGGCATCGATGTAAAGGGCAAGACCATCGTCGTGCTGGTCAACGATCCGGGATTTCTGCGTCAGGACCCCGATCTGTTCAAAGGCAAGGCGATGACCTATTACGGCCGCTGGACCTATAAGTTCGAAGAGGCCGCACGCCAGGGTGCACGCGCCGCGCTGATCGTCCACGATACCGGTCCGGCTGGCTATGGCTGGGAGGTGGTAGCGAACTCCTGGAGTGGCGTGCAGCATGACCTGCCGCCTTCAGAGGACAGGAGCCCCAAGCTGGAGGCCCAGGGCTGGATCAGCCTGGATGCCGCGCGCACGCTGTTTGGCGCTGCCGGCCTCGACTTCGAAGCACAGCGGCTCGCCGCCGACGCGCGCGGATTCAAAGCGGTTGCGCTGAATGCAAAGTTGAGCGTGAAGTTCCGCAGCGAGATCAAGAACTCCTATTCGAACAACATCGTCGCGATCCTGCCTGGCAGCGAGCGTCCGCACGAGAGCGTGTTCTATTCCGGGCATTGGGATCATCTGGGCAACAAATCCAACCAGACCGAGGAAGACCAGATCTATAACGGCGCGATCGACAATGCCGATGGCCTGGCCGCAGCGCTCGAAGTCGCCCACGCTTTTGCCGCGATGGAGCCGCGCCCTGAACGTTCGGTGGTGATCATGTTGCCGACGCTGGAAGAATCCGGACTGCTCGGCTCGCGCTACTACGCCGAGCATCCGGTGCTTCCGCTGGCGACCACGGTCGCAATGATCAATATGGACGCCCTGCCGATCATTGGGCGCACGCGCGATTTCGCCATCTCCGGCTACGGTCAGAATGATCTGCAGGACATCCTCGCCGAAGTGCTGGCCGGCCAGGATCGCGTGCTCAAGGACGAGCCGACACCAGAGCGTGGCTTTTACTTCCGTTCGGATCACTTCAACTTTGCCCGCAAGGGCGTACCCGCCCTGCATGCCCGCGCCGGACAGGACCACATCAGCAAGGGTGTCGCCTACGGAAAAGCGCAGTCGGACGCCTATACCAACGAGCGCTACCACAAGCCGAGCGACGAGTTCGATCCGGATTGGGACTATGCCGGTCTGGTCGAAGACGTGCAGACCTATTTCGAGATCGGTCGACGTCTTGCCACCAGCAAGGACTGGCCAGAGTGGAAGGATGGCAGCGAGTTCAAGGCCGCGCGCGACGCCAGCAGGGCCGAGCGCGAGTAGCCCTGCCCGGCGCGCTGCGCAGCCACGACTATCCGGAATGATTTGCCATGCCCGTCCTGTTCGTACTTACCGGTCTGTTCCAACTCGCCCTGGCGATCCATGTCGCCAGGACCGGGCGTCCGCTCTACTGGATTCTGCTGATCGTGATGCTGCCCTGGATCGGTGGCGTGGCCTATCTGATCGCCGAGGTATTGCCGGGTCTGCGCAATGATCCGACTGCCCGTCGTGCCCTGCGCACGATCGGCAGCCGGATCAATCCGGAAAAAAACCGGCGCCGCATCGAGGCCGAACTGCAGCTCGCCGATACGCTGGACAATCGTCGCCGCCTGGCCCAGGAATGCATGCAACTGGGCGATTTCGAGAGCGCGGAATTTCTATACCAGCGCTGCCTGACTGGCGTCTACGCAACCGATCCTCATTTCATGCTGGGCATGGCGACCGCACAGGCCGAGCTCGGCCGTTTCGCAGAGTGCCGGACAACTCTGGAAAATCTGATTGCGGCAAACCCCAGTTTCCGCTCGCCCGATGGGCATCTGCTGTATGCGCGCGCGCTGGAGCAACTCGGCGAGACGAACAAGGCACTGGAAGAATACTCAGCGCTTGAAACCGGCTATCCGGGAGAAGAAGCGCGCAGTCGATACGTCGTGCTGTTGCTCAGTGCCGGTCGCGCGGACGAAGCGAAACGCGTCTATCAATCGATGCTCGATCGTGACCGGACTGCGCCAGCCTACTATCGGAAGAAAGAACGGACCTGGCTCGAACAGGCACGCGTCGCAATCAAGACGATCTGATTGACGCGGCATCGAGGTGTACCCACTCGATCGTCGAAGCCGTGATCACGCTGGCCATTCTGCGTCCACGCCTTGCCGGCGCGGGCAACTAACAACGGGAATCGTCGAGCTCTCACAAGTCGCGCTACGAAGCCCAGGCGGATCGCCTGGACTTCGCAGCGCCGTTGGCCTGATCAGGCCGCGGCGTCCTTGAGCTTCTTCAGCGGACGCACCTTCACCTTCACCGAAGCAGGCTTGGCGGCAAACCACACCTCTTCCTTGGTGAACGGGTTGATGCCCTTGCGCTTGGGCTTGGCCGGCACATTGACCACGGTGATCTTCAGCAATCCGGGCAGGGTGAACGAACCCGCGCCCTTCTTGCTGACCGAACCGGCAACTGCACCTTCAAGTGCGCCGAGAACTGCACGCACATCTTTTGCAGCGATGCCAGTGCCTTCGGCCAGATGGGCGACGAGCCCGGACTTGCTCAGTGCTTCTTTCACCGGCTTCGGGGCAGCGGCCTTCGCGGTTGCGGGGGCCTTGGTCTTTGCAACTTTGCTGGCTTTGCTCATACGCAGCGTACTCCTGGTTGGATTGATTTGGTCCGGACGATCCGGGCGCAGCGCGAATTTAGGTCATTCGTGCGATGCGCGCCATCCATGGGATGGTCTGGCGCCATTGTCGTGCATGCAAAACTGTAGTCAACCACTTAATTTCAGGGGCCGCGCAGGCACTTTTGCCTTCCGGAGCACCACCACCCGCCCGTTCCGGCAAACTTCGGTCTGTTGCGGCCGCTACGCAGTGAGCTCAGGGACGGCTCGGCGCCGCCGAAGATTCGCTCGCCGCTTCGAATAACGTCATCAATTCCGCCGCAGTCCGATCGGGGAACTCCATCATCGGCATATGACCACAGCCTTCGAAAATCGTGATCCTTGCTGCCGGGATTCCTGCCCGAAACGCGTCGACCGAACTCACATCGAGCAACTGATCCCGATCGCACCACAGCACCAGGGTTGGCGCCTGGATCTCGGCCAATTTCTGCTGCAGGTAGTAGCGTGATTTTTCGCCGATGACGCGACGGAGGACCTGGTTCCACAGCGATGCACGGGCGGCATTGCGCTCGGCATAGACCTGGCGGAAACGGCGCGGCGCGAACGGTGGCCGCTCGAAGGTAATCCGCATGAACTCGTCGAATTTCTCGATGGTTTCAGTCGCAAAGGGGTTCTCGCCCTGCTCCAGTCGTGCCTGAAAGGCATTCGGCTTGAACGGCACACCCGCCGCATTCATCAGGGTCAGCGACTGCACGCGCTCCGGGTAGCGCGCAGCAAACACACCGGCACTGTGCCCACCCATCGAATGACCGACCAGATGGAATCGCTCCAGCTTCAGGGCATCGGCAAAGGCATGCAATCGCTCGACCTGACTGGTGATCCGGTAATCGGCATCGGTCGCCGGCTCGCTGTCGCCAAATCCAGCCTGGTCGGGGGCGATAACCCGATAGCGGTCGGTCAACCGGGCAGCCAGCAACATCCAGTTCTCCTTGCTACCGGCCATGCCATGCACAAGCAGAACGGTCTCACCGGTACCACCCTCGGCGTACTGCCACCTAGCGCCGGCAACCTCGACCTCGGCGACCCGCATGCCGGCGTACCAGCGCTGAGCGCTGAAGTAGCCGTCGAGCAACCAGCCCGGTCGCAGCAGATAGACCAGCAGCAGGGCCGCAGCGGCCAGTGCCAGCAAGACCAGCAGCCGGCGCGAGAAACGACTCTTGGTTCGTCCGATGACATTCATGATCCGAGTGTTCCACGTCAAGTCACAGCTGCCAAGCCTGAAAACACCAGTTGGAATGGCGCGCCATGGAATCAGCTGAGTGAACGGCGGCCAAACACCGGCGCGGCCCGAGCCCGCGATCAGCGCGGATTGAGCCCCCGGATTGCGTGCTGTATGAGTGTCCCCTACAACACATGAGCTTCCATGAAACGGGCATTGAAAATACTGGGCTGTCTGGTCGTTGCTTTTCTGCTGGCAGGCGCCAGCTTGCTTGGCGTGGCCTGGAGCAAGTCCGAATCGGCGCTGGCCGAAGTGCATCGGGCTCGACCCGCGCAACTCCTCGTTGTGCGCGATCCTGAGGCGCTTGAGCGCGGCCGCCATCTGGCCATGACCCGCGGCTGCACCGACTGCCATGGCGAGAATCTGGAGGGGCTCATGCTGATGGATGGGCAGCCGATGGGGCGCCTCTATGGCTCCAACCTCACCCTGCTCGGCAAGGCCGACCCCGCGCAGCTTGAACGCGCGATTCGGCAGGGCTTGGCCGCAGATGGGCGCTCACTGACCCTGATGCCGACCATCGACTACGCCGGGCTTTCCGATTCCGATACCGCGGCGCTTATCGCCCATCTGCAATCACTGCCAGCGCTGGGGCTGCCGACGCCGGCCAAAGCTCCGGGTGTACTGCCCAGACTGCTCTGGCTGTTCGATCAGTTTCCGCTGATCTCGCACGCTGAGGTTGCTGGCCGCAAGATCGCCCGACAGGAATACACGCCAGCGGTGACCGTCGAGTATGGTGGCTACGTCGCCCAGGTCTGCCAGGGTTGCCACAATCCGTACTTCAGCGGCGGACCGATGAGCGGCGCGCCGCCCGAGGCGCCCGTCCCGGCCAATCTCACGCCGGATGCAAGCGGCCTGCTCGGCTGGAACGAGCAGCAGTTCATCGCGGCGATGCGAACCGGCGTGCGCCCGGACGGGCGCAGCCTCGACCGCTTCATGCCGTGGATGACGTTTTCCCGGATGAGCGATCTTGAACTGCGCGCACTGTGGCTATACCTGCAATCCCTGCCGGCGCGGCCAACTGGTGCCCGCGGCTGATTGGCAGTGCGCGCCAGCGACAATGAACCGCGACATCCGTCGCGGTTCAGTGCGCGCGGTAGCCAAGAATTGCGTCGACGGTGCCCTGCGCGATCGGGTGATAGCCAGGCCGGGCCTTGCGGTAGACCTCCAGCGCCCATGCCTTGTTTTCGGGCGTCTTGGCCAACTCGGCCCATAGCGGCACCATCAACTTGCGGCGACCGATCTCGACCAGGTGATCACGCAGCGCATTGCGCATCGGCTCATAGCCTGCGCGAATACCGGAGAGATAGAAGCGAAACGCGATCTCGCTGTTGCCAATGCCGGTGAGCTTGTATTCGGCATCGAGCGCAGCGAGCCGGGCGGCCGGCAGATCTGCCGGCAGGCCGTTGAGGAAATGCAGCCACTGTCCCGTGGTCCAGGTCTTGGCCGCCAATGCCGCCGCATCACCGTTGGCAACGAAGACCGCGAGGGCGCGATCAACAGCGTCCAGCACGTCTGATTGCGCGCGCTTGGCATTGTCGGGTACGCCGGGCTGGTGCAGCCAGACCGCGATTTCGGCCGGTTTCATCGCCGAATCCGCGGCGTCAAACAGACGCTCACCGAAGAATTCGAGAAAGTCGGCGGTGCTCGCGCTCTTGAATGCATTGGCATCGAACCAGGCACGAATCGCAGCATCGAAACGCGCGCGGCCAAAGCGCTGCTCCATCGTGCGCAGCAGCCACTCGCCCTTGGTATACGGCACGCCGGAAAATGCGTCATCGGGATCGCGGCCGGCCAGCGAAAGCACCAGATGCTGATCACCCTCGGCCAGATCCTTCATCTCCTCAAGCAATTCGTGCTGATCGACGACTTGCTGCATGGTGGCCTGTTCGACACCGTAGACCGCCTCGATGATGCGGTTCTCGACGTAGCTGGTGAAGCCTTCGTTCAACCACAGATCGCGCCAACTCGAATTGGTGACCAGATTGCCAGACCAGGAATGCGCCAGCTCATGGGCGATCAGACTGGTCAACGATTTATCGCCGGCGATCACCGTCGGCGTGATGAAGGACAGTCGTGGATTTTCCATGCCGCCAAACGGAAACGAGGGCGGCAGAATCAGCAGGTCATAACGGCCCCAGCGATAGGGGCCGTACAGTTTTTCAGTGGCGTCGATCATCGCCTCGGTATCGGAAAATTCGGCTGCAGCGGCGTCCAGGCGGCCGGGCTCGGTATAGACACCGGTGCGCGGACCCATCGACTTGAAGACCAGATCGCCGGCCGCGATGGCCAGCAGATACGAGGGAATCGGCTGTGGCATATGGAATCGATAGCCGCCCTGACCGCTGGCTGACGGATCATTGTTCGCGCTCATCACCACGCGAATCCCGTCCGGCGCAGTGATCCGCGCGTCATAGGTGAAGCGCACTGCCGGGGTATCCTGAAGCGGCACAAAGCTGCGCGCATGGATGGCCTGCGCCTGCGAGAACATGAAGGGCTTCTGCTTACCCAGGGTCTGTTCGGGTTGCAGCCACTGCAGGCCGGATGCCGCCGGGTTGCTGTGGTAGTACACGCGCAGCTTGGGCGCCTGTTGCGACAGTTGAATGCTCAGACGGCGACCAAAGGCGGGATGCGCTTTGGCCAGCTGGAACGGGGCGGACTTCCAGTTGCCCTGGGCATCGATGGCGATCACCCGCTCGATGCTCAGATCGCGCGTATCCAGATCGAGGCGGCGGGCATCGGGCTGCTGCCAATCCAGATGCAACTCGGCAAAACCCTGCAGCTCGCGACGATCAAAATCCAAGTTCAGATCAAGAAACAGGTGCCGGATGCGAACTTCGTCGTAGCGCGCGTAACTGTGTTCATCGCGCCCGGCGGCGGTTGACGACTCCAAAGCGGCATGAGCCGCCAGCGGCACGAGCAGCAGGAACACCAGGAGCATACGCATGGGCAACCTCTCAGTTTCGGAACGCGCGAGAAAAATTATGGTGCGGCGCAGCCTGTGTCGACTGGGCAGAACAAGGCCGCCACTAAACGCGGCGGGAGCAAAAATTGCAAGCGCGCAAAGTCATTGTGCGTCGGATCGGACCGCGACTGCCAGCGCACTCAGGCGCGCACTCCGGTATGGATGGCAACGATGCCTGCGCTCAGATTGCGGTAGTCGACCCGATCGAAGCCCGCGTCGAGCATCAACTGACGCAGTGCCTGCTGGTTCGGATGTTTGCGAATCGACTCGGCCAGATACCGGTAGCTGGCGGAATCTCCAGCAAACAGCTGTCCCAGACGGGGCAGGATCTCGAAGCTGTGGATGTCATAGAGCGGCTTGAGCAGTGGCTCGGTGACCTCGGAGAACTCCAGCACCATGGCCTTGCCACCGGGCTTGAGCACACGCCGCATCTCGGCCAGCGCAGCCGCCTTGTCGGTGACATTGCGCAGACCGAAGGCGATGGTGACGGCATTGAAATACTGGTCCGGAAACGGCAACGCCTCGGCATTGAGCAATACATAGCGTACCGACTGGACCAGACCGCGGTCGGTCAGACGATCACGCCCGACGCCGAGCATGCCAGGGTTGATGTCGCCGATGATCACCTCGCCATCGACGCCGACGCGGTCAAGCATCAGCGCGGCGATATCGCCGGTGCCGCCAGCGAGATCAAGCACACGGTCACCACGACGCACACCGCTGGACGCAACAAAGTGCCGCTTCCACAGGCGATGGACGCCGAAGCTCATCAGATCATTCATCAGGTCGTACTTGCTCGCGACCGAGGAAAAGACTTCACCGACGAGGCGGGTCTTCTCGGTTGCCGCGACCTTGCGATAGCCGAAGTCGACCTCGTCTTTTTTCTGCGGATCCATGCGGCTCACCGGTAACGATCAGGGCCCCATTGTAGGCCATTGGCGCCCGATGTTCGGGCGCAAGCCGAGCGCGCACGCGCAATCGCTAGACCTTTCTGCTGTGACCGGCCAATGCCAGGGCATCGAGATAGCGCTGCCAGTAGTCAGACTGATGCTTGCCGAAGTCGTACAAGGTCGTCCAGGAATACAGGCCGGTAGCATGGCCGTCATCGAAGCTGATCTGGATCGCGTAATTGCCGACCGGGTTGATCGCGTCGATATTGACCCCTTCCTTGCCAATCTGCAGGATCTCCTGCCCGGGGCCATGACCTTTGACCTCGGCACTCGGCGAGTGCACGCGCAGAAACTCGGCACTCAGCCGAAAGGTCTCATCGGTATCGAAACGCACTTCGAGCACACGCGAGACGCGATGCAGCTTGATGTCGATCGGCCAGGGATTGCTCATCGACTACTGCTTGATGCCGGGTTCGCTGGCGCTGATGTCCAGCGGCGGTGGCGCGCCGGCAACTTCACTGAGCGCCAGCGCGTAGGGCTCGAGCATGCTGATCGCGGACACTTCATCGAGTCCGAACGACGAGGGCTCGCGTAGCCACTCGGCATGCGGCGAAATCTCCTGCAGGCTGAAGCCGTCATTGTCGAAGCCGAGCAGACGGCCGATATAACAGACTTCGGTTTCGGCCTCGGTATCGACGTAGACACTGATCACCGCAGCCTGACCGGCAGCGGCTGCCACTGACTCACGGAAATCATCGAGCGGGAAATCGTACCGGTACTGTGGGTCGAGCTTGCGCAATGTGATCGCACGTTCGAGAAAACTGGCGTGCTGGTCCGGCGACTCGAGACGGCTGACATCGCGGTAGCGCAATACAAAGTAGCCATCGAAGCCGATGTAGTCGCCGAGCACCCACAGCAGGAAACGATCCTTGCCGACAGCGACAACATAGCCCGTGAAGCTGCCCGGCTCCATCTGTTCGCGCCAGACCCGCACCAGGGTGCGTTCGCGCATGGCCTCGCGCAATCGCGCGGGCACTGACTTGGGGCGTAGTTCAACAATCTTGCTCATGGTGCCAGTTTAGCGGGGCAAGCTCGAGCCTGCATTCGAAAGGATGAACCAATGGTGTCGGCGCGCACAGATTGCGCGATGGTGCGCACAGATATTGCGGCGCTGGCCCAGGCCCGCGAAAGCTCAAAGTATGTAGCGCGACAGATCAGGATTGCCGGCGATTTCGCCCAACTCGGCATCGACTTGCGCTCGATCGATCAAAAGCGAGGCGCCGTCGCGCTCGCTGGCATCGAAGGATATCTTCTCGAGCAGACGTTCGAGCACCGTGCTCAGCCGGCGGGCGCCGATGTTTTCCTGACTTTCGTTCAGAGCGCAGGCGATCTCGGCCAGGCGCTGGATGCCGGACTCCTCGAACTGGATGCTGACGCCCTCGGTAGCGAGCAGGGCAGCGTACTGCTTGGTCATCGCGGCCTGCGGCTCGGTAAGGATGCGCTTGAAATCCTCGATGCCGAGTGCCCGCAATTCAACGCGAATGGGAAATCGTCCCTGCAACTCTGGAATCAGGTCACTCGGTTTGGCCACATGAAACGCGCCGGATGCGATGAACAGCATATGGTCGGTTTTGACCGGGCCATGTTTGGTGCTGACCGTCGAGCCCTCGACCAGGGGCAGCAGGTCGCGCTGCACGCCCTCGCGCGAGACGCCTGCACCGCCCCAATCCGAGCGCTGGCAGACTTTGTCGATCTCGTCGATGAAGACGATACCGCGCTGTTCGGCGGCCTCGAGCGCGGCAGCGCGCACCTCCTCCTCGTTGAGCAGATTGCCGGCCTCCTCTTCGATCAACAGCGGAATGGCGGCGCGGATAGCGAGCTTGCGTTTTTGTGATTTCTGGTTGCTCAGCGAGGAAAACATCTGCTTCAACTGCTGACTCATCTCCTCCATGCCGGGCGGTGCCATGATTTCGACACCCATGTTCTGCGCCAGCTCGAGTTCTATTTCGCGCTCATCGAGCTTGCCATCGCGCAGCATCAGGCGGAATTTTTCCCGGGTCCGGGTGTCTTCGTCGCTGAGCTTGGGCTCCTCGCCCCAGACACGCACGCCCTGGGCACGCGGCAGCAGCGCATCGAGCACGCGCTCTTCCGCATTCGCCTCGGCCTGGTTGCGCACACGCAACTTGGCCTGCTCGCGGACCTGCTTGATCGCCTGGTCCATCAGATCGCGCACGATCGACTCGACGTCCTTGCCGACGTAGCCTACTTCGGTGAACTTGGTCGCCTCGACCTTGACGAAGGGCGCATCGGCCAACTGCGCCAGGCGGCGCGCGATCTCGGTCTTGCCGACACCGGTCGGGCCGATCATCAGGATATTGCGCGGCGTGACTTCGTTGCGCATCTCCACATCGAGCTGCATTCGGCGCCAGCGATTGCGCAGCGCGATGGCCACGGCACGCTTGGCCTGGTCCTGGCCGACGATGTGCTTGTCGAGTTCCTGGACGATCTGGCGCGGAGTGAGTTCGGACATGGTCGGCATCTTGAGGGGCAGAACCCTCCAGATGCGTGCCCGTGGGCGCAATTCAAGCCTGCGGCCCGGCTCAGCGTCAAGCCGGATCGGGGCAGAGCGCTGACAGCGCCGCTGCCGGCCTGGGATTAGGTTTCCAATCCTATGGAGTACTGGTATAGCCAAAGGCCCGTCGAAATCACGGTCCGGGCCTGACCCGGGTGTGGCCTGCGTCCTGACGACGGTCCGTCTCTAATTTCTGGTGAGGTTTCATGTCCGACAAACAGTTGACCGGCGCCCAGATCGTGGTGCGCGCCCTGCGGGATCAGGGCGTTCGGCATCTCTTCGGCTATCCCGGCGGCGCCGTCCTTCCGATTTACGACGCCTTGTTCCAGCAGGACGAGGTCGAACATGTCCTGGTCCGCCATGAGCAGGGCGCTGCCCATGCCGCCGAAGGCTATGCGCGCTCGACGGGCAAGGCCGGTGTACTTCTGGTCACATCGGGCCCCGGCGCTACCAATGCAGTCACCGGCCTGACCGATGCGATGATGGATTCGATTCCACTGGTCTGCATCACCGGCCAGGTGCCGACGCACCTGATCGGTTCGGATGCCTTTCAGGAGTGCGATACGGTCGGCATCACCCGCACCTGCACCAAGCACAATTTTCTGGTGAAGGATGTCGCCGATCTGGCCCGCGTGCTGCACGATGCGTTCTATATCGCCACCACCGGTCGCCCCGGTCCGGTGGTCGTGGATATTCCCAAGGACGTGCAGTTCAAGCTCGGTGACTATGTCGGGCCGTCCAACATCCTGCATCGCACCTACCGTCCACGCAAGGAAGGCGATCCGGCACGCATTGCCCAGGCAATCGAACTGATGGCGAACGCACGTCGCCCGGTGTTCTATACCGGCGGCGGCGTGATCAATTCGGGTACCCGCGCCTCCGAACTGCTGCGCGAACTGGTGGCGCTGACCGGATTTCCGGTCACCTCGACCCTGATGGGCCTGGGTGCGTTTCCGGCCAGCGACAGCAAATGGCTGGGCATGCTCGGCATGCACGGTACCTACGAAGCCAATCTGGTGATGAATCGCTGCGATGTGATGATCAATATCGGCGCGCGCTTCGATGATCGGGTGACCGGCCGTCTCGATGCATTCTCGCCCGGTTCGCGCAAGATCCATGTCGATATCGATCCGTCCTCGATCAACAAGAACGTACGCGTGGAAGTACCGATCGTGGGCGACTGCGCGGAAGTCCTGGCGGCGATGATCGCGGCTTGGAAAGCCCGCGAACACGGTGCCGACGTCGCCGCGCTGGCGCAGTGGTGGCAGCAGATCGAGGACTGGCGTGAGCGCAAATCTCTGTCCTACACGCACTCCACCGAGACGATCAAGCCGCAGTACGCCGTCGAGCGTCTGTACAAGCTGACCCGCGATCGCAATACCTACATCACCACCGAGGTCGGCCAGCACCAGATGTGGGCGGCTCAGCATTATCGCTTCGAAGAGCCCAATCGCTGGATGACCTCGGGCGGACTCGGCACCATGGGCTATGGCATTCCCGCCGCTGTCGGTGTGCAGGTCGCGCATCCGGATGCGCTGGTCATCGATATCGCCGGGGAAGCCAGTGTGCAGATGACGATGCAAGAGCTGTCGACTGCGGTGCAGTACCGGCTGCCGATCAAGATCTTCATCCTCAACAACGAGTACATGGGCATGGTGCGTCAGTGGCAGCAGTTGCTGCATGGCGGCCGCTATGCGCATTCCTATTCCGAGGCGCTGCCCGACTTCGTTCTGCTCGCCGAGGCCTATGGCGCCAAGGGAATTCGCGCCACCGATCCCGCGGACCTGGATGCCAAGATCATGGAAATGATCGATCACGATGGTCCGGTCGTTTTCGACTGCCGGGTCGACAAACTTGAAAACTGTCTGCCGATGATCCCCTCCGGCGCCCCCCACGACGAAATGATCCTGCCTGACAACCAGGAATCGGCTGGCGTTTCCGACGCCGGCAAGATGCTGGTCTGAGTCCCGGAGTATGAACATGCCCCAGCAACCCGCCTCTGCGTATTTTCTGGTCGACAAGCATTCACGCGAAACCCGCGCAACGCTGTCGATCCTGGTCGACAACGAAGTCGGCGCCCTCGCCCGCGTCGTCGGACTGTTCGCCGGACGTGGCTACAACATCGAGTCGCTGACGGTCGCCGAGACCGATCACCTGCGCCATACCTCGCGGATCACTATCGTCACCCGCGGTACCGCCGATGTGATCGAGCAGATCAAGGCGCAGCTCGGTCGTCTGGTCCCTGTGCATCGGGTGATCGACCTTGCAGTCGACAAACCCGGTGTCGAGCGCGAGATGGCCCTGATCAAAGTAGCCGGCGAAGGCGACCTGCGTGCCGAGGCGCTGCGGCTGTCCAAGGTGTTCCGTGCCCGGGTGATCGACATCACCCATACCAGCTTCACCTTCGAGGTCACTGGCTCGCCGGTGAAGATCGAGGCCTTCATCGAACTGATGGTGCCGCTTGGTCTGGTCGAACTCAGTCGTACCGGTGTCGTTGCAATCAGCCGCGGCATCGAGGCGATGTAGTCCGGCGGGCAGCGCTTCGCTGCCCACTGCCGACCGCCCAGCGTAACCTGCGGCGCCGCCGGCCTTGCGCGCGACAATGGCATAATGCGCGATGGCCAGAATCCCCAACGCGTTCATTGACGAACTGCTATCCCGCGTCGATATCGTCGAGGTGATCGAGTCGCGCGTGCCACTCAAGCGCGCCGGGCGTGAGCACAAGGCCTGCTGCCCGTTCCACGACGAACGCTCACCCTCGTTCACGGTCAGTGGAACCAAGCAGTTCTATCACTGCTTCGGCTGCGGCGTGCATGGCTCGGCGATCAAGTTCCTGATGGATTATGACCGCATGGAGTTCGTCGACGCCGTCGAAGAACTTGCCGGCCGGGTCGGCCTCAAGGTCCCCTACGAAGGCGGCACGGGCGCGCGCCAGGTCGATGGCGAAGGCGATGAAATGTATGCGCTGCTCGAGGCAGCCGCGCGTTTCTATCAGCGCCAGCTCCCGCTCAACGCCAAGTCGCAGGACTATTTGCGCCAGCGCGGTCTCGATCCAGCGGTCATCCAGCAATTTGGTCTCGGCTACGCGCCGGACAGCTGGGATGCGCTGAAATCGGCGCTGGGCGGCGATGAACGCAAACTCCGGATACTCGACAAGGTCGGCATGCTGTCGACCGGCGAACGCGGATCGAGCTATGACAAGTTCCGTGATCGACTGATGTTCCCGATCCATGACCGACGCGGCCGAGTGATCGCCTTCGGTGGTCGGGTGATGGGCGATGCCGAAGGCCCCAAATACCTCAACTCACCGGAGACCCCTTTGTTCCACAAGGGCCGCGAGTTGTTCGCCCTGCATCAGGTACGCACGGCACACAGCAAGATCGCGCGGTTGATCGTGGTTGAAGGCTATATGGATGTTATCGCGCTGTTCCAGTTCGGGATCACCCAGGCAGTTGCGACACTGGGCACCGCGACCACCAAGGACCACGCCGAGCTGCTGTTTCGCAATTCGGCCGATGTGTTTTTCTGTTTCGATGGGGATCGCGCTGGGCGCAGTGCGGCTTGGCGTGCGGTCGAATCGGTGCTGCCGCGCATGCGCGACGGCCGACAGGCGTTTTTCCTCTTCCTCCCCGATGGTGAAGATCCGGATTCGCTGATCCGCAAGGAAGGCACCGAGGGCTTCGAGCAACGACTGCGCGAAGCGACCCCGCTCTCGGAGTTCTTTTTCCTGCATCAGGAGGCCGAGACCGATCTGGCCACGGCTGACGGCCGCGCCAGGCTGGCGGAGAAGTGCCGGAGCCATCTTGCCTCGATCCCCGAAGGCGCTTTCCGGGATCGGCTCACCGAAATGCTGGTCGAAAAGAGCACGATCAAGTGGAACTTCGCGCCCGGACTGACCGAGCGGATGCGCGAGAAGGCGGGCGAACTGCTCGATGTGCGCCTGGCCGAAGCCCGTGGCCAGCACAGCGAGTCATCCGCGATCTACGTGCAGACCGCGCGGCGCGCGCCGAGCGGTGGGCCCAACCCGCGCCGCAGTCTGGTTCGTACCGCCATTGCCCTGTTACTGCAGCAGCCGTCGCTGGCGGCGCAGATCGAGCCACCGTACGTTTTCGCCATCCTGCGCCAGCCCGGAGTGCCATTGCTGATGGAAATCATGTCGATCTGCCTGAGCCGACCCGATATCACCACAGCGGTCCTGCTCGAGCAGTTTGACGGCCGCGAGGATCAGGAGGCGCTGCGCAAGCTGGTAATGATGGAGTTTCCGAGCGCGCCAGAAAACTGGAAGGCCGAGTTTCTCGACGCGGTCGACCAGTTGAACCGGCAGACCGCACAACAGCGCCTCGATGAACTGCTGGCGCGACAGCAACAGGTACAGCTTTCGCCGATCGAAAAGGATGAGATGCGGGAACTGCTACGCAGCCGTGTACGCGTGCGGAGCACGCCATGAATCAGGTGCGTTCCAGCCTGCGCGCCGCCGCGGTGGCGGCTCCGGTCAAGCCGTTCTGGCAGGCGCTGCCGGGGATCATCGCCTATCCACTGCAGCCGGCCGCCCTCGGCATGCTCGCCCTGCTGGCCGTGTTGCGCTTGGCCGACCCCTTGATCGACACGATCACCGGGCATTTCGTACTTGGCAACTTGTTGATCGCCGTGGCTCATTTCGCCATCTCGATGGCCCTCTATCGCTATGCGGTGCAGGTTCTGCTGGACACTTCCGAGGGAAAGTTGAGCGCCCCCGAATTCAGCCACAGCATTGAGGATCATCAGGCCGGTGATCAACTGCGCCTGCAGGCCTTGCTGATCCTGGCCGGCCTTGCCGTTTTCCTGTTCGCCGGATGGCGCCTCGGACTGCTCAGCGCATTGGCGATTGCGCTGATCACGCCGGCCGCAACCATTTCACTGTTTACCCTGCGCAGCATATGGCTGGCCTTGAATCCGCTGACCTGGTTCGAGGCGATGCGCGGGCTCGGCGTCCGCTATCTCGCCCTGGTCGCGCTTTGCTTCTGGTATTCCGTGGTGCAATTGTTCGCGCTCGCCCTGCTGCCGCAACTGCTGCCGCGCTGGATGGCTGTGCCGCTGTTCTGGTTTGTCTGCCACTGCGCGGTGATCGCGAGTTTTCATGCGATGGGATATGTGTTGCTGCTTTATCAGCGCGAGCGCGGCTATGTGGTGAAGCCCGATGTGCGCCTGCCCCCCACGCGGCACCAGGTCGACCCCGACCATGAAGTTCAGCAGCAGGCTGCCGACTTGGCCGGAAATGAAGGCGCCGCCGCCGCGATCAAGTTTCTGGCCAACCACATCGATCGCAATGGTGGTACGCGCGGGACCCATCAGCGCTACCGTGAACTGCTGATGGAGGTTGGCGACCAGGCGAGTCTGGCCACGCATACCGCGGGCTACATTGATGTGCTGATGGCACAGGGCGCCCAGGCCGATGCCATCCGATTTTTCGAGGCGCATCTGGTCAGCCATCCGGACTACTGCCCAAGCCAGCCCGAAGACGTACGGCTGCTGGCCGCGGCGGCGGCAAAGCTGGGCCGCAATGCCCAGGCGCTGCAATTGATCCGGACCGCGATATCACGTTTTCCCAAGCACAGCGACTGCAGCGCCAATGCCCTGCTCGGCGCCCGCATCCTGGTCGAGAAATTTGGCGATCTTGCCGCGGCGCGTGCCTTGCTGCTGGCGATTCCGGAACGTCATCAGAGCCGCCCCGACTACATCGGGGTCAAGACCTACCTCGACTTCCTGCAGTCACAGGCGCCGCAAAGCTGAGGCGGCGCCTGGCTCAGCCAAACTGGCGTGGCAGGGCCAGATAATGATCGACCAGCAAGAACGCGAAAAGCACCATCAAGTAGATGATCGAGTAGCGGAAGACTTCCATCGCGAACAGCTCGCTCGGCGGCTTGAGCAGCCGGATCGCGTAGTACAGAAAGCCCAGCCCGAGCACGACCGCACCGCCCAGATAGATCAGGCCACTCATGCCGGCAAACCATGGCATCAGGGTGATCAGGAACAGCAGGATCGTGTAGTACAGCACATGCGCACGGGTGTACTCGACGCCATGGGTGATCGGCAGCATCGGCACCGCTGCGCGCGCATAATCTTCACGTCGGTAAATGGCCAGCGCCCAGAAGTGCGGCGGGGTCCAGATGAAGATGATCAGGAACAGCAGCAAGGCGTAGGCGTGCACCTCATTGGTCACCGCAGCCCAGCCGAGCACCGGTGGCGCAGCACCGGCGGCGCCACCGATCACAATATTCTGCGGCGTCGCGCGCTTGAGATACACGGTGTAGATCACCGCGTAGCCAATCAGGGAGAAGAAGGTCAGCACGGCGGTCAGCACATTGACGAAGGCGACCAGGATCAGCATCGACAGCGCGCCGAGGACGAGGGCGAACATCAGCACCTGACGGGTATTCAACTGGCCGGTTGGTAGCGGCCGGTGTTGAGTGCGCGCCATCAGGGCATCGATGCGCTGGTCGAGCAGATGATTGATGGCTGCCGCCGAGGCCGCGGCCAGCCAGATACCGAGACTGCCCCAGAACAGCGCACGCCAGGGTGGCAGGCCCGGCGTCGCCAGCAGCATGCCGACGATCGCGGTGAACACGATCAGGGCGACTACCTTTGGCTTGGTCAGTGCAAAAAACTGACCGGGTTTGAGATTTTGTACGTCCATGTGTGCGCTCGAGTGGGGCGACCGCGGTGCTCGTCGGCAAGCAAAGGAGGACTGCGGTCGCTTTGGGAATCCCTAGTGTAGTGCCTGGCTGTGAATTCCCATCCAGCACTTTGGCGGAATCACGTCGCTACTGCGGATCGCCAGCAGCCGGCGTGACGCGCGCGAGCAAGGCGACCAAGCTGATCAGCAACAGGGCCGCGACGGCATTGTGGGCCACTGCGACGTGCAGGGGCAGGCCCAGTTTGACATTGGCGATGCCTAGCCCGATCTGAGTGATCAGGCCCAGCAAGAGGAACCAGCCGAGCAGCGACAACGCCGGCAAGCGGATCGCGCGCACTGCCAGCATCAGCAGATGCCCTGCGACCAGCACGGCAAACAGCCGATGCGCCATCTGGATCGCCGTGCGCGCAGGCCCGTCCAGCACGCCGCCCTCGTAGTCGACACCGATGCCGCGCCAGAGCACAAATCCCTGCGCAAAATCCATCTGTGGCCACCAGGAGCCCAGGCATTGCGGGAAGTCGGTGCCGCAACTCCACGCCGCATAATTGGCACTGGTCCAGCCGCCCAAGGCGATTTGCGCGACCAGCAAACCCAGACCGGAAATCACCAGGCCGCGCCGCGGCAGAAGCTCACCCGGCTTGGCCGCGACGCCATACAAACGCAATGCCAACCAGGCGAGCAGGCCGAGTGTGGCGAGCCCGCCGAGCAGATGCGCGGTCACCACGATCGGCTTGAGCAACCAGGTCACCGTCCACATGCCGAGCAGTGCCTGGAAGATGATCACCATCAGGATCAGACTGCCAAGACGGGCATGATCGTTGCCGCGCCAATGCAGGGCCGACCACAACAGGATCAGCTCGCCGGCGCTGGCCAGCGCGATGGCGGCGCCATAGTGCTGCTTGATGTAGAGCGGAATCGATAAGCCGACCAGGCCAGCGGCGATCAGGATGCGCAACCAGGCCAAGGGTCGGCGGCGCGCCGCGACCAGGGCGATCGCCAGCACCAGCACGCCGAGCAACGCGGCGATATGGCGATGGAACTGCTCGCGCCAGGCCTTGTCGGTTTCGACCGCGCGCACAAAGTCGGCATTCGCCTGCGCGATCTCGTGGTCGGCCTTGGGCCAGGTGACCTTGCCGTAACAGGTCGGCCAATCCGGACAGCTGAGGCCGGCATTGGACAGGCGGACAAAGGCGCCAAATACGATCACGCAGAGGGCCAGGGCGATGGCGATCAGGGTCAGGCGGCGCAGCATGGGGCTGTTCATCAGAAATCCTCTAAACATTACTCAGCCGCGATACCGCCCTGAGCAAGGGGCGAAATGCCGCAGGTTTTGACCAGCTCTGCTGTGGAACGACGGGCTGGCGAACAATAAGCTGTGTTGCGAAGTCGACGTGGTGACCTATTCAGAGGTTCCCCGAATCGCTCCACGGGCTTCGACCCGCGCCTTGCAGGGTTCCATCCGAGTCGCCGAGCGTGGCAGGCGCATCGCCACGACGGCGTGACCGCGACCTCGCGTCGTGGTGACCGTTGGGAGCGATCTTCATTTCAGTAATTTTCCGAGGTCCTTGCGCACGCCACTGTAGTCGGCGTCTTCGCTGTAGCGCAGAACGACGAAGCCGTTCGGATCGACGAGGGCCAGCCTCGGTTGCTGCAGCGGGCGCGGTAGTGCACTCTCGATTGAAGCTTCCGCGGGCTGGGCCAACGGATAGACGCCGGCCTCACTACGCAGTGCGGCGCCGTCGGGCAGCGGGTCAACCACCGCGATGCGCAGCTTGATGGCATTGCGCGCCAGTGCGGTGCGCAGATTGGCGATCAGGTCGAGCTGGCTGCGACAGTCGTTGATGCACTGCTCAGGGATGCGTACCAGCAGTGTCCAATACCACTCCGGTGGCGTTTTCCAGGCGAATGCGGCGCCGCCATCCAACTGGACCGGATTGAGCGGCAGTGGTGGTGTCAGCAGCTCGCCATAGTTCCTGCGGCCGCTTGGCATCCAGCCCAGTTGATTCAACAGCAGTGAGGCCAGGAACGGTGCGGCAAAACACAGGCCCACCACCAGCAGGACGCGGCGACCGCGTTTGGGCTCAGTCATTTGGAGATCCTCTTCGGGGGCGGTGCCACAGAACAAAGAAAACTACGGTACCCAGGGCGAAGCTCAGCCATTGCAGGGCATAACCGCGATGCTTGTCGGCGGAGAGTCCCGGCAATCGCCAGACGCGCTCGAAACCACTGGGCGGGGATGTCGACAGTTGCAGCACGCGCGGCGATAGCCCAGGCCGCTGCAGCAGCACGGCGAGTTCGACCGGATCGATACGGGTCAGCATCAGAGGAAATTCGCTACCCGCCTGAGGCGCTGCGGCGCCCAGGCGCAGGCCGGAAGCTGGCGGATCGGTCAGCAGGGCTTCTCCATCAATTCTTGCCGGCAAATCGGGAATTGCCGGTAACAGACGCCGACTGGAATCGCTGGCGATCCAGCCGAGATCGACCAGGATTTCCACGCCGCTGGACTCGAGCAGCAGCGCGTAGACCTGTACACCGAATCGCCCATCGCGCATCTGATTGTCGAGCAGGAGCAGATGCGTGCGATCCAGCTCGCCCTGTACGCGCACCCGTTCGAAACCCTGCGCCGCGGGACTGGCCAGGGCGGCAGAAAGAGGTCGCCGGGCCGGCTCGCTGAGGGCAGCCGCGAACTCGGCAGCCCGATTTACCTTGTACTCCGCGCGCCGCCACTGCCAGTTTCCCGCACTCAGAAAGACCGCGATCATGCCGCCAAAGACCAAGGTCACGGCAATCCGCGGACGCCGCCAGAGCGGACGGCTCACCGCCGACCACCGCTATACTGGCGGGCGCATTGCTGAAGGTGGGATGCGCATTTCATGCTGGGACGGACTCTATGCAAAAGCTGCTGATCATCGCCGTGTTTCTGATCATCCTGTACAACCTGGGCGCCGGGCTGTACTTCATGATGACCGACAAGGGTACGACCAATCGCACCGTCAATGCGCTGACGCGGCGTATCGCGATTTCGGTCGGGCTGGTTCTGCTGATCGCTTTCGCCGCCTGGATGGGCTGGATCGAACCGCACGGAATTCGCGTCGGCTGATCGCGGCTGTCGCGGCAAACCTGGCCACCAGCGAGGCTGGCGTCCAGGTCGTGTCGATCAACCTGTCCAGCTCTCAGCAGTCCGCTGAATCTGCGCGGGACGAACTACCCCGCGCCACCGGGATCAGAGCACGTAGACGAACAGGAACAGGCCCAGCCAGACCACGTCGACGAAGTGCCAGTACCAGGCGATCGCCTCGAATCCGAAATGATTGTCGCGGCTGAAGTGCCCCTTGGCGCAGCGGAACCAGGCAACGATCAGCATGATCGTACCCAGGGTCACGTGCATGCCATGGAATCCGGTCAGCATGAAAAAGGTGCTGCCATAGATGCCCGAGCCCAGGGTCAGGCCGAGCTCGTGATAAGCGTGCATGTACTCGACCGCCTGGAAGTACAGGAAGGCCGAACCGAGCAGGACGGTGGCGCCCAGCCAGATCAGCAGGCTGGTGCGCTGACCCAGGCGCAGGGCATGGTGTGCAATCGTGATGGTGACGCCAGAAGCGAGCAGCAACAGCGTGTTGACCAAGGGTAGGCCCCAGGGTCCGATCGTGCTGAAGCTTCCGCCAACATGGCCAGGGCCATTGGTCGGCCAGGTCGCGCTGTAGCCGCTCCAGATGAATTCATTGGTCAGTGCACCATCGCCCTCGCCGCCCAGCCAGGGCACCGACAGCGAGCGCGCATAGAACAGCGCGCCAAAGAAGGCCGCGAAGAACATGACTTCGGAAAAGATGAACCAGATCATGCCCATGCGGAAGCTGACGTCGACCTGGCGATTGTAGAAACCCTTGACCGACTCGCGGATCACGTCGCCGAACCAGCCGAACAACATCGCCACCATCGCCGAAATGCCGATCAGCATGACCCATTTGCCGCCAGCGGCATGGTTGACGCTCATCGCAGCGCCGAGCATCGTGGTAAACAGTGCCAGCGTCGCGATGATCGGCCAGCGGCTCGCATGCGGGACGTAGTACAGGCTGGCGTCGTGGCTGGATTCTTGGTGTGCCATGGAATTCCCCGATCTCAGATCTGGTGTGGTGTAGCGACTGCATCCGGCCCGGCCACCGAAGGATCCGGTGCCGGCGAAGGTGCGTCGATACGAAGCGGATTGAATACGTAACGGAAGGTGATCGTGCTGATATCGGCGGGCAGCTGATCGTCCAGCATGAAGCGCACCGGCATCTCGCGTGACTCGCCTGCCGAGAGGTGTTGCTCGGTAAAGCAGAAGCATTCGGTCTTGGTCAGATTGACCGAGGCCCGGCTCGGCGCCACGCCGAAGATTGCCTGACCCGACATGCCGAGCGCGCCCAGATTGGTGGCAGTGAAGACCACTTCAGTGAGCTCGCAGGGGTGCACCTGCACGGTCTTGCGCTGACTGTCGAGTGCCCACGGCAGATCGGCATTGATGCTGGTGTCGAACTCGACCGTGACCAGGCGACTGGTATCGACCGCCGTGCATACCGGAAGCGCGGTGGCGGTCTGCACCGGCTTGATGCCGAGCACCTTCTGGCACAGGACGTCGTAGAACGGCACCAGGGCGAAGCCAAAACCGAATGCCGCCACAGTCGCCAGCAAAGCCCACTTCAGCGTACGGATATTGCGCGCGCGAATGTCGGGCATCGCACTATTCTCGGTCGATGGCTGGTTCATGCGCGCAGCACTCCGCCGAGCCAGAACATCGCGTAGATGGCGAGCGCGGTCAGCGCAACCAGCGCGGCAGTTCGGCGCGCTCGGCTGCGTCGCTGGGCCAGTTCATCAGGTTCGATACGCGGTGACATCTTCTGGAATCCGGTTTCAGCGGGACCGGCGCGAACGCCGGTCACTGGTTCAATGAGTCACGTCGCCGTGGGCAAGCTTGCTGTTGTCGATGACTGGCGGCGTGGTGAAGCTGTGGTACGGCGGCGGCGAGCTGAGCGTCCATTCCAGGCCATGCGAACCTTCCCAAACGCCATCGCTCGCCTTGGCCCCGCGCTTGCGCACACATACGTCGAACACGATCCAGGCAAACAGCAACTGGGTGATGCCGAAGCCGAAGCCGCCGATCGAGGACCAGAGATTGAAATCAGCGAACACCACGTTGTAATCCGGAATGCGACGCGGCATGCCGGCGAGACCGAGGAAGTGCTGCGGGAAGAACAGCAGGTTGACGAAGAAGGTCGACAGCCAGAAATGCCACTTGCCGAGTTTCTCGTTGTAGTGACGACCGGTCCACTTGGGCAGCCAGTAATAGACCGCACCCATGATCGAGAAAATCGCGCCAGTGACCAGCACGTAGTGGAAATGTGCCACCACGAAATAGGTGTCGTGGTACTGGAAATCGGCAGGAACAATCGCCAGCATCAACCCGGAGAATCCGCCGATGGTGAACATGATGACGAAGCCAACCGCAAACAGCATCGGCGTCTCGAAGCTCATCGAGCCTTCCCACATCGTGAACACCCAGTTGAACACCTTGATACCGGTCGGAATGGCGATCAGCATGGTCGCGTACATGAAGAAGATCTCGCCACCCAGAGGCATGCCCACGGTGAACATGTGGTGCGCCCAGACGATGAAGGAGAGAAAGGCGATCGAGGCGATGGCGTAGACCATGGCCTGATAACCGAACAGCTGCTTGCGGGCAAAGGTCGGGATGATCTCGGACACGATGCCGAACGCGGGCAGGATCATGATGTAGACCTCGGGATGCCCGAAGAACCAGAAGATGTGCTGGAACATCACCGGGTCGCCGCCACCGGCTGCGTTGAAGAAACTGGTGCCGAAGAACTTGTCGGTCAGCAGCATGGTCACCGCGCCAGCGAGCACCGGCATGACCGCGATCAACAGGAACGCGGTGATCAGCCAGGACCAGACGAACACCGGCATCTTCAGCAGATCCATGCCTGGCGCGCGCATGTTGAGAATGGTCGCGATGATGTTGATCGCGCCCATGATCGAGCTGATACCCATCATGTGCACAGCGAAGATGGTGAAGGCGACGCTGTCGCCGCCCTGGATCGATAGTGGCGGGTAAAGGGTCCAACCACCGGCCGGGCCACCACCGCCAATGCCGAAGAACAGGTACAGCACCAGCGGCAACAGCAGCAAGGTGAACGCAAACGGCATGATCCAGAACGACCAGTTGTTCATGCGGGGCAGCGCCATATCCGGCGCGCCCACCATCATCGGGATCATCCAGTTGGCAAGGCCGACGAAGGCCGGCATTACCGCGCCGAAGATCATCACCAGTGCGTGCATCGTGGTCATCTGGTTGAACACTTCCGGATGCACCAACTGCAGACCGGGCTGGAACAACTCGGCGCGGATCACCAGGGCCATGGCGCCACCGATGAAGAACATGATCAGCGAGAACACCAGGTACATCGTGCCGATGTCCTTGTGATTGGTCGCGTACAGCCAGCGGTTGATGAAACCCTGTGGCTTGTGGTCGTGGTCGTCGTGATGACCGGCGTCGTGAGTGGCGTTAGCGTAGGCCATGACGTTTCCCTCAGTTCAGATTGCTGGCTGCAGCCGGCGCGGCTGCGCCTGTGGCTGCGATATTCGATGTCGGCAGACTGCTCGCCTGCTGCGCCACCAGCCATTGATCAAACTCGGCCTTGGGTTTGACCTCGACGACGATTGGCATGAAACCGTGGTCCTTGCCGCACAGTTCAGCGCACTGGCCACGATAGATTCCCGGCTTGGAGACACGAGTCCAGCCGTCATTGATGATCCCCGGGATCGCGTCCTGCTTCCAGCCGAGCGCGGGTACCCACCAGGCATGGATGACATCTTCGGAGGTAATCACGAAGCGGACCTTGGTGTCGGCCGGAATTACCAGCGGATGGTCGACCTCGAGCAGGTAGTTGTCGACCGTGTAGGGATCGATTCCCGATCCGACCCGGCGCGCTTCATCGCTCTCGCGCTTGAGCGAACTCATGAAATTGATATCGGTACCGACGTACTCGTAGCGCCATTTCCATTGATAGCCGGTTACCTTGATGGTCAGCTCCGAATTCGTGGTGTCCGCCGAATTGAGCATCACCTTGGTCGCCGGCCAGGCCATGGCGATCAGGATCAGGGTGGGCACGACGGTCAGCACGACCTCGACCGCGGTGTTGTGGCTCCATTTGGCGGCGACGGCACCCTTGGATTTCCGGAACTTCCACATCGCATAGAACATCATCCCGAACACGATCGCACCGATCGCGCAGCAGATCAGGAAGGCGATCATGTGCAGGTCATAGGCCGATTGACTGGTCTGAGTGACGCCCTTGCCCAAATTGAGCTGCCAGCGACGAGGTGCTTCGGCCCAGGTCGCGCCACTGAGCGTCAGCGCGGCGAGTGCGAGCCCGATACGGGTGTGCCAGTACTTGGTCTGCATCATTGTTTCCGTTCCATTCCGGTCGAACCGGGGCCAGCTTTGAGTTCATCCAGTGCCTGCCGCATGGTATCGGCAAGCGCCTTGCGTTCTTGTTCGGCCAGGAAGGCGCCGATTTCCGATCTGCGGACCTGGGTCCGCATCCCTGATCGCTCTACATCCGCCAGACCGCGGACCCATGGGCCGACCACACTATCCACCCCGCGCGTTGCCCGGCCCGCGATCGCTGCGAACACCAGGCCCAGCGCTCAGCAGCAAGCGCTAACCACCGACTGCAGCCAAAAACGGTAGCGAGCCAGCACACACTGCGGACTCGGACTGGAACCCCCGCTCAGACCAGCTTGCGGACCGAGAGACAGGACCAAGGCTCGCAGCGCGGTGACAAGCGCTCCATGATAGCGGTGCGTTCGCCCGAGCGGCAACCGCCGCGGACGGAAAGCGTTAGCTGGCTGCGAACCGCTCGGCGCGCTCCATGGTTGCGCGTACTCGCTCGAGTTGAGGCTCGATCAGCTCAGCGTGGCGCCGCCATTTCTCGGGACCGGGTTGTGAAATCGTGTGTCGGGCCAGAGGCAGCGTGCCGACGATGGGATGGTCCCAGTCCAACCCGACAGCGCTGCAGATCCGTCCAATCTCGGCGGCCGGGTCCGCCACCAGCCGGTCATAGCGGGCAACTACCAGCCTTTCGCGCGGCAAGGTGGCGAGGTCATCGAGGAGTAAACGCGTGGTCGTCTCCCATTGCAGTGCGACGACTTCGCCGAGGCCGCGACCACTCGACTGGCGCCATCCCGGCGTCAACAGCAGTGACCAGGGCGGGCCCTGCCAACCCGGCAGATCCGGATAGGTGCGGAACCGGCCCGACTGCCAGGCCTCGATCATGCTGCCCATCACTTCGCGCGGCTCGCGATAGAGGTAGACGAAGATGCCCTCTTCGAACAGGGTGCGCATGAAGGGCACACGCAAGGAGTTCTTTGGCGTTTTCTCCAGCATCCGGATGCGCCCGGGCGGCGGCCGCCTGCCCTCGCGGTCGGTCAATGCCGCGTAGAAGCGCTCGCGCAGGGCGTTGGCAACGGCCGGCGTTGCCTCGGCCTCGGTCAGGCGATTGGAATCCAGTCCGTTGCTGGCCGGACTGAGCTCGCTCATGCCTTCGATCACGGCATGACTCTCGCCACCGATCGTGTAAACGCCAGGCGCCTTGGCCAGGGTTTCGAACAGCAGGGTCGAGCCCGAGCGCGGCGACGAAACAATGAAGATCGGTCGGTCGAACTGGGGATCGCGTGCGCGCTCGGACTGTGCCGCCTTGCCGCCACTTGCGACCGAAGGAGTCGGGTAGTCGGATGTGGCCACATTGCCGCCGCCGGTCACCGCAACCTTGCCGACCAGGGTGAACATCGCGCTGGCGAACAGCAGTTCGTTCTGCAGGATCACGGCCTTGCCAAGTTCGTTGACCTGACGCATGTACAGCTCGATCGCCTCGCGATAGGCCGGCCATCCGGTGCTGTGCTCGCCATAGGCCGCCCACAGCGCCTGCCAGTGGCGGCAGAACTGGGCCGCGGCTTGACGCAGCGACGGCAATGCCGGATGCGGCGCCGCATCGCCGATCAGGGAGCCAATCCGGGCAGTGATCTCCCAGGGCGTCATCACCACCGGGACGTTCACGCGCTCATAGAGCAGTCGCGGATCAAATCCCGCCCAGGGAGCGATGGTGTCGGGGCTCCAGCTACCCGAGAACGCGCGCCCCGCATGATCACGTCCGCCGCCGACCAGACCCCAGAAGCGATCGCCGCCGACGGTATCGACGACAAGATGGATGCGCGCCTCTTCGGCATCATTGAGTACGCGATGCTGACGCCAAGTGTCAAAGATCCAGCATTCGCCGGCTGCCATATTGACGTGGCTGTCGCCGCATTCGAAGCGCACCGTGGGCTGGGTCACGATCGGCACATGGATACGCACCCGATCCGCCCAGTAGTAGCCCTGATCGGCGTGCCGGGTGACTTCGGCGTGACCACTCAGCCGCATCAGACGTGTGCGGCCCAGAGTGACACCGAGCGCGGCCATCACCCGCATCAGGTAGGCGCAGCGCAGCAGGGCGGGCGTGGGACGCATGACGCCTGCGAAATTCTCATTCGCAGGGTCGCCATCGACGGCGACCAGTGGCAGCATCGAATTGCCGGGAAAGCCCTGTGGGTGCGGCATCCACACCGATTCACCGAGCGCACCTACTTCAGCAGCAAGCGCTGCGGCATCGAACAACAGGGGAAGCTGGATAAAGGGTGCCGCAAGTTTCATGGACTGACTGCATCGGAACGGCACGCGCCGAGAATCCCCAGAGTACCGTTTTCGCGCGCCAGGCTCCATCGCAGAGCCGTCAACCTTGCTCACCCCATGCGGCGGACCGGCAGGTCATCGGCCGAATCAAGCGGCAGTTGATTGCCTTGCATCACCACCAGCGCCGCCAGGGTTGATCGAGCAGCGGCATCGGCCGGATCGATTCAGCCTGTGCCTTGCGCAATTGTGCAAGGACTGGGGCGGAGCGCCATTGTGCATGGCGGGCCGGGCTGCGGCTGAATACACTGGCAGTCCGATGCTGCCGGTTGCGGCGGCCGCAATGAGAATCCCCGCATGAGTGCCCCTGCCCCCCTGCTGACTCCGGAATTGCCAGCCGCTGCAGATCCCCTCTGGGCCAGGATCACGGCGAGCTATGCCCGCGACGAGACCGAGGCGATGGCCGAACTTGTCGAAATTGCCAGCCTGCCTGCGGAAGCCGGCGCCGAAGTACTAGCGCAGGCCGCCGATCTGGTCAAGCGCGTGCGCGAACGGGCGCGCAACCAGAGCGCGGTCGAGAGCTTCATGCGCGAGTACGACCTTTCTTCCGAGGAGGGGGTTCTGCTGATGTGCGTGGCCGAGGCTCTGCTGCGCATCCCGGATGCCGAAACCGCTGATCGGTTGATTCGCGACAAGCTCGGCGATGCGGCCTGGAACACCCATCTCGGCAAGAGCTCGTCGCTGTTCGTCAATGCCTCGACCTGGGGCCTGCTGCTGACCGGCAAACTGGTTTCCTTGGGCGAAGAAACCCAGCGCAACTTTCTCGGCGCGATCAAGCGCCTGGTCGCACGCACCGGCGAGCCGGTGATCAGACTGGCGGTACGCCAGGCGATGCGGATCATGGGCCACCAGTTCGTGATGGGCCGGACCATCGATGAGGCGCTCGATCGTTCACTCGACAAGGACGGTCGCGCCTACCGGCATTCCTTCGACATGCTCGGCGAGGCCGCACTGACCCAGGCCGACGCCGATCGCTATTACCGTGCCTACGAGGCCGCGATCGAACGGATCGGTGCGCGCGGGCCTTATGCGGATATTTATGAAGCACCGTCGATCTCGGTGAAACTGTCTGCCCTGCATCCGCGCTATGAAGTCGGCAAGCGCGCGCGTGTGCTCAATGAACTGACACCTCGCGTACTGCGACTGGCGCAACTGGCGCGCGCGCGCGGCTTTGCACTCACCATTGATGCCGAAGAGGCCGATCGCCTCGAGCTTTCGCTGGAGATCATCGGCGCCGTATTTCGAGATCCCTCGCTGGCCGGCTGGGATGGTTTCGGTCTCGCTGTTCAGGCCTATCAAAAGCGCGCACCGTTCGTGCTCGACTGGCTCGCCGCGCAATGTCGAAGCGCCGGCCGCAAGATGTGCGTGCGCCTGGTCAAGGGCGCCTACTGGGACTCCGAGGTCAAGCGCGCCCAGGTCGACGGGCACAGCGGATTTCCGGTATTCACCCGCAAGCCCAATACCGATGTCAGCTACCTCGCCTGTGCGCGTCGTCTGTTCGACTACCACGATGCGATCTATCCGCAATTTGCCACGCACAATGCGCATACGATCGCGGCGATCCAGCACTACGCGCAGGGCCGTGCTTTCGAGTTCCAACGGCTGCACGGGATGGGCGCCGATCTTTATGCCGAGGTCGTTGGCGCCGACAAGCTGGGCCATCCCTGCCGCGTCTATGCGCCGGTGGGCTCACACGAAGATCTGCTGCCCTACCTTGTTCGACGCCTGCTCGAGAATGGCGCGAACACCAGCTTCGTCAATCGCATTGTCGATGAATCACAGGCGATCAGCGACATCATCAAGGATCCGGTCGGCGTCGTCGTCGGCTTCGAGACCAAATCCCATCCGCGCATCGATACTCCCGCGCGGCTTTACGGCCAACAGCGGGACAATTCCATGGGCGTCAATCTAGCCAACGACAATGAACTGAACGAACTCGCCGCGAAGGTCAATGCGGCGATCCGGCCCTGGCGTGCCGAACCACTGATTCCGGGATACCGTTCGGCGGTGCAGCCAGCACCGGTCAGCGACCCTTCGGATCGACGGCGCCAGGTCGGCAGCTGGATTGCAACCGAAGCCGCTGGTGTTGCCAAGGCATTGGACAATGCGGTTGCGGCACAGGCCGACTGGGACCAGACGCCGCCCGCGGCGCGCGCCAAGATTCTTGAGCATGCTGCCGATCAGCTGGAAGCGCGGATGCCGGAGTTCATCGCCCTGTGCACTCGCGAAGCCGGCAAGACCATCCCTGACGGCGTCGCAGAAGTACGCGAGGCGGTCGACTTCCTGCGCTACTACGCGGCGCTGGCGCGCAAACTGATGACCACGCCGGAGGTGCTGCCGGGTCCGACCGGCGAACTCAACCAGCTCAGCCTGCACGGCCGCGGTGTCTTCGTCTGCATCAGTCCCTGGAATTTTCCGCTCGCCATCTTCATCGGCCAGGTTGCGGCGGCCCTGGTTACCGGCAATACGGTGATCGCCAAGCCGGCCGAGCAGACCAATCTGGTCGCGCATGCCGCAGTCAAACTGCTGCATGAATGCGGCATTCCCGAATCCGTGTTGCAGCTCGCTCCGGGAACCGGGGCGAACGTCGGGGCACTATTGACCCAGGACCCGCGGGTCGCCGGCGTGGTATTCACCGGCTCGACCGAAACCGCGCGCCTGATCAACCGCACCCTTGCCGCGCGCGACGCAGCCATTCCGGTGCTGATCGCAGAAACCGGTGGACAAAATGCGCTGATTGCCGACTCGTCCGCTTTGCCCGAACAACTGGTCAAGGATGCGATCAACTCGGCTTTTGGCTCGGCCGGGCAGCGCTGTTCAGCCGCGCGCGTGCTGTTCGTCCAGGAAGACATCGCCGACAAGGTGCTCGGCATGCTGGCTGGCGCGATGGAAGAGCTGGTCGTTGGCGATCCGGGCCTGCTGTCCACCGATGTCGGTCCGGTGATCGATGACCGCGCCCGCGCAGTGCTTGAAAAGCATTCCGATCGGATGAACCAGGAAGCGCGACTGATCAAGCAGGTCGGCCTCGACGCCGATAAGACCGCGCACGGCACCTTCTTCGCCCCGCGCGCCTTCGAGATTCCCTCGCTGGCAACGCTCAAGCGCGAGGTGTTCGGCCCGGTGCTGCATGTACTGCGCTTCTCCGGCAAGGATATCGATGGGGTGATCCGCCAGATCAACGATACCGGTTACGGCCTGACGCTCGGCGTACACAGCCGCATCGACTCGACCATTGAAAAAATCAGCAAGGGCGTGCGCACCGGCAACTGCTACATCAACCGCAACATGATCGGCGCCGTGGTCGGCGTGCAGCCGTTCGGCGGCGAGGGTCTCAGCGGTACCGGACCGAAGGCCGGCGGGCCACATTATCTGCTGCGCTTCATCACCGAGCGCACGCTGACCATCAACACCACGGCGGCGGGCGGCAATGCCAGCCTGCTGACCCTGGGCGAATAATCGGTCGATCGCGCTGGGCTCCCGAGCGGGGCCCAGTCGCGCAACCCGGCCGAGAGACAATCAGTCGTTGCGCAATCGACGCGCAATCGCCGGCCGCGACAGGAAGGCAAACAGCATCCCGAGGATGAACCCGGCGACATGGATCGGCCAGGCCAGCGCGCCCGACTCCGGCCCGACGATGACGAACAGGAACTGGGTCAGAATCCACAGGCCAATCAGGATACTCGCCGGCATCCGGACAAACTCGAAGTAGAAGCCGAGCGGAATCACCAGGCCGAGCCGCGCCCGCGGAAACAGGGTGATGTAGGCACCGACGATGGCCGACACCGCGCCACTGGAGCCAATAATGGGCACACTGACCTCGGCATAAACTGCCGCGCCAGCAAGATTTGCCAGGGCGCCACAGATCAGGAAGAGCGCCAGGAAGCGCACCGAGCCGAGCAATCGCTCCGAGGCGAATCCAAAAATCAACACGAACACCAGGTTGCCGATCAAATGCGGCCAATCGGCGTGCAGGAACAATCCGGTGAATAGCCGTTGCAGTTCGCGCAGCCAGCCCAGACCTGAAGCTTGCCAGGCGGTGACCAGTCGCACTGGCACGGTGCCGAGCTCCGAGAGCAGACCATTCCGCTCACTGCCGCCGCTGCGATTTTCAATCAGGAACAGCACCAGGCAGGCGCTGACGATGGCCAGGGTAGCCCAGGGCAGATGTTGGCGCCGACGGGTCTCGACGCGGACGAACATCGGTCAGCCGCCAATCCGTGGCAGCAGGAAATAGACCCCGCGATATTCGATTACCACGCCGTCGGTGCGGATTTCACGCGCCCAAAGCTCTTGCCCCATGACGCCACCCTCATTGAGGCGTTGACCGTCGATGATCACGAAACGACGGGCCACGTCGCTGTTGTAGAAATGCACGCTCATTTTCAGCGCCGGCAGCCCCTGACGCTGACCCATGGTCAGATCATGAATCAAGGGCAGCGGGGCTCCGGGCGCGGGCGCTGCCGAGGGTGGTGCAGGGGCTGCGCTCGATGGCCTCGGCGGCGGCGTAGGCATTGCCGATGCTGTCGGTGCAGTCGCCGCTGGCCTCGGTGCGACCTGCGACTGGGCGCGAGCGCGGTCGAGGCTCTTGGCAAATTTGGCCTGTTCCAGCGCCGCTTGTTGATCACGTGTCAGTGGGGCGCCGTCCGCCGGGAGATCGTCAAGCGGCGGCGGCAGGGCCGCGTCCGCGCTGATGATCTGAGTTTCGGTGGTAGGCCCACGCTCGGCCAGCAATTGCGGATTGGCCACAAACAATTCACCACTCTCGAGACGCCGCCGGTTTTCCGGCGAGACATCCTTCATCGCATCCAGATCGTCCATGCTCTGTGGCAGAGGCAGTGGATCGGGCATCGGCCTGGGCGGACGGGCACTGGTTGGGCTGGGTCCACTGCGATTGGCGAAGGCGGCCGGCGGACCGGATTGGCCGGCGTTGACCGGGGCAGCGGGCGCTGACAACAGCGGCACCGCCTGAGTTGAAACCGGCACAGCCGCTGTGCTCGCGGCGGCCGCAGGCGCGGTTGGCGGCGCTGAAGAAGCCGATCCGGAGTCGGCTATATCGTCACCGAGCTCGGGCTTGCCACCAATCAGATCGCGGTTGCTCCAGGCCGCGGCGCCGACCACGACGAGCAAAGGCAGCAGCGCCCACCAGGCCTTCGAAACCGGCCTGGGCGGTGCCCATACGGGCAAAGTGCCCAGGTGCGGGGCTTCGCCCAGTCGACGCTCGGCTTCGGATTTCTTCAGGGCTTCAAGTATCAGTGACATGCGCGCATTGTCCGTGTTCGGCTGGCGCAGGGAAAGCGCTGCGACGCGCCTGAGACCGCGAAGTGGGTCCCAGCGTTCACCGCAGCGATACCAGGACGAGCGCAATCGCAGTGACGATCAGGGCAGCCAGCCCGACCACGCGCTGCCATGAAGCCCGCTGGTGGTCACCGAGTACCTCGGTGGCCGCGCGGCGTACCAGGGGCAAACCGACCACGGTACGTTCGCCGACGTAGCCAGCAACCAAGGCCCGATCGGCGATGATGTTCACCAACCTCGGCACCCCCGCAGAGCGCCAGTGCAGATAGTGCAGCGCCCAGGCGCTGAACAGCGGGCGAGTCGCGCCGGCAACCGCAAGCCGATGGCGGACATAGCTGGCGGTCTCGGCGCGACTGAGCGGCGTCAGGTGGTAACGCGCGGTGACGCGCTGGGCCAGCTGCCGCAATTCGGGGCGCGCCAGAAGATCGCGCAGCTCGGGCTGACCGAGCAACAGGATCTGCAGCAACTTCTGCGTCGATGTCTCCAGATTGGTCAGCAGACGAACCTGCTCCAGCGCATCGACCGAAAGGTTTTGTGCCTCATCGATGATCAGCACCACGCGCAGACCTTCGGCATAGGCATTGAGCAGATATTCATGCAGGGCATCGATCAGCAGCTTGTTGGACAACCTGCGGCTTTTCAACCGGATCTGCAGTTCCTCGGTAATCGTCTCGAGCAATTGCATCGGCGATTGACGGGGATGCAAGACCATCGCGATCCGCGTGTTTTCGGGAATCTGCTCCAGCAGCAGCCGGCAGATCGTGGTCTTGCCGGTACCGACTTCACCGGTCAGCTGGACGAAACCACCGCTGCCGCCCTGACCAACGCCATACAGCAGATGCGCCAGAGCGTCGCGATGACGCTCTGACAGAAACACGAAGCGTGGATCGGGCGTGATCGAGAACGGCGCCTGGCTCAGGCCGAAGTGACCGAGATACACACAGGCTGCGTGACCGCGTGACGCACGTTCCACGGCAGGCATGGCGGCAATCGCAGCAGTCGCGACTATTCCAGCGCCAGCAGTTGCAGATTGCGCGAAATGTCGCCAGCCAGATTATTGACCCAGCTCACGTAGTTGCCGTGAATGTAACGTTTGCCGTTCTTTTCCTTGAAGTCGAGGTTGCTGCTGTCGACGTAAGTGATTTGGACCGACTTGTCGTCGTAGCGGATGCGGATGTCGGCGCGATGCGCGCGGACATTCAGCGCGGCGTCGATCTGCCCCGGCTCGCTGGCGCCGATGTTCCAGGTGCGTGCAATCAGGGAACTCTTGATCGCATTGCTGACCTGCTTGGCGTTCAGGCCAGCAGGGATCGCAACCGGTTGAGGATCGATCAACTCAGCCTTGCCACCAGCAAATACCGACAACGGCAGCAGCAGCAGCAAAATCAGAACACGACGCAACATGAAGTCTCTCCTGGCCCGGCATTGCGGGCGTGGGTGGGTGGGTGCAGACATGACGCATTCGGCAGCGTCCCGCACGACAGTTCATCGACACAACAGCCACCATCGGGCCGTAACCAATCGCGGCTGCGTCGCAGCATTGTGCAGCGTCTAGGCAAGTTTGGAAAGCATACGGCGGTGCCCGATCAGGCGCGCCCAACGGATGCCCGCGTCCAGCCACAGACTCAGGCTGGCCTCCTTGATCATCAGCAAGTGATGGCTACGGCTGGGCCCTGTCGCGGTCTCCGCTGCGCAAAGCTCGTGCCGGATACCGATGGTCGCGGCGAGCAGGGAACAGCGTGCCAGATGGTAGCGATTACTCAGCAGCACGACCGGCGCCTCGCCCAGCGCCGCCAGAAAACCGCGGGCGTGACGAAGATTTTCCAGGGTGTCGCCCGAGGCTTCTTCAAGAATGATGGGGATGCCATCGGGCACGCCGAGTTCCAGCAACATCTTCTGCGCAACGGCGGCTTCGCTGGGTCCACCGTCGGTGCTGCCGCCGAGCAGGATCAAGGCGCTCACGTGGCGCGCATTGATCAGGGCGTGCGCGCGGGCGATGCGGTCGACCAGATCGGGATCTGCCACGCCGGCGCGCAGCTTCTTTCCGAACAGCAGCAGATGGCAGCCTGCGCTCGGCAGCACCGTCGCCGATCTTGCCACCCGCCAGGTCCGCCACAGATGCAGCAACAAGGCCAGCCCCGCGGTACCAACCAGGGCCAATGTGGCGACGGTGAACGCTTGCCAGACATCAGGATCGCGCAGATGTCGTTGCCAGTTGGGCGCGCTATCGGCTTTACTCATGGTCCAAGCTCAGGCATAAAGAGTTTGCGGGCTTCGCGGCAAGGCTTTCATCGGAGCCGCGCCTGACATCGCGTATTTTCACGTCCGCGGCCGGGATCTGGCGCCAAAATCGCGCTACTTCTGTGGTCAGCGCGCTATCCGATCGCTCGGCGGCTTCCTATACTCGCTGCCCACACTCAGACAATCAACACGTGCCCCCTCGCATTCCTCCCCTGCACATCAGTGCGTATACAGCGACCACCGCCTGCGGACCTGGCAAGATGGGCCTGCAGGCCGCATTCGAACACGAACGCAGCGGACTGTCGCGCAACGACTTTGGCGTTCATGCTCTGGACACCTGGATCGGTCGCGTTGCCGGCGTGGAGTCATTGCCGTTTCCGCCAGCGTTCGCCGATATCGACTGCCGCAACAATCGACTTGCCTGGCTCGGCCTGCAGGCGGATGGGTTCATCGATCTGGCGATGGCGGCACGCCAACGTTACGGCGCCGATCGCATCGCGGTGATCCTGGGTACATCGACCTCAAGCATTGGCGCCACTGAACAGGCCTACCGCGAGTGCGATGCAGATGGCTCTTTTCGGGCAGACCTGAGCAGCCCGGTCCTGCACACGCCACACTCGCTCGGCGTTTTCGTCCAGCGGGTCCTCGGACTGCGCGGGCCCTGCGTCACGGTAGCGACCGCCTGCTCATCGAGCGCCAAGGTTTTTGCCCAGGCCGAACGATTGCTGAGATTGGGGCTGGCCGACGCCGCAATTGTCGGCGGAGTCGACACGCTTTGTGGCAGTGTGTTGTTCGGATTCAATTCCCTGGCCCTGGTCGCGAGCGAGCCCTGCCGTCCCTTTGACATCGCCCGCAACGGCATCAGCATTGGTGAGGCAGCCGGGTTTGCCTTGCTTGAGCGCGGCCACGGATCGCTTGAACTGATCGGATACGGCGAATCCAGCGATGCCCACCACATGTCGACCCCGCATCCGGAGGGACTCGGTGCCGAACGCGCGCTTGATGATGCCCTGGCGCGCGCCGGCATTGACTGCTCGACGATCGACTACATCAATCTGCATGGCACCGCGAGCGAGAAAAACGACGAGGTGGAAGCCAGCTTGATCGCGCGGCGTTTTGGCGCACATACCCATGCCAGTTCGACCAAGGGCTACACCGGGCATACGCTCGGCGCCGCCGGCATCGTCGAAGCCAGCATCGCGCTGATGGCTCTGGAAACCGGGATTCGACCGGGCACAGTCAATACGACCGTGCTCGATCCACGCTGCGGGCCGCAGATCCGTATGCGCACCGAACGCGCGCCGGTCACGCGCGCCCTCAGCAACTCATTTGGCTTCGGCGGCAACAACTGTGTGTTGGTGTTTGCACGAGGAGATGCGCAGTGAACCAGCATCGAATCTACGTCGATGGCCTGGCCTGCTGGTCGCCACAGACACCGGACTGGCCGAGCACACGCGCCGCCCTGCGTGGCGAGGCAGCCCTGCTCGATCCACCGGCGCGACGACCGGCGCCCGAATTGCTCGCACCGACGGAGCGCCGACGCGCACCCGACACGGTGGCCATCGCCCTTGAGGTCGCCAGTCGTGCAGTCGCGCAATCGGGCCGATCGGCCACCGAGTTGCCCAGTGTCTTCACCTCGGCGCATGGCGACCTGGCGATCAATGACTATATGTGCTCGACCCTGGTCGCCGAACCGGCTGCGATTTCGCCGACCCGCTTCCACAATTCGGTGCATAACGCCGCCGCTGGCTACTGGACCATCGGCACCGGCTGCATGCAGGCCAGCACCGCGTTGACCGCTTATCTGCACAGCTTTGCGCATGGGCTGCTTGAGGCCGCCAGCCAGTGCATCGCCGATCAACGTTCAATCCTGCTGGTCGCCTACGACATCGCCGCACAGGGGCCACTGGGTTCGGTGACGACCAGTCGCGGCATGCTGGCGGTTGCCATGGTGCTGGCGCCGGAGCGCAGTGCGCAGAGCATCGGTCGGCTCGACTGGCAATTGAAGCCGTCCTCGGACACACCGCCGGGGCCTGCGTCGGCGGCCGCGCAGGCATTGGCGATCAATGCCATCGCCGACTGTCTGCCCCTGCTCGAAGCGATTGCCCACGAGCCCGACTTCGCCCTCGAACTCCCTCTGGGTGAGTCCCTCGTCCTGCAACTCGAATGGAAGACCTGCAATGAACCAGACTGAGGCACCGCGTATTGCGGTGGTGATCCCGGCCCTGAACGAATCGCTGGCGATCCGTGCCGTGGTCGAATCGGCACTGGCGCAGTGCCCCGATGTATTCGTGATTGATGATGGCAGCGACGACGACACTTCGACCCAGATTGCCGATCTGCCGGTCCGCCTGATCCGGCATCCGCAGCGCATGGGCAAGGGACGCAGCCTGAAGGATGGCATGCAGGCCGCCTTCGCCGAGGGATTCACCGGCGTCATCACGATCGATGGCGACGGCCAGCACAGCAGCGAGGATGTTCCGCGCCTGCTGCAGGCACATGCCCGCCATCCCGATGCGATGCTGTTGTGTGCGCGCCTGATCGACCGCGGCGCGCAGCCGGCGATACGACGTTTCGCCAATCACTTCGCCGACTTCTGGGTATCCTGGGCCTGCGGCCAGCGCGTGCTCGACTCGCAGTGCGGCCAGCGGCTGTATCCGCGCCACTTGATGCAGTCGATCGCTATGCCGGTGGCCGATGGCTTCGCCTTCGAGAGCGAGGTCCTGATCAACAGCGCCCAGGCCGGTTTTGCGATCGCCGCGGTCGCCATCCGCGCGCGCTATCACGAGGGCCGGCGCGCAAGCCATTTCCAGCCCCTGCGTGATGTCGGTCGGATCACCCGGATGATTTTCTGGAAGATCGTTTTTCGCGGCCTCGCCCTGCCCTCGCTATTGCGCTCGCTGATTCGCCCCGCATTGCGCGTGGAGTCCTGAGCGATGTCGGCTACGCGCGCGCACTATGACGTGGTCATCGCCGGCGGCGGGCTGGCCGGGCTCTGCCTGGCTCTGCAACTGAAGGCGCAGTCGGCCGAGATCCAGGTGCTGGTGCTGGAACGCCGCGCCCATCCGGTGGCCGAGGCGACCCACAAGGTCGGCGAGTCGACGGTGGAAATCGGCGCCCACTATCTGCAGCACACGCTCGGGCTGAGCGAACATCTGAAGACCCGGCAACTGAAGAAGTTCGGCTTCCGCTTTTTCTTCTCGGAGGGCCGCCGTGATATCGACCAGGTCACCGAAGTGGGCGCCAGCCGGCTGCTGTCGACGCCGGCCTACCAGGTCGATCGCGGCATTCTTGAAAATTTTCTGGCCGAGGAAGCCGTTGCACGCGGCGTCGAGTTTCTCGATCGCACGACGGTGCGCGAAATCGATCTGGCGACGGCAGGCGCAGCATCGGCGGTGACGCCAGCCCAGCACCGTATCCACTGGAAACGCGATGGGCAGAGCCATCAGACCGAGGCGCGCTGGCTGGTCGATGCCAGCGGTCGTGCCAGCCTGCTCAAGCGCAAGCTCGATCTGGCCGAGGCCAATGCGCACAAGGTCAACGCGGTCTGGTTCCGCATCGCCGAACGGATCGAGATCGATACCTGGTCGGACTGCGCGCACTGGCAGCAACGCTGCGAACCGGCCGCGCGCTGGCTGTCGACCAACCACCTCTGCGGCACCGGATATTGGGCGTGGATGATTCCGCTCTCCTCGGGCTCGCATTCGATCGGCATCGTCGCCGACGAGCGCCGCCACCCGCTCGAGTCGATCAACAGCTTCGAGAAGGCCATGGATTGGCTGCAGGTTCATCAGCCGAGACTTTTTGACGCCCTGGATAGCCGGCGCGCATTGCTCCAGGACTTCGCCTTCCTGCGCAATTTTTCCTACGGCTGCAAGCAGGTGTTCTCGGCCGATCGCTGGGCGATCACCGGTGAGGCTGGCCTGTTTCTTGACCCCTACTATTCACCGGGCACGGACTTCATCGCGATCAGCAACACCTACATCTGCGATCTGATTGCGCGCGACCGCAGCGGCCAGCGCCTGAGTGCGCACAGTGAGCTGTATGGCCAGCTCTACCAGTCGTTCTATCAGAGCACCCTGGCGCTCTATCAGGATCAGTACGATCTGTTCGGCGACCCCGAGGTGATGCCGGTGAAGATCATCTGGGACTACGCCTACTATTGGGGTGTGCTCGCGCAGATTTATTTCCAGGGCCGGCTGACCGATCTATCGGCGATGTCGCGCCTGCGCGACGAGCTGGCGCTGTGCCAGGAACTTAACAAGGCAGTGCAGATCCTGCTGCGCGCCTGGTCCCCGCAGAGCCGGCGACGCAACCCGGCGACCATGCTGGATCACGCAGCCCTGCCCTGGTTCGCCGATCTCAACCGCGACCTTTCGATCCCGCTTGATGATGGCGGCTTTCTGCAACGCATCCAGCAGTCGACGCTATTACTCCGCCAACTCGCTCAGGAAACGCTGGAGCGCGCCCGTCTGGACGCCCCCGATATCGACGGCACGGATCTGGCCCGTCTGATTGGCGATGCTCCGGTCGGGGCGACCGCGCTGTTGTTTGCCCGGCCCGCCTGAACCGGGCCCAGCCAGATCCCGATTGCACGCTTCAGTAAGGCCAGCGGCGAACTGGACGGGATGTTGCCGGATTCGTGAGCCGGTTTGTCGCCAGATCGCGAGTTAGTCCATGGTGGGGCTTAAGTTGTCCAAAGCCCCGCTTGGGAAGGGACGTCGCGTACCGGTGCAATCCGGGCGCAGCCATCCGGACCCGGAACCCTGCCAAGCCCTGATTTCTTGCTGTCGCCTGGTCACGATGTCGGCCCAGCCGATGAAATCTCGCCTGTCTTGGGCGTCACCGGTCAGGGCGCCGACATCGTCTAGCAGATAGTTAATTTTGTGCTAAGTTCCGAAAGTCATGGTCTTGGGGGAGCCTGACACTTGGACATCAACTCACTTTGGGGAACACTATGAGCTCAGCTTCTACAAGAAAAACCCTGCGACGGTCTGCCCTCGCCGCGACCCTCAGCCTGGCCCTGGTATCCGGCGCTGCCTTTGCGCAGAGCTCGGTCGGCTCGATCTATGGTGAGGCCAGCAGCGGTCAGAGCGTCTTGATCGAGAACCTCGATACCGGCACCAAGCGAGAAATTTCGGCTGACGACAAGGGCCGTTTCACGTTCAACCAACTCCCCACCGGCAAGTATCGGGTGAGTTCGGATGGTATCTCCCGCGAGGTCGTGGTCAACGTCGGTACCGGTACCCGAGTCGAGTTGATGGCCAAGGAAACCGAACTCGAGACGATCCAGGTCGATGGTTCGGCGATCAATCCGATCGACGTGCGTTCAGTTGAGTCAACTACGGTGTTCTCGCAGAACCAGATCCAGCGTCTGCCCGTCGCCCGCGACATCACCAATGTCGCCCTGCTCGCACCTGGCACCGTCAAGGGTGATACCGGCTTCGGCAACCTGGCCTCGTTCGGCGGTTCGTCGGTGGCCGAGAACGGCTATTACATCAACGGATTTGACGTTACCAATATCCGCAATTTCGTTTCGTATGCCACTCTGCCGTTCGACGCTATCAGCGAACAACAGATCAAGACCGGCGGCTACGGCGCCGAGTACGGCCGCTCGCTCGGCGGCGTGATCAACCTGGTCACCAAGCGCGGCAGCAATGAATGGGAAGGTGGCGCCAGTGTCTACTGGAGCCCCGAAGCCCTGCGCGAAAACGGCAAGGACGTGCGCACGCGCAATACCGATCTGATCAACACACCACAGAATCGATTCGTCTATCGCTCCGACAACGAACGCGACAATCTGAGCTACAACGTCTACGGTGGCGGCCCGCTGATCCAGGATCGACTGTTCTTCTTTGGCCTGATCGAGGGTCAGAACGTCGAGACCGATAACTACACGTTCGAAGACAGCACTTCGTTCCGCGACGAGGATCCGCAGGCTCTGGTCAAGTTGGACTGGAACATCACCGACGACCACCTGCTCGAACTCACCGGCATCTACAACGAGACCAAGACCAAGACCCGCTTCTATCAGCGCGATGTCGGGCGCTATGCGCAGCAACATGAGGACCTCGTCGACTCGTATGAAAGAGAGAACGGCGGCAATGTCATCGTGGCCAAGTACACCGGCTATCTGACTGACAACTTCACGCTGTCGGCCCAGGCCGGTCGCCTGGAGAACACCGAGGGTTTCCGCACCACGCCCGCCGATGGCGCCGAATGTCCGGCAGCCTATGACTCGCGCCCAGCCGGCAATCCGCTGAACTTCATCGGCTGCTGGAACGAGTCCGCTTTCACCGTACCGGACGCCGCGTTTGGGCCCGATACCGACGAGCGGCAGGCCTATCGCATCGATGCCGAATGGGCCTTGGGTGATCACTATGTCCGTTTCGGCTATGACGATGAGAAATTCACCTCCGGTCACGCCGGATTGACCTACTCGGGCGGCATCTATTACCGCTACTTCACTTCCCGCTCCGGTCGCGTCAATGGCACCGACGTGCCGGTCAACTCGGAATACGTCCGCGTTCGCGAATTCCAGTCGTCGAGCAGCAGTTACGACGTCTACAACTCGGCGATCTACCTCGAAGACAACTGGCAGGTGACCGACAACATCCTGTTGTACGGCGGCCTGCGCTCAGAATCATTCGACAACCGCAACGGCGATGGCGTCAGTTTCGTCGATGCCAAGCATCTGATCGCGCCGCGCCTTGGCTTCGCCTGGGACGTCAACGGTGATTCATCCGTCAAGGTGTTCGGAAATGCCGGTCGTTATCACATCCCGGTCGCCTCCAATACCAATATCCGCGCCTCCGGTGCCGAGCAGTTGACCGAACAGTTCTACTTCTTTACTGGTATCGATCCGACCACCGGCGCGCCAACCAATCTTGGCGGTCAGATCGGCGGCACCAACGTCAACGGCACCCTGGTACCACCGGATCCGGGCACAGTCGCATCGACCAATCTCGACCCGATGTATCAGGACGAGTTCATCCTCGGTGCGCAGTGGGCGCTCAACGATGTCTGGACGGCCGGTGTGCGTGCCATCCGTCGCGACGTCAAGAACGGCTACGACGATTTCTGCTCGTATGACGCGATCACGGCCTATGTCCAGGCCAATGGCTATGCCGACTACGATGGTTCGACCCTGGCCTCGTGCATGATCATCAACCCGGGCCGCTCGCTGGATATCGGCATCGATGTCAACCATGACGGCAATCTGGTCGATTTCTCCATTCCGGCCAGCGTAATCGGTCTGCCCAAGTACGAGCGCAGCTACAACGCGGTCGAGGTGTTCTGGGAAGCGATCATGTCGGACAAGTGGTTTCTGCAGGGCTCGTACACGCTGGCCCACAGCTATGGCAATGTCGAAGGCTATGTGAACTCGACGCTGGAACAGGACGATGCCGGACTGACCCAGGACTTCGATCACCCACTGTTTGAGGATGGCGCGTTTGGCGACCTGCCCAATGACCGTCGCCACACACTCAAGCTGTTTGGCAGCTACAGCCTCAATGACGAGTGGCGCTTTGGTGCCAATGTACTGGTCCAGTCGGGCCGGCCAGTCAGTTGCAACGGCTATGTTCCGACCAGCACCCTCGATCCCGACGGCTCTGACGCCGGCAATCTCGCGTTCTATGGTGCGTCAAGCTTCTATTGCCGCACCGAGGACGGTGGGCCGCAAGTGCTGACCCAGCGTGGCCAGTTCGGACGGACGCCGTGGACCTACTCGCTCGATCTCTCGGCTGCCTACCAGCCGCAGTGGCTGAGCGGCCTCACCCTGCAGGTCGACGTCTTCAATGTGCTGAACTCCGAGCGCGTCACCGAGTACTCGGAAACGGGTGACCTGGTCCGTCAGGACGAGACGATCAACCCGAACTTCCTCAATGACGTGAACTACCAGACACCGCGTTCGGTACGCCTGGCAGCGCGTTACGAGTGGTGAGCTAGGGAAGTCGACCCGGCGGCTTCGGCCATCGGGTCATGGGAGAAACGGCTGCCTTTGGGCGGCCGTTTCTTTTGCAGCCATCGACGCCGATCAACCCATCCCGCCATTCACACCGATCACCTGGCCGGTGATATAGCTGGCTTCATCGCTGCACAGAAAACGCACCAGCGATGCCACTTCTTCGGGTCGCCCGGCGCGCCCCGCGGGTACCAGTTGCTTGATCTGTTCCGGAGCAAAGCTGCCATCGGCCATGCTCCCGGCGATCAGGCCCGGCGCGACCACATTGGCGGTGACACCCCGCGACGCCATCTCGCGCGCCAATGAACGCACCGCACCATGCAGGCCCGCCTTGGCAGCGGCGTAATTGGTCTGACCACGATTGCCAAGTACCGCTGCGACCGAGGAGACGCAAACCACTCGACCAAAACGCTGGCGCGCCATGGGCAGCAACAGCGGCTGGGTGACATGGAAGAATCCATGCAGGCTGACGTCGATCACGCGGCGCCACTGCGCGCTGCTCATTCCCGCCATCGGCGCATCATCATGGATGCCGGCATTATTGATCACCGCCGAAATCGGCCCGAGCTCGAGCTGGCCAGCCAACACGGACTGTGTGGCCTCGGCATCGGTGACATCAAAGCTCAGCGTCTCGGCGCGCGCGCCAGCTACGCGCAGCCGCTCCACCAGTTGGGCCGCACGCCCGCCATTGCTGTGTGCGTGCACCAGCAATTGCCAGCCGGCATTCGCCAGCTCAGTGCAGATTGCACCGCCAATATCACCACTGCCGCCGGTGACCAGGGCGCGTCGTACAGGCTTGGACTCGGTCAAGGCGAAGGCTCCTCAGGCACGCTGGTAACGGAATTGCGCAACAGTACCGCGGCGCGGCCCTGCGCCAGCAACAGGCCCGCGTGATGGACCTCGAAGTTGTACTGCCAACTGGTGCCCGAATCGAGCAGGCGTTCGGCTCTGGTAATCAGATCGCCATCAAACAGATCGATGCGCGCGCAATGCAATTGGATTTCGCGCAGGGCAACCAGAAATCCTGGTGCCGCAGACTGCCCGGACTGCCGCGCCAACAATCCACCGTGCACTGCCATCGCCTGCGCTCCGTACTCGCACAGATGCACCGCGCGGAGCTGACCGCCGCTGCGCAGCGGATGTGCCGCTGCGCGGTGTCCGGCACTGCGCAGACGCAGCGATTGGCTATCCCATTCGAGCACTTCATCATGCAGGCACATGCTGCCCTGGTGCGGGATCATCGACAGGATCAGGCTGCGATCAAGCGCCATTGATGGCCCCCGTCGCGCGTCTGGTGAACAAGGCAGCCAGCACAAAATTGCTGATCACGCCCAGAGAAACGGTAATCCCGATCGCACGCAGCACCGGAATCGTTGCCGAGGCCAGCAAGGCAAACACCATCAGGGTGGACGCCGCGCAGACCAGCAAGGCGTGCAGGGTCCGGCGCTGGGCAATCGGATCGGATTCGGCATGTTCGAAGAACAGTGCGTAGTCGAGCCCGAGGCCTGCGGCCAGCACCAGGGCAATCAGATGGAACAGGCTCAGTGGAACCCCCATCAGATGCAGCAAGGCGGGCACCAGCAGACTGGTCAGGACCATCGGCAGCAATACGCGCACGACCCTGGATATTGAACGCAGGCTGAGCGCAATCACCACGATCAGCAGTACGGCGGCGATCAGCAAACTGAGCAGGATGCGCTCGCGGTACTCGACCACCAGCTGTTCCGAGGTGTGCTTCAGATCCAGCCACTGCACGCCCGGATGGCCCGCCGCAAATGCGCCCAGTGCGGCCGTGTCATGTACACCGGCCAGCGAAACCAGTCCAATCGCTTCCTCGCTGCTCAGCCGCAGCAGGCTATCGACGCGCAAAGCCAATGGCGTGTCGCGCAGGTCAGCGACGCGCAGGGGCTCGGCCGTCCGCGCCTGTTCAAGATCGAGCAGAAAGTCTTCGAATATCCCGGGGCGAAAGGGCACTCCTTGCGTCGCCTGCTCAAGCATGCGGCGGGCGCTGGCGTCGCCGGGCAGGCGCGACTGGCGCAGACGCTGGCTGGCGACGCTGGGCAGGTAACGCGCGGCCAGATCGAATCCGCTGATTGTGCCAGCGTCGACCAGGGCCTGCAGCTCGGGTATCAGCTGCTCACTGCGTTGCAGCAGTTCCTGCTCATTGCGATCGCGCAGAATCAGCATGTGCCGGACATCGGGCGCACCCAGTTGCTGGCGCAGCTCGATATCGGTGCGCAACATATCCGCGGGTAGCGGCGTCAGCGCTGCCAGATTGTTTTCGAACAGCGGTGCCGAGGGCAGGACCAGGGCCAGGACCGAGCCCAGTGCCAAGGTCGGCAGCATCCAGATCGGGCGCGGCAGCCGGTCGAACAGGCGCAGCACACTGGCCAGCCGGGTTGATTCGGCGGCACCGGCATCCAGCGATCCGAGCAGGACAGGCATCAGCACGCGGGTGCAGAGCCCGGCAGCCGCCACACCCACCATCGAAAAACAGGCGAGCTGGGCAAGGCCGGTAACACCGGAAAACAGGAAGGCCAGATAGGCAATGCAGGTACTGGCAACGCCCGTCGCCAAGGTCGGCCAAAGCGCGCGTGCATTGGCTGCGGGCGTGATGCCGCGATGCTGGTGGCTGAACAGGTGTATCGGATAGTCCTGGGCCACGCCGATCAGGGTGAAGCCGAATGCAAGGGTGATGCCGTGCACGTCACCGAACACCGCGCTGACCGCGGCCAAGCCGGCCAGACCTGCCGACACCACCGGCAGCGCGCCGAGCAGCACAAAACGTATGCGCCGATAGGCCACCAGCATCAGGACCACCATGCCGAGCGTCGCCAGCAGGCCAAGCCGACTGGCCTCACCGGCCGTGCGTTGCTGCATGATATTGGCGAAGGCACCGGGGCCGCTGATGATCAATCGCTGATCGTTGTTTGCGCGCGATTCGGAGAATGCGCGCTCGATCGAGGTGATCGCCTCGGCCTGCTTTTTCGGATCAAATCCCGCCGCGCGCGTCTCGACGACCAGCAGGGCGCGTGTCTGATCCGTGCTCATCCAGACATCGAGCAGGCGTTCGGGCTCATGCTCAGGGCGCCAGCGCTCGAACAACTGCAGCACTTCCAGAGTCGGATCGCGGCGCAGCCAGGGCTTGAGCAGACTGGCGGCCGGTGAATTGAGATCCTGCACGCGCTGCTGCAGCTGCGTGCGCAAGCTGTCGGCATCCAGGGGCTGCTGGTCGAAACTTGACGACAGCAGGTAACGATAAGGCAGCAGAGCGTCGGGAAACGCGTCCAGCGTCGTGCTGCCATTGCTGACCTGCCGGAATTGTGGCGCCGCGACCAGCGCTTCCAGCAGCGCCTGCGAGCCGGCAGCCAATGCCTCGGGGGCGTCGCCTTCGATCGCCAACAGGAGGAGGCGCGAACCCGGGCCTTCGCCAATTTCGTCGATCAACAAGCGCTGCGCGGCAGTCTGTGGCTGCGGCATGAACAGGCGCAAATCCGAACTGATCTGCAATCGTTCAGCGATGAAGTAGGCCAGCAGACCCAGAGTCAGCAGCCAAAGCCCGAGCAGTAGCCGCCCCGGCTTCACTCAGGCCGCTTCCTGGCGACAAAGCGCCAGCACAGGTTCGATACCCAGAGAATCCGGCAGCTTTTCGGCAGCCGCAGCATCGACCAGCATCAGACTGGAATCGCCATCGGCCTGGTCGACCAGAAAACAGCGCGGCGCGGCATCCGCACCCAACACTTTGATCGAGCGGATGCGCTTTGCGATTCGGGCGTCGATCGGCGACAGGAGAATCTGCCACCGCGTAGCGGAACCGGAAACCGCCACCTCAAAATGCCGCCGTAACGCCGCCTGATCGCCCGACAGCAGAGCCGAGAAGCCAACCAGCAGGGCGCGCAACTCGGGCGCACGCTTGAGACTGAACTGCATCGGCTTGCGACCGCTGCGCTCGACGCGGACGGCTTCACCGCGGACCACGGTGAACTCCTGGAACGGCTCGTCGACGCGCTTGCTGAGTTGATCAGCGGCATCAAAGCTCAGCATTCCGCGGCTCAACAAGGGCTCATTGAGCAGGTCCGAGTAGCGGACCTCGACAAAGGCTGTGGTCGCCGGCGCTGGTCGCGCGAGGCTGGCCAGCAATTGCTCAGGCGTCTGTGCGCTGATCGCCGCCGGGCCGAGCACGCTCAGCAGGCAACCGAACAGTCTCGGCAGGTTTCCAGAAGTCATAGAAGTTGAACCAGTTGTAGGGGGCGATCCGGAGATGATGCTCCAGCCTGCCGGCAAAGCGCTGAACGCAGTGCAACAGATCCGTTTGGCGCTGCTTGCGGTCGATCCGCACCGAGTCGGCAAACACCTCAAAGTAGAGATCGTACCGATTCCCGCCGCCGAACAGACCAAAGCAGAGCGCCACCGGGACATCCAGCACCGAGGCGATCAACCAGGGCGAGGCCGGAAACTCTGCCGGCGATCCGAGGAAGGGCACCGCCACACTGCGTTCACCTGGATGTACGCGGTCTGCCAGCAGGGTCACGACCGCGCCCTCTTCGAGCGCCTCCTTGATCGCCAGTACGACCGCGGTGCCGTGTTGCCCGGCATCGATCACGGTGCGCGCGAGTTCAGGGTTCAGCGCACCGAGCAGTGAGGTAATCGCCGGATTGTGTCCGACATCGAGCACGACGCGCACCTTGGTATCGGGCCGATCCAGGCTAAGCACGCGCAGTGCCTCGAAACTGCCCAGATGCGAACCCAGCAGCAGCAGACCATGGCCGCGATCGAGCAGGACATGCAGGGGTTCGACGCCATGGCGGCGCATATCAAAGCGTCGAAATCGCTCCGACAGCAGGAACACCCGATCGACAATTGTCGAGGCGAAACAGTGAATGTGCCGGCAGACCTCGAGCAGGCTGGCTCGGCGCCCGAACACACGGCCAAGATAGTCACGCGAGGCGCGACGCTCAGGGCCGCGCCGGATAACGAAGTACAGCGTGATCGGAAACAGCAGCAGGCGTGCCACCGATCGACCACAGAACAAGGCGATGTTGCGGATCAGCCAGACGGCAAAATGCCCACCGCCCTCGGGTCGTTGCTTCCAGTTCTCGGCAGGCGCAGGGCTCATGCGGCAACCTGCCAGCCTAGATTGCCGTTGGCCAGCAGCCGGTCCGCCCGGCGTATCGAAAATCGCGCGCTGGCTGCGGCGATATCGAGGTGCAGCTCGATCCGTGCCACTTGACCAGGCAGCAGCGGCTCAAGAAATTTGGCCTGCGGCAAGCGCAGGCTGGCCGGCACGCGTCCGAGCGCGCCCTCCAGCGTTTCGAGCACGCGATCCAGCAGCAGCACACCCGGCACCACCGGCGCGCCAGGAAAGTGTCCGGGCAGGGCGGGATGGCAAGTTCCGATCAGGAAGAAGGACTCGAATGTCTGCATCGGTCGGTGATCGTGCGGCCGGGCCCTGTGCCGCAGCGGGGCTCAGAGCGTACGGTGCGTTTCGACGTGCGTACTGAGCGCACGCAATGAGGCAAAGATGCGTTTGTTGTCCTCGTTGTCCGAGCGCAACTGGAATCCGTAGCGCTTGGAAATGGCCAAGGCCAACTCGAGCGCATCAATGGAGTCGAGTCCGAGATCGTCGCCGAACAGCGCCGCTTCGGGCTTGATTTCTTCGGCCGTTACGGTCTCCAGATTGAGCGCCTGGACAATGAGTTTGGCGAGCTCCTGCTCGGCCGGGGTCTGGATATCTGACATGAGTGCAATCCGCAGAAAATAAAGCCTCCGAAGGGCGGAGGCGAGCCTGGGCAGTGTATCATGGCGGCTTGATTGCACCGCCTGAGCGGCCATCGGCCATCCATGAATCCAGCAAACAATTCCCGCTTCGACGTGCTGGTGGCCGGCGGTGGCCCGGCCGGCTCAACCGTTGCCACCCTGTTGGCGCGCAAGGGGCTCAAAGTGAAGCTGGTGGAGCGCGATCGTCACCCGCGATTTCATGTCGGCGAATCCCTGCTGCCGATGAATCGGCCGATATTCGAACGACTAGGCGTGCTGGACAAGGTCGAGGCACTCGGCAAGCGCAAGCGTGGTGCTGATTTCCCCACTGCAGGCAAGCAGAACTACAGCACATTTCTGTTTTCCCGATCCCTGCGTCCAACCGCCCCGTATGCCTGGCAGGTGCGCCGTGATCAGTTCGACGAGATGCTGTTCCGGCACGCCGCCGACAGCGGCGTCGACGCGCAGGAAGCAACGCGGGTACAGAATGTCCGCTTCGACATCGAGTGCGTCCGTGCGGACCTGCTCGACCAGCACGGCGGCATCGCCCACGTTCAAGCGCGTTACTTCGTTGATTCGACCGGGCGCGACACCCTGCTCGGCAGCCAACTGCGGCTCAAACGCAAGCACAGCGAACACCAGAGCGCGGCCTTGTTCGCGCACTTTCGCAATGCCGAGCTTCGACCCGGAGAAGACGCCGGCAACATCAGTATCTACCGCTTTGCGCATGGCTGGATCTGGATGATTCCGTTGCCCGATGGCCTTATGAGCGTAGGTGCCGTGTGCTGGCCCGAATATCTCAAACAACGGCGTGGCCGCGGCATCGAGTTTCTACTGGAGACACTCAATACCGTGGACGAAGTTGCCGCGCGGCTCAGCACCGCCGAGGTCGACGGCAATTTCCACGTTACCGGCAACTATTCCTACTCCTGCGAGCCGATCGCTGGACGCCGCTGGTTGCTCGCTGGCGATGCGATCGCCTTCGTCGATCCGATCTTCTCGAGCGGGGTTTACCTCGCCATGGATAGCGCCGAACATGCCGCCGAAGTGGTTTCTGAATCGTTGCGCGATCCCCGCCTCGAGGCGCGCATGCAGAAGCGTTACGCCAAACGCGTGCGGGTCGGAGTACGGATGTTCTCCTGGTTCATTTACCGTTTCACCTCACCGGCGATGGCGCAGATGTTCGCCAATCCACGCAATTTCTGGCGAATCGAGGAATCCGTGATTTCAATGCTTGCTGGCGATGTCTTCCGCGACCAGGGCGTGCGCTGGCGATTGCTGGTGTTCCGCATGCTGTACCGGCTCACTCGTCTGAGCATGCTTGGCCAGGAACGCGCGGCAGCCGCCATCCGCCGTCGTCAGCCAGGGGAATCCTTCGACGGCGGCACGACGACCCAAGATCATGTTTGAGCCCGCATATCACTTCCCACCGGCGCAGAGGCTGTCGGTTTCCTATGAGCGCCGGCAACCGGGCGTCGCGGTGGCCGACGATGTCCTAGCGTTGATTTCATTCGGCAGCGCAGCGCGCGCTTGCAGCGCCGAGCACACATTGAACATCGCGCTGGAGCCCATGCTGGGCGCCGACCTTGTCGAGGTATGGCATGGCCGGGGAAGCGTCCGCACGGGGCGCCTTGGCCAGGTGCGCTACCGCGAGGACGGCGAGCACCTGTTTGCCATCATTGAGATCGATGAGCGCGAATACGCCGATCTTGGCGTGGCCGCGGAAAAAGCCTACGCCGAGTTGATGGCATTCCAGGCGCAGTCGTCCAAGCCGCACCTGCTGCGCATCTGGAATTACTTCGATGCCATCACCGCCGGCAGCGGCGATGACGAGCGCTACCAGATCTTCTGTGCAGGCCGAGCCGCCGGGCTTGGCGAGCACCCTCCGGAAACCTTGCCGGCGGCTACTGCAATCGGTCGGCGCGACCAGTCTCGGATACTCCAGGTCTACTGGCTGGCGGCAACACAGCCGGGTCGACCGCTGGAAAATCCCCGCCAGATCAGCGCCTACCACTACCCACGACAATATGGTCCGGCGCCACCGCGATTCGCCCGCGCCACCTTGACCGCGTCCAGCGAACTGCTGATTTCGGGCACTGCCAGCGTGGTCGGACACGCCACCCACCATGACGGTGACGTGGCACGCCAGCTTGAAGAGACCCTGTGCAATCTCGATGCACTGATCAAGCTCGCCCAGGCCAGCGACCCGCGCTGTACCGGGAGCTTCGGCCCTGGAAGTCTGTTCAAGGTCTATCTGCGCCACCGCAGCCATGCGGACCATGTCACCAAGGTGCTGCGGGAGAGATTGCCGGCCAATGTGCTCTTGCTGATCCTCGAGGCCGACGTCTGCCGCAATGATCTATTGATCGAGATCGATGGCCTGCACCGCTGATTCCGATCCGTGCTGTGGAATAACCGCAGCGTCGCTGCGGCACCCACGCAGACAGTCGAGCAGGGCCTGACGCGGCAGTTTGCCGACCGCATTGCGCGGCAACTCGGCGACGTGAATGATGCGTCGTGGCACGAAGGCGGTGTCGAGCGATTTTCGCAATGCCGCCAGGATCGTCGACGATGCGACAGTAGGCGCCACCACGATGGCGGTGAGCCGGCGCACGCGGCCCTGGCCTTCGTCCTGCAGCACCACCGCATCCTGCACGCCATCGATCGCCAGCAGACGCCGGGTAACCTCGGCAAGCGACGCGCGCTTACCGGCGATTTCAATCAGATCGGCATGGCGCCCGCTCAGCACAAAGCGGCGATCGGGCAGACACTCGACCAAATCCTGCAGGATCGTGCCATTTTCGATCCAGGGTGCCTGCACCAAGGTGCCATCCGGCTGCGGCGTCAGGCTGACCTGATCCATCATTCGCCAGGAGGGTTCCTGCGCGGTGCGGCGGCTGGCGATCACGCAGGTCTCGGTGGATCCGAACATCTCGACCACCACGGTGCCGAGTTCGCGCTCGACCTTCTCCGCCAGTTCGGCGCTAAGTGGGGCGGTCGCCGACACCACCGCTGCAGTCGCTGGCAGTTCCTGCCCGGAGGACACCAGCACACACAGATGTACCGGGGTTGACACCAGCACACGCGGGGCCTCCAACTCGGCCAGACTGGCGGCGATATCGGCCGGAAACAGACTGCGCCGCGTATACAGGCTGGCGCCAGCCAACAAGGGCATCAGCACCGACATCTCGATCCCGTACATGTGCTGTGGTGGCACTGTCGCCAGGACTGAAAACCCGGCCGTTCCGATCAAGGGACGCAGCGCAGCCAGATTGCTCGTCGTGCTCTGGACAAACCCGCCCCAGGTCTTCGGGTGTGGGCGCGGCTGGCCGGTACTGCCCGAGGTGAACCCGATCACTGCAATGTGGTCGGCGGCAATCATGGGGACCACGAACGCTTCGGTGCGCACTGCTTGATGGATCGCCGCTGCGACCCGCGCATCGTCGACGACATGACTGAGGTCCCAGTCCCGCTGTACTTCGGCAATCACCGCCTCGGCGCGCGAGGCCGGCAACAGATTGGTCTGACCACGCAGCAGAACCGCTCCAAAGGCGACCAGGAAGTGATAGCTGCACTCGCAAAGATTGATGGCATGGCGCCGATCCGGCAGCAGTCGACCGAGCGCCGCCACGTCCTGCAAGTACTCGCGCTGACTGATGTCACGCCCGCGATGACGGGCAATTCGCGCATCCGGCTGCGCCCTGAGCAGCAGGGGCAGGCGAGACGCCGGAACATTGTTGGTTTCGAGTACGGACGACATGCGTTGCGCGGCTTCCAGAATCAGGCATCAACGAGGGGAACCCACGCGCCGGTTTGTCAGCAGCGCCCGTATCCCACCCCCAGGGTGCAAGCGTGGCGGAAGTTGCGGCATAGCTCAAGCGATAGGACTGCCTGCCGCGCCACCGGGGTTTGCGCCGGCCATCGCCGCCGCGCGCGGACAACCGCCCGCCGCGCCTGCGGCTTCGCAGGCCCGCCTGACAAGGCTACACTGGGCGCGCAGTTTCGGCGTCATAGCGCGTCCACGCAGGGAGCAGGTCCATGCCGGTAGATGTCCAACAGCTCGCCAGTTTCTATCCGCTCGACAAGCTGCGCCCGGAAAGCCTGGAGCAACTAGCCAAAGAGGCGCGGACCGAAGACGTCGGCAAGGGCACCGAGTTGTTCAAGGCCGGGGACGTCGATGACCATATGATCTACGTCGTCAGCGGCGTGGTCCGCGGCGATTATCCCGACGGCAAGGTCAAGAGCACCGACGGCAGCTCATTGCAGGGGCGCTATGCCCTGGGCGATTTGCAGCCACGGCGCTTCACCGCGACGGTCGAGTCTCTGATCGCGGTGCTGATCAAGCTCGATCGGCGCTACACCGAGAAGATCATTATCTGGGACCAGCTCAGCCGCAGCGAGGGCTTCCGTCACTACGACGCCGACCCGAACGCAAACCGCTGGGTATTTCGCGTGCTGCACAACCGCGCCCTGCACAAGCTGCCGACCGGCGCGGTCGAGCGGTTGTTCCAGCGCCTGGAAGAAGTCCATGTGGTCAAGGGTCAGTTGATTGTCCGTGAGGGCGACGAGGCCGACTACTTCTATGTGATCAAGGAAGGTTCGGCTTCGGTATCCAAGCAGAGTGGCGAAGGTGAGGCGATCATCGCCTATCTGGTCCGCGGCGATACCTTTGGCGAGGATGCATTGCTCACCAAGAGCGTGCGCAATGCCAGCGTTACAATGATGTCCGATGGCAAGCTGATGCGGCTGTCGAGCAAGGATTTTGCCGAGATCCTGACGCCACCCGTGGTCGATTGGGTGACCGCCGGCAAGGCCAGCATCCTGGCCCGCCAGGGTGCCCAGATTCTTGATGTGCGCACCCTGGAAGAGTTCGAGGAGCGCGCGATAAAGGGCGCGCTCAATATTCCGCTGTTCCATCTGCGCGATCGCATCGACGAACTCGATCGTGGCCGCAAGCTGATCGTCTACTGCAATACCGGCGAACGCAGCGCTGCTGCCACCTTCATTCTCAGCAAGGTCGGCTTCGACTCGGTGGCCTTGCAGGGCGGATTGGCGGCCATGATGAAGCAGGTCGAAAAACCCTGAGCCAGCTCTGGTCGGACCACGCAAACCTCAGCGATTGGGCCGGATCTGATCCCCCACGATCACCACATCGGCCGGTCGCGCCGCGAACAGCCCGACGCAGACCACGCCCACGATCTGACCGTATTCGGCTTCGGCCCGCACCGGATCGCTGAGTCGAAGATTGTGCACGTCGAGGATCCAGTTGCCATTGTCGGTGACAACACCATCGCGCCAGACCGGCTGACCGCCCAGTTTGACGATCTGTCGGGCGACATAGCTGCGCGCCATCGGGATCACTTCGATCGGCAGCGGAAAGGCGCCGAGCAGGTCGACCTGCTTGGCCGGATCAATCAGGCAGACGAATTTTTTTGAAGCCGCCGCCAGGATCTTCTCGCGAGTCAACGCGGCACCGCCGCCCTTGATCAGGCGATTCCACGGGTCGCATTCGTCAGCACCATCGACATAGACCGGCAGGTCGCCGGCGCTGTTGAGGTCGAACAAGGGAATGCCGTGCTCCTTGAGCAGGGCGGAGCTGCGTTCCGAGCTCGACACTGCGCCTTCGATCCGATGCTTGATTGTCGCCAGCGCCGCGATGAAGTGGGCCACGGTCGAGCCAGTCCCAACGCCAACCAACGAGCCCTCTTCGACAAACTGCAGGGCCTTCTGACCGGCCAGGCGTTTCTGTGCTTCCTTGTCCATCGCGATGCTCCGAGTGCGGGTTTTGTAGTGGGTGGAGTCAACTTTCTGCCATTGCCTTGCCAGCTGATCCGCGCCGTGGCGATGCCGCAATCAGAGCGGCGCCAACGAGGACTATTCGAGACCCAGAATATATTCCCATTGCGCCTGGGTCACCGGCAGCACCGAGAGTCGGTTGCCACGCCGGGTCAGCGCAAAATCGCCGAGCGCGGTTGCGTGCTCCTGCAAGCGGGCAAGCGCGATGCAGCGCTTCAGTTTGCGCTTGTAGGCGACATCGACGCAGAGCCAGCGCGGGGCCTCGGGCTTACTGACCGGATCGTAATACTCGCTGGCGGCATCAAACTGGCTGGCATCCACTTTGGCCGCACTGGCAATACTGCAGATGCCGACGATGCCCGGCTCGGCACAGTTGCTGTGGTAGAAAAACGCGAGATCCCCCGTCTTCATGCCATCGCGCATATAGTTGCGCGCCTGATAGTTGCGCACACCGGTCCAGGGCTCCCGTCGCACCTGCTTGAGCATGTCGATCGAGAATTCTTCAGGTTCGGACTTGAACAACCAGTGGCTCATGCGGTTACCGGAAAGCTCGGTCAGTCGGCTCGCGAGTATACCGGCGCCGCCGTGACCAGCCCGGACTGACAGACAATCCTATCCAGGCGCACGTCCCAGGGCTGTGCAACAAGACGCGCGACCTGCTGGAAGGCATAACCCACACCGATCAGCAGCGGCTTGCCGGGTCGCGGCCCGCTGATCAGCGCGGCCAGACTGCGGTCATAGAATCCGGCACCGCTACCGACGCGGTTACCCTGTCCATCGAACGCCAGCAGAGGCAGCAGGATCACATCGAGATCAGCCGCAGTGAACAACTGATCGGCCTTGACCACGGGTTCCGGAATGCCGAAGCGGTTGCTCGCCAGTTCCGCGCCAGTGCGCCAGGGTGCGAATCGAAGACTGCCGTCATCCTGCACCACGGGCAGATACTGCGCGGCGCCGATCGCAGTGAGCAGGTGGACGGTATCAAGCAGGGGCAGTTCGCCCTGCACGGCCCAGTACAGTGCCACCCGGGCGTTCGGTTCGATCAGGCCGGCATTGCGCAGGTGCATCGCGACCGCCTGGGAGGCCTGCATGCGCGCAGCTGCGGGAAGTGCGCGGCGACGCTCGCGCATCTGCCGACGCAACTGTAAAGGATTGAAATCAGGATCCATCTCGGTCCATCAAGAGCACCGCCCGCCGCGTTCGTTATGCGGGCATCGACCTTGATCCATGAGGATCAGGTGGGAAGGCTCGATGGCTTTAAGGCTTTCCGCTCGTGACGGACATGCGCACCAGCCAACACTGCGATCCCGGGGTCGAATTATGGGCCAAGGTAAATTGATGGCCCGCAAGGTCGAACGCGGCAGAAACGATGCCGGGTCTATTTTAGGAAGGTAAGCATCGCCGCGTCCAGCTTTGCGCGCAAATGACCGACCTCTTGATTGATCGCACCATCACTGGACTGCGACTGGTTTTTCTGCTGTAGAAATTCGTGGGCAAGGTTGAGCGCAGCCAGTACAGCGACCCGATCGAGTGAGGCACCACGCGCGGCATTGCGTACATCGCGCATCTTGCCGTCGAGCAAGGCCGCCGCGGCCAGCAGCCCGCTGCGCTCCTCGGGCGGACAGGCGACGGTGTATTCCTTGTCGAGCAGGTGCAGTGCCACGGGCTCAGCGCTCATCCGTTCTGCTCCAGCGATTTGAGCCGGGCGATCATCGCCTCAACGCGCGAACGCGCCTGCTCGTTCTTGGTCAGCAGATTCGCCCGCTCTGCCATCAGGGCCTCCTGACTACCGCGCAGACTGCGGTTTTCTTCCTGCAACCGGGCACACAGCGCGATCAACTGGTCGATGCGCGTCGAGATGGCGCGCAGGTCATCACGGGAGGAGATGTTTTCCATGGGCAAACCTTATGGTATGGCCGGCAACCGGTCAATGCGCCGCTGGCTGGGGCACCGGCCGGGCGGTCCGCAGCCCGCTAACTCGGCCACCGGACAAAAGCGACAGACGCCCCGACGTCTACATGACTAACGTCGCTGTACAGAATCTAAAAAAACCGTTAAAAAGCCTGCGCGCTATCAGTTTGGTATTGCTTTTTCCCGGAGTACCTGAATGGCGTCGGCTCGAAACCAATAACGATCCCCCACGGAGACCCCATGAACATCAGACATAACCTGCTCGCCGCCAGCGTGCGCAGCGCCCTGTTGCTCGCCCTGTTGCCGCTCGCCGCGCAGGCGCAGGATGCAGAAGACCCGCGAACCACCACCATGGAAGAAATGGTAGTCACCGGATCGCGCATCAAGCAGACCGAACAATCCGGGCAGGCGCCGGTCGCGATCATCAGCCGCGACCAGATCGAAAAGACCGGGCTGGCCTCAGTCGGCGAATTGCTGCAGCAGCTCACCGCAGGCGGCAAGGCGCTCAATGCGAAATTCAATTCCAGCGGCAACTTCGGCTATCCCTCTGACGGCGGCGGCATCGGCGCCGGTTCGTCCCAGGTCGATCTGCGCCATCTGGGCTCGCAGCGCGTTCTGGTCCTGGTCGATGGCATTCGCTGGGTCAACGAGTCTTCGGCCTCGGGCGTCAGCGGCAGTGCTGATCTGAATACCATTCCGCTGTCGATCATCGACCGCATCGAGATTCTTGAAGATGGCGCCTCAGCCATCTACGGCTCTGACGCCATCGCCGGCGTCATCAACATCATCACGCGCAAGACCTTCGACGGCGCCGAAGTGCATGCCTACTACGGCGAGTATGATGAGGGTGGCGAGACCACCGAAGCCAATATCACGGTCGGCGGCAGCGGCGACGATTATTCGGCCGTGTTCAGCGCGAGCTACTACGAGCAGCAGGACATCAGCTCGGGCGCCTATCTGCAGTCCTCATTCCCGATCCCGGGTGGCGGACTGGCCTACGGCAGCTCGGGCACACCACAGGGCCGCTTTACCTTCTGCGATCCCTCGCGCCCGGTCGGCAGCTACGGCTCCTGCACCGCCAGCCAGGAATTCTTCTACGACGTGACGCTCAACCCGGGCACGCTCAACCCGGTATGGAATCCGGCCAATCCGAGCGCCGGAACCTACAATGATTTCGACGGTACCGATCGCTTCAACTACTCCCCGTTCAACCTGTTGCTGACACCCTCCGAGCGCAAGAGCGTGTTCACCAATATCAACTACGACATCAACGACAGCACCTCGCTGCACGTGAAGGCGTTGTACAACAACCGCACCTCGACCAATCAGGCGGCCCCGGAACCGATTTTTGTCGGACCCTACGCCGGCAGCGGCGGCATCGCCGACACGATCATCATCTCGGCACTCAATCCGTTCAACCCGTTCGGCATCGAACTCAATCCGGCCACCAACTTCGGTTGGGTCACCCGGCGTCCGATCGAAGTCGGTCCGCGCGTGTTCACCCAGGACGTCGACACCATCTACTTCAATGTCGGCCTCAATGGCGGGGTGAATTTCGGCGATCGTGGCTTTGACTGGGACGTCAACTACGTGCGCTCGGAGAACACCGCCGAACAGGTGTTCCGCAATGGCTACAACATCGCCAAGATCAAGCTCGCCCTCGGCGATCCGGCCGTCTGCGCGGCCACACCTGGCTGCACGCCGCTCGATCTCTTCGGTGGTCAGGGCCGTCCGATGACCCAGCAGATGATCGACTGGATTCGCACGACCCAGATCGACGCCAGTGAACAGGTGCTCGATATCTTCTCGGCGAACATCTCCGGAACCATGTTCGATATCGGCGATCGCAGCGCGGGTTTTGCTGCCGGTGTGGAGCATCGCAACTACCAGGGTGATTTCCGTCCCGATCCACTGCGCCAGACCGGCGAATCGCAGGATTCATTCGCAGCACCGGTATCGGCCGACTACGATGTCGACGAAATCTACTCTGAGTTCAACGTTCCGTTCACCGACACTTTCGACGCCAGCCTGGCACTGCGCTATTCCGACTACAGCACCTTCGGCGGCGCCACCACCGGCAAGGTCGGCTTCCGCTGGCAGCCGATGGATGACCTGGTCCTGCGTGGCACTTACTCGCAAGGCTTCCGCGCACCCAATCTCGGCGAGTTGTACGGCCTGACCCAGTTCGGTGCAACCCTGATCGATCCCTGCGGCCCGACCAACAATGTCGTGGTCAACGATGCTGATGGCCTCAACACCACGCCGCTTGAAACCGCCTGTCGTGCCCAGGGCGTGCCCAACGGCTTCGAGCAGGCCAACACCCAGATCACCACCTTCACCGGTGGCAATCCCGACCTCGATGCCGAGGAATCGGACAGCTACACGCTGGGCGCGGTCTACAGCCCGGATTGGGCTGCCAATCTGTCCTGGTCGGATCGGGTCGATTTCGAGTTCAGCTACTACAACCATCAGATTGACGGTGCCATCCAGGCCCGTGACATCCAGGCACTGCTCAATGCCTGCCTGGCCGCCGGTGGCACCGATGCCCTGCTCTGCTCGCCGTTCGACCGCGTTGCCGGTGGCAACCTGGCGCCGCCGAACAACTTCCTCGACAACCTCGGTGCAATCGAGACCGACGGCGTCGACTTCAAGGCAACCTGGGCCAGCCCGGAATGGAGCTTCGGTCGTCTGACCGCCGCGCTGCAGTCCACCCACGTCATCGACTACAGCGCAGTGGACGCAGATGGCAATATCGCCCAGCGTACCGTCGGTGTTGAAGTCAACGACAGCTCCATCCCCGATTGGCAGAGCAATCTGCAGCTCGGCTGGAGCGGTGGCGAGGGCATCTGGGACGTCAGCTGGAACATTCGTTACACCAGCAAGGTGGAAGAGTCGTGCAACGGATTGGCCGGTTTGCCGGGCTGCAGCACCGATGACGATCAGCATTCCCTCGGCGGTACCACGTATCACGATGTCCGCTTTGGCTGGAACGCGCCGTTTGGTGTGGACGCGCTCAAGCTGTCGCTGGGCGTGAACAACGCGTTCTCCAAGGATCCGCCGATCTGTCTGACCTGCTCGCTCAACGGCTACGACGCCGGCACCTACGATCTGCCGGGCCGCATGATCTATCTGAGCGTGAACTACAAGTTCTGATCCTGGCTGCTGTAACTGCAACACCAAGCCGGCGCGAAAGCGCCGGCTTTTTTGTGCATGCGAACCAGCGTCGCACTTCATGCCTATACTCATCAGCACCCAGATCGCCCATCGCCGGAGAACGCCGCGCATGAAATATCCGTCTGTTGCAAACCTGTGCTCGTGCCTGGTTCTGCTGCTCGCTGGCTTCGCCGGCCATGCGCAGGAATTGAAGCTGGCGCAGGCGATCACAACCGGCGATGCCCATGCGTCCGCGACCATCGTGCAGCTGGCTCGGGATGCGCTTGCGCTCGACCGCGAAATTTCGGGCAGCATCGATTTGACCCAGCGTTTCCGCCTGCAAATGGTGGCCGAGCAGTACCAGCAGGCACTCGATTCCATTGGCGAACTGCGGGCGCAGCGAAGTTTTGCCGACGACACCGAGCGCACCAGCTTCATGCTGCCCTATCAGGTCTATCTCGAAGCTCAACTGCGCAGCCAGTCCACTGATATCGAGTTTGCTACGGTCTTTGCCGATACTTTCCGCAGCCACTTCCAGTCTCTGGACGATCGCAGCGCGGAACGGGCGCAGTTCGGATTCGGTGCCTATCTCCCCGGCTTTGAGCAGCAGCTCGCCGAAGCAATCACGCAACATGCAGGAAAATCGACCATCGAGCTGAAGGACGCGCTTGAACTGGTCCGCAGATACCTCATGGCCAATCTCTATGCGCGACTGCTGCCGCTGGCCGAGCTTGCCATCGAAGAAGACGACGGCCGCCGCTACCAGATCGATCGCGACGTAATGATCCCCAGCGCCGATGGTGCGCAGATCGCGGCAATGGTGATTCGACCGAAGTCATCGAGCACGCGCCTGCCGACCCTGCTCAACTTCTCGATTTACGCAGACCCGCGATGGAAATTGTCGGAAGCCAAACGTTCGGCGGCCAAAGGTTACGCAGGCGTCGCGGCATTCAGCCGCGGCAAGGGCGCCAGCCCCGACGCCATCGTGCCCTACGAGCATGATGGTGCCGATGCCACGGCGGTGATCGACTGGATCAGCAAGCAGTCGTGGAGCGATGGCCGGGTTGGCATGTTCGGCGGCAGCTACGAGGGCTATACGCAATGGGCGGCGGCCAAACTCCGGCATCCCGCCCTGAAGGGAATCATGCCCGTCGTGGCGATTGCGCCCGGCATCGATGTACCGATGGAGAATGGCGTCTTCCAGACCTTCATCTACCGCTGGATTCCGCACGTGACCAACAACAAGGGCATGGACTTTGCAGTCAACAATGACCACGCCCGTTGGCAGCGGATGGAAACCGAGTGGTACACCAGCGGTCGGCCCTATCGCGAGTTGGATCGCATCGACGGAACGCCGAGTCCGATTTTTCAACGCTGGCTCGACCATCCCAGCTATGACCGCTATTGGCAGCGGATGCTGCCCTACCGCAAGGAGTTTGCGGCGATCGAGATTCCGGTGCTGCATGTCAGCGGCTATTTTGATGGCGCACTGTTCAGCACGCTCTACTATTTCGATGCACTCGAGCAGTATCGTCCGCAGCGCGAGCAGTATCTGCTGGTCGGCCCCTATGATCACTTCGGCGCGCAGGCGCGACCGGCCCCCGTGGTCCAGGGCTACGCCATCGATCCGGTTGCGCAGATTGATATGTTGGCGCTGCGTTACCAGTGGTTCGATTACCTGTTCAAGGGTGCCAGCAAGCCAGCCCTGCTCACTGACCGTATCAACTACCAGGTCATGGGCGCTGACCGCTGGCGGCACGCGGCCCGACTGGCGGATATCGGAACGCGGCGCGAGCGCTACTATTTTGGCAAGGCCGGTGCGGACGGTCGGCATCCTTTGCAGACCACAGCACCGAATCCGGGCACTACGATCCGGCAATCCATCGACTTCCGGCAGCGCGCCTCGAGCGAAGCTTCAGGGCCGGCCCTTTCCATCCGGGACGAGCTCGACACGGAGAACGCCCTGGTCTTCGTTGGCGATCCGCTCAGCCGGGAAGTAGAACTGGAAGGCCGCTTTTCCGGCGCGCTCGAGTTGACCAGCAACCGCCGCGACTTCGATTTCACGGTAAGCCTGTACGAACTCAGCGCCCAGGGCGACTATTTCGAGTTGAGCTGGTTCCTTGGCCGCGCCAGCCTCCTGGCTGATCGCAGCAAACGTCGGCTGCTCAAACCAGGGCGCCGCGAAAAGCTGGATTTCCGTAGCAATCGCCTGGTTGCGCGCCTGATCGCTCCGGGCAGTCGCCTCGTGGTCGTGCTCGCCATCAACAAGTCAGCCGCTGCCCAGATCAACTACGGTACAGGCAAGGATGTCAGCGACGAATCGATCAAGGATGCCGACGAGCCCCTGCACATCGACTGGATGGCGGGTAGTCATTTCGAGCTTCCTTTTCGCTGATTGATGCTCGCCAGCAACGAATCCGGGCCAGCGCTGGGCCGCCGGCGGCGTTATCATCTGCAGTTGACCCAAGCCCTTTGAGAATGACCCCATGAATCAAGCCACATCCAAGGCGCAGCTGCAGGCTCGCCTGGTCGAGGCGCGCGCCCTCGTCGACAGCAATCAGGTGTTGCAGGCCGAATCGTTGTACAGCGGCATCCTGAAGAAGTGGCCGGACAGCCTGGAAGCCTGCGTTCAGTTGGCGCGCTTCGCAATGGACCGTGCCGATCCGGGGCGCGCGGCGCCCTTGCTTGAGCGTGCACGCGCGCTGGCCCCCAACCATCCTCAGCTGGCGGTGAATCTGGGCTTCGCTTATGCCCACTCGGGTCGACCCGCTGGCGCCTGTCGCCTGATGGAAGAGACCACAGCAAAATTTCCTGACTTCCACCCGGCCTGGCTGCTGCTGAGCCAGGTCCGTGATGTCAGTGGCGACCGTACGGGTGCCAACAAGGCATTGATGCAGGCCATTCGCCGCGCCCAGAGCAAGGGCGAATGGCTGGATGAAAAGACCACGCCAGCGGCCCTGCTGGACACCGTGCTGCAGGGCGTGGAGCGGGTGCGTCAGTGGCGACGCGAGGTCCTCGTGCAATCATTCGAGGCGATGCGTGGCGAATATGGCAGCGACGCGCTGCAACGCGTCGATCGTGCGCTCGGCCACTTCCTGGGTGAATCGGATGCCAAGCCCGAGGATCCGCGCCAGGCGCCACGATTCCTCTTCGTGCCTGATCTGCCGGCCACACCCTTCCTGGACCCCGCCCTGTTGCCGTGGACCCAGCGCCTGATCGAGTCCTACGGGGCGATTCGTGGCGAAGCGCAGCTGCGCCTGGCCGAACGACCGGCGGCGGCCAGCGCTGCCGGCACCGACAATCCGACCGCGAGCTGGGACGGCTATTACTTTGTCCGGCACGGCGCGCGCATCGCGGCCAACCACGTTTCCTGCCCGGCCACCAGCGCAGTGATCGATACCCTTGATCTCTGCCAGATCCGCGACCAGGCACCGAGCGTATGTTTCTCGTGGATGAGTCCGCAATCGAACATCGCGCCGCGTTTTGGTCTGACCAATTCCCGCGTCGTCGTGCATCTGCCGCTGATCGTGGGTGGCGACAGCGGGCTGCGGATTGTCGATGGCGAGGCGCGCACCTGGGTCGCAGGCGAGCCCTGTGTGCTTGACGACAGCTTTCAGCACGAACTCTGGAACAAGGACAGCGAGCCCGGCGCCATCCTGCTGATGGATGCCTGGAATCCGCATCTGAGCGGGATCGAACAGCGCGCCCTTGGCCAGTTGGTCGAGGCGATCAGTGATTTCGAATCGGGATCACGCATTGGCTGACGGGTTCCAGCCGCGACTCAGACCAGGGGCAGGGATTCCTGTGGATTGGGCAGCGGCCGCCGATCAAGCAGGAACTGCAGCACGCGATCGGCGTCCAGCGGCGGCGAGATCAGATTTCCCTGCACCTCGTCGCACTGCTGCTCGGCGAGGTAACGCATCTGATCGGGCGTCTCGACGCCTTCGGCGATCACGTCCAACCCAAGTGAATGCGCCATCATGATCACGGTCGTAGTGATCGCTTCGTCGTCCGGATCGCTGCTGAGATCTGCCACGAAGGTCTTGTCGATCTTCAGCGTATCGATGGGCAGGCGCTTGAGGTAAGCCAGCGACGAGTAGCCGGTGCCGAAATCATCGATGGCGATGTGCACGCCGAGTGCCTTGATCTGGGTCAGGGTTGCGATGCTCTGCTCCGGATTGGCCATCAGCATCGACTCGGTCAATTCGATCTCGATGCGGTTCGCCGGAACTCGTTCGGCCTCGAGAATCTCGCGCAGTCGGCGCGCCAATTCACCGCGGAACAACTGCAACGCCGAGACGTTTACCGCAATCTTCTGTTCGGTCAAACCGGCCGCGGTCCAACGATTGATCTGGATGCAGGCCTGCTGAACCACCCACTCGCCAATGGGAACAATCAGTCCGGTCTCTTCGGCAATCGGAATGAAGGTTACCGGAGATATCTCCCCGAGTATCGGATTGCGCCAGCGCAATAGCGCCTCGGCACCGGTGATGCGTTGATCGGCGAGCATCAGTTTGGGCTGGAACACCAGGCTCAATTCGTTGCGCTCGAGCGCCTTGTGCAACTGCCCCGCCATGCTGGCGCGCAGACGCGCCTGCGCGTCCATCGCATCGGTGTACACCTGGTAGGTGTTTCGTCCGCGATCCTTGGCGTGGTACATCGCGGTATCGGCGTGCTTGAGCAAATCGGTCGGAACCTGTCCGTGTTCGGGATAGAGGCTCAGCCCGATCGACGGCGATATCACCACTTCATGGCGGCCGTCGATCTCCAGCGGCTGGGTAAAGCCAACCAGCAACTTGCGGGCGACGCGTTCGGCTTCCTCGATATCCTTCAGATCCTCCAACACCACGGTGAATTCGTCGCCACCGAGCCGTGCGACCGTGTCCGATTCGCGCACACTGGTGACGATGCGAGCTGCCGCTGCCTTGAGCAGGCGGTCACCGGCAGCATGACCCATGGAATCGTTGACGTGTTTGAAGCGATCCAGATCAAGGAACAACACACCGACCTTGTTGCCCAGGCGGCGCGCCCGGATCAGTGAATGCGCAAGCCGCTCGCCGAGCAGGGTGCGATTGGGCAAGCCGGTGAGGGTGTCGTAGTTGGCGAGATAGCGCAGCTCCTGCTCGGCGCGTTTGCGATCGGTGATATCGGTCAGGACCGCGACCCAGTACAGCCTTTGTCCCGATGAATCGCAGACTTCGTTCGCTTCCAGTGAGGCAAGGAACTGCTCGCCATCCTTGCGTCGCTGCCAGAGTTCACCGCCCCAGTGGCCCTTGAGCAGCAATCCCTGACGGATCTCCATATAGAACTCGGGCGGGTGCTGCTCGGAATCGAGCATGCCGGCATCGCGACCGGCGACATCGTCCATCGAGTAGCCGGTGACGCGACAAAAAGCCTCGTTTACCGAAACAAAACGGAACTGCAGATCGGTGACGCAGACCACCTCGCGCATCGACCGGATGACCTCCTGCGCGATCCGGCGATCGCGATCGAGCAGGCGCTCCTGGCTGACGTCGCGGAACGTGCCAGCAACCTGCAGGGCGCGTCCCTGCGGATCGCGGCGCACCGCCCGGCCGCGGGCAAGAATCCAGGCGGTCCGTCCCGAAAACGTGGTGACTCGATACTCGGATTCGTAGTGTTCGGTACGACCGGTGATGTGCTCTTCCAGCGCCGCTTCGACGCGCGGACGATCCTCCGGATGCACAGCCTGTTCGCGCCACTCTCGGGTGGAAATCCGGGTCTCCCGCCCTGGCCCGACAAACTCCTCGGGGCCTGACAGAAACATCGTGTCGGTTTCAAGATTCCAGTCCCAGAAGCCGTCGCGGCTGGCCCAGAGCGCAGACGAAAGCCGACCGCTGAAGAGTTTCAGTTTTTCGTTCTGTCGATGCAGATTGCGCAGCCGGCGGCGGCGATTCACCCACCAGATCAGAAACATTCCAAGCAGAAGCACTGCCGCCCCGGCCTGGGCCCACCAGGTTTGCCACCACAGCGGCGACACTTCGATAGCGAGCTCCAGCACTGGCCCGGGCGCGGCACGCTCGGGATGCTTGCCAGTCACTTGCAGAGTGTACGAACCCGGCGCCAGGTTGGTGAACGCCACTTCGTGTCGGGTGCCCAGATCGATCCAGTTGCTGTCATAGCCGAGCAAGCGGTAACTGAAACGGTTTTCGTTCGGCGCGACGAAGTCCATCACCGCGAACGCCAGCATCAGAACGCGTTCATCCGAATCGATGCGCAGAGCGCGATAGCCACTCGGGTCGGTGATGGCGCGTCGCACATTGCCAATCTGCTCCTCGGTGAATGCCAGCGGCGCGAGGTACTGCTGATCCTCCACGTCTTCGGGGCGAAACCAGTTGATCCCCTCGATCCCACCAAACGCCAACCTTCCATCGGGCAAGGCGGCAAATGCACCGCCATTGAATTCCGAACCCTGCAAGCCGTCCTGCAGTCCGAAGTTGCGAACCTCACCACTATCAGGATCGAGACGACTGATGCCGGCATTGGTGCTGATCCAGAGCCGACGTGCGCGGTCCTCGAGCAATCCATAGATGGTTTCGTTGGCCAGACCTTCGCCGCGCAGATAACGCTGGAAGCTCGGCTCGCCATCGTCGTACTGGATCATCCGGTTGAGTCCGGCATGCGTCCCGACCCAAAGGGTTTTGTCGGCCGACTCGAAGATTACCCGGACCAGTTCCCCGGCCAACGCGTCCTTGCGCTTGGGGTCGCGCGCCACCCGCCGCATGACTCCAGTCTCAGGCTCGAACACATTGAGCCCACCCAGGGTGCCGATCCAGATGCGCCCTTCGGAATCTTCGTGCAGGGCGAGCACCCCGGCATGCCAGAGACCGGGCTCGGTCCCGTCGGGCGTGGTAGCAAAACGCTGCCAACTGCCCTTGACTGGATCATGATGGATCAAGCCGGCATTCAGCGTGCCCATCCAGAGTGTGCGATCGCGGGCGACGATCAAGGAGCGCACGTCAGCCGATGGCAGGGCTTGCTCACTGCGAAAATCCACTGGCAGAGCACGCGCGACAGCGCCTAACGGGTCGAAATGAAAGACGCCGTGATTGCTGGCTATCCAGTATTGACCGGGTTCGTATGCTGGACGAATCGCAAAGATGCGGAACTCCGGCGGTTGCATGGACATGCCCAGGGCCTTTGCCAACAAGCCACCGAGATACTCGAATTGTCGACTGCGAAAGTCATAGCGCTTGAGCCCCTCGCCCTCGGTACCGATCCACAGACCACGATCGGCATCCGGCCAGAGCGCACGCACATTGTTGGTGTCCACCAGCGAATTGCCGGGCGATTCGTCGCGGAGATAGGTGAAATGGCTGCCCCCCGGCCAGACATGGGCAAGACCGGAGACGGCGCCACCAACCCAGAGCATGCCAGAGCGATCTACCAGCAGGGACTTCAGCGAGTCCTCCGGCAATGCGCCGGCCAGTCGCGGATGATGGCGCAGCAACTCGTAGCCCGAGTCGGCGGGGGAAAACCGCACCAGACCGCGGGCGTCGGTCGCCAGCCAGAGATTTCGCCCCGTGTCCTCGACCATGTCGACGATCTCGGCGTGCACGAGCGGCGGATCGGCGGTCTCGCCATTCCAGGCCAGACGCATCTCGCCGTTTTGCCATTCGTAGAGGCGCAGGCCGGCCGCCGCCCAGAGCGCGCCGGTGGCATCACAATGCACGGCCGTCAGCATGCGCCCGTCCTCCGGCACGGACAACACGCGCGCGCGAAGCGAGCCGGGGTTTACCCGGTAAAGGCCTTCACTGGTGGCCACGAACAGCGCACCGTCGGAGCAACTGGCCAGGTCGTTGACTTGAACTTTGCGCTCGTCACCCGGCACCAGCCGCAAGACTTCGGTGCGCTTTCCGCCGCGCGAAAGGTGTTCCAGCCCGAACTGCGAGCCAATCCAGATACCTTCGCCGGCGTCAGCACGCAGCGCCGTGATGGCATTGCGACGCGCTGATTCCTCGGGCTTTGCGGCGATGCGAACAAAGTTTCCGGTCGCCGGCTCCCAACGCGCGACTCCCCGCTGAGCGGTGCCAACAAAGATGCGCCCACCAGAGTCCTCGGCCAGGGCAGTGATGAAACTGTCGGGCAGGCCATCAGGGTCGTCGGCGCGGTTCTCGTAGCGCGTGAAGGTATAACCGTCATGGCGATGCAGGCCGCCCTGGGTACCCACCCACAGGAAGCCAGCACGATCCTGCAACATCGCATTGACGGTGTGTTGGGCGAGTTCGCCTTCACGGCTGGACGGTGAAAAATAGTAACGGCGCTCGATCACGGTCGACTCGGCGGCGCAGAGTTGACCCGACAGCGCCGCGCCGAGCAGCAGCCCCGTCCAGCAGCGGACAGTCAGCAAGGGCCGGGCGGCGCCCGAATTGCCCTGCATTGGCGGGCTGCGCCGGTCGTTCCTGCTGACATGGCTTGCTGCTGGGTTCACTGCCGAAGTTCGAAACCTTGGTGCCGAAGCATAACCCTTGCGCGGAAGCACGTCAGCGCCCGTCCTCCGCTGATATCCGGTGCAGGGCGGCGATTGCTACACTTCGAGCATGGACGGACTCTCTCACGCCGATATCGACCGGATCCTGGGCGAGCACCAGATCGGGATCAATGCCTCAGAACTGCATGGCTCGCTCTGCGGCTATCTATGCGCCGGCGGCGCAGCCGGCACCGAGGCCTGGTGTGAGGCGCTGGCGCTGGAGGCTTTGCAGGATGTCATCAGCGATGACGCCAATGCGCGGCGACAGTTCAGTCAGTTCTTCGATCTTTCGCGCAACCAGCTCAACGATCCCCTGTTCGTCTTCGAACCCCTGCTGCCTGAAACCGAGGACAGCGTGACCATGCGCGCCAATGCCCTGGTGGAGTGGTGCCGGGGATTTGTCGGAGGTCTTGGACTTGCCGGTAATGATGCCGCGGTCGATCTCTCCGATAATGCGCAAGAAGTGCTCGCCGACCTCTCACGCATTGCTGCCAGCGATCTCGAATCCGGCGACAGCGACGACGACGAGACTGATTTTTCCGAAGTGTTCGAGTACGTGCGGGTCGGGGTGATGCTGTTGCAGTCCGAACTGACCGACGTTTCACCCAGGACCACGCGACATTGAGCATCGCCATCAAGACCAGCGAGCACGCCCGGCGCCGGCGCCAGTTGATGCGCATGATTGGCCGGGAGGCCATTGCGATCGTTCCGGCGGCGCCCGAGCGCATCCGCAGCAATGACGCGCACTATCCGTATCGGCAGGACAGTGACTTCCATTACCTCACCGGCTTCGGCGAGGCGGACGCAGTATTGGCGCTGATTCCGGGCCGGCAACACGGCGAGGTCATCCTGTTTTGTCGTGAACGCGATGTCGAACGCGAACGCTGGGATGGGCCTCGACTTGGGACCGATGCGGCACCGGCAACACTGGGTATTGATGATGCGTTCCCGATCAGCGACATTGACGACATCCTGCCCGGAATGATCGAGGGCCGCGAACGCGTCTACTACCACTTTGGTCGAGACCCGGATTTCGATCTGAAGCTGATGGGCTGGGTCAACCGCGTGCGCGCGATGGTCAAGCAAGGCGCCCGCCCGCCCCACGAGTTTGTTGCGCTCGGTCATCTGTTGCACGACCTGCGCCTGTATAAATCTCCCGCTGAAATCAAGCTGATGAAGCGCGCTGCGGAAATCGCTGCCGAGGCCCATCTGCGCGCCATGCGGGCTACGCGACCGGGGATGACCGAGACCGCCATCGAGGCCGAACTGCAACACACGTTCCGCTGCCATCAGGCGGTTGCTTCCTACGAACCCATTGTCGGTGGTGGCAGCAATGCCTGTGTGCTGCACTATCGCGCCAACAATGCGGTGCTGCGCGACGGCGATCTGCTCCTGGTCGATGCTGGCGCCGAGTACCAATGCTATGCCTCCGATATCACCCGCACCTGGCCGGTGAATGGTCGCTACTCCGCCGAGCAACGGGCACTGTATGAAATCGTCCTTGCCGCGCAGCTCGCGGCGATCGACAAGGCGCGGCCAGGTGTGCCGTTTCTGGCGATGCACGAGGCCGCCGTGCGCGTGCTAACCCGTGGCCTGTGTCGGCTCGGGCTGCTCAAGGGCAGTCCGGAGAGCAATATCAAGATTGGCGATTACCGCCGCTTCTATATGCACAAGACCGGCCATTGGCTGGGGCTGGATGTGCACGATGTCGGAGACTATCGGGTCGGCGAAGATTCGCGCGAGCTCGAACCGGGCATGGTGCTGACCGTCGAACCGGGGCTCTATGTCGCCGTCGACGAAAAAACTGTCGACAAGCGCTGGCGTGGCATCGGTATCCGGATTGAAGACGATGTGCTGGTCACCCGCGGCGACCCGATCGTGCTGACCGCCAGCGTGACCAAGGATCCCGACGAGATTGAGGCCCTGATGCGTGGCGCGCCGGTCCCCGCGGCAGCGCAAGCCGAAGCTGGCGTTCGCCGCCCGCGTTCGCGCGGGTAACGCGGATCAATAGCGGAGCAAGCCTATCGCAGGCACAGAAGCGCTCGGATTCCGGCGCGGGACGATGGCGACTTCGAGCAACGCAGTATTTCAGCAACCGAACCTGGAACCACTGGCCGTCATTGGCAGAGCAGAACCCTAGAACCAGTCGTCCTGCATACGCAGAGCAGAGTCTTCGCCGCGCCGTACGAGCTCCAGCCATCCCGCGACCTTGCTGAGCTCGCAGCGAAAGAAGTAGCAACAAGCGCTGCGCTTGCCTGCGGCAAAATCGCAATCGGCTTCTGCGCTCAGGCGTTGCGCAGCGAGCGCCTGTTCCAGCCAGAGCCAGGCAACGACGATGTGGCCGAAGGCGAGTAGATAGCTATGCGCATTGGCGAGCCGGCGCTCGATATCGGCTTCGCGCGCGAGTCCTTCATTGGTCTCCTGCAGTCGTGCGAGCGCAGCCTGAAGCAAGCCAGCCTGCTCAACCGCCTCGGCGTCCTCGCTTCGGCTGGCCCGCTCAACCGTATCGCCGATGCGCGCAACCAGCACCCGCATCGCACTGCCTTGTTGAGCGGACAGCTTGCGGCCGACCAGGTCGATCGCCTGGATGCCATTGGTACCTTCGTGAATCGGATTGAGTCGATTGTCGCGCCAGAACTGTTCGACCGGATAGTCACGCGTATAGCCGGCACCGCCATGCACCTGGATCGCCAGATCGTTGGCGGCAAGGCACCACTCGGCTGGCCAGGCTTTGACCACGGGAGTGAGCAAGTCCAGCAACAGGCCGGCGTCGCGCCGGGCGCCAGGATCGGGATGGCTGACCTGGTCATCGATCAGGCGGGCGCTATACAGACCGAGCGCCAAGCCCCCTTCGACATAGGACTTCTGCGCCAGCAACATGCGCCGCACATCGCTGTGCTGGATGATCGGAACCTGAGGACTCTCTGGATCGCGCCGATCCAGCGGGCGACCCTGCGGCCGTAGCCGGGCATAGTCGAGTGCGTGCAGGTAGCCGGTGTAGCCGAGCATGATCGAGCCGAAGCCAACACCAATCCGTGCCTCGTTCATCATCTGGAACATGCACTTCAATCCCTCACCCGGCGCGCCGATACGCCAGCCGATTGCACCCGGCTTTTGTGCGGGTTGCCAGCGGCCCTCGCCGAAGTTGAGTAGACAATTGCTGGTTCCGCGATGACCGAGCTTGTGATTGAGCCCGGCCACAGCGATGTCATTGCGCGCTCCGATCGAGCCGTCGGCAGCGAGCAGGAATTTGGGCACGATGAATAGCGAAATGCCTGCGCTGCCCGCGGGCAGCTGGCCGTTCTCGCCAGGAATCTTGGCCAGCACCAGATGCACGATGTTCTCGCTGAGTTCATGATCTCCGCCAGAGATCCACATCTTGTTGCCGCGCAGGCGATAACGTGCCCCGAGTTCATCTTCGCCGTCAGGCTCGGCACGCGTCCTGATATCACCCAGCGAGGAGCCCGCCTGTGCTTCGGACAGGCACATCGTGCCCAGCCAATGCCCCTCGTACTGCGGCCGCGCAAAGGTATCGATTTGCAGCGGGCTACCCTGTCGGGCAATCAGGTTGGCATTGGCCATGCTCAGCAGCGGGTAGCTGATCGTGCCGACATTCGCCGCCAGAAACCAGGCGAATCCCGCGCGCTCAAGGGTGTACGGAAGCTGCATGCCACCAAGTGATTCGGCAGCGCTCATTGCGCACAGTCCTGCCTCAGCGAAGCGGTCGAGCGCCTGCTTGACCTCGGGGATCAGAACAACGCGATCGTTCTCCAGATGCGGCTCATTGTTGTCGGCCTTGCGGTTATGCGGAGCGAAGTACTCGCTGGCGAGTTGCTCGCAGAGGCGCAGCACGGCGTCGAAGGTCTCGCGGCTGTGTGCGGCAAATTCCTCCCGTTGACAGAGCGCATCGGTCTGCAGCCAGTCGTAGAGCAGGAACGAGATATCGCGGGCGGATGCAATCCTGGACATGGGCGGCTCGGCAATGGACTTGCGCCAGAGCTTAGCGAAGGCGCCGGGCCGCCGTGAAACTGAGCTGCGCTAGGCGGTTGCAGGCATTCGGGTGGCAAAGGCCGCCAGCAATTCCTGTGCGATGCTGGCAGCGGCCAGCGCGGTTATCTCGCTGACGTCAAACGGTGGCGAGACCTCAACCACATCCATACCGACGATATTGAGCCCAGCCAATCCGCGTACCAACTGCAAGGCCTGCAAGGTGCTAAATCCGGCAACGACGGGCGTGCCCGTGCCAGGCGCAAATGCCGGATCGAGAAAATCGATATCGAAGCTGACATAGCAGGGCGCTGAGCCAACACGTTGGCGAATCGCGGCGATGGCGGCGTCAATGCCCGCGGCATGCAACCAGGTTGCATCGCGCACGTCGAAACCATGCGTATCGGGATTGTGCGTGCGCATGCCGAGCTGGATCGATTGCGCAACATTGACCAGGCCCTGCCTGGCAGCATGAAAGAACATCGTGCCGTGATCGATACGGCCTTCGCGATCCGCCCAGGTATCGGAATGGGCATCGAAATGTATGAGCGCGAGTGGGCCGTGCCTGCCGTGCAGGGCGCGCAGGATCGGATAGCTGACAAAGTGATCACCTCCGAGCGCAAGCACGGCGACGCCAGCGTCGGCAAATCGCCGAAACTCCGCCTCGATCAACTCGGGCGCCTTGTGCGGCTCGCCAGAATCGAACCAGACATCGCCCCAGTCGATGATGTTGAGCTTTGCGCAGGGATCAATTTCCCACGCATAAGCCGGCGCCCAGGCCAGCGAGGCTGAAGCGGCGCGGATCGCGCGCGGTCCGAGCCGCGTGCCGGGCCGATTGGTCGTTGCGAGATCGAAGGGCACGCCGACCACGGCCAGATCGACGCCGACCAGGTCCTTGCTGTAGCGCCGACGCAGGAAGCTCAGCGCACCCGAGTACGTGGGTTCGGCCTGCGTGCCATAGGGACTGCTGCGGGTAAACGCCAGATCGGTGCGCGCAGATGGCTGCTCGCTTGGATCAGTCGCCATCGCACGCTCCGAAGCCAGTATTGCGGTGCGTGCAGGGCAGCGACGGCCCCGCTACGCCGCCTGCCAGCGCGGCCATGTGGAAATCAGCCCAGTGCCGTAACGGCAGACACGTACGCATAGCCGAGATCGCGCGCTACCGCCTCATAGGTCACCTTGCCGGCGTGCACGTTCAATCCGTTGAGCAGATGCGGATCATCAAGCATTGCCTGGCGCGCGCCCTTGTTGGCGAGCTGAACTGCAAACGGCAGAGTTGCATTGGTCAGCGCGAAGGTCGAGGTTCGCGCCACACCACCGGGCATATTGGCCACGCAGTAATGGATCACGCCGTCGACTTCATAGGTCGGATTCTGGTGCGTGGTCGCCTTGCTGGTTTCAAAGCAGCCGCCCTGATCGATCGCAACATCGACCAGCACCGAACCGGGTCGCATCAGACTCAGTTGCGCACGCGACACCAGTTTGGGTGCGGCGGCGCCGGGAATCAGCACAGCACCAATCACCAGGTCGGTATCGGGCAGACGCTCCTCGATCGCATCATGGGTGGAGTAGATCGTGGTCAGGCGATCACCATAGAGTTCGTCGAGATACTTCAGTCGATTGAGCGAGCGATCAAGGATGGTGACATGGGCATTCATTCCCATCGCCATCCGCGCCGCATTGATTCCGACGACGCCGCCGCCAATCACCAGCACTTCCGCCGGCTTGACGCCGGGTACGCCACCGAGCAACACACCCGATCCGCCCTGGGCCTTTTCAAGCGCATGCGCACCAGCCTGGATCGACATCCGGCCAGCCACGTCGCTCATCGGCGCCAACAGGGGTAGCCCGCCAGTACGGTCGGTCACCGTTTCATAGGCGATGGCGGTGCATCCGGATTTGACCAGGGCCGCCGTCTGCGCGGGATCCGGCGCCAGATGCAAATAGGTGTAGAGCACCTGGCCTGGGCGCAGCATCGCGCACTCAGCCGGTTGCGGTTCTTTGACCTTGATGATCATCTCGGCGCGGGCAAATATCTCTTCCGCGGTGTCGACGATTTCAGCACCGGCCTTGAGATAGAGATCATCGCCGAGTCCAATGGATTTCCCACCATCGTGCTGCACCATTACCTGGTGACCATGTGCAATCAATTCGCGCGCGCCGGAAGGCGTCAGCCCAATTCGATATTCGTGGTTCTTGATTTCCTTGGGTACGCCGATAAGCATGAAGTTTGCCCTCCCGGGGCTGACGCAGTGTGTAGAGTTGCTGCCGGAACATTCCGATCGCTGAAGCCGAACCCTCGCGCAGCGCCTAAGCCTTCAGCGGGCACTGCGCGCGCCGCCATAGTACTAAGGAGTCTCGCGGATAGCCTCGGCGATTCGTCCGAAAAGTTCATCGATATGCGACTTCTCGATGATCAGCGGCGGTGACAGCGCAATCACATCGCCGGTCACCCGGATCAGTACGTTCTTGTCGAAGAAGCAGCGGGTGAAAACTTCATAGGCGCGCGCCCCGACGGCGCCGGGCCGCGAGGACATCTCGATCGCCCCGATCAGGCCGAAGTTGCGGATGTCGACGACATTGGGCAGGTCACGCAGGGCGTGGATCGCGTCTTCCCAGTACGCGCCCAGCTCGATCGCCTTCTCGAAGAGGTTTTCTTCGTGATAGATATCGAGGGCGGCAACAGCGGCAGCACAGGCCACCGGATGCCCTGAGTACGTGTATCCATGGAACAGTTCGATGGCGCCCGGTGGGCCATTCATGAAGGTGTCGTGGATGGCCTTGGACGCGAACACCGCGCCCATCGGAATACTGCCATTGGTCAGGCCCTTCGCGGTCGTGATCATGTCCGGCGTGACGCCGAAGCGCTGGGCAGCAAACGCCTTGCCGACGCGACCAAAACCGGTAATCACCTCATCGAAGATCAACAGGATGCCGTGCTTGTCGCAGATTTCACGCAGGCGCTTGAGATATCCCTCGGGCGGCAGGATCACCCCGGCCGATCCAGCAATCGGTTCGACGATGACTGCGGCGATGGTGCTGGCGTCGTGCAACTGGACCAGCCGCTCAAGATCCTCGGCGAGTTCCAGGCCGTGTGCCGGCAGTCCTCGGCTGAAGGCGTTGCGAGTCAGATCCAGGGTGTGCCGAATGTGGTCGACGCCCGGCAACTGGGTGGCGAAAAACTTTCGATTGTTCGGCAGTCCACCAACCGAGATGCCGCCGAAGCCAACACCGTGATATCCCTTTTCGCGACCGATCAAACGCGTCCGACCGCCCTCGCCGCGCGCGCGATGGTAGGCCAGCGCGATCTTCAACGCGGTGTCGACCGATTCGGAACCGGAGTTGGTGAAAAACACATGCTTGAGCGGATCCGGCGCGATCTCGGCCAGCCGCTCCGCGAGCACGAACGGCAGCGGATGCCCCATCTGGAAGGTCGGTGCGAAATCCAGGGTGCGGATCTGTTGGCTGACCGCCGCAATCACGCGCTCGCGACTATGGCCGGCATTGCAGCACCAGAGTCCGCCGGTGCCGTCCAGGATCTGGCGACCATCAACCGTCTGGTAGTGCATGCCCGCCGCGCTGGCGAGCATGCGGGCCTCCTGCTTGAACTGGCGATTGGCAGTGAACGGCATCCAGAACGCGTCCAACTGACCCGGGTCGCTGGTGGCAAGCCCATGGTAGTGATCGGCCAGATTGCTTGCTGCGTCGGCGTTTGACTCGCTCATGACTTGCCCTGTGATGGTTTGGCGAGCACGCTATCAGTGTTGAAAAAACTTTACAAGAAAGCGCGGATTGTGCAAAAAATTGACCCTGATTCAAGCAAGTGTTTAATATTCAGCATCATCGTGGGGGCGCAGTGCAATGGACATTGGCATCCGCCTGCAAGCGGTACGCAAGAGCAAGGGCCTGAGTCAGCGCGAGTTGGCCAAGCGCGTCAGCGTGACCAACAGCACCATTTCGCTGATTGAGCAAAACAAGGTCAGCCCTTCGATCAGCTCGCTAAAGAAGGTACTCGACGGAATCCCGATATCACTCGCGGATTTTTTCACTCTCGATCTCCCGGTCGCCGACCAGGTTGGCCCGTTTTTCACTCCCGAGCAGCAGCCGGTTCTGGGCACCACCGGCATCTGCTACTTCCTGGTCGGCAGCGGATTGGCAAACCGGCAAATGTGCATACTGCGCGAGGTAATGCCCGCCGGTAGCGATACCGGAGACGGCATGCTGTCGCACGAGGGCGAAGAAGGCGGCGTGGTCGTCAGTGGTGAGGTCGAAATCACCATCGGCGAGCACGTGCGCGTTCTCGGTCCGGGCGAGGCCTACTATTTTGATAGCCGCCAGCCACACCGTTTTCGCAATGTCGGAAGCACCGACGCCATTCTATTCAGCGCGAGCACACCACCGACGTTCTAACGACAGAACAACGGTAGAGTCTGTTGCCGTGCAATGACCCATTCACCGAGGGAAGACCATGAAGAATTCCACGACGCGTGCCGAATGGCAGGCCCGGGCTGACAAACTTTCGATTCGAACCCAGGCATTCATCGACGGTCGCTATGTTGACGCGGTTGGTGGTCGGCGATTCGACTGCATCAGTCCGATCGATGGCCGCGTGCTGGGCCAGATCGCCGAGTGCGATGAAGCCGACGTGGATCTCGCCGTTCGCGCATCGCGGCGCGCCTTTGACGCCGGTAGCTGGTCGGCAAGCCGGCCCACGCATCGCAAGAAGGTGCTCGTCCGGTTTGCCCAACTGCTGCAGGACAATGCCGAGGAGCTTGCCCTTCTTGAGACGCTTGACATGGGCAAGCCCATTGGCGACGCGCTCGGGGTCGACGTTTCGGCCAGTGTTCGTTGCATGAGCTGGACCGGCGAAGCAATCGACAAGGTCTATGGCGAGGTGGCCACGACCGGAGACGATGAGCTCGGGCTGATTACCCGCGAGCCACTTGGTGTCATCGCCGCCATCGTGCCGTGGAACTTCCCCTTGCTGATGGCCTGCTGGAAAATCGCGCCCGCCCTGGCCTGCGGCAACTCGGTCATTCTCAAGCCCTCGGAAAAATCACCGCTCACCGCAATCCGGATTGCCGAGCTGGCCATCGAAGCCGGAATTCCGGCCGGCGTGTTCAACGTACTGCCCGGCTACGGCAAAGCGGCTGGCGAGCCGTTGGCGCTCCATATGGACGTCGATGGCCTGGTCTTCACCGGATCAACCGCGGTCGGCAAGCTCCTGCTGCAATGTGCCGGACGCTCGAATCTCAAGCGCGCCTATATGGAATGTGGCGGCAAGAGCCCGAACATCGTGTTCGCGGATGCGCCTGATCTTGCACTCGCCGCGTCGGCTGCCGCCTCAGGGATTTTCTACAACCAGGGCGAGGTGTGCACTGCGGCATCGCGTCTGCTCGTCGAGCGATCGATCAAAGACGAATTCCTTGCCCGCGTTATCGAGGCAGGCCGCGCCATGCAACCGGCGCATCCGTTCGAGCCGGGCGCCGCGATGGGCGCAATGGTAGATCAGAGCCAGATGCAACGCGTCCTCGGCTTCGTGGAACAAGGTCAGTCGGAAGGCGCCGAGCTTAAACTGGGTGGGAAGCAGGCGTTGAGCGAAAGCGGAGGCTTTTACATCGAGCCAACCATCTTCGATCAGGTCGGCAAACACATGAGTATCGCGCGCGAGGAAATTTTCGGGCCGGTGCTGTCGGTGATCGCCTTCGACAACGAGGATGAAGCGCTCAGCATCGCTAACGACAGCCAGTACGGACTGGCTGCTGGACTCTGGACCAGCAATCTCAGCCGAGCCCACCGCGTCGCGCGTAAATTGCGCGCTGGCAGCGTCTGGGTCAACTACTGGGACGGCGGCGACATGACTGCACCGTTCGGCGGCTACAAACAGTCTGGCAATGGCCGCGACAAATCGCTGCATGCCTTCGCCAAATACACCGAGGTAAAGGCCACCTGGATCAACCTGGCGTAATGAAAGAGGATGCGACGGAAGTGACCGATGCTCAGCGGCCCTGTACCGGCATCCTGCTCGGCAAAATCCAGAGCCAGATGGCGACCGGGAGCAACACGAGCGCCGGGATCCAGCGATAGGCATCGGGCAAGTAGAACCAACTGGCGACACCGCTCAGGCTCATCGTGATCGTTGCCATCCACTTTGCCGCCAGTGGAACGATCCGATACGCGCGCCAGTTCCGGATCATGGGGCCAAGCCTGGGTCGCCCCAACAACCAGTCTTCCCAGCGTTTGCTTCCGCGCGAGAAGCAGTAGGCAGCGAGCAGCACGAAGGGCGCGGTCGGCACCAGAGGCAGCACGACACCGATCAACCCGAGCGCAAGCGCCACCATGCCGGCAGCGATCCATAACTTTTTTGCGACGCCAGTTTCCATCTGCGAAGTCTGACGCATCGCGGGAATGTTGCACTAGGTGGGGGTGGGACACGCACTCCACGCTTGGCGTGGCCTTGCGCCGCGCAATCGCCTACACGATGTAAAGGCTATCGATTCTTCGTTGGGCCGCATGGGCCAGAACGAAGCGTGGCGCAGCGATCCGGCCGCGGGTTCGCCCATTGCATGGCTGTACCTCGGGCATGGCTGCCCTCGAACAAAAGCAAAGCCCCCAGTTTTGGGCTGAGGGCTTTGGTTCTTACAGAGGTCCTTGGCGATGACCTGTCGCAGGCAAATGCAAACGGGCTGCTCCTTTCGGAACAGCCCGTTTGTTTTCAAAAGGTCCTTGGCGATGACCTACTCTCGCATGGCTTAAGCCACACTACCATCGGCGCAGATGCGTTTCACTTCCGAGTTCGGGATGGGATCGGGTGGTACCACACCGCTGTGGTCGCCAAGGATTGGGTGGAGTCGCGCCTTTGGGCGCGGACTCGCATTAGGTGATGGGACGTAACATGTTTGCGTTTGGGCTTCGATGTGTCATCGAGGCGAAGCGTCTTGAGGTTATATGGTCAAGCCTCACGGATCATTAGTACTGGTTAGCTGAACCTTGCGGTCGTACACACCCAGCCTATCAACGACGTGGTCTACATCGTTCCTTTAGGGGGCTTGTGCCCCGGGAGGTCTCATCTTGAGGCGAGTTTCCCGCTTAGATGCTTTCAGCGGTTATCTCTTCCGTATATAGCTACCCGGCAATGCCACTGGCGTGACAACCGGAACACCAGAGATACGTCCACTCCGGTCCTCTCGTACTAGGAGCAGCCCCTCTCAAACCTCCAACGCCCACGACAGATAGGGACCGAACTGTCTCACGACGTTCTGAACCCAGCTCGCGTACCGCTTTAAATGGCGAACAGCCATACCCTTGGGACCGACTACAGCCCCAGGATGCGATGAGCCGACATCGAGGTGCCAAACACCGCCGTCGATATGAACTCTTGGGCGGTATCAGCCTGTTATCCCCGGAGTACCTTTTATCCGTTGAGCGATGGCCCTTCCATACAGAACCACCGGATCACTAAG
>JBBSLG010000019.1:0-89288 GCA_038255435.1 Lysobacterales bacterium
CTCAGCCTGGCGCTGCAGCTTGCCCTGTTTGGTTCTGCCGCATCGGCTGCCGATATCGAGGCGCAGTTGGCGCCGGGCGATGGCTTCGAGGTGATCAGCCAATCGGGCGCGGTGGTGCGCTTGCGCGTCAATGACAATGGCTCGGTGGTGATTCCGGCCTTGCCCGCTGCGGTCGGTGAAGAAGAATATCTCTGCTTTGATACCGCGAGCGGTCAGCTCGGACGCTGCGCAGCGATTCCGGTCGGGCCAACGGGTGCGACCGGCGCCACAGGTGCAACCGGTGCCAGCGGCCCAGTGGGTGTTGCCGGACCCACAGGTGCCACTGGCGCATCAGGCGTTGCTGGTCCGACTGGCACAACGGGAAGCACGGGATCCACGGGCGCCACCGGCGTAACGGGTGTTGCAGGACTGGATGGCGCGACCGGAGCCACCGGCCCAATCGGACCAATCGGCGCGACTGGATCAACCGGATCAACCGGTCCCCTCGGTCCAGTCGGCGCGTCTGGATCAACGGGGCCAACCGGTCCCATCGGTCCAGTCGGCGCGACCGGTTCAACGGGATCAACCGGTCCCCTCGGACCAGTCGGCGCGTCCGGATCAACGGGGCCAACCGGTCCCATCGGTCCAGTCGGCGCGACCGGAGTCACCGGTGCCACTGGCCCAATCGGTGTTACCGGATCCACGGGATCAGCCGGTCCAATCGGCCCGAATGGCGCGACCGGAGTAACTGGTGCCACTGGCCCAATCGGTGTTACCGGATCAACGGGTCCGACCGGCGCCACCGGCGATCCCGGTCCGATGGGCACGCCCGGCACGCCCGGCACGCCCGGCACAGCAGGCGCAACTGGCGCAACTGGCGCAACCGGAGCGACTGGCGCCGCCGGCGCTGGCGGTTCGGTCAGCGCGGTCGCAGTCAATGCAGTGGGTACCGTATCGGTGACCGATACTTCCGGAACACAGACATCGCTCCAAGCCGTGTGGCGCGTGGGCGCCAATGCGACGACGGCGACGCAAAACTTTGGAACGACCAGCAATCAATCGGTCGATCTGATGACCAATAATGTGGTCCGCGGTCGCATCAGCAATGCGGGTAATTTTGTTTACGGAGGTATTGCCAGCCCCTTCGCTGGTGATCAGATGACGGCGCTCGGGAACGCAATAAACCCATTTCCCCTCAGCGGATATTCGGCATTCAACGGCGCTGGAGTTTACGGTGAGGTGCAGGCTGCCAGCACGACCAATTTCTCGGGAATGCTGGGTGTCTATTCGGGTTCTGGCAATGGCGCCGGTGTCTTGGGCAACTACACCGGCACCAATACCACCGCTACACGTGCCGGTGTGCGCGGACTCAACTCGACTGTGGCTACCGGCGGTGCCGGAGTTTATGGCAGTCATCAGGCTGCGTCAGGCAACCAGCACATCGGTGTGCTTGGCGACTACAACGGGGCTGCGTTTGGCATCGGCGTGTATGGGCTCGGTTTTGGCGGCGGGCTAATGACTGGCAACAATGACGCTGCGGTGGTCGGCTGGCGGGCAAACAACAGCAACTATTCGGGCTACTTCAATGGCAATCACGTCATTGCCAATGGAACCAAGTCGGCATCGGTCGGCACCAGCAAGGGCAACCAGTTGCTGTATGCAACCGAGAGCCCCGAGGTTTGGTTTGAAGACATCGGCGGCGCGCAACTGGTCGGCGGCAAGGCGACGGTTCTGCTCGATGCGATGTTCATGGAAACCGTGGTGATCGATCGTGGCCATCCGCTGCGCGTCTTCATCCAGATGGAAGGCGAATCGCAGGAAGTCTTTGTCACGCCGGGCACAACGAGTTTCGATGTGAAGGAGCGCAACGGCGGACAGTCCAACGCAGCGTTCTCCTATCGGGTGATGGCCAAGCGGGTCAACTTCCAGGACCACCGCTTCGGCAACGATCCGGTCTGGGGTCCAGGCGATACGCGCCGCTATTCCCAATACGCCGCGCCGCCGCCGGTCGGCTATGAGGAGAATGTGCAGTTCCAGGCGCGGCAACGCCAGGATTGGGTGCAGGGACCGATGCCCGCAGGCTTCGTCGATCAGCGATCGTTGCAGCAGCAGAGTGAGGCTGAGGTCGATCGCGAATAAGCATGGATCCATGCTGCCCGCAATCGGCACCGAGATTTCAGGACAGGGAGCAGAAAACCAACACGGATGGAGCGCGGCACGTCTTCAATAGCGCGCGGGTCACTCGGGGTGGCCTGCGATCCAGTTCGGGTAGTTGCGTACCGGAAGTAGCCCCGGATTGACCGACTCTGTCGTTAAGAGCCGCTGCGCTCCATCCGGGCTCGGCGCTACGCTCCCGACGGCTGGCGCGAACCGGCATAACGCCGGTTACGCGCTCTGATTGGAGTTACTCGAACCCGTTGGCGAACAGAGTGAATTGCTCGGCATAGGCGATGTAGACGCCGGTGCCCCATTCGATCTGGTTGTTGCCATCGGGATGAAGGCCGGCGGTGAAGGCGAGATCGCCATCGCTGTTGATGGCGACACCGCCACCGAATACCGGGCTGCTGTCGTGCTGACCGACCCGCGCAGGGCCGAGATCGCTGGCGATCGCATCGCCATTTCCAATGACGCGGCGCAGCTGTACGCCGTCACCAATGAAGATCGCCTGGCCATTGCTGTCACGGCCGCGGAAGGCAACCAGGCCGCTGTTGTTGATCGCCGGTGCAAAAAATTCGATCTCGGTCAGCCCATTGACGCCAACGCGCGCGATCTCGACGGTATTGCTGCCATCACTGCGCTGGATGCTGCGTACGCCGCCGTCGAGGCTGGCGGTAAAGGCAATCACGCCGCTGTCATTGAGGGCCACGGAATTGTCGAAGCCGAGGTACGGTGACAGCGCGTCTCCAGTACGATCAATCGCGACCAGGATCGAGGTGCCGTTACTGTCAAAGCGGCGTACTTCGCGATGCTGTGGCACCGGGCCTGCGGCCATCGCGCGCACCACGCCGGCGATGCGGCGCTGGTTGTTGAAACTTGGCGTGAACAGAAAATCATAGGGGCTGCCAACATCGATGGCGTTCTCGGTGGCATGAATCGCGACGGTCCCTGCCTCGAAAGACACCCAGGCCTGGCCGGAACCGAAGCCCGCGCGATAACCGATCTGTGCAGCATCATTGATTTCCGGTGTGCCCCAGGAGGTGGCGCCGAGTGGCGCGGCAGTCAGAATTGCTGCTGTCTGGGTGCCCGGATCGCAGGTCCATATGCCGTTATTGGCCGCGGCAAAAAATTGCGAGAACACGACAGCGCCGACTTGATTGAGCTTGGGATCGGAGATGATGGCTTCACTGTCGTTGTCGGAATCGCAGACCAGACTGCCGTTGCCCGCGGCGCCGGACCAGACCGACATACCCTGGAATCCGGGTACAACTTGCACACGGAATACCACAGACCCGGCATCGTTGAGATCCACCGTTACGCTGTTGAACGATGCTCCAGGTGGCAGATTGAAGCCGTTGTCGTTGATCAGCAGGTTGGTGCGCGCCTGCAACTCGAACATTGCGTAGTTGGGCAATTCGGCTCTTGCGCAGGCGCAGGCAGCAAGCAAGAGAATCAGAGTCAGCTTGCGCTGCAGCGCGTTCGGGCGGACGGCGAGGGCGTTCATGGCTCAAGCCTAACCCAAGTTGGCGGGAGCGCACAGTCGTCTCCGTGTCAGTTGGCTCCAGGTCGGCTGCCGCGCTCAGCGCTCGATGCGATAGTTGAGCGCGGCGCGCTGGCGTTCGCCGATATTGACTTCGACTTCGATGCGCTTGTTGATCTGATAGCGCACGGTGAATATCTCGCCGCGATTGAGCAGGCCGATGCCGTAGCCGACATAGATTCGCGGTGAGAGATACTTGCCGATGGTGAAGGCTTGGCCGGCAAGCCCTGAGTTCGACGACACGCCGAGTTCATCGAGGCCGAGATTCTTGGCCAGCATGTCGCCGCCGATGGTGCCGAGCGCGAGTGCGGCGACGGACAGCTTGTTCTGATCGCCGCCGCGGACATCACCCAGGCTGCGGCCGGTGACCAGCAGGGAGAGCGCTTCCGATTCGCTTAGCTCGGGCCTGGCATAGACGCGTGAACTGAGCTTGCGCGCGGTACCGGTGATCTCGACGCCGGCGGTGCGTTCGCCGATCTCGCGCTCGGCACGCACGCGAACGGAGGGTTCATCCAGAGGACTTCCGGCGTAGAGCAACTCACCGCTTTTGACGACGAGCTCCTGGCCGTAGGCGGTGTAGTCGCCAGTGACATTGAGCTGGCCGGTGGCAATGGCGGAGCGTCCGCTCGACTGCCGGACATTGAGCTGGCCACGTAGACTGCCGTCGAAGCCGAAGCCCTTGAGCTGGACATCGTCACCCATGCGGACCAGTACGCGCGCGCGCCAACGTTCGTCGGGCGCATCCTGCACGGCGTCGTCGATCACGATAACGTCGTTGCTCTGCACACTGGTGGTGCCGAGCTGGTCGGCAAGGATGCGCGCGCGCGGGATATCGATGGTTCCGGTCAGGTTCCAGCCGTCGCGATCGCGGTTGAGCTTGAGATCGGGCGTGGCGACCAGATTGAGCTCGGGTGTGTTCGACAGCCTGACGTTTTCGCCGCCGATGCTGAGTGTGAGTCCCTCATCGGCATTGTGCGACCAGCGACCATCGATGGTCAGACTGCCATCGCCCGACTTCACTGCGCCACGCAGGATCAGACCATCGGGCACACCGGCGAGCGCAACGGAGCCTTCGCTGAGTTTGAGTCCGAGGCCGGGCACATCGGCCTTGAAATTGCTCAAGGTCATGGAACCACCGGCGCGGAAGCCAGACTGATCCTGCTGCAAGCGGAACTGTCCGGTGACCAGGCCGCTGGGATTGGCGATCTCGGTGGTGAAGGCCTCGATCGCATCGAGTTCGCGGATCAGCGCGCTGATGCTGCCATCGTAGGTGAGATTTCCGGTTTCATCCCACTGGTATTCGAAGGCGGCCTCAGCATGTCCTTCGGGCAACAGGTCGGTGCTCAGGCTGGCGACGCCCGAGCCGTCGGCGAATTCGGTCTGCACTTGCAATGACTGATAGCCAAGCACAAGGTCAGCTCGCTCGGCCAGACGCAGCAGGCCGCGTTGCGAGCGCAGGTCGGCGTTGGCGCTGATCAAGTGATAGTCCTTGAATGCGACCCTGGCGGTGCCCTGCAGCACGGCTTCATCCAGGCTGTAGCCGGTACCCACCAGCCAATCATTGGCCCAGTTCAACGGCAGTTTGCCGAGATCGACGGTGAACGCGCCGGTGCCAGCGATCAGCTCGCCGTCGATGCATAGATGCGCCTCGTCGCTGCCGCTCCAGCACGATGGGCTGATCGATAACTGTTTCTCGCTGGCGATCAGGCTCAGTGGCTGTTGCAATTTCAGCGCGCGGTCCTGACTCAGCAGCAGATCGGCGTGGTCGATGACGCCTTCCCAGCGTGCTTCGCTCCAGCCGCCGGTGGCATCGAGTTGCAGTTGCGATTGCCGGGCAGTCACATTCATTTTGAGCGCGTGCTCGCCCTGGGTGCCGTCGACCTGCACGGTGCCCTGATCCAGAACCAGGTCACCACGTTGCAAGGAAGAGAACTCTGCCTGCAAGGAGACGCTGTCGTCCGCTGTCAGCCCGGCACTGCCAGCGGCGCTGAGCGTGGCCAAGGCGAAATCGTCCAGGCTCAGCGCATTGGCGCTCAATTCGAAGGTCCAGCGCTGATCGCGCTCTGCCTTCATTTGCAGCCGACCACCGGCGCTGGCATCAATGCTGGCGAGGTCGGGGATATCGAGATCCAGCCGCAGCGGCTGTGGTCCGCTGATGTCACCGGCGATATCCAGCCGCGCCTCGGCAAACGTCGCCTGAATTTCGGCGCTGCGCAGTTTCGAATCCAGTAACTCGACCTGGCCCTGGGCCTGCACGGGCTGCTCGCGCAGGCGACCACTCAGGCTGCTGATCTCGAGCACGCCGCTGGCGCCTTGCTCGGACCAGGAACCCTGCCAGTGCAGCTTGCCGTTGAGCGCACCCGGCCAGTCCGCCAACAACTGGGAGGGATCAAAATCCGCAAGTACAAGTTCCAGACTCGCGACCGCAGCCTGATCGCGGGAGAGACTGCCGTCGACCTCGAGCGTACCGCGCGGCAGGCTGAGTCGAAGCGCATCAAACTGGATGGCACTGGCCGTCATGCTGACCTGACCATCGATGTGGCCGGGTGGCAGGCCTTCCTGTTCAATGCGTAAAGCGGGTTTTAGCGTGGGCTCGGCATAGGTGCCAGTTGCTTCCAGCGATCCCGACAGCAGCAGCGGTGGCTCGCCGGCACGCAGCAGCGTCAGGGATTGTGTCTCCAGCAGTAATCGCAGGTCTTCGTTCTGCGCGAATGGCAAGCGACCCTGCACGCTGATCGTGCCCGCATCGGCGAGTTGTACCGGCAGAGACTCGATCAGCAAGGCCGAGTCTTGCAGTCGCAGTTGCGCCGGCTCGATGCGCGCCCGGTGTGTGCCAAGACTCAGCGCACCGGACAACTGGAACGCGTCACCGGTGCGAACGATCTCCAGCTCCGCAGCGAGCGGATACTCGGGGCCGAGCCCGAGCGCGGCGGCATCCTGCTCGGGGAGCTTCAATGCCAGCTCGAACTGCTCGAATTTCTTGCCGGGGCGCAGTTCGGCGACAATATCCAGCGGTTGTTTTACTTCGATACGAATCGGCGCGCCGAGCTTGGCCGAACTGCGCCGCAGCCTCGCCTGGATCGGATCGGCAGCCGCCGCTGTCGTCTGCAGGCGCAGGTCGCTGTCGCCGATCAGCCATGCGTCATTGGGCAGGATTATCGTGTCGCCATTCAAGGCGTACTGCTCGTGCTGGACGCGCAACTCGCTCAGCGCGATTGTCGTGTCCGACATCTGCATGCTGGCCTTAACCGACTGCCACTGCAAGGGCTCATCACTGCCGCGCGTGATGCTGATGTCATCGGCCTGCAACTCGCGCACGCGCAGGGCCGGGAGGCGGGCTGGCTCAGCTGGCGTTGACGCCGACGCCGTTGCGACAGGCAATAGATGCACGTGCAATCCAGTCAGCTGCAAGCGATCGAGGTCGGGTTCACCGGTCAACACACTGAGCACCCGCAAATCGGCATGCGCCTGCTTCAACTGGATGTCGATGGTGGCATTGCGATAGCGCAGGTTCTCGACTTCGATGCCACCGGCGATGCTGCCACTGGCACGGCCTATGCTGAGCTCGGGCAGCGCGCCCTGGGCCCGGGCGACAGCGAATCGCAGTCCCGATCCGGTGTGCAGAAGCCACGCGCTGAGACCTCCGAGCAGCACCATCATGCCCAGGAAAATCCACAGCAGCGTACGCCAGCGCTTCACAGGTCCGGCCCTGCAGAAATGTGGATCGCGAAACTACTGTCGGGGTCGTCGAGGCCATGGGCCAGATCGAGTCGAATCGGTCCGACCGGCGAGGCCCAGCGCACGCCGACACCGACGCCCTTGCGCAGGCGTGGCCGGCCGCTTGAGAACACATCGCCAGCATCGACGAACACCGCCGCACTCCAGTCCGGAATGATCTCGCGCTCGAACTCGACCGATGCGGTGGTCAGAAAGCGTCCACCAATGGCGGTGCCGGCAGCATCACGGTCGCCGAGGCTCTGATAGGCATAGCCGCGTACGCTGCGATCGCCACCGGCAAAAAAGCGCAGCTCGGGTGGCAGCTCGGGAAAATCAGCGGTGCCGGTGGCGCCGAGTTCGCAGCGCAGCAGCAGCCGGGTCTTCGGATTGAACGAGGTGATCCAGCGGCCTTCCAGTTGCGCCTGCACGACGCTGACATCCGACGCGAGAGATTCGCTGGCGGCGCGCACACCCAGACGCAAGGAGCCGCCGTGCGCGGGCCGGATGCGATCCAGTGCGAACACGCGGGTCACATTGAGTTCCGGGTAAATCACCAGGGTACGCCGGCGGCTGTCGAACAGATCGCGCGTGCCGACGACGAAACTGCCTTGCAGGGCATTGACGCCCAGACTGCCGACCCAGTTGTCGCCGGAGCGCGTCATGCCAGCGCTGATCAGGGTCGAGGTGGCATCGACCACGTCGGTATGTTCGTCGCGGTAGCGCGCGCCGAGCAGATAGAAGCGACGCGCATCGCGATGATGCGGAATACGGTAGTCGATGCTGGTGAACGCCAGGTTCTGAGCGAGTTCGGTCTCGCTGCCGAGCGTATGGCCACGGTCATTGAGCCAGCGCCGATCCAGCCCAAAGCGCACGCCAGCGCCGTAGTCGGTGTCGTAGGAGACACCGAATCGATAGGCCGAGCGCTTGGCCGGCGCCAGGTTCACTTCGATCGGTACATGCAAATCGCTGGCGTGCTCGACATCCGGTCGCACCTCGATGCTCGAGAAGTAGTTTGATCCGGCCAGGGCCTGCTGCAGGGCTTCGATGCGCTGCTGGTCGTAGCGATCTCCGTTTTTCCACGGCACGTACCTGCGCAGGAAAGCCTCGTCAAACTGTGCGCCGGAGAAGCGGATCTCGCCGAGCAGGTAGCGCGTGCCCGAGTTCCAGACCAGACTGATGTCAGCGGTATTGTTCTGTCGACTGATCTCGACGCGGGGATCGGGCAGGGTCTGGTCAAAATATCCGCGTCGCTGCAGGGCACGCTCGATGCGCGCCTTGCTGAGCTCGTAGGTCGCATGATCGAAGATTTCACCCTTGCCCGGCTGAAGGTCACCGATCAGGTTGGCGATGCGTTCATTGCGCGCCGCGGCACCGATGATCTCGACCTGCACCGAACGCACGCGCACCGGCTCGCCGCGTTCGATACTCAGGGTGATCACCCTCGGCTTGACGTCCTCGGCGCCGACCGTGACTACGGTCTCGGCGTTGTAGTAGCCAAATGCCTGCATCGCATTGCGGACTTCGCCCGGAGCCTGTGCCAGCAGGCGTGAAAGTCGGGCGCTGCCAATGCTCTTGCGCGATTCGTAGGCGATGATGGAGAGGGACTGTCCAACGGCTTCGCGCTGAACCGCATCGACGCCATCGATGCTGACCTTGACCGCAGTGACCGCAGGTTCGGCGGCATGGCCAGCGCCAATCAACGCAACCAGCAGGAACAGCAGACAGAGCGGTCTGGCAAGTTTACCGACCAGGGCCGGTTGCCGCGTGTGCTGCATGCCGGCGTGGAGGTTTGGAGCAGTATCGGGCGCGTGGTCGGTCACTTCAATCGAACCGCGACCGCGGAAGATTCAGCCATTCCAGGGCCGTGCCGTGGAACAGGCGCTCCTGACCCGCGAGGTCGAGCGCAAGGGCTTCAATGCCACTGCCGGGCCGCTGCTCACCCAGCGGGAAGGGATAGTCGGTGCCAAGCATCACATGCTCGGCGCCGACGACATCGATCAGATAGCGCAGGGCCTGAGGGTCATGCACGCAGGAGTCGAAAAACAGGCGTGAAAAATACTCGCGCGGATTGCGCGGATTGTCGACCGCAACCAGATCGGGGCGCATATTGAAGCCGTGCTCGATGCGACCGATGGTAAAAGGGAACGAGCCGCCGCCGTGGGCGAAACAGATGCGCAGACGGGGCAGACGTTCGAGCACACCGCCGAAAATCAGCGAGCAGGCCGCGCGAGATTGCTCGGCCGGCATGCCGACCAGCCAGGGCAGCCAGTAATTGGGCATCGACTCGGTGCCCATCATGTCCCAGGGATGGATCAGGATCGCGGCTTCGAGATCCTGCGCGGCCTGGAAGAATTCGAACAACTCCGGCGCATTGAGGTTCCAGTTATTGACGTGCGAGCCTATCTGCACGCCCTGCAACCCGAGTTGATCAACGCAGCGTTCCATTTCCTGGATCGCCAGACGCGGTGACTGCAGGGGAACCGTGCCGAGGCCAGCGTAGTTGCGACGGAATCGTCGGCAGACATCGGCCTTGTGATTGTTCAGATGCTGATGCAAATCCAGCGCCTGATGCGGCTTGGCCCAGTAGGAAAACAGCACCGGCACCGTCGAGAGCACCTGGACCTGTACGCCGAATTGCGCGTACTCCTGCATGCGCAGTTCGGGGTCCCAGGTATTGGGCCAGATCTCGCGAAAGAATTTGCCATCCTTGTAGATGCGATGGCGGCCTTCACGATGATGGATGACGGCAAAGCGGTCGTCGCCGTACTTTTCGGCGAAGTTCGGCCAGCTCTCGGGGAGTACGTGGGCGTGAGTATCAATTTTCAGCATGGCGCCATTGTAGTGCCTGCCGGCGCCCGAAACCGTTGCCGACCGCACCGAAGCAGGTCGCGATCAACCGGCGACCTGATGGTTCCGATGCTCAGCCCAGCGGACGCGTTCAACGATGTTGTTTTGCCGATGCTCCTGTGTCGTGCTCTTGTCCCCGAGGGGACAAAAGCAGGGGCAACGGTTTGATCTTGATGTTTGTAGAGCGTGGCTTGCCGCGCTGCTCTGGATCTTTGGCAAAGGGAAAATCAAATCAAATGCAGCGCGGCAAGCCACGCTCTATGCAATCCTCTCGGGGACAGGGGCAAAGGCAAGATCAAGGGCAGCGCGGCAAGCCACGCTCTATGCAATCCCCTCGGGGACAAAAGCAGGGGCAAAGGCAAGATCAAGGGCAGGGACAGGTGCGATGGGGCAGGTGTGGAGTTCAGTCTCGGCGCTCGTCCGCGTAGCGTGCCGGGGCCGGATTCAGATGACCGCAGGCGGTGCAGGTGCGATGTTCGTGCGAGCGATAGAACTGATCGAATACGGCAAGAAACTGGTGCTCGACATCGGTCAGATGGAAGTAGTTCTCGTAGAGTATGTGGTTGCACTTCTCGCAATACCAGAGCAGGCCATCCTGTTCATGGGCGAGTCGTTTGCGCTCGATCACCAGGCCGATCGAGCCGGCCATCCGCTGCGGTGAGTGGGCGATGCGCGGTGGCAGGTAGAACATGTCGCCGGCCCGGATCGGTATGTCGCGCGGCTGGCCATCCTCCTGGATGCGCAAGACCATCTCGCCCTCGAGTTGATAGAAGAACTCAGGGCCTTCCTCGTAGTGATAGTCGGTGCGCTGATTCGGGCCGCCGACGATCATCACGATGTAATCACCATCGACGATGCACTTGTTGCCAACCGGTGGCTTGAGCAGATGACGGTGCTCGTCGATCCATTGCTGCAGATTGAAGGCTGGTCCGAGCATTCAGTTACCCTCCGCGAGCAGTGCGATGCATTTGAGTTCGATCGCAATCGGTGTCGGCAGCGCCGTGATGCCCAGGGTGGTGCGACAGGGCTGCGTCGCGCTGAAATATTCGGCATAGATCCGGTTGTAGGTCGCGAAGTCGTTGCGCATGTCGGTCAGATAGACGGTGACATCGATCAGGTCTTCCCAGCGTGCGCCACTGGCTTCGAGCACGGCGCGCACATTGGCGAATACCTGATGACACTGCGCCGCAATGTCATAGCCGATCATCCGGCCTTCTTCGTTGTAGCGATGGCCAGGAATCGCATCGGTCCCCGGTGTGCGCGGCCCAACGCCGGACAGAAACAGCAGGTTGCCGGCGCGGCGCGCATGCGGATAGGCGCCGACCGGGGCGGGCGCGCTGTCGGTGGTGGTTGCCGTCATAGTCCATCTCCAACGCGACAAATCCGTTGCATGGTGTTGTCGTAGGCTTGGCGGACATCGCTGCCGGCATCGACGGTAAATCCGAGGTCGTTGATCTTGCCATCGAGCAGGCTGTAGACCCAGCTGTGTACGGTCAGCGACTGGCCGCGCGTCCAGGCATCCTGGACCACAGTGCTCTGGCAAACGTTCAGCGCCTGCTCGATTACATTGAGTTCGCACAGCTTGGCGTGACGAAGCGATGAGGTATCGATCAGATCGAGCGTGCCCTGGTGTTTGTCACGGACGTCGCCGACGTGGCGCAGCCAGTTGTCGACGAGGCCATGGCGATCGCCATTCATCGCCGCCTGCACACCGCCGCAGCCGTAGTGGCCGACCACGATGATGTGCTCGATCTTCAGCACATCGGTGGCGAACTGGATCACCGACAGGCAATTCAAATCACCATGCGCGACGATATTGGCGACATTGCGATGCACGAAAATTTCGCCAGGTGCCAGGCCGACGATCTGGTTGGCCGGAACCCGGCTGTCCGAGCAGCCGATCCACAGATAGCGCGGCGATTGCTGGCGCGACAGCTCCTTGAAGAAATTGGGATTGGCCGCGCGCGTGGTCTCTGCCCAGCGACGATTGGCGCGGATCAGGTGTTCAATGCTGCTCATCGGAGAAGACTCATGCTGATCCCAGTTGTACGCAGATATTGCGCGGTTCGGTAAAAAAGCGCATGGCTTCGAGGCCGCCTTCGCGGCCCATGCCGGAGGCCTTCATGCCGCCGAATGGCGTGCGCAGGTCGCGCTGCATCCAGCAATTGATCCAGACGATGCCGGTTTCAAGACGCGCAGCCAGTCGGTGCGCGCGGTCGAGATCGCGCGTCCAGACCTGGGCGGCCAGGCCGTAGCTGCTGGCATTGGCCAGGGCCAGCGCTTCGGCTTCGTCATCGAAGGGCTGCAGACTGACCACGGGCCCGAAGATTTCTTCCTGATTGCTGCGGCATTTGGGGGCGAGCCCTTCAACGATGGTGGCTGCGATAAACCAGCCGCCGGCGCAGCGACCGTCCAGCTTCAGCGCATTGCCGCCACAGAGTATCTGCCCACCATCGCGGCGAATCTGTTCGATACAGGCCATTACCTTGGCATGATGTGCCGAGGAAACCAGAGCGCCGACGCGCGTGGCCGGGTCGAGTGGATCGCCAACGATCAGTGCCTTGGCCGCTGCGACCAGGGTGTCGCGAAATTCCGCGTAATAGGAGCGCTCGACCAGGATGCGCGAGCCGCACAGGCAGATCTGCCCGGCATTCTGGAAAGAGGAGCGGAGCAGGGTGCTAATCAGCTCGCCGCGCGGGGCATCGGCGAACACCAGCACCGGATTCTTGCCGCCGAGTTCGAGCGAAGTCTTCTTCAAGGCCGGCCCACAGTAGGCGGCAATCTGTTTGCCGACCGCGGTACTGCCGGTGAAGCTGATCGCCTTGATCGAGGGATGTTCGACCAGGGCCTGGCCGGCACTCGTGCCTCTGCCGTGGACGATATTCAGCACGCCGGCCGGAAACCCGATGCGCTGCATGATTTCGGCCAGATGATGCGCGCTCAGCGGCGTCACCTCCGAGGGCTTGGCGACCACGGTATTGCCCGCGGCCAGGGCCGGCGCGACTTTCCAGCTGAGCAGATAGAGCGGCAGATTCCACGGTGATATGCAGCCGACCACCCCGAGCGGCGGGCGCAGGGTGTAATTCAGCAAGGCACCGTCATGATGCGATTCGCTGGCGAATTGAGTGGCCGCAGCCGCGAAGAAGCGAAAATTGCTGATTGCGCGGGGGATCTCGATATCGCGGGTCTGCCAGAGCGGTTTGCCGGTATCGAGCGATTCAGCTTCGGCGAGTTCATTCAGGCTGGCCTCCATCGCGTCCGCAAGTCGGTTCAGCCACGCCGCGCGCTCCGCGTGACGCAGGCCCGACCAGGACGAGAAGGCCGCAGCCGCGGCTCTGACGGCCGCGTCGACATCGCCGGCATCACCCGCCGCGAGGTGTGCGTGGCGCTTGCCAGTGGCCGGCTCGAAGACGTCGAGGTGATTTCCGGACGCGGGCGTGCGCCAGTCGCCACCAATATAGTGCGGGATCAAGGAGGTCATTGCCGCACTTTATCCCGACTCGACAGAGGAGAGTAGGCGGCTTGGCGGTCGACAACCCCCTTTCACGCGTCCGATTGCGCGCCTGCCCTTCGCGCCGGCGGGCGCAACAGGCCGGCCAACGGGCTTGCCGTTGCGGGCATTGAGGACTAACCTCGCGGTGCGGCTCGGCGTTTCATGCCGGGGCTAGGGAATCTGTCATGAACCGATCTGCATTGCTGCTGTGTACGCTCGTCCTCGCTGGGCTGGCATCGACTGTGCAGGCGGCCGCCACTCTGACCCGCGTGACCGGTGGTGTCCGGGTCAACCAGGGTGCTGAATTCGTCGAGGCCTTCGAGGATCTCGCGCTTCAGGCGGGCGACCGCATCATGACGCTGGACGATGGCCGGGCCCGCATCACTTTTGATGATGGCTGCGATCTGGAGGCCGGTCCCAATACGATGATCACGGTACCCGAGACTTCGACCTGTGCTGGTGGTCAAGCGATTACCCAGAACATTGCGCCCGGCAGCAGCGAAGCGGTCGGTGCGACACAGTCATTCAATTGGCGTCGTGCCCTGCTGATCGCCTTGCCAGTCGCTGCCGCAGTGGCGATCTACGAACACAATCGCGACGACGACCCCACGGTCAGTCCCTGATCGGGCGTACATCTTTGATGCAGCCGGACCGGCTCGACCGAGCCTTGTCCGCGCCCAACTGGTTTTTCGGACTGTCCGTTCTGCTGTTGGCCAGCGCCCTTCTGCTCGGCGGTGGCCGCGGCAATCTGGGTGATACCGCGGTTCAACTGCTGGCGGTGGGTCTGTTGATGGCGCAATTCGCGCTCGGCCCGATTGCGCCGTCGACCGAGCGCCGATTTTTGCTCTCCCTGCTGGCTCTGGTCGTGTTGGTGGCGGCTTTGCAGATGTTCCCGCTGCCGCAGAAGTTGTGGCAGATCGGTGTCTTCCGCGCGCAATTGTCAGCCGAAATGCAGGCCGCTGGCGCCGTGCTCGCGCCGCGAGCCACGCTCAATCCGCTCGCCAGCGAACGCGCCCTGTTGTCCCTGCTGCCTGCCTGCGCGCTGTTCGCCGCGATCTGGCGTCTGACTGATGCGCAGCGACGCCGGCTGGTCCTGGTGTTTCTCGTCATCTGCCTGCTCAGCATCCTGCTCGGCTTCGCGCAACTGGCCGATGGCCAGGAAAGCCTGCTCCGCTTTCACTCGCCGACCAATACCACCGAAGCAGTGGGGTTCTTTGCCAACCGCAATCATTTTGCGTCCTTGCTGGTCACCGCACTGCCATTCGCCATTGCCGCGGCCGCCTGGTGGTTCCAGCATCGCCGACCCGGCTCACCCGGCGGTGTGCTGGGCGTGGTCGCACTGGTTGGCGTTGCGATGTTGCTGATCCTCGGCATCGCCCTGGCGCGGTCGCGGGCAGGCCTGCTGCTCGGCATGCTGGCTGTGGTGTTCTGCATGCCCTTGCTGCTGCAGTGGCGTGGGCGGCGCGGAGGTGGGCGTGCCTTGCTGGTGATCTTCGTCGCAACTTCGCTGCTGGCTGTGCAGTTTGCGCTGATCGGTATTGTCCAGCGGCTGCAGACCGATCCGCTCGATGATGGCCGCTGGGCTTACGCCCGGGTATTGTCGGTCGCGGCGCGCGATGCGGCGCCGCTCGGGACTGGGCTGGGCAGCTTCGCCGAGGTGTACCCGCAGTACGAAGCCGAAACCGGCGCCGGGCCGGGCTATGCGGTGGTCAATCATGCGCACAATGATGTGCTCGAACTGATTCTGGAACTGGGTTGGCTGGCGCTGCCGGTCCTGCTCGGATTCCTGATCTGGTTTGGTTGGGTCGGTTGGCGGCTGCTGCGCGAGTCTGCGCACGGCGACTCCGAGGCGCTGTTGCTCGCGCGGCTTGCCTGGCTATCGGCCTTGCTGCTCGTCCTGCATTCCTGTCTCGACTATCCGCTGCGCACGACCGCCCTGCAGAGTGTATTCGCGATGATGCTCGCGCTCAGCGTGCCGATGGCCTTGAGCGTCCCGTTGCGAGACCGCCAGCAAAGTTGACGATTGCGACGCAATCGTTCGCGTTCGAGTCTTGAACGCAGTTCCTGCATCGGTTAGGTTCACAGCATGAACGCAATTGCCGATGACGTCGAATTGGGCTGGTTCGCTGTGCTGACCAAGCCGCGCTGTGAAGCCGTCGCCGTGCAGCATCTGATCCGCCAGGGATTCGTTTGCCTGTTGCCCAAGGCACGCCATCAGCGCCGCAATGCACGCGGAATGCAGGCGACCATCGAGCCGCTGTTTCCGCGCTATGTGTTCATCCACGCGCGCGCAGACGGCTGGACGCTTGGCCCGGTACGTTCGACGCGTGGGGTCAGTGGTGTGGTTCGATTCGGCGGCCAGGCAGCCCATGTGCCGGCCAGCGTGATCGAGCAGATCCGCTCGCGCATGGGCGAGGATGATTGCGTGCGGCTGGATGCACCCGAGTGCAGGCCAGGCGATCCGGTGCGTATCACCGAGGGCCCACTCGCCGGCATGCGTGCCATCTTTGATTGTGCCTCGGGCCCGGAACGGGTTCGACTGTTGATGGAGATTCTGGGTGAACGTGTGGCGGTAGTCGTCCCGCGTTCGCAATTGGTTACCGGGTTCCAGCACGCCTGGGCCTGAGTGGGGTGCTGCGGCGCGCGTTAGCCGCATGAGGTAGGCGATGCGAAGCGGTAGACGCGCATCGGAAGCAGGGGTTCCAAGGATTGCCGTGGTGTGTGCTGGTGTCGGTGCAAGTTTCATGTGACAACGATCTTGAAAGGCTCCATCCAACAATCCAATGAGTTCGGCAATACGGCAAGCCCAGCGCCATTGGGCGGTAGCGTGGCTGTCGTTGGCAATCCGGTGCTCACATCTTGATGCGGCGTCTGCTGATTCCGCTCCGCGGCATCCTGGCGCATCCGCTGGGTCGCAGCCATCCGTTCGCCTGCTTATGGCGATTCCTGTCCTGGCAGGTGCGCAGCCGCTTGCATGCCAGCATCGATGTGCCATTCGTCAATCAGTCACGCCTGCGTGTGTCGCGTGGCATGACCGGGCTGACCGGCAACGTCTACACCGGGCTGCACGAGTTCGAGTCGATGGGATTTCTGCTGCACTGCCTGCGTAGCAATGAACTGGTCGCCGATGTCGGCGCCAACGCCGGCAGCTACACGGTGTTGGCAGCGAAAGCTATTGGCTGCAGTGTCGTGGCGGTGGAGCCGGTGGAAGAGGCGCTGCGTGCCCTGCGCGGAAACATCGCGCTCAACGAGATTGCCGACCAGGTCGAGATCCACGAAGTGGTCGCAGCGGATCGCTCGGGCAGTATCCGCTTCACCACGGCGCTGGGCGCCGGCAATCACGTGGCTCTGGAAACCGAATCGGCCGAGTCGACGCGATCCTTTCCGGTACGCACGCTGGACGAAATGCTTGCCGGCCGCACGCCAGCATTGATCAAGCTCGATGTCGAAGGCTACGAATTGAAAGTCTTGCAGGGTGCCGGGCAGACTTTGTCGGGTTCCATCCTGCAGTCGCTGATCGTCGAAATCAATGGCAGCGACAAGCGCTACCAAATGCTGGCCAGCGAGCTGGTCGATCTGCTTACCAGCTACGGATTCAGTGGGCATCGCTACGATCCCCTGCTGCGTGCGCTGCATTCGGTCGATCCCCTGACCGTCGATGGCAACGTGATTTTTCTGCGCAATCCCGAACGCATGCGCGAGCGTCTGCGTTCTGCGCCGATGTTTCACCTCACCGATTGGCGGTTGGCGATTTGATCACGTTGATCGGCAGATCACCGCAGTCACGAATGACCGGCTTCATTCGCAATGCGCGCCTCTCTGCCGCGGCTTGCGTCTCGCACCCATCGCGCAGAGCACCTGGTGGATCACGCCAATGAACGACGCATCGCATGACGAGATTCCGCTGCAATTGATGCGGCTGCTGGAAGCCAATCCACAAATGAGCCAGCGCGCACTCGCTGAGGAACTGGGACTAAGCCTCGGCAAGACGCACTACTGCATCCACGCCCTGATCGAAAAAGGCTGGATCAAGGCGCGCAACTTCAAGAACAGCGACAACAAATTGGCCTACGCCTATGCGCTGACGCCGAGCGGCATCCGCCAACGCGGCAACGCCACGGTGCAGTTCCTTAAACGCAAACGCGCCGAATACGCCGCACTCCGCCGTGAGATCTCCAAGCTCGAAGCCGAAGTCGCCTCGGCGAAGGCGCGGCGATAGTGCGCAGCCCGTTCACCGCATCCGCCGTTGCCGTTGACGTTGTAGAAGCGGGGCTTGCCCCGCTGTTTTCGCTCCGCCGTTGCCATTGTCCCAAGGGGATGACCAGCTGCGCTGTTGAAAGCCCCTTCGGTCATAGAGCGGGGCTTGCCCCGCTGCTCTTGCTTCGTGGAAACGAGAGCATCAAAGGCTCCGCCGTTGCCGTTGTAGAAGCGTGGCTTGCCCCGCTGTTTTGGTTTTTTCGCGCGACGGGAAAGCAAGAGCAGGAGGGCAAGCCCCGCTTCTACAAGGGCATACAAGCACCAGAGCAGCGGGGCAAGCCCCGCTCTACAAGGGCACATCAACATCGTGGGACGCTTCCATGCGGCTGAACCTCCGCCCCCATCAGGCCCACCGATGAGCTTCACACCCGACCTCGCCAATACCCGGATCGCCGTGATCGGATTGGGCTATGTCGGCCTGCCCTTGGCGGTGGCGTTCTCCGAACATTTTCCGGTCACGGGCTTCGATATCTCGCAGGCCAGAATCGATGCGCTGAAAGCCGGGTTCGACAGCACCGGCGAACTGCTGGCCGAAGAATTGCCAGCGCTGCTGCGAATCGAACTCTCGACCGATCCGGGCGCGTTGGCCGCCTGCAATGTCTACATCATCGCCGTGCCGACACCGGTCAGCGAAGACAAACTACCCGACCTGCAACCCTTGCGCGCGGCCAGCCAAATCGTCGCAGGCGTACTCAAGCGCGGCGACGTGGTCATCTATGAATCGACGGTCTATCCGGGTGCTACCGAAGAAATCTGCGTGCCCCTGTTGGAGCAGAGCTCCGGTCTGCGCTTCAATCAGGATTTCTACTGCGGCTATTCGCCGGAACGGATCAATCCCGGCGATCGCAATCGCCGTATTGCCGACATCATCAAGGTGACCTCGGGCTCCACGCCCGAGGTTGCTTCGTTCGTCGACCAGCTATATGGCCGCATCATCCGTGCCGGCACCCATCTAGCGCCCAGCATTCGGGTTGCGGAAGCGGCAAAGGCTGTCGAGAACACGCAGCGCGATATCAATATCGCCTTCGCCAACGAGTTGGCGATGATGTTCCACCGCATGGGCATCGATACCGAGGAAGTGCTCAAGGCGGCCGAGACCAAATGGAATTTCATGCCGGTTCGACCCGGCCTGGTCGGCGGACACTGCATCGGTGTCGATCCCTACTATCTGATCCACAAGGCCGAAGAAGTCGGCGCCGCGCCGACCCTGATCCGCTCGGCGCGCCTGATCAATGAGCAGATGAGTGCGCATATTTTTGCGCGGCTGATGGCGCTCGCTGCGGACAAGGGCATCCCACTTGCGGGTGCGCGAATGCTGATACTGGGCTTGAGCTTCAAGGAGAACTGCTCGGACCTGCGCAATACCCGGGTGGTCGAACTCATAAAACAGGCTCGGCTCCACGACGCCAGCGTCGACATCTACGATCCCTGGGCGAATGCCGCCGAGGCGCGTGCCGAGCACGGCATCGAACTTCTGCCGGCTTTACCCAAGGCAGCCAATTACGATGTGGTAATTGTTGCCGTGGCGCACCGGCAATTTGCCGAGCTGGGTGCTGGAGCTATTCGTCGTTTGGCGGCTACGCCCTCGGTGATCTTCGATGTGAAAGGGCTCTTTGCATTGGACCAGCTGGATGGTCGTTTGTGATGTGGACTCAGGCATGAGTATGGGGCTGACGACGTGAGTTATGCCGACTATGGTTACTCGTCGGCGGAAGTCTCTGGAACAGCAGAGGTGATCTACGCAGCAGTTGAGCGCTTGCTGAGCTTGAATGTCGTGGCGAATGCGCGGGTACTCGATCTAGGGTGTGGCAACGGGCGGTTTGCTCGCCGCTTGGCAGGTTTGGGCTATCGCGCCCACGGCGTAGACACGTCAGCTTCGGGCATCGCTGTCGCACGTAAGGCGGACCCAGCGGTCCTATTTTTCTGCGGCACTGCAGCTGCGCTTCTGCAGTCGGGAGAGCCGCCGTTTGATGCCGTAGTCAGCGTCGAAGTCATTGAGCACTGCCCTTCCACGCAGGGCTTTTGTAATGAGCTCGCATCCTGCCTTCGGCCTGGTGGTTCCGCAATTGTCACAACGCCCTACCATGGTTACTTGAAGAACCTTGTGATCGCCGCGCTCGGCAAGCACGATAGCCATTACAACCCTTTGTGGGATGGCGGGCATCTCAAGTTCTTCTCGATGCACACCATTCGCCGCGCATTACAGGATGCCGGTCTGCGCGTTATTTCGATTGATCGCGTTGGCCGGCTGCCTTTGCTTGCCAAGTCCATGGTTGTCTACGCGGTGAAGCCCCAGTGAGCTGGACCAGTCTATCGTTGGATGCTGCCTCACCGACGAAATAGTGCGGGGCCGGGCGTCCGGTTCGGCACAAGCTGACAATGCTATGTGCGGTGTAGTGGCCATCTACGCACATTCCGCCTCGGCCCCAGCCGTTCAGCGCGAGGAACTCCGCCGCGTGCGTGACCATATGGAGGTGCGTGGGCCGGATGGGGCAGGGGAATGGTATTCAACTGATGGTCGTCTGGGCCTCGGCCATCGCCGGCTCGCGATCATCGATACCAGTGAGCGTGGCGCGCAGCCGATGCGCAGTGCAGACGGCAAGCTGGTGATTAGTTTCAATGGCGAGATCTACAACTATCGCGAACTGCGCGCCAAGCTTGAAGCGCTGGGTCGTGTCTTTGTGACCGATTCCGATACCGAGGTCCTGCTGCATCTTTATGCGCAGCAGGGCGTCGAAATGTTCAAGCAGTTGCGCGGCATGTTTGCGCTGGCGATCTGGGACGACGAGCGACGCCATCTGGTTCTGGCCCGAGATGCGTTCGGCATCAAGCCGCTTTACTATGCAGATCGCGCCGGCGTGTTTCGCTGTGCATCCCAGGTCAAGGCCTTGCTCCGTGCCGACGTTGATCGCGCGCCTGATCCGGCCGGGCACGCCGGCTTCATGATGTGGGGCTCGGTGCCCGAACCGTTTACCCTCTATCGCGGAATCCGATCGCTGCCCGCCGGACATTGGATGCGCGTCGGTGCGCAAGGTGTCAGCCCATCGGTCGCCTTCTGCGAGATCGAGCGTGTGCTCAGCGATGCTGCGAGTTATCCCAGCGACATGGACCGCGGTTCCGCTATCGATTGCATCGCCGCTGCGATCCGCGACACGGTGAAGGCGCATCAGATTGCCGATGTTCCGGTCGGTGTTTTTCTTTCTGCCGGCATCGATTCGGGCATGATCGCCGACAATGCAGCAGCGACTGGTGATCGGCCGTACACCTTGACGCTGGGCTTCGAGGAATACATCGGCACCGGCAATGATGAGGTTCCGCTGGCAGAAGAAGTCGCCCGCGGTTTGGATGCCTGGCACAGCAGCCTGGTGACGCGTCGTCAGGATTTTGAGGACGAACGCGAGCGCCTGCTCGATGCGATGGATCAGCCCTCGATCGACGGCGTGAACACCTGGTTTGTCGCGCGTGCCGCAGCACGGATGAATCTGAAGGCTGTGCTTTCGGGTCTCGGTGGCGATGAGCTGTTTGCCTCCTACCCGAGTTTCAAGCAGTTGCCACGCATTGCGCGTCTGGGTCGGCCATTCGCCGCGGTTCCAGGACTGCCACGCTTGTTGCGCCGAGTCTCGGCGCCGCTGCTCGCGCAGTTCACATCGCCCAAATTTGCTGGCGTGCTGGAGTACGGCGACAGTCTCGGCAGCGCCTATCTGCTGCGTCGCTGCCTGCATACGCCCTGGGAATTGCCCGGCCTGCTCGGCCATGAAATCGCTGCCGCGGGTCTTGAGCAGCTCCAGACCTTGCCGGCATTGCAGCGCACGATTGCCGGCAATCGCAGCGACCGCCTGGCGATATCGGCGCTGGAAATGCGCTGGTACATGCGCAACCAGTTGCTGCGCGATGCGGACTGGGCCGGTATGGCGCAATCGCTGGAGATCCGCGTGCCCTTTGTAGATCTCGATCTGGTGCGTACTTGCGCGCCGATTTTCGCCCGTCATCCGGGCATCAGCAAGGCGGAGGTTGCGGAGATCGCCGCACCGCGCATCTCACGCAAGATTCTGCAACGACCGAAGAGCGGCTTCTCAATTCCTGTTCGCGACTGGCTGCGCGGCCAAACTGGCGGGTCACGAGAACGCGGGCTGCGTGGCTGGGCGCGTTACATCCATGGTCGCCAGACCGGTGCGCGTGCATGAGAGTGCTGCTGCTGACTACCGATGCCTATGGCGGGCACGGCGGCATCGCGCTGTACAACCGCGATATTGCCGATGCCTTGGCTGAGATGCCTGAGGTGAGCGAAGTGGTGGTTGTTCCGCGTACCCTGCCCTTGGTGCCAGAAGGTATCCCGGGCAAAGTTCGTTTCCACGGCGAAGCAGCCGGCAGCAAGTGGCGCTATGTTGGCACCGCGTTGCGCTGCGCGTTCGCGCAATTCGATCTGGTGATCTGCGGTCACGTGAATCTGCTCCCGCTCGCCGCGATTTTGCGCATGAAGTTGCGTTGCCCCTTGGTGTTGATGGTGTATGGCGTCGATGTCTGGACCCAGATGAATCGTTCCACGCGGTATTGGCTGCGCAAAGTCAGCGCCGTCTGGTCGATCAGCCGAATCACCCAGGAACGGATGAATACCTGGGCTGCGCTGCCATCCGATCGCTATTTCCTGTTGCCCAATGCGATCCATCTTGAGCGCTACGGATTGCGCGCGAAGTCTCCGGCCTTGCTGGCCCGCTATGGACTGCAGGGACGCCGGGTGATCCTCACCGTCGCGCGACTGCCGGGCGCGGAGCGCTACAAAGGCGTGGATGAAATTCTCGAGGTCCTGCCTTCGTTGATTGGCACGCATCCGGACCTTTGCTATGTCATCGCCGGTGATGGCGATGACCGGGATCGGCTGACCAGGAAGGCTTACGATCTCGGGCTGGACCAACACGTGGTATTCACCGGATTCGTGGCCGAACACGAAAAAGCTGATCACTATCGTCTGGCCGATGTGTTTGCCATGCCTGGCCGTGGCGAGGGTTTCGGTTTCGTGTTTCTTGAGGCGCTGGCCTGCGGCGTTCCCACGGTTGGCAGTCTGGTCGACGGCAATCGTGAGGCCCTGCTCGATGGAGCGCTCGGTGAATTGGTCGATCCACTGGATCAGGATTCCATTCGCACTGGCATCCTGCGCGCACTCGGCAAGCCCATCGCCGTTCCTGAGCGGCTCGCGCACTACGCCTGGCCAGGCTTTCGCGCTCGCCTGCAGGCAGCGCTAGACTTGGTGCTTCCCGTGCCAATGGCCAAAACATGAGCACAGATCAAGCCACATCGACAACCAGAACTGCGCTGATTTGCGGAGTGTCCGGACAGGACGGCGCCTATCTCGCGCAGTTGTTGCTCGGCAAGGGCTATCGGGTGATCGGCACTTCGCGCGACGCGCAGATGAGCAGTTTCGCCAATCTCGAGCGGCTCGGCGTTCGCGACCAGGTCGAAGTCGCTTCGATGGCGATCAGTGATTTCCGCAGCGTGCTCAACGTGCTGGCAAAATTTCGCCCTGACGAGATTTATAACCTTGCCGGGCAAAGTTCGGTCGGGCTCTCCTTTGACCAGCCGGTTGAAACGCTGGAGAGCATCAGCGTCGGTACGCTCAATCTGCTCGAAGGCATCCGCTTTCTCGACGCACGGATCAAGCTCTACAACGCCGGGTCGAGTGAATGCTTTGGCGATACCGGTGATACGGCGGCCGACGAGAACACGCCGTTCCGACCACGCAGTCCGTATGCCGTGGCAAAAGCCGCCGCGTTCTGGGAAGTGGCCAACTACCGCGATGCGTATGGCCTCTATGCCTGCTCCGGCATCCTGTTCAACCACGAGTCTCCGTTGCGTCCCGAACGCTTCGTCACCCAGAAAATCGTCCGCGCCGCCTGCCGCATCAAGGCCGGCAGTGGCGAACGTCTGCAACTGGGCAATCTTGATATCCACCGCGACTGGGGCTGGGCACCCGAGTACGTCGATGCGATGTATCGAATGATGCAACTCGAACAACCCGAAGATTTTGTCATCGCCACCGGCCACACCCATCCCCTCAACGATTTCGTAGCCGCGGCGTTCCGGACCTTGGATCTCGACTGGCAGGCGCATGTGGATGTAAACCCCAGCCTGATGCGACCGACCGATTTACGCTTCAACCGAGCGAATGCCGAGCGCGCGGCGACACAACTCGGTTGGCGTGCGGTCAAGCAGATGCCCGACGTTGTTGCCGCCATGGTACGCGACGTATCCCGCCGCAATGCCGAGTGTCCCGCGTGACCGAACTGAAAGACGAGAAGTACTTTGGCCACGATCACGTCACCGTGATCGAGCCCTTAAAGGGTTGGCGCATGCTCGATTGGCGCGAACTATGGGCCTATCGCGAACTGCTCTGGGTACTCACCGCGCGCGACGTCAAGGTGCGCTACAAGCAGACCGTACTCGGCGCAGCCTGGGCAGTTCTGCGTCCATTGACCACCATGCTGATTTTCAGTGTGGTATTCGGTCGTTTGGCCAAGATGCCTTCAGATGGGATCCCGTATCCGATTTTCGTCTATGCCGCGCTCTTGCCCTGGACTTTTTTTGCCGCGGCCATCACGACCTCGGGGCAATCCCTGGTCGGCTCTTCGCATCTGGTCAGCAAGGTATATTTTCCGCGGCTGATCATTCCGCTGTCCTCCATCGGGGCCGGCCTCGTGGACCTGCTGGTCTCTTCAGTGATCCTGCTGCTGATGATGACCTGGTACAAGGTCGGGCTGAGCTGGAACCTTCTGGCTGCGCCTCTGCTGATGGCCGCAGTAGTGTTCACTGCGCTTGGAATCGGCACCCTGTTGTCCGCATTGACCGTGGCCTATCGTGATTTCACCCACATCACGCCGTTCATGGTGCAAATCTGGATGTACCTGACACCGGTAATTTTTCCGGTGAGTCTGGTGCCCGAACGCTGGCAGTGGCTGCTGTACCTCAACCCGATGACCGGCGTGGTCGAAGGTTTTCGCTCCGTTTTTCTGGGCCGACCGTTTGATCTGACCGGAATGGGCATGTCGTTGTCGATCAGCGTGCTGCTGTTCGTACTCGGCGTCGCTTACTTTGAACGAGTGGAACGGCGATTCGCCGACGTTATCTGATGAGCAGGCCGGCGATCAAAGTAGAAGGCGTGTGGAAGGAGTACTCGGTAGGTGCCGCGCATCCGCGTCACGGCACTTTCTACGATCTGCTCAGTCACACGCTGCGGGCGCCTTTCCGACGACTCCGCGGTGCTGGCACCAGTGACAGCGGCGCTGAGCGATTCCAGGCCCTGAGTGACGTCAGTTTCGAAGTTCGGCCCGGCGAAGTCCTGGGCGTGGTGGGTCGCAACGGTGCCGGCAAGAGCACCCTGCTGAAAGTGCTGAGTAGGATCACCGCGCCGAGTCGTGGAAGAGTGACTCTGCGCGGCCGCGTTGCCAGCCTGCTCGAAGTCGGCACCGGATTCCACCCCGAACTCAGTGGCCGCGAGAATATCCATCTCAATGCCACGATCCTCGGCATGGGCAATCGCGAAATCGCGCGAAAGTTCGATCAGATCGTCGAGTTCTCGGGCATTGAGCGTTTCCTGGATACACCGGTGAAGCGCTATTCCAGCGGCATGTATGTGCGACTGGCATTCGCCGTCGCTGCCCATGTCGAAGCCGATATCCTGCTGATCGATGAGGTGCTCGCCGTCGGCGATGCCGAGTTCCAGAAGCGCTGCCTCGGCATGATGGGCGAGGTCGCGCGTGATGGACGTACCGTTGTCTTCGTCAGCCACAATCTGACCGCGATGCGCAATCTTTGCACTGAGGGCGTTCTGCTGAGTGGCGGTCGCGTTGAGGCACACGGCGCGATCGCCGAGGTACTGCAGAGCTATGCGCTGGGGCCGAGTGGCCGAGGGCTATCGACCGTGGTACTGCCGGAAAGCGGCGCAGGAAAAATTGCCAGCTTGCACCAGGTTTCGGTCGGGCCGGCGGCAGGCGAGCCCAGTGCAGAACTGTCGGTCGCGACAGCCATTTCGATCGGAGTGCGCATCGATGTGCGCAAGCCCAATGCGGAAATCGGTGTCTTCATTTCCTGCTTCGATGACAGCCAGAACCGGGTATTCAGCTCAGGCAGCTTCTTTGAAAGGAAGCTCAATGGCGCCAAGCTCGCTGCGGGAATCCACGAATTCAGTTGCCTGGTGCCGGCCAATCTACTGAATTCGGGTGACTATACGTTGGACATTGCCTTGGTTCGTGATCGATCCGAGGTCTTTCTAGAGGAGCCCGCCGTAGTTTCATTCCACGTTGCAGACGCGAACTCGGGCATCGAGGGCTGGAACTGGCCGATCCAGGGGGTAGTTCGCCCCAGTCTGCGGTGGTCTGCTTGTCCGGACGGCGGTGTTGGCGATGGCTGATCGAGTTGTCCAAGGGTCGGGCAGCACCGGGATGCCAGGGGACGCCGACCAGCATGTTTAGGAAAATCGCAAAGTCGGTCTTGAACAGCGTAGGGATTACCCTGCGTCGCGAGGGCAAGGGCTGGTGGATTGGAGGCGGGAGTGCGGTTGACTCCGATCCGGAGACTCTGTTTACGCGTAAGTTCGGGACGGATGCGGTGCAGCACGCAGTGGACGAAGCTCGCCGCCGTTGGCCGGATCGTCAGGTTGTGGTGTTGAGTGATGCGCGTCGACCGCGGACGATGGAGGGCGGCTCTTGGATTCTGTGTGGTGAGGAGCCGGTTGAGCAGGTTGACGCATGCTCCGCGACCAAGTCGGTGTTTGTGTATGCCTGCGACAGCGATGCCTGTGGGCTTCCCTACGTTCGCAGGGTGGTCGAGTTGCGCGGAATATTTTGTCCGGTACAGGTCTATACGCCGTCCCGCTATTCGAACATCAATGATTCGGCGCGCCGGGCGATTGAGCGTGAGCATTCCCGGCAGTCCGCAGAGGGCTTTCTGAAGTTCGACTACGGCCCCGGAGATTCTCTAAATCTGGCGCAGGCAATCGCCCTGACCGCCCATCTCGATGGCTGCTATGTCGAGATCGGCTGTTTCAATGGCAGCAGTTCCTGTATCGCGCTGTCGTTCATGCGTGAGAGTTCAATTCGCCGCGACTGTTACTTTCTTGATGTGTTCGAAGGCTTTACCTACGAGGCCGCACGCCAGAGCGCTGACAGCATGTGGTCGGGCACCCATGCATCTGAGGGGATCGATACGGTGCGTGCGCGGATAATGTCGAGCGCGGATGACTCCAAGGGTATTCATGCGCAGGTGCTGAAATCGAACATCGTAGAGGCGGAACTTCCCCCGGAGATCGGCAGTATCGCGGTGGCGAATATAGACGTTGATCTTTATGAGGCGGTGCTTGCGGCTCTGCAAAAGCTGTCGCCGCGCATGTGTCGCGGCGCAATCATCGTGGTCGAAGATCCGGGGCACACGCCGGCATTGATCGGCAGTCGTCTGGCTCTGGAGGAATTTCTCGCATCACCGTCCGCGGCAGGGTTCCTGCCCATCTACCTCGAATCGGGTCAAACCTATCTGCTGAACGTGGGTATCGGGACTCGGTCACATCCATGAACAGGGAGGCACCTGTGAGCAGTGTTGTCATTACAACGATCCAGGCCCCAACAGAATCCGTGCTCGCCATGCTGGACCAGGCGCGTTCGGCCGGGATGGATCTGATTTCGATTGGAGACAGGAAGACGCCCGAGGTCACGTGGCCAGAGCGTGCCCGTTACTTCAATGTGCAGCAGCAATCTGGCCTTGGCTTCGGGCTCGCAGGACTGTTGCCCCTGAATCACTACGCACGCAAGAACCTCGGCTATCTGATCGCCATGTCCGCGGGCGCCAAGTCCATCTTTGACACTGACGACGACAATGCGCCGCTACCAGCATGGCGGGCTAGGTCGCTGACGACGAATGCGCGGCAATGTCTGCAAAGCGGTTGGATCAATGCGTATCGCTGGTTCAGCGATGCGCATGTGTGGCCGCGCGGACTTCCGCTTGACCACGCTCGACATCTTGCAACGGCCCCGCCGTTGGGAGCGATCTCTGCCCTGGAAGCGCCGATCCAGCAGGGCCTCGCGGACGGATCGCCCGATGTCGACGCCGTATGGCGCCTGCTCATGGATCAGGACATTCGTTTCCGGGATGGCGATAGTGTGTTTCTCCCAGAAGGTGCCTGGTGTCCGTTCAACAGCCAGAGCACCTGGTGGTTTCCGGCAGCGTATCCGCTGATGTACTTGCCGAGTTTTGTGAGCTTCAGGATGACCGACATCTGGCGCAGCTTTGTTGCTCAGCGCTGCCTCTGGGCGATGGGGCATGGCTTGGTGTTTCATGGTCCCGAGATGTTCCAGGATCGCAACCCGCACAACTTGATGCGCGATTTTGAGCAGGAGGTTCCCGGCTATCTGGGCAATGAGAAGATTCGCCAGACGCTCGAAGCACTCGCTCTGAGCCCCGGGGCAGACGCGGTGTCCGACAACTGCCACCGCTGCTACGCGGCGTTGGTCGAAGTTGGGCTGATCCCCGCTCAAGAGATGCCGCTGCTCGACGCATGGTTGCGCGATCTGGGTTCGCTGCGTTGACCGTCCGCAATACGCCACTAGAGGAATTTCATTGAATCCCATCATCAAGGAAATCGTCGATACAGGGCTGACCCTGTTGCCGAATGGCGCCCACGTTCCCGCGCATTCCGGCGTTGGACTGGGCTCGCAGCGGGTGATCAAGCGGGCCATCGAAGTAGCGAAACCCAAGGTGGGTTGCGAGGTTGGTCTCGCCTACGGACTGAGCACCTTGCATATCCTGGACGCGATGAGCGAGTACGGCGGTGGCCGGCTGATCGGCATGGACCCTGCTCAGCATGATTCAGTCTGGCAGGGCGGGGGGCTGCACAATGTGCGAAGGGCCGGTTACGAGGATCGCTACGAGTTCCATGAGGCCAGTTCGCAACTGGCCTTGCCCAAGTTGGCGGCCGCGGGGCAGCGTGTCCAGTTCGGATTCATTGATGGCTGGCATACGTTCGATCACACCCTGGTCGATTTTTTCTATATCGACGCGATGATGGATGCCGGTGGCGTTGTCATACTCGATGACGTCGGCTACCCCGGACTGCAGCGACTGGCGCATTTCATCGTCAGCAATCGCGACTACACGGTGCTCGACTACGACGCTCGGCCGTTGCCCTCGGGATGGCGCAACGCTGCGAAGTCGATGGCCAATCGGCTGTTGCGACCCTTGGTGCAGGACAACCAGACTCCGACCAAGTCGACCGTGTCCTTGCAACAACCGGTCAATCGCGCGCAGTTGATTGCCCTGCAGAAGCGTGGCGATGATAAGCGACGATTCGATCACTTCGTGCCTTTTTGAATGACTGCGATGCCCGAAACGCGACCGCTGGTCAGTATCCTGATCCCCAGCTACAACCAGGGCCGATTCATCCGGGAGACGATTGACTCCTGCCTGGCGCAAGACTATCGGCCGATTGAGATACTGGTCCTGGATGGCGCCTCTACCGACGACACCGTTGCGGTTCTGCAGTCCTATGATGCGGTTGAACTGAAGTGGTGGAGCGAGTCTGATCGTGGCGTTGTCGATGCCGTGAACAAGGGCTTGGCCCGGGTTCGCGGGGACATCATCACCATTCAAAGTTCGGACGATGTGTTTCTGCCTGGGGCGATTTCGGCGATGGTCGTCGCATTGCAGGCAACGCCCACCAATGGGCTGGTCTATGGCGACGTGGAACTGATTGACGCCGACTCGCAATTGATTGGTCAGGACGTGCAAGGCGAATTCGATTTTTGTGCCTACCTCGGAAGATTGCAGTACATCCCTCAGCCGGGCACCTGTTTCACGCGCGCGGCCTATGAGGCAACAGGGCAGTGGCGCGATTCAGTCAGCTATGCGGCGGATGCGGATTTCTGGATGCGCATTGCCAGCAGGTTTGATGCCGTACATGTGCCGCGTCTGGTAGCGCGCTATCGGTACCACGATGAGCAGCGCGACACCCAACGTGCACGCATTGCGCGCGACTGGACGGGCGCAGTAAGCGATTTGATCGCCACCGGTGTACTCACGGCACGCCAGCGGCGATTTGCCCGTATGGGCAATCAACTCGCGCGCCATCGGTATGCTGCTCCACAGGCATGGATGGAGCGGACGCGTGCGCTTTATGCCGCGGCGCTCGCCAATCCGGCTGGATTACTGGATCGGCGCTTTCCCAAGCGCGAACTGCTGCCTGGTCGCGATCCGATCTGGCGTCAGTTGTCGCGCCTCAAGCGATCCCTCGGATTCCGGGCGAGATCGGGTTGAGGCCGATGTTGCAGCGCGCACGCGCCATGCTCGGCGCGGTCCTCAGGGATCTACCGCGCTATTTGCCGGCCCTGCGGAGTACTTCCCCGGATTACCTTGGGCTCTGCAATCGTGGCGAAAGGCTGGTGATGGCGCCCGACGCCAGTGGGTATCGTTGCGATTGGCAGTGGACCTCGGATCTTCGCGCGCCGCTGCAATTCCCCAGCCTGGGTCGCAGGCTGATGAAGCGAGTGCTGGCTGATCATCCCGTCCGCTTGCGCGACGCGCCAGATACTTTGGAAGATGAGCCGCAAGTAAGCTTCATCATCGGCCATCGCGGCGACAGCCGATTGCCGCATCTGCTCGGGACCCTTGAGAGCATCGCCGGCCAACAAGGCGTGCGGATCGAGTGTCTGGTCATCGAGCAGGACAAGGTGCCACGCCTTCCCGGACGAATCCCAGCCTGGGTTCGCCACATCCATACGCCGCCGCCGGACACCGGCATGCCCTACTGCCGGTCATGGGCCTTCAATATCGGTGCCCGCGAAGCCAGAGGTCAGCTGCTGATACTGCACGACAACGATCTTCTCGTCTCGGCCGATTACGCGGCTCGATCCTTCGAACGCATGAACTCGGGTTTTGCGCTGGTCAATCTGAAGCGATTCGGATTCTACTTGAGTGAGGCGCACACCCAGGAGGTGTTCGCAGGAAACTCAACGCTGACGCAAGTCGCGCCCGAAAGCGTGATGCAAAACATGCTCGGCGGCGGCAGTATCGCCATTGAGCGTGCAGCCTTTGAGCAGATCGGTGGAATGGACGAGGGGTTTGTTGGCTGGGGTGGTGAAGACAACGAGTTCTGGGAGCGCGCACAGACGCTCGAGGTGTGGCCCTACGGCTGCCTACCTCTGATCCACCTCTGGCACCCATCACAGCCGGGCAAGTATCAGACGGACAATCCCACGCTTGCTCGTCATCGCGCCAGATCAGCCATTGATCCAGGGCTGCGCATCCAGGAGTTGCGGTCGCGGACCTGGGGTGAGCGATCGGGTCCCGTGGGTTATGGAAAGCGGGCAGAAAATGCCTAGTCGCCGCGCCTGTGTGCGGCTGAAGTTGATCGGGCACCTGCCAGCATGTGCGGACTAGCCGGTTGGTTGTTCTCGGCCGGCGCAGCGCCAGCTGCGCCAGTCCTTGACGGGATGCTGGAGGAGATCCGCCACCGTGGCCCTGATGACCGCGGCACCTACCGTGATGTTCAAGCCGGTGTTGCGCTCGGGCATCTGCGGCTGAGCATCATCGATCTGAGCGCTGCCAGTCATCAACCGATGCGCGATGCCAACACTGGGGTATCGCTGGCCTACAACGGCGAGCTGTACAATTTTCGGGTTTTGCGCGGCGAGTTGCAGTCGCTCGGTCATCGTTTCGAGTCGCTCGGCGACACCGAAGTCGTGCTGCGCAGCTATCTGCAATGGGGCATTGACTGCGTCTCCAGATTCGCTGGCATGTTCGCATTGGCTGTCTGGGATCCGCGCAATAGCGTGCTGCACCTGGCGCGCGATCCGATGGGGATGAAACCGCTCTACTATGCGGAGCGCCAGGATGGTGTCGTCTTCGCCTCCGAGGTCAAGGCGTTCAAGCGTGTACCGGGCATGCGGTTGCAGCCCTCGGTATCAGGCCTGACTCAGTATCTGGAATTTGGCTACGTATTCGATACCCATGAGACGATCTTCGAGGGTGTACGCAAACTGCCACCAGGTTTCCGCGCCGAACTAAGCGCGGGCAAACCGATGCAACTCGTCCGCTATTTCGATCCTCCGGCGCCGGACAGCGCCGATCACCGCGATGAGCAGTCGCGTGTCGATGAGCTGCATTCGGTGCTGTCCGAGGTAACCGAGCAGCACTTGATTGCCGATGTACCGGTCGGCCTGCTGCTGTCGGGTGGACTCGATTCGAGTCTGATCGCTGCTTTGGCAGCGAGGAAATCTTCCGTGCTGACGATCAGCATGGGCTTCTCCGACTCGGTCATCGACGAGCGACCTCACGCACGCCAAGTAGCCGAGTACATCAGATCGAATCACATCGAGGTACTGATCACGCCACAGCAGGTCATGCAGGAGGTGGTCGGGGGTGCCTGGGTGTTTGATGATCTGTTCGCCGACTGGGGCACGATCACCACCCGACTGATGTATCGACGCTGCCGCGAGCATGGCATCAAGGCGGTACTGGTGGGTGAGGGCGCGGATGAATTGTTCGGTGGCTACGACATTTTCAGAACGCCCGCCGGGCTGAATCTCTGGCAGCAGTTTCGGCTGTATCAGCGTTACGCCGGTCGTCGACACGGTGCCCTGTTCAATTTGTTTCGCGGCATCCTCGCTGACTATCTCGAAGCCGGTAGCGGTGACGCCTTCCATGCAGTGCGCCTGTTCGAGTCGCGGCGCCAGTTGCCCAATCAATACGTGATGAAGGTAGACAAGGCCAGCATGGCCGAGAATATCGAGGCAAGGGCGCCGTATCTGGATCGTCGCGTTGCCGAACTCGCCTATCGGACGCCGCGCAAGTGGTTGTTGCGCGATGGTCAGAACAAATACCTGATGCGCGCACTGGCACGGCGCGAGTCCCTGCTGCCGGAGACCATCAGTGCACGCCCCAAATTCGGTGCGCCTCTGGCAGCAAGCTGGATGGATGATCACGCCGACTTTCGCGCGTTTGCGCGAGCGCGCATCGTCGAGGGGCGATGGACGCGAGAATTGGGTCTGCTGCCCGCGATGCGCAGCTACTTCGACCAAGGCATGAGCGGGCAGCCGTGGCCGCGCGCGCTGTCGGTGCTGAGCAATGTGGCCTGGCGGCTGTTGTTGCTGGAGTTGTGGGCGCCGTCATACACAGAGCCACATTCTGCATGATCCAAGATCTTGTCAGCACAATAATCCCGGTGTACAACCGGCCGATGATGCTGCGCGAGGCGGTGGCCAGTGTGCTGGCGCAAACCTGGCGGCCGATCGAGATCATCATCGTGGACGATGGCTCGACCGACGAAACAGTGTCTGTCGCAGACGGCTTTGCACAGAGCCACCCGGAAATCATCCGTGTGCTTCGGCAGGACAATGCGGGGCCTGGTGTGGCCAGACAGCAAGGGCTGGAATTCGCCAGCGGGGAATTCGTACAGTTTCTGGATAGTGACGATTTGCTGCTGCCGGAAAAGTTTGCACTTCAGATCGCAGGGCTGCGGGTGGATACGGAGGCGCAGATCAGCTATGGAAAGGCCTACGCAAGCGAGTTAGGTGTGCGCGGCCCGTCGCCTGCTCAGCGTACCGGCGAGGTGTTCCGCAGCCTGTTCCCCGCCTTGCTGGCGGAACCGCTCTGGCCGACCATGACGCCCCTTTATCGACGCAACTTCCTGGATCGGGTGGGCCCGTGGCCGCGCGCCCGTCAACTCGAGGATTGGGTGTACGACGCACAGGCTGGTGCCTGTGGCGCCAAGCTCCAGTATGTCGATGCCTTTATCGCCGAGACGCGCAATCATGGCGAGCAGCGACTCTGCCAACTCTGGAGGGGCGATGACGAAGCGCTGCGCGAGCGTGTCGCCGCACACATCAGCGTGTTCGCACATGCGCGTAGCGCCGATGTGCCACTGTCGGCACCGGAGTTCCTGCGTTATGCGCGTACGTTGTTCTGGGCGGCACGCGAGGCGGGACGACGGGGACTTGCCGCCGAGGCGAGTGCATTGCTCGATCTGGCGCGGACAATCCCGCAGGCGAAATCCTGGGATATCAGGTTGTTTGCGATGGGCGCGAAGTTGCTAGGCTGGCAACGAGTCAGCCGCCTGGCCGGACGGGTGGGGCGCTGATGGGTCTGGCCATCGAACCCGACATTTCCATCGTCATGGGCGTCTACAACGGTGCGAACACCTTGGCCGCGACGCTGGCGTCCGTTCTGGACCAGACCGATTGCCGACTGGAATTCATCGTCATCGATGACGGATCCACAGATGACACTTCGGCGATTCTCCATCAGCATGCTGCGCGCGATCAGCGGCTCAAGGTCGTTCACCAGCAGAACGCCGGACTTACCCAGGCTTTGATTCGAGGTTGCGCGAGAGCCAGGGGCGAATTCATTGCGCGTCAGGATGCCGGCGACATCTCTGCACCTGGGCGCTTTCTGCGACAGCTTGCTTTCTTGCGTTCGCATCCTGAGGCGGTGATGGCAGCGTGCGCGGTGCAAGTTGCAGGTCCTGGTGGCGAGCCGCTCTATGTGCAAGCGCGCGTTCTGTTGGAGCTTGACCGTGGTCTGAGGGAACAAACGCTCAGTGCAGTCCGCGGCCCGCCGCATCATGGCGGTACGATGTTTCGCCGCGAAGACTACCTTCTCGCTGGGGGCTATCGAGCGCGGTTCGCTGTCGCGCAGGACTTAGATCTTTGGTTGAGACTTTCCGAGTTGGGACAGTGTCTGGGAATGCAAGAAGTTCTTTACACGGCCCGCCTGGAAGCTGGGAGCATCAGTAGCCGGCGGCGCCAAGAACAACTTCGGATGGCCAATTTGGCGCTCGAATGCGCTCGCGCTCGTCGCGAAAGCCGTGACGACTCGACACTGTTGCAGCAAGTGGGAACCTCGCGGGCTGCATCGGGGCCCCTGAGCCGGCGCGAAAAGGCACGGTTCAACTATTTCGTGGCTTCGTGTGTGCGTTCCCGCGATCCGCAGTTGGCGAAGTCCTACTACCGTCAGGCACTCAGAGAGAATCCCTGGCATCTGAAGGCTCTGTTGCATTGGATGAAAGGCTGATGAGACCTCCCGTTTTTGATCCCGCCTGGCCGGCCGATGTGATGGCCCTGTACAAGCACGATATGCAGGAAATCTGGGACGACCGGATGGCGCCACAGATATGGAATCAGTACCACAACCAGCTCGATCTCTATCTTGGGATTGCGGGCGACAAGCCACTGCGCATCCTTGATGTCGGATGCGCGCAGGGCACGCTGGCGCTCATGCTTGCGGAACGCGGGCATTCGGTGCTCGCCGTGGATATACGCCAGCAGTTTCTCGACTATGCCCGCTTGCGATACACGCACGGCGATATCCAATTTCTTGCGGCGAATGTCCTTGAGGACGATGTTCCGGGCGGACACGACCTGATCTTCGCCAATCAGATCATCGAGCACCTGGTCTATCCTGAGCAGTTGTTGTCCAAGCTGAAGTCCCTGTTGGTTGCGGGCGGGCGGCTGGTCACCACCACGCCGAACTGGGCCTATGTGAAGAACGATCTTCCATCCTTCGCCGAGCTGGGTGATCCCCGTGACTGGGAAGACCGGCAATTCACGGCTGATGGCGACGGCCATTTTTTTGCGTATCGTCCCGAGGAGTTGCATCAGCTGTACCAGAACGCGCAGTTCGCCGAGATCGAGGTCAGGCACTTCGAGAGCCCGTTCATCAATGGGCACATGAAGCTGAGATACCTGCATTCCTTCGTGCCAGCTGCCTTGTTGCGGGCACTGGACCGTATCTCGCTCGCCATGCATTGGTGGGGACGCAGAGGTGCATATCAGCTTCTGGCGACTGGAATTCAGCCCATGGATCGCAAGTGATCCCCAGTCTGGAACGGCGCTTGGGATCATACTGGAAAGTGGGTTGGGACCGGGTGCGCGCTGCGATCCTGAGGCTGCGGGGTGCGAATCTGGGCGCAAAGACCCGTGTGGGAGCGAACTGCGTCGTCCGGCGGCCTTGGTGCTTCGAGACGGGGTATGGCGTTGAGATCGAGCATTCCGTGTTTATCAAGGCGACTGGCGATAGCGCGCGCATACGACTGGGTTCAGGAGTGTTCGTTGGCGCGGGTTCTGAATTTGATATCAGTGAGGGCCTCAGTGTTGGCGATGGTGTATTGATCGCTCCGGGATGCTTTATTACGGACCACAATCATCTCCACGCGCGCGGCGCCCCGATAGCGTCGCAGGGATGCAGTGTTTCGCCAGTTCGGATTGGAAATGATGTTTGGCTGGGTGCCAATGTAGTCATCCTGCCTGGCGTGACTGTCGGCGCGGGCGCGGTCATCGCTGCAGGTGCAGTGGTGACGAAAGATGTTGAATCGATGACGATCGTCGCCGGCGTGCCGGCGAAGCCCATAGGGTCGAGGATGTGAGTGGCCAGCAGCACACAAATGACTTGAGCCGCCCGTGCGCGCGCGAGGTTGGCTCGGAATGAGCTATCGGGATGCCGGGCAAGCCACCATGGCCAGGCCACGTCGCTGGCTGGTGACCGGTGCAGCCGGGTTTATTGGCAGCAATCTGGTTGAAGCATTGCTCAGGCTCGATCAACAGGTCGTTGGGCTCGACAATTTCTCCACGGGCCACCAGAGCAACCTCGAGGAAATTCGGCTGAGTCTCGCGCCCGAGCAGTGGGCACGATTCCGCATGGTGACTGGCGATGTGCAGGAACCGGCCACCTGCCTCGGCGCCTGTCAAGGAATCGACGTCGTGTTGCATCAGGCTGCGCTCGCCTCGGTGCCCTTGTCCATGGAGCATCCCGAGCGAATTCATGCTGCGAATGTCACCGGCTCGATGAACGTGCTGAATGCCGCACGCGAGACCGGCGTGTCCAGGGTGGTCTACGCCTCTTCGAGTGCTGTGTACGGCGATCACCTGGGTGTACCCGCGGTCGAGCCACTGATTGGCCGGCCGCTGTCGCCGTACGCGCTGAGCAAGCGCGCGGTGGAGCTGTACGCTGACACGTTTTCACGTTGCTACGGCCTCGACTGCGTGGGGCTGAGGTACTTCAACGCCTTTGGTCGCCGGCAGGATCCCGAGGGTGCCTACGCGGCGGTTATTCCCCGGTGGGTGTCGCAGATGATCCGGCGCGAAGCGGTGTACATCCACGGCGATGGCGAGACCACCCGTGATTTCTGCCATGTTGCCGAGGTGGTACAGGCAAACCTGCTTGCCGCGACGACGCGCAATCCGGATGCCAGCAACCAGATATTCAATATCGCCGGAGGGCAGGGCACCACGCTGAATGAACTGTTTCTGTTGTTGCGGACGGGACTTTCCGTTCACCTGCCGCATGTGCTGGCCTGCAATCCGGTTTACGATGCCGTTCGTGCGGGTGACGTCCGGCATTCGTTGGCCGATATCGGCAAGGCAGAGCGCCTGCTCGGCTTCTGTCCCACGCTTGGACTGGCGGAAGGCCTGGCCGAGGCAATGGCCTGGTACGCGCAGCACCTCGGCGGCAGGCCAGAATGAACGCCGCGCCGCGAATCAGCATTGTGATTCCGAGCTACCGTCGCGAGCAGGTTCTGCTCGACACGCTCGACAGTCTGCTCGCGCTGCCACAGCGGGCCGATGAGATCCTTGTGATCGACCAGACCGAGCAACATCTGCCCGAGACGCAGGCTCGATTGACGTCGCTACACGAGGCCGGTGCGATTCGGTGGATAGCCCAACAGCCCCCCTCCATTCCGACCGCGATGAACCGTGGGCTGCGCGAGGCGAGTGGTGATCTTGTGCTTTTCCTTGATGATGATATCGCCGCGGAACCCGACCTGGTGGCCGCACACCTCGCTGCGCATGCAGCGCACCTGGCCTGCATCATTGCCGGGAGGGTGATTCAACCCTGGGAGGAAACGGAGGACTTCAGCGCGGTTGAGGGATTCCGTTTCGGCGGGATCAGGCCCGCCTGGATCCCGGACTTCATGGGCGGAAATTTCTCTGTCTCGCGAACACAGGCTCTCGTGCTCGGTGGCTTCGATGAGAATTTTGTGCGCGTCGCCTACCGATTTGAAGCCGAGTTCGCGCATCGGTTCCGCGCCAGTGGATCGCGCATACGATTTGAGCCAGCCGCCTGCATCCACCACTTGCGTGTTGTATCGGGCGGGACGCGCAGCTATGGCGAGCACCTGGTGACCATCCGCCCGGATCACTCTGTGGGCGCCTACTACTTCGCGCTGCGGACGCAGACCGGGGTGCAGCGGCTGGACGCGTTTGCCCGGCGATTCTTCCGGTCGGTCGCGACTCGACATCATTTGCGCCGTCCCTGGTGGATTCCGGCCACACTGTTGGCAGAACTGCGTGGGATGATCTGGGCGATTCGGCTCAACAGCACGGGGCCTCGGCTCCTGGAGGCGCAACAGCATGATGCCTGAGTTGGCACTGGTGATGGTGTTCTTTGCGGCGGTGCTGGCGCTTGGATCCTGGCGCAGTGGCCTGATCCTGTGCACGCTGACCGCCTTGATGCAGGACCCGATGCGCAAGCTGACCCCCGACGAGCCGGTGTATTTTGTCGTACTGGTCGGATTTGTATTTGGTGCGGCGTGGATCGGGGCGCTGCTGTCGCGCGTGCCACTGCGTCCCAGCTCGATCCGAGGCTGGGAGCCGCAGGTCGGCACGCAGTTCTCCCTGTTCGTGATCGTGGTCCTGCTGCAGGCAGTGCATTCCTTCGTTCGCTTCGGCAGCGTCGCGATGACCGGAATCGGGTTGCTGTCCTATTTCGCTGCACTGCCTGCAATCGTATTTGCCTACCAGTATGCAGTGCGCTTCGACCTTTCAGGCATCACCCGCTGGATGTGGTTCTACGTATTCGCCGCCTCGGTCGCCCTGTTTGGTGTGTATCTGGAGTACATCGAGGTGGACTGGGCGGCGCTTGGCGAAGTCGGCGAGGGTCTGATCATCTACGACGTGAGCATGGCGCTGAAGGCGTACTCGGGCTTCTTCCGCTCGTCCGAAATCGCCGCTTGGCACACCGGCACGATCGCCTGCTTTGTGTTTCTGCTCCTGGTTGGCAAGCGACGTTCATTTCTCAAGTTGATCCTCGCGACGGGCCTGGTGCTGTTTTTGATCGGCATCGGCGCGCTGACAGGACGCCGCAAGATGCTGGTGCAGATCGCCATTTTTATCAGCATGTATTTCCTGCTGATCGCCTGGTTTCAGCGCGGCGCCACCAAGATTGCCGGCGTGATTGGCTTCGTCGGACTTATTTCCTATGTCGCGATCATTGGCCTGGTCGAACCCGATCGTGGCGAGCGCAGTTTTCGATCGCACAATCTCAGTGTCGATTCCGATCAGCTCTACCAGGCCTACGCCCTGCGCACCCGCTCGGTGATTGAAGACATCCCCGACCGCATTTCGCAGCTCGGGCTGCAGCCGGTGACCTGGGTGGTCGAGCAACAGGGCTGGTTTGGCGCCGGGCTGGGAACGGGTAGTCAGGGCGCCCAGCACTTCGGTGCCGACGAAGCGATTGATCGCGGTGCCGCCGAGGGTGGGCTCGGCAAGTTGACCATGGAGCTGGGCGTACCCGGCCTGCTGATTGCGATCTGGTTTGCCTATGCGCTGGGTCGCTACATGTGGCGCGTGCTGGGTCAGCTTGCGGTCACCTCCCAGGTCCACGCCCGGGTCGGCTATGGCATGGTCGCCTTCATGGCCTCGAATGTGGCGGCGTTTTCGGTGGCCGCGCAGGCTTATGGCGATGTGTTCATCCTGCTCTGCCTGGGCTGGGCGCTGGGCTTCCTGCTGGCATTGCCGGTGCTCGCGAAGCGCGCCGTTGAGGCCGCGCTGCAAACGTCTGCGCGCGCAAACATCAGCGCGGTGATCCAGCGTCGCGCTGGTTAAGCCCAGATCAAGTGCTTGCCGTCCTGACCACCCACCCGATTCAATATCAGACCCCCATCTGGCGTGGACTGGCGGCGCATGATGATGTGCCGTTCACGGTGATGTTCATGAGCGATCAGGGCCTGAAGGCGCGGTTCGATCCAGGGTTCGGTCGAGAGCTGGCTTGGGATATTGATCTGCTGGACGGGTATCCGCATGAATTTCTGCCGGTGCGTACGGGGCCGAAGCAGGACGCATTGGGCTGGCTGAAGTTGCAGCCAGGGCGTCCAGCACTTTGGTGGCGACGAATTGATCGTGGTGCCGCCGAGGGTGGCCTCGGCAAGCCGACCATGGAGTTGGGCGTACCCGGCCTGCTGATTGCGATCTGGTTTGCCTATGCGCTGGGCCGCTACATGTGGCGTGTGCTGGGACAGCTTGCGGTCACCTCGCAGGCGCACGCCCGGGTCGGCTATGGCATGGTCGCCTTCATGGCCTCGAATGTGGCGGCATTTTCGGTGGCCGCGCAGGCTTATGGCGATGTGTTCATCCTGCTCTGCCTGGGTTGGGCGCTGGGCTTCCTGCTGGCATTGCCGGTGCTCGCACAACGTGCCGTGCTGGCTGCGCAACGGCCTGTGGTCCCCGCGCCGGTGTCCGGATTTGCTACTCTGCGACGATGAAAGCAGCCATTCTCTGTGGTGGTCGCGGCACCCGCATCCGCGAAGTCAGTGACCTGATTCCCAAGCCGATGGTGCAGATCGGCGAAAAGCCGATCCTCTGGCACATCATGAAGAGCTATGCCGCGTTCGGCATCCATGAGTTCGTGTTGCTGCTCGGCTACAAGGGCGATGTGATCCGCGAATTCTTTCTGAATTTTGCGGCACACACGACCGACGTGACGATCGATCTGAGCCGTACCGATGCCGGTCGTCTGACCTTTCATGGGGTACCCAGCGAACCCTGGAAGGTGACCCTGGTGGACACCGGCGAGCACGCGATGACCGGTGCCCGGCTGCGGCGTGCGCGACACTTTCTCGATGACAGTGACACCTTCTGCGCGACCTATGGTGACGGCGTCGGTGATATCGATATGGCCGCTTTGCTGACCTTTCACCGCGCGCATGGAAAGCTGGCCACGGTGACGGGTGTGCTGCCTCCGGGCCGTTTCGGCGAACTGAGTGTGCAGGATGGCGAGGTCCACAAGTTCAGTGAAAAGCCGCAGGTGACCAGCGGTCGCATCAATGGCGGCTTCTTCGTGTTCCAGCGCGAAGTGCTCGAGCGTTTTCTTGATGATCGCGAGGATCTGATCCTGGAACGCGAGCCGATGGAACAGCTCGCTGCCGCCCGCGAACTGCAGATGTATCGCCACGATGGGTTCTGGCAGCCGATGGATACGCCGCGAGAGTTCCAGTTGCTCAACGAACTCTGGGCTTCCGGTCGTGCACCGTGGAAGGTCTGGTAGAACACAGCATGTTCGCTGATCAGTTTCGAGGCAGGCGCGTATTCGTCACCGGCCATACCGGATTCAAGGGTGCCTGGCTGTGCGAATGGCTGCTGCAACTGGGCGCCGAGGTGACCGGTTTCAGCGATGAGGTGGCCGCCGATCAGAATCTGTTCGCGTCGCTGGGGCTGGCAGAGCGCATGCGGCATCTGCTTGGCGATGTGCGCGACCTGACTGCGCTGGACCAAGCGGTTCGACATGCAGCGCCCGACTTCGTGTTCCATCTGGCGGCACAGTCCCTGGTGCGACGATCCTATGCCGACCCGATCGGTACCGTGACCACCAATGTCACCGGCACCGCGAACCTGCTCGATGTGCTGCGTCGGCTCGATCATCCGGTTGCCTGCGTGGTGGTGACCTCGGACAAGTGCTACGAGAACCGCGAGGTGCTGCATGGCTATCGCGAGGACGATGCACTGGGTGGTCATGATCCCTATAGCGCCAGCAAGGGCGCCGCCGAGATCATCACTCATGCCTACCGGCGCTCGTTCTTCAGTAGCCCTGATTCGAAAGTGCGCGTGGCCTCAGCACGTGCGGGCAATGTGATCGGTGGCGGCGATTGGGCCGTGGACAGGATCGTTCCGGATTGCGCCAGAAGTCTGGCGCGCGCGGCGCCAATCGTAGTCCGCAATCCCCTGGCGACACGGCCCTGGCAGCATGTGCTGGAACCGCTGAGTGGTTATCTCTGGCTTGCTGCGCTCCTGAGCGGCAATGTGCAGTTGCCGCGCGTGGCAACTGTTGCCGATGTCGCAACCGGGTTCAACTTCGGACCCTTGCCCGAGGCCAATCGTTCGGTCGGTGCGCTGGTCAAGGAGGTGCTGATGCATTGGCCGGGCAGTTGGACCCAGGAAGCGTCGGTCCAGGCAGTCCATGAGGCGGGCTTGCTAGGGCTTGCCATCGACAAGGCGTTTCATCTGTTGCAGTGGCAACCGACCTGGAGCTTTGCACAAAGCGTGGCGGCCACGATGCGCTGGTATCGCGATACGCATACGGGTGCACGCGCGGTGCCAGCTGCGACGCGCGGGGATATTGCCGAGTATCAGCAGGCCGCTATGCAGCAGGGCCAGCGCTGGGCCCAGTCATCGTAACAATCAAGGAAATCCGAGCATGATCGATGGTGTGATAGTGACGCCCCTGCGGCAGATTCCGGATGAGCGCGGCAAGGTGATGCACATGTTGCGTTCCGACGCGCCGCATTTTGATCGCTTTGGCGAGATTTATTTTTCGACCATCCATCCAGGTGCGATCAAGGCCTGGCATATCCACAAGCTGATGACGCTGAACTACGCGGTCGTGCACGGGATGATCAAGTTCGTGCTGTACGACGATCGCGAGGGTTCGCCCACGCGTGGTGAACTGCAGGAGCTGCACATTGGCGAGAGCAACTATTGCCTGGTCACGGTGCCGCCCCTGGTCTGGAATGGCTTCAAGGGCTATGGCGACAAGATGGCGATCGTCGCCAATTGCACAACCCATGTGCACACGGCGGATGAGATCGAGCGCATGAGTCCGTTCAGCGATCTGATCCCGTACAACTGGGATATCCGGCATGGCTGAACGCAGCTGCCTGATCGTCGGCGGCAGTGGGTACATTGGGTCGCGTTTGGCGCAGGCGCTGAGCGCGGAATACGAAATCACGGTCACGCGGCGCAGCCGATCGGCGTCGCGCGATGCCTGGATCGGCCGTGCCGGGGTCCGGGTCTTCGATTTCGACAGCGCGTCCGATACACCACTGGCCGCAGACGGCGACTTCGACGCTGTGATCAATCTGGCCATGCCGGGTGCGGCCGAAGCGGCGCGCGATCCGCAGGCTTCGCACAAGGCGCGGTTGAGCACTCAGGCCAGTCTCGATCTGTTGCAGCGTGGACGCGTTGGACGCTTGCTGCATTTTTCCAGCTTTCATGTCTATGGTGGCGCCGGTCGCGCGCGTTTTGAAGAATCCGATTTGCCCGCGCCTGTGCATCCCTACGGCCACATCCACCTCGAATGTGAGCGTCTGTTGTTGCCGCATCCGGGCGCCGTGATCATTCGGCCTTCCAACATCGTGGCCTGTCCCGCGCATGCCGATCTTGGGGATCAATCCAAACTCTTGTTTCTCGACATCTGTCGACAAGCGGCGGCCGGCGCCATCGAACTCAACAATGACGGCTTGAGCTATCGAGATTTCGTGGCATTCGACGACTTGTTTTCGGCGCTTCGGATTCTGTTGGAGCGACCGGCCGGAGCAGATCGATTGTTCAACGTGGCCCAGGGAGCGGCGACTCGTCTGGATGAAGTTGCTTCGCTCGTTGCTTCCGCGTCGGTGTCGCCTGTTTCGGTGCGCTTTGGCAATGGGCAGGATACTTTCCGTGCGCCTTTCACGATCTCGGTCGAACGTCTTGCGGCCCTGGGTTGGAAGCCGAGCGCGGACCTCGCCGAAGAAGCCCGGCGGATCATTCGCTTCTACTCATGACCCAAGCGCGACTCCTGGTGGTTTCGCCACCCTGTCATCAGCCCATCAATCGTGCGGTTTACCGGGAGCTGGCCGACCGCCACGCTGTAGCTGTACATCTTGCGGTGCCAAAGCGCCTCAATGTCGGCGGTCATTGGCGAGACACGCCAACAGGTGCGAGCGCATCGTATTCCATGAGTCTGCACGAAATATCCGGCACCCATGGGCGCCTGCAGCGTATGCATGGCCTGCCGGCCCTGGCGCAATCCTGGAAGCCCACGCATGTTCTGATTGATAGCGATCCGGCCAGCATGATGGTGCGATCTGCGGCAGGTTCCTGCACCGGCTGCAAGGTATGGGCGCTCACAGCGGAGAATCTTCCGGCACGCCCTCTGTCGGAACTCTGGGAAGGGCTTGCGGCGTTCAGTCCGATGCGCGCGATTGCGCCCTTGCTCAAGTCCGGTCTGCGGATGTGGGTGCATCCCAAGGTCGATCATGTGTTTACGCTGAGCAACGATGGCAGCCGGGTAATGGCCGATCTTGGGTTTGGTGGTCGTGTGACCCGGATTCCGCTGGGCTTCGATCCGGAGATTTTTCGTGTGCAGGATGACGCCAAGATCCAGGGCACGCGTCAGGGTCTGGGGCTGCGCGCGCCCACGGTGGCCTACTTCGGACGGCTCACTCCGGAGAAGGGCGTGCACCTGTTGCTGGAGGCGATGGCGCAGATCAGGGATCAGCCCTGGCAACTTCTGCTGGATCGCTTTTCCGACTATCCCACACCCTATGTCGATTCGTTGAACGAGCGCGTGCACTCACTCTCGCTGCAGGATCGTGTGGTTTTCTTCGATGCAAGACATGAGCAAATGCCAGACTTCATGAATGCCGCCGATATCGTAGTGCTGCCTTCGCTGAGCACGCCCAAATGGAAAGAACAGTACGGCCGTGTGTTGCCCGAGGCCATGGCCTGCGGAAAACGAGTGATCGGCAGTGACAGCGGCGCTATTCCCGAGTTGGTCGCTGGGCATGGCAGCATTGTGCCCGAGGGCAATGTGCCAGCGCTGCGTGATGCACTGGCGCAAATGCTCGCAGACGGAGAGTTCAAGTCGCGCAGTGCCGAAATATCCGCCTATGCGCACCGCGAGCTCTCGATCCGCCGCCAGGCCGAGATATGGGCAGGCTTGTTGCAATGAACGCGACCGCAGCGAAATCGCTGCGCATTCTGCACGTAGTGCCCAGCTATCTACCCGCCGTGCGCTATGGCGGGCCGATCTACTCGGTGCATCATCTCTGTGCGGCGCTGGTGCAACAGGGACACCAGGTCGACGTGGCGACGACCAATGTTGATGGGCCGGGCGATAGCGATGTGGCGCTGGGTGTGCGGGTCGAGCTTGATGGTGTTGGCGTGCACTATTTTCCCAGTCGCGTGCTGCGTCGGCTTTACTACGCGCCGATGCTGGCAGCGTGGTTGCGCGATCGTGTGGCCGGATACGATGTGGTGCACCTGCATTCGGTTTTTCTATGGCCGACCTTGACCGCGGCCCGGGCTGCGCATCGCGCCCGGGTGCCCTATGTGTTGTCCCCGCGCGGCATGCTGATTCGTGAGTTGGTGCGTGCGCGCAGCCGCTGGTTGAAGACGGCGTGGATTGCGCTGTTCGAACGTCGAACGATCAAGCAGGCGGCTGCGATCCATCTGACTTCAAACATCGAACTGACGGCCCTGCGGGAGATGCGGCTGGCCTGTAATGGCACGATTGCGATCATTCCCAATGGCGTGGCTGTGCCTGCACCTGCCGACACTCGTGCGCCGGACGGCGTTGCCTATGTGCTCGTGCTCGGGCGCATCAGTTGGAAAAAGCGCATCGAGCGCGCGATCGAGGCGGTGGCATCGGTGCCCGGACTCCAATTGATCGTGGCGGGTGGTGATGACGAAGGGCTGTTGTCGCATCTCCAGCAGGTCGCAGGCGCGCACGGAGCAGCAGATCGCGTGCAGTTTGTCGGTCATGTCGAGGGCGCGCGCAAGCGCGAATTGCTGCAGGGCGCGCGTGCGCTGTTGATGGTCTCGCTCACCGAGAACTACGGCAATGTGGTGCTTGAGGCGATGGCACTCGGGACGCCCGCGATTGTCGTGCCGCAGATTGGTGCTGCTGATGCGGTCCACGCGTCCTCAGGTGGCTGGGTAGTCGACGACAATATCGATGCGCTGCGTTGCCAATTGGTCCGATTGCTGGATCGTCCAGATGAAGCGATTGCCGCCGGCGAGCGCGCGGCGAAATGGGTCCGCTCTGAGGCGAGTTGGCCCGCCATTGCGCGGCGGATGTCCAGCTTCTACGAAACCTCGCTGCCGGTGGAGCGCGCGCAGTGACTTCGCCAACGTCGACGCCAACGGATGCGGGACCAGCCACCGTAGCGGTCTCGGTCATGGTGTTCACCCTCAATGAGGAGATCCATCTGCCGAGCTGTCTTGCCAGTCTGGCCTGGTGTGATGACGTGATCATCGTGGATTCGTACAGCACGGATCGCAGCGAGGAAATCTGTCGCGCTGCCGGTGCCCGATTTGCGCAGCACGCGTTCACCGGGTTTGGTGATCAGCGCAATTGGGCGCTTGAACATGCGCCACCGCGTCATCAGTGGGTGCTTATTCTTGACGCCGACGAGCGCGTGACAGCCGAGTTGGTGACCGAATTGCGTGGCCTGATTCCAACGGTCGACGCGAGTATTGGTGCCTTCCGGATTCGTCGTCGTTTTCACCTCTGGGGTCGCTGGCTGCGCTACTCGAGTCTGTATCCGACCTGGGTGGTGCGCCTGGTGCATCGCGATCGCGTGCGCTACATCAATCGCGGCCACGCCGAGACCCAGGAAGTGCAGGGACGCATCGGCGATCTCGCCAACGACCTGATCGATGAGAATCTGAAAGGACTTGATGACTGGTTCGATCGGCAGAACCGCTATGCCGCCAAGGATGCTGCCTACGAACTGGCCGAGGAGCGCACGCCATTGCCTTGGCGGCGCGGTTTGTTGGGAGGCGCGCTGGAACGCCGTGTGCTGCTGAAGCGCCTCGCGGCGCGGGCTCCGGCGCGACCTCTACTCTACTTTTTTTACAGCTATGTGCTGCGCTTAGGGTTTCTTGATGGGCGTGATGGCCTGCAATTTTGTCTCATGAAAGCGCTCTACCAGCGTATGGTGCAGATCCGCAAATATGATCTGCGGCGTTCCGCGAAAGATGGCGGTGGTATTTGATGCCAATTGCAGTACAGGAAACCAAGGGCGGAACAAGCTGATGACACTGATTCTGGGATTGAATGCCTTCCACGGCGATTCCTCCGCCTGCCTGATTCAGGATGGGGTGATTGTCGCCGCGGCGGAAGAGGAACGGTTTCGGCGGATCAAGCATTGGGCGGGATTTCCCAGTGAGGCGATTCGCTATTGTCTGGCTGAGGCCGGGGTGTCGCTGTCTGCGATCGAGCATGTGGCGGTCAATCAGGATGCCAAGGCCAATCTGGGTCGCAAGCTGATGTACACGATGCTCAAGCGGCCGGATCTGGGTCTGGTGCTCGATCGTCTGCGCAACAAGCGCGAGCGCGCCGGTGTGGATGTGCATCTGGCGCGGGCGTTCCCGGGCGATTCGTTTACGGGCAAGGTGCATGCGGTCGAGCATCATCTGGCGCATCTGTCGTCGGCGTTTCATGTTTCTCCGTTTGCCGAGGCGACCGTGGTCTCGGTGGATGGTTTTGGCGATTTCGCCAGTGCGGCCTGGGGTATCGGGCGCGGCACCGAAATCGAGGTCGAGGACAAGGTCTACTTTCCGCATTCGCTCGGCATTTTCTATCAGGCGCTGACCCAATACCTGGGTTTTCCGCATTACGGTGACGAGTACAAGGTGATGGGCCTGGCGCCGTATGGCCAGCCGACGCAACTCGATCAGATGCGCAAGATTGTTTTGCTACAGGCCGATGGCAGCTTCCGGCTTGATCTGGAATTCTTCCGGCACGCGCGCGAGAAAATCGAGTACGAGTGGGAACAGGGCTCGCCTTCGGTGGGCACCTTGTTTGCGCCTGCGCTGGAAGCACTGCTCGGCCCGGCGCGGGCCCCGGATGCGCCGCTGGAACAGAAGCACAAGGATCTGGCGCGCTCGGTGCAGGCGATGTACGAAGAGGCGTTCTTCCACTTGCTCAATCACCTGCATGCGCGTCACCAGCTGGATGCCTTGTGCATCTCTGGTGGCTGCGGAATGAACTCGGTGGCCAATGGCAAGGTGACGCTGCGTACGCCGTTCAAAGAGATCTACGTGCAGTCGGCTGCGGGCGATGCCGGTGGCGCAATCGGCGCGGCCTATTCGGTCTGGCATGAACTCGGCGGTGCGCGCGGTCCGGTGATGGATCACGCCTATCTCGGCCCGGGCTGTGATGATGCGGAGGTCGCTGGTCTGCTGCAGCAACGCGCGGGCGAGATTGCCGAGGCCGGTTGCAGTGTCGAGGTGATCACCGATGAGTCGGAACTGTGTAATCGCACGGCTGCGGCGGTGGCGGACGGGCAGGTGATTGGCTGGTTCCAGGGCCGGATGGAGTGGGGGCCGCGTGCGCTCGGCAATCGCTCGATTGTCTGCGATCCGCGGCGCGCCGATATCAAGGACATTCTCAATCTGAAGATCAAGCGGCGCGAGTCGTTCCGGCCGTTTGCACCATCGATACTGCGTGAGGCAGTGCCGGAATGGTTCGAGATCGACGGCGAGGTGCCCTTCATGATGCAGGTGTATCAGATTCGCGAGGCGCAGCGGGCACGTATTCCGGCGGTCTGTCATGTCGATGGATCGGGCCGATTGCAGACGGTCTATCGTCACACCAACCCGCGCTACTACCGGCTGATCGAAGCCTTCGCCGAACTGACCGGCGTACCGATGGTGCTCAACACCTCGTTCAACGAAAACGAACCGGTGGTCTGCACGCCGGCCGAGGCGCTGGATTGCTTCTTGCGCACGCGCATGGACCTGCTGGTGCTTGGCGATCACATGATCAGGCGTGATGCGCCATGAAGATCGTGCTGCTCTGCGATTGGCTGCCGCCGGATTTTGGCGCGATTGGTCAGTATGCGGCCCAGCACGCGCGTACGCTGGCAGAGCAGGGTCATGATGTTTGCCTGATTGGATTTTCCTCGCGTAGTTCGTGGAGCACGGTGGTTTCGCTGGGCGAGGGCGTGCTCACCGAGCGCCGTCTGCTGATGCCGGGCTATGACCGCGGCGCGCTGGTGAAGCGGGCGATCTGGACTGTGCGTGCCAATCTGCGCCTGCTCTGGGCGGCACGCGTCGATCTGCGCGCTGCCGATGAGATCTGCTTCACCGGTTCGCCACCCTACTTGCTGCATTTCATTGCGCCGCTGGCTCCGTTGCTGCGTGGCATCCTGCGCTATCGGATTGCAGATTTTCATCCGGAGTGTCTGATGGCGTCGCTGCCACGTGTGCCGCTGTGGCTGCGCGCAATCGAGCGACTGACCTGGCATTGGCGGCGTCGCGTCGACGTGCTGGAAGTGATTGCCGAGGATCAGCGCGACCGCCTGATTGCCGGTGGAATTTCGCGCGGTCGCATCGAATTGCGCAGAGATCGCTCGCCGGTTCAATTTGACAATGGCTGGGAGGCCGCGCCCTTGCCCGAGCCCCTGCAGGGGCGCAAGGTGATCCTGTATTCCGGCAATTGGGGCGTCGCCCATGATCACGAGACCTTTGCGGTTGGTATGGCCTTGTTCGAGCAGAAGCATCCGGGTGTCGCTGGGGTTTGGCTGAATGCGACCGGTGGACGCGCCGATCAGGCCGAGGCGGCATTGACGGCGGTGGGTGTGCGCGTGCATCGCACGCCGCCGTGCGCGCTGGAGGATTTGCCGGCGGTGCTGATGGCAGCCGATGTGCATCTGATCACCCTGGCCGATGCCTTCGTCGGCTATGTGCTGCCGTCGAAAGTCTATGCCTGCATCGAATCGGGGAGGCCGGTGTTGTTTGTCGGCAGTGCATTCTCCGATGTGCACACGCTTTGTACCCTGGGTGTTGCGGTGGATCGGTATCAGCGGGTGGATGTCGGGGATGCCGCGGGTGTGTGCCGCAGTTTGGAAAAGATTTTTTCAATCTCGTGAGTCTTTTCTTTGTCCCCGAGGGGATTGCATAGAGCGGGGCTTGCCCCGCTGCCCTTGATCTTGATCTTCATTTTCATGTCGGAATCGGAACAAATGAAAGGCCAGAGCAGCGGGGCAAGCCCCGCTCTACAAGATCTAGAGCAGGGTCAAGCTTTGTGGCACGGCGTGCTGGCGGCGATGTAATGGTGGCGCGGGCGACTAGAATGAAACGCTATCGGGATGTGCCAGGCACTGCCGGCGATCCATCTGGAATTTCAAAGCTATACGGGGAATGATTTGAAACGTGCACTGATCACCGGAATCACTGGCCAGGATGGCGCCTACCTGGCCGAGTTGTTGTTGGCAAAAGGCTACGAAGTACATGGCATCAAGCGCCGTGCTTCGTCATTCAATACGGATCGAATCGATCATCTGTACCAGGATCCGCACGTCGATGGACGGCGGTTGTTGCTGCATTATGGCGATCTGACCGATTCGACCAATCTGATCCGCATCCTGCAGCAGGTGCAGCCGGATGAGATCTACAACCTGGGCGCGCAGAGCCACGTCCAGGTTTCGTTCGATACGCCGGAATACACGGCCAATTCGGATGCGCTTGGCACACTGCGCCTGCTCGAGGCGATCCGCATTCTGGGTCTGCAGGCGAAGACGCGGTTCTATCAGGCGTCGACTTCCGAAATGTACGGCAAGGTGCAGGAGACGCCGCAGCGCGAGACTACGCCGTTCTATCCGCGCTCGCCTTACGGTGTGGCCAAGCTCTATGCCTACTGGATCGTGGTGAACTACCGCGAGGCGCATGGTCTGTTCGCCTGCAATGGCATCCTGTTCAACCATGAGTCTCCGTTGCGCGGCGAAACCTTTGTCACCCGCAAGATCACCCGCGCGGTGGCACGGATGCATCTCGGCCTTCAGGATTGCCTGTATCTGGGCAATCTCGGCGCCCTGCGTGACTGGGGTCATGCCCGCGACTACGTCGATGCGATGTGGCGCATGCTGCAGCAGGATGTTGCCGAGGATTTTGTCATCGCAACCGGCGTGCAACATTCGGTGCGCGATTTTGTCAGTCATGCTGCTGCCGAACTCGGCGTGCGGATCGACTGGAAAGGCGAGGGCGCTGACGAGACCGGTGTCGTTGCGGAGGCACCCAAGGGTTCGGCATTGAAGCCAGGACAGCGACTGGTCGCCATCGATCCGCGCTACTTTCGACCCGCTGAGGTGGACACCTTGCTCGGCGATCCGGCCAAGGCCAAGGCCAAACTGGATTGGTCACCGCAGACCTCGTTTGCCGAGTTGGTGCGCGAGATGATGAGCGCCGATCTTGATCTGGCGCGCCGCGATGCCCTGGTCCAACACGCCGGCTATCGGGTGCCAGATCACCATGAGTGATGCGGGCTTCGATCGTAATGCACGGATTTTCGTCGCGGGCCACCGTGGTCTGGTCGGTTCGGCGATCGTGCGCAGACTGCAGGCCGATGGCGCGCGTCGCCTGCTGCTGCGCAGTCGCAACGAGCTCGATCTGTGCAATCAAGCTGCAGTCGGAAAATTCTTCGCCGAAGAGCGGCCCGACTATGTAATTCTGGCGGCAGCCAAAGTGGGTGGCATCTTCGCCAACGACAGCCAGCCTGCCGAGTTTCTGCGCGAGAATCTGGAAATCCAGACCCATGTGATCCATGCCGCCTGTCAGAACGGCGTGCGCAAGCTGTGCTTTCTTGGATCGTCCTGCATCTATCCGCGGCTCGCCGCGCAGCCAATGCGCGAGGATTGCCTGTTGACCGGCCCGCTCGAGCCGACCAATGAGTGGTACGCGATCGCCAAGATCGCCGGTATCAAGACGTGCCAGGCCTATCGTCGTCAGTATGGCTTCAATGCGATCAGCCTGATGCCGACCAATCTGTACGGGCCGGGCGACAATTTCGATCCCCGTACCTCGCATGTGCTGCCGGCGATGATCCGGCGATTCCATGAGGCAGTGATCCGCGGTGATGGGGAAGTCACCATCTGGGGTACCGGAACGCCGCGTCGCGAGTTTCTGCATGTCGATGATCTGGCCGATGCCGTGGTGTTCCTGATGGATCGCTACGAAGCGGCCGAGCCGATCAATGTCGGTGTCGGGCTCGATATCAGCATTCTCGAATTGGCGCAGAAGGTCGCGGCGGCAGTCGGATTTGAAGGCCGCATCCTGACCGACCCCAGCAAGCCCGATGGCACGCCGCGTAAATTGCTCGATGTTGAGCGTTTGTCTGCGCTGGGTTGGCGCGCGCGGATCACCCTGGATCAGGGTATCAAGGAGGTTTACCAGTGGTTCGCGGCCCAGCCCGGTTGAGCATGCGCGTTGACTCAGCGCAGCCGGTCATCCACCGGCTGCGAAGTGCTGCGGCCCATACGCTGACCGCATTGTATTTGCCAGCGAAGCGGAGCCGGTGCTGATGCGGCCGGAACTGCTCCTGCTGGCGGCTGCCCTCTGCGCGGGGCTGACCTGGTTGTTGTCGAGATCAGCGGTCGTGCTTGGCATGATCGATCAACCCGGAGGGCACAAGCATCATGAGACGCCGGTCGCGATGGTCGGCGGTTTGGCGATTGCGGGCACCTTGCTGATCATGCTGCTGCTGTCCACCGTGCCATTTGCCACCGCGCAGCTTGCCGCCTTGATCGCCGCTGCGGCGATGCTGGTGACCGGGACTATCGATGATCGGATCTGCCTCGCGCCGCGCACGCGTTTTCTGGTGCAGGCCCTGGTCGCACTGCTGCTCGCGCGCTTTGCCGATGCCCGGCTGATCGATCTTGGCGCCTTGCTGGATGGCAGGCACATCGTGCATTTGGGTTGGTTCGCCTGGCCGATGACGGTGCTCTCTGTAGTCGGCGTGATCAACGCCTGCAATATGAGCGATGGTATCGATGGCGCAGCAGGTGGGCTGGTGGCGTTGGCGCTCGCCGGTGCAATGGTTCTCGCCAGCGGTCAGGTTGTCGCAGCCGACCTCGTCATTGTCAGTGTGACGCTCGCCGCGGTGCTCGGGTTTCTGGTCTGGAACCTGCCCCTGCTGCGCTCGGCGCGCGCCTATCTTGGTGATGGTGGAAGCCTGCTGCTGGGCAGCCTGCTCGCATGGGTGCTGGTGGGATTCAGTCAGGGCAGCGAGCGTGCGTTCGCGCCAGTCACGGCCTTGTGGTTGTACGCCGTGCCGCTGATCGACACGGTATCGGTGATGTGGCGGCGCATGGCCGACGGCCGCTCTGCGTTTCAACCTGATCAAAGGCATCTCCACCACATCTTGCTGCGCGCCGGGCTGTCGGTGCGGACCAGCTGGATCCTGATGATGCTGCTCGGTCTGTCGGGTGTGCTGGTTGCGATTGCAGCCACCCGGGCTGATTGGCCGGAGCCGATCATGGCCCTGGTGTTTCTGGCGACTGCCTTCAGCCATCACTACGTGATGTGGCGCGCCGATCGCCGCGGTCGTTGGTTCTCGCTGCCACTTGCGGCGGATGTGGCCTCCGCAGCAGCGCTGCGCAGAGAGGCAGGGCGCCGCTGATGGCGCCGCGGGATTCGGCTGACCGGTCACGGCTGCCGTTCTATCTGCTGCTGTGCTGGATATTCCTGCTGCCCTGGCCGCTGGGCGCGAACCGCGACTGGATCTGGCCCTGGTTCAGTGCTTCCCTGCTGTTGCTGACAGCGGCTGCGGTCTGGTCGACCGATCCGCTGGCTCGCTGGCGCGAAGCGCATCGCGGACTTCGCATCGCGATTCTCTGTTTGCTGGCGATCAACCTGATTGATTTCGGCCGCGCGATCGCTGCCAATCTCTGGCCGACCGGCGCGATTTATGCAGCCGATCCCGACGCGGCGTTGCTCGGTGCCTTGAAGGGCAGCAGCCTGTGGGCTCTGGCATTGCTCGGTCTGCTCTTGGTCGGCTCGCGTCGGCGTGCGCGCTGGTTGCTTGCGGCGTTGTTCGTGTCCGGACTGCTCGGTGCGCTATTTGCCTTGACGATTTCATTGGCTGATCTGGAGCTGACCTGGCTCGGTCATCGCATGGGCACACAGGATTACGCAACCGGGAGCTTCCTCAATCGCAACCATTTTGCCGGCATGCTTGAACTGGCCGGTGCGACCGGCTTCGGTCTGCTCGCCAGCGGGATTCATGTGACTGAGCGTGCTGCGACCTGGCGCGAGTGGCTGCGACGGATCGGACATGCCGTGCTCGGTTCGCGATTTGCCGTCCGTGCCGGTCTGGCTGTGATCGTGGTCGCCCTGGTCATGAGTCGATCGCGCATGGGCAATGCCGGACTGTTTCTGGGTCTGACTGCGGCTGGGCTTGCTGCCCTGGTCTGGTGGCGTCCGCTGCCGCGGATCCTGATCTGGCTGCTGCTCTCGATCGTTGCTATCGATGTGCTGGTGCTCGGCGCCTGGGTGGGTGTCGACAAATTGGCCGAGCGGGTCAGCGAGACCCGGCTGGTTGCGGCAGCGGTGGAAACGAGCATCGCGACCGATGCAATCACTGCCGCGCCGGAACCCGCGGAAGTCGAGCCCAGCGATGCCGAGCGCTGGATCGTCGCCAAGGCCGCGCTTGACTCCTGGAAGGAGAGGCCGTTGTTAGGGCACGGCGCCGGCTCGTTCCGTCTGGTGTTTCCTGCGGTGAAGCCCGAGTCGGTCGAACTGTTCTACGAGCACGCCCACAATGATTATGTGCAGACCCTGGTCGAGCGCGGCATCGTCGGGCTGCTGTTTTACCTGGCGGCTGCGCTGGCGCTGCTATGTGCCGCCGTGCAGTCATTGCGGCAACGTGAGGACAGCCTTTCGCGCGGGCTCGCGCTGGCGACCATTGCCGCTGCCGTGGCGATCGGCGTGCACTCGCTGGTCGATTTCAATCTGCAGATCGCCGCCAATCTGTTCTGGTTCCAGGTTTGTCTATTGTTCGGTGCGATCGCGCATGTACTGCCGGCGCGGGTGCGTCAGTCTGCGGATATTGATCGATGATGGGCGTGCCGGCGCGCTCGGCCCGATTGCGCAGCATGGTCGCTGTTGTCGGCCTGGTCTGGGTCGGAGTCGTCAATGCGGCAGCGGCAGAACTTGCGCGGCCCATGGAATGCCCATACCGCGTGCAGGATATCGCCGCGCCGCAACTGTTCGCACAGGCAGAGGCTGCGATCAAATCGTGGCGCGAGCGACTCAAGGCTGGTCCACAGGATCCGCAGGTACGACAGGCAATGGCGGACTACGCGATCAACCTGATGCAGCGGGTCAACCGACTCGATGCTGCCGGCACGGAACCGGCCGCGAACAGCTTGCGACGGTTTGTGATTGCGCGTCTCCCCGATACCGCATGGCGCATCCAGCACCAGGCCAGCCAGGGCGATCTCGGCGCGATCGAGGCGAGGATCGCCTGGTTGCGCGCCGAAGCGGACGCCGAGACCGACACGATCTGCCGCTTGGCGGCACAGGGCGCGGCCCTTGGCGGCAGCGAATCGAGTTACCGGCATGCGCTCTGCATCAAGGCGCCAGCCGCTGCCTTGCAAAGCATGCAACGCGCCGCTGCACTTGGACATCCTGCCGCGATGGAGACTGTCGGCCGCCTGTGCAGTTCCGGCCGACTGACCGCCGGCTGCAAGCTTGAACCTTTGTGCCGAGCGGCCCAGTCGGGTCGCATTGGCGCGGCGGCGGCGATAGGCTGGCACCTGACGGGGCCGGATGTGCCGCATTCAGAGGATGGAGTGTCGTGGTTGCGGCGTGCTGCGGAGGCGGGCGACCCGCTGGCGCAGAACAACTATGGCGAGTTGCGCGAACGTCAGCTTGAAGGCTCGGGAGATTTGCGCGAGGCTCTGGTCTGGTACCAGCGGGCCGCGGAACAGGGTTTGCCCGCTGCCATGGTGAATTCGGCCCGATTGCTCGCGGCGGGTTCGCCTTCAGAGTGTCGTCAGGCACAGATCCTGCTTGATAAAGCACAGGAATCCGGGCTCGCACAGGCCGGCGAGTGGCGGCAGAGCCTGAGCTGCGACCAGGTTGATTCCGTAAAAAACCCGTGAAGATACACGGACATTGACAAAAATTCTGTAGTTTTGCTTGAAAGTTGTATGCTAAATCGTTGAAACTAGTACTAGTTCCGTTTGCCGGGGGTGCACATGATCGGAAGGACCTCGTTGCTGAGGCTGGTTCTGCTTGCGAGCGGGCTGGTGTTTCAGTCGCTTGCAGTAGGCGCCGCCGGAAACGGGTTCAAGCTCGGTCCGCTGCGCGTATCGCCGACGGCCGGGTTGTCGTATGGCCATGACAGCAATGTACTGCTGAGCTCGGGCGACGAAATCGATTCGTTCATCACGCGCTTCTCGCCGGGCATTCGCGTTGAGGGTGGATCGGAGATCAATCGGCTGACGGCCACTTACCAGGGCGAGTACGGTCGCTACGAAAGTTCGACCACCGACAACTACAGTGATCATTCGCTGGGTTTGCAGTGGTTGTGGAATCCGATGGTCCGACATGCTTTCAGTGTCGATGCTTTGTGGGCACGCCACCATGATGAGCGCGGTACCGCCGGCCGCGAGGGCCAGCTTGCTCTGCTGCCGCTTGAGCCCGATGAATACGATCAGCAATCGCTGGACGGCCGCTATCGTTTTGGTGCGCCCGGTGCGCGCGGTCGGCTCGAGCTTGAGGTCGGCACCACCGACTTCAGTTATCGCAACAACCGCGATCTGACCCGTTTCCGCGATCGTACCGACAACAATGTCGGCGCAGGTTTCTACTGGCGCGTCGCGCCCAAGACGTCGGCCCTGGTCCGTGTGGACCAGATCAATTCGAACTACGACCTGTCCACACTCGACAGTACCGAGCGGCACTACTACGTTGGCGTCGAACTCGATGCCACGGCACGCACCACCGGTACCATCCTGTTCGGTCGTGTTGAAAAGGATTTTGACGATCCGAGCCGGCAGGATTTCTCCGGCACCAGTTGGCGTGCCGGGGTCAGTTACAAGTTGCGCAGTTACTCGGTGTTCGATCTGTCGACCAGTCGCGACGCTGATGAAACCAACGGGTTTGGCGACTTCATCCTGCGTCGTGACCTGACCCTGGGCTGGAACCACCAGTGGTCGCCGCGGCTGAGCAGCCAGATCGATGTCGGCATCGCCCGCGACGAGCATAGGCCCAGTCCGCGCACCGATCGCAGCAGTTTCTACGGGTTTTCAGGCCAGTACCGGCTGGCCCCGTGGCTGAGTCTGGGCGCTGGATTCCGCGCATCCGACCGTGATTCGGATATATCCGAGCTGAACTACGACAGAAAACAATTGCTGCTTTCGCTGGAAGCATCGCTGTAGGGATTACAGTGTGCGCAGTTCCAGTGACAGGGAAGGAAGCAGCAGTGAGCGTTATCCATTCTTCTGAACATTCGGTTTCCCCGCGCGGCGGGTTTATTCGCGCCCTGCGCGCCGGTCTTGGCGGATTGGGTGTGCTGGGCCTGTTCGTGCTGTCCTGCCTGCCGATCTCCGGCTTCGCCCAGGACGCAGCGGCCGCCGCCCCGGTGCGTTCGAGCTATACCCTTGGGCCCGGCGACGAAGTCAGTATCCAGGTATTTGGTGAGCCTGATCTCTCCCAGCGTTTCAAGATTGCGGTCAGTGGCCGGATGAATTTCCCCTTCCTGGGAGAGCTCAATGTGGTCGGTCTGACCACCAATGATCTTGAGAAGGAAATCTCCGAGGGCCTGCGCGGCGATTTTCTGCTCGACCCGCGGGTATCGGTAACGATCACCGAGTATCGGCCGTTCTTCGTCAACGGTCAGGTCAAGAGCCCGGGCAGTTTTCCGTTTCAGCCCGGCCTGACGGTGCGCAAGGCGCTCTCCCTGGCTGGCGGACTTACCGAGCGGGCTTCCGAGAAGCGGGTGAGCATCATTTCCGAAGATGACAAACTCAAGGGCCGCAGCAAGGGTCGGCCGGTGACAATGGAAGACCGGGTTGCGCCCGGTGACATCATTACGGTAGATGAGAGTTTCTTCTGATGCGGAGTTCCGGTTGATGAATGCAGTTTTGCCAACCGATCCGCGCGAGTCAGCCTCGGCCGAAGAAGGCGGTGAGCTGCCCAATCTGCAGGACTATCTGCGGATACTGTTTCGCTTCAAATGGGGTGTGCTCGCCCTGATGCTGGCCAGCGGTCTGATCGCCGTACTGCGCGCACACTCGGAAACGCCGATCTACGAGGCTTCGGCCCTGATGCTGATCGAGCGACAGGCGGCGCGATTCGTGTCGATCGAAGAGGTTTATCGGGCCAACCAAGGCTACGATTTTGGCGAGTACTATCAGACCCAGTACGAAATCCTGCGCTCGCGGCCATTGGCCGAGCGTGTCGTCGACAAACTCGGCCTGCCCGCCTTCGCGCCCAAGGCGGACGCCCACAAGGGTTTCAGCTGGCGCAATCTGATCCCTGGCGGCAGCAAGCCGGTGGCGGCACCGGCAGAACCCGCGCCGGTGGAGCGCGCCTGGGCGGTCGGCCTGGTTCAGGGCAGCGTGTCGATCACGCCGGTGCGCAATAGCCAGTTGGTGCGCATTCAATTTCGCCATTCTGATCCGGCGTTTGCCGCGACGCTGGCCAATGCGCACACCCAGGCCTACATCGAGGAAACCCTCGAGGGCCGGGTGCAGATGTCGCAGACTGCGTCGACCTGGTTGAACGAGCGCACGGCGGGCCTGCGCGAGAAACTCGAGCAGTCCGAACGCGCTCTGCAGGAATTTCGCGAACGCGAACGGCTGATTGATGTCGGCGGTGTCGACGGCCTCGCCGCCAGCGAACTCAGTCTCGCCAGTGGCCGCCTGGCCGATGCCCGGCGCGAGCGTGCAGACAAGGAGGCCGCCTATCGCCAGGTCGAACAGGCGCGCAGCCAGGGCCGACTGGACCAACTGCCGCTGCTGTTGGCGTCGCCGCTGGTGACCGATCTCAAGCAGTCGGCGGTGAATGCCGAGCGCGCGCTCGGCGAATTGACCGGGCGCTATGGCCCCAAGCATCCGCGTATGGTTGAGGCCGAGGCAACCCTGCAGTCGGCGCGCAACGCGCTCAAGCAGCAACTCGAACTGGTCGCCTCCGGTATCGAACGTGATTTCGATGCGGCGCGCCTGCGCGAAAATCAACTCAGTGGCGAGATGGGCAGTGCGAAGGGCGAAGTCCGCGATCTCAATCGCAAGCAGTATGAATTGCAGGCGTTGCAGCGCGAGGTCGACAGCAATCGCCAGCTCTACGAAGTGTTCCAGACTCGCTACAAGGAGACCGCGGCGTCCGGTGGCGTGCAGAACGCCAATGCGCGTCTGATCGAGGCGGCCATGCCGAATTTGGCGCCGGTCTACCCCAACAAGAATCGCTCGGCGATGGTTGGTCTGTTGATCGGACTGGCCCTGGGCATCGCCCTCGCCCTGATCCTCGATCACCTCGACAACACGCTCAAGGGTGCCGATGACGTCGAACGACGGCTGGGTCTGCCGGTCCTCGGACTGGTGCCGCGGCTGCCTGAAACCGCCGACAAGGCGGAGGCGCCGATCAATTACTTCGCTGCGCATCCGCAGTCCTCGTTTGCCGAAGCCATCCGCACCATCCGTACCGGCGTATTGCTGTCGGCCGTCGACCAGGAGCACAAGCGGCTGCTGATCACATCCTCGGTGCCGGGCGAGGGCAAGACCACGCTGTCGATGAACCTGGCGTTCTCGCTGGGTCAGATGAAGAAGGTCCTGCTGATCGACGCCGATATGCGCCGGCCAGCCCTGCACCGCGGTCTGCCCGATCAACGGCAGACGCCGGGTTTGAGCGAGTACATCACCGGCGAGGCCAAGGTTTCGGATTGTCTGCGGCTGCTGCCGAACTCGAGCGTGTATGTCATGCCGGCCGGCGTGGCCCCACCGAATCCTCTGGAGATTCTGAGTTCGCGCAAATTTGCCGAGGCACTCGACAATCTCGGCAAGGCCTTCGACCATATCCTTATCGACTGCGCACCCGCCTGCGCGGTCAGCGATGCGCTCGTACTGTCGCGCCTCGTGCATGGTGTGATTTACGTAGTCCGCAGCGATGCGACGCAATGGCAGGTGGCACGGACTGGTGTGAAGAGACTGACCCGCATCGATGCGCCCATCATCGGTGCGGTGGTCAACCAGGTCGTCCCCCGCAAGGGAGGGTATGGCTATGGCAAGTACTACTACCATGGCGACGGCTACTACTCGGACTATGGCTACGCCAAACGCAAAAAAACCTGAGCGTCGCGACCCCGAACCGCGGCGGATGCTGGACCTGCACTGTCACATCCTGCCGGGGTTTCCGGGCGGGCCGGTGGATCTGGAGGCAGCACTGCAATTGGTGCTGAGCGCGGAGTCACGTGGGGTGGCGGCGATGGTCGCCACGCCGCACTATCTCGACAGCGATTTCCGGCCGCAGATCCAGCAGGCGATCAGCACCTGCGCAGCCCTGGTCAGTCGGCTGCGCGTGCGCGGTTCAATGATCGACATCCAGGTCTCCGGTGAATATCGACTCGGCCAGCGTTTGGCGCGCTCGATCGTCATGGATCAGACGCCGGCGGTGGGCGAGCATGAGGGCAGGCGTGTCCTGATCACCCAGATGCCGGAGTCGCGGATACCGCGCAATATTGTCAGCGTCATCGAATGGATGGCGGCGCAGAAGCTCCGTCCTATGATTACCTGTCCCGAGCAGCATCGTGAAGTACTCCGTGATCTTTCGGTGCTCGAACCTCTGGTCGCGGCGGGCGCACTGTTCGACATCAACGCAGGTGCTTTGGCGGGTCGGCGCGGACCCTATGCACAGCGGCGGGGCAGGGAGATACTCGAGCGTGGTTGGGCCACCGTGATGAGCAGCAATGCCCATGCCGGTGACGCCGCGGGAGCCCTGCTCGAGGTGGGCCGCGAGGCCGCGGCGGCGATCATTGGTGAGCCTGCCGCCTGGGATCTAGTCTGGAAACGGCCAGCGCAGATTGCCGCTCCGCATCTGCTTGGACGCACGAAGCGGTGAGCAGACGCCGGCGCATGCTGCGCGGGTTCGGGGTCCTGGTGCTGACGGCACTCGCGCTCTGCGGCCTTCGTCTGGCTTGGCAGCAGATGGTCACCCTGGCTTTCGAGCAGGAACTGCTGGCGATGGAGGTGGCCAACCGCGAGCGCATGCCCGAGGTGCTGGCGCGGGGCGCTGCGCTGGTGGCGGCGCCAGGCATTGCGCCGAACAGCGCGATCCGCGCCGAGCTGCGTGCGCGCTGGTGGCTGGCCTGGGCCGATCGCGCCGCGACCGCGGCGGAACGCAGGCGCCTGCAAGTACAGGCTCGCGATGAGCTGCGCCTGGCGGTAAAGCTCAGGCCCGATGCTGGCTTCGCCTGGTCGGCGCTCGCGGCGGTCAAGGCCCAGAGCGGCAGCCCCGACCAGGAGTTCAGTGAGGCATTTGATCGTGCCCTGCTCAAGGCCCCGCACGAATTACGCGTTCAGCGTCAATTGCTTGGCATCGTGATGCGTTACCCGGATCGAGTGGGCAGCCTCAAGCAGGCTGCGGCCAGGGAGCTGCTGCGCAAACTCGATCGTCGCGATCCCTATCTGCTGATCAGGCAGGCGAGTCGCTATCATGCACTGCCCTGGGTGTGCGCCGAACAGGAACTGAGCGGCATCCTGCGTAGCTACTGCACACAATCGGGCTACCCTTCTCCTTGATCGCGGCGCAATGAATTCGACCACCCAACAGATTGTTGATCGACTCGATGAGCTTGAAGCGCGTTTTGCGTTTCAGGACGAGGTGATCGGAACGCTCAACCCGCACGTTGCTGGACAGGAAGCGCGCATTACCCGTGTCGAGGAGCAACTGAGTGTGCTACGTCAGGAACTTGCCGCACTTCGCGTTGCACTCAGCCACGATGGCGGGCTGGAAGCGCCACCCCCGCATTTCTGAGCCCTGATATGACCGATAGCCTTCGCGACCAGCTGCTCAAGCTGGGCTTCAAGAAACCCGAGCCGCCGGTGCGCAATCCGGCGCCACCGCGGCCGCATGCTCGGACGGTGTCCGGCAAGCCGGCCGGTTCTGCCGTCCCGCCCGGCAAACCGCATCCCGGCAAGCCGCAGCGTGGCGACAGCAATGCGCAGAATCGCAGGCCGCAGCAGACCCAGAATCAGGCGCAACAGCGGCCTGGCCAGCGCCCGCCGGGTCAGCCCGGCGCGGGCGCGCAAAAGCCTGGAACGCCGCGCAGCCAGGAGGAGATCGACCTGGCCCGTGCCTACGCCCTGCGCGATCGACAGGAGCGCGAGGAAAAGGAAGCCGCGCGCCGCGAGGCCGAGAGCAAGGCGCGCGAGCGCCGCGAGCGCCGGCTGAAACTGCAGGCCCTGGTGCAGGGCAAAACGCTGAATGATCCTGCCGCCGAACTGCTTCGGCATTTCCCGCATCGGGACAAAATCAAGCGGGTACACGTCAACGAAGCGCAACTTGCCGCGCTCAACGCCGGTGAGCTCGGTGTCGTGCAGATCGAGGGGCGCTATTTTCTGGTCGACCGGGAAACAGCGCTCGCAGTGCAAGCGGTGTTCGTCGATGCGCTGGTGTTGTTGCCCGAGCCCGGCAGCCACGAGGACGATGAGGCCATGCTGACCGAGCCGTCGACCATCGCCGCGAACTGATGGCCGCTAGCGGCGCTCGCCATGGGCTGGCGCGGGTGATTTCCAAGCGCGGTCTGGCATCGCGCTCCGAGGCGACGCGCTGGGTACTGGCCGGTCGCGTTTGCCTAGACGGTGCCCTGATCCGCGACCCGGAATACCCGACAGCTGCTGATGCCCGGATCGAGATCGATGGCAGCGCCGCGCAGCGCGCCGAACCGATCTACCTGGTGCTCAACAAGCCGCGCGGACTGATCACCAGCGCGCATGATGAGCGCGGCCGACCGACCATCTATGACTGTCTGAAATCCCTGGACCTGCCCTGGGTGGCGCCGGCCGGGCGTCTGGATCAGGCCAGTGAGGGCCTTTTGCTGCTCAGTAATGATCCGGAGTGGGCGGCGCGGATTACCGCGCCAGAGTCCGAGGTCCGCAAGACCTACCATGTCCAGGTCCAACCGGTGCCGACGGTCGGTCAGCTTGAAGCCTTGTCGCACGGTGTGCTGGTCGAGGCGACGCTGCCAGCGTGGAGCGCGCACTCGGCCACCCTGCTGCGCAGCGGAGGCAAGACCGCCTGGCTCGAAATCGTGCTCGACGAGGGCCGCAATCGGCAAATCCGCCGCATGCTGGAAGCGCTGGATCTGAAGGTGCTGCGCCTGATCCGTGTAGCCATAGACTCACTCGCACTGGGCGATCTTGCCAAGGGCGCAGTGCGCAGACTGAGCCAGGCAGAGGCCGCCACACTGGCGCCGGTGCGCTCCAGATTGGAACCTTGAGTGGGGCCAACTGCCGGTTGGGTGCCGCTGCCACGGGTTATGCAGGAAATCTGGGCAATTTCGTATTAGCATGACCAGTTCTACCCAGCCGAGCTCGGTTGGTCTTGCCGGTTTGCGGCGCGTCCCTTGGGAGTTTTCATGTTTTTCAATCATTTGAAAGCGGCGGCCGTGCTCGCCGCTGCCTTTGCAGTGTCGGCTTGTGGAAAGGACGCTGCGACCGATCCGCTGGCTTACGTGCCGGAAAATACGCCGTTTGTGGCGGCCAATATCGAACCCGTTCCAGAGGCCGCGATCGAAATGTGGCTCAAGAACAGCGAGCAGATGATGCCGATGTATGAGCGCATGCTCGACAAGGCCATCGAGGACATGGGTCGTGATCGGCCGGCTGACCTTGGCATGAAGTTGGTGATCGCTCTGCGCGATGAAATGAAAGGCAAGCTCAATCGCGCAGGAATGGAGAGCCTAGGATTTTCCATGTCTTCGCGCTCCGCTTTTTACGGGATTGGATTGATCCCGGTCATGCGCATGGAACTCGGCGATCCCGCCGCATTCCGCGCCTTCATTGCTCGGCTGGAGGCCAAGGCAGAACAAAAGCTGGACGTCGCCAAGCTCGGCGATCAGGAATATTGGACGGCGGGTCCGGCGGATACCAAGCTGCAGTTGGTGGCAGCAATCCAGGGCAAGCACCTGGTGATCACGCTGGCGCCACGCCCGGCTGATGATTCGGTCCTGAAGGCTTTGCTGGGTATTGAAATGCCGAAGAAGTCGGTGCTCGATGCCAAGACTCTGGCCAAGTTCAATTCCGATCGTGGCTACTTGGCTTACGGTAGTGGTTATGTTGATTCGGCCAAGCTGATGGAAGTCCTGTTTGCCAAGCGCACACCGGTGGAGCAGGCATTTCTCGATGCGTTGGAGCAAAAGAACCCGCTGGAATCGGTGTCCGAGCAGTGCAAGTCCGAGTATCGCGCCATCAGTGCGCAGGTGCCGCGGATCGGCTTCGGCTATACCAGTCTGAGCGGTAAGCAAATGTCGCTGCGCTATAGCCTCGAAACCACACCTGCAGTCGGTGCCGAGCTGGTCGGGCTGGCTGTGACCGTGCCGGGTCTTGATGGTCACGGCGAGGGCTTGTTCGATTTTGGCTTTGGCATCGATCTCAATGCTCTGGTCAAGTTCGTCAATGCGAAGGCGGGCGCGGTTGCATCTGCACCCTATCAGTGCGAATCGCTGCAGTCGCTCAACGAGGCGTTCGCCAAGGCGCGTGCCAATATCAACAACCCGGCGGTGTTCATGGTCGCCGCGGCCTACAAGGGCGTATACGCTTCGCTGAGCAAGCTCGACATGCCCGAGGGCGGGTCGCCGGAGATCGAGGGCAAGCTGGTCATCGCCTCGGACAATCCGCAATCGCTGCTGTCGATGGTCGGCAATTTCGCACCTCCGTTGGCGGGACTGACCGTTGAACCCAACCAGGCTCCGGTTGCGCTGCCGATGACCGGCATGCCGCCCGGTATTCCACCGACCTTTATCGCCATGAGCGATAAATCGATCGGTATTGCCGTGGGTGCCAGCGAAGAACAGTCGCTGCAGGCGTTCATCAAGGACATGCCGAGCAAGCCCTCGCCCCTGCTGCACTATGGTGTGGACGGTGCCGGTATGGCGCGATTCTTTGATCTGATGATCAAGCAGGCCGAAGCCGATCTGGCCGCCAAGGAGGCGATGCTGGCCATGTCGGAGTCAGACCAGGATGCTGAGGAAGGTGAAGCGGATGACGATCAGGCCGAGATCGCCAAGAAGCAGGCCGAGGCGCGCGAGGCCTTCGAGATGATGAAGTCGATGCGGGACATGTATACCCAATTCATCGACCGTGCCGATGTCGCCGCGTTCGCTACTCCGCGCGGCATCGAAATCGAGTACGCCGTGCAGATGAAGTAGCCCGAGTCTGGCGCCAGCCATCGAGCAGGCTGGAAGGCCACGTCGCAGGACGTGGCCTTCTTGCTTTGGCAAGGGTGGCTTTGTTCTGGCCATCGCGCTCGCCCACTTGAACATTCGAGCGAATTCGGGCATCACTCGGAGTTCGCCCCCGACTCCGGAACCTCCTGTGAATTCCAGCCTGCCTTTTATCGCGCACAAGTTTGGCGGCTCCAGCATGCGCGACGCCGAACGCATTCGCGGCGTGGCGGATATCCTGCTGGCCAGAACCGGCGAGCGGCAGATCGTCGTGGTCTCGGCGATGCAGGGCATGACCGATGCATTGATCGCCCTGGTGCGCCAGGCGGCGGCACGCGAAGCAGGCTGGCGCGACGCGCTCGCGCTGATGCTTCAGCGCCATATCGAGGCTGCCAACAGCCTGCTCGGCAGCGATGCCGCAGCGTCAATCGCCTGGTTGCACAAGGAGTTTGCCGATCTGGCCGATGTCCTGCATGCCCTGGCCCTGATGGGTACCTCATCGCGCGAGGCGCTGGACCTGGTCCAGGGGCTCGGTGAAGTCTGGTCCTCGCGTTTGCTCGCCGAGCATCTGTGCGCGCGCAACGAAGCCGGGGCCTGGCTGGATGCGCGCGATGTTCTGGTCGTGCGCGCCGAGGAACTCGGTGTGATGGTCGACTGGTCGCGTTCTCAGCAAGCGTTCGACGCCTGGATTGCCGGCAAGGACATCCGACGGTTGATCGTCACCGGCTTCGTCGCCCGCGATCCGCAACTGCGCGCGACCACGCTCGGTCGCAATGGCAGTGATTATTCCGGAGCCATTTTCGGCGCATTGTCGAGTGCGCAGGAAATCCATATCTGGACCGATGTCGATGGCGTGCTCAGCGCCGACCCGCGGCTGGTCCCCGAAGCCGTTCTGGTTACCCGCCTGAGCTATCACGAAGCCTGCGAGCTCGCCTACTTTGGCGCCAAGGTGATCCATCCGCAGACGATGGCACCAGCGATCGAACGCAATATCCCGATTTTCATTCGCAATACTTTCCGGCCCGAGCTCAGCGGTTCGCGGATCGGCCCCGAGCTATCGCTTGAGCCGCCAGTGAAGGGCGTCAGCGCTGCCGATGGCATGGCCCTGGTCAATGTCGAGGGCGCCGGCATGATCGGTGTTCCGGGTACGGCTGAGCGCCTGTTCGGTGCACTGCGCGAGAACGGGATATCCGTGGTGATGATTTCGCAGGGCTCGTCCGAGCATTCGATCTGCTGCGTGGTGCGCGAGCAGGATGCCGGTCGCGCCAGCGCGGCACTCAACGAAGTGTTCGCGCTCGAACTGCAACGCGGCTTCCTGCAGGACATCGCAGTGCAGACCGGAATCAGCGTACTCGCTGTGGTTGGCGATGGCATGGCCGGCATGCCGGGTATCGCGGCGCGGCTGTTTGATCATCTTGGTCGAGGCCGGGTCAACGTTCGCGCCATCGCACAGGGCGCCTCCGAGCGCAATATCTCGGTGGCCATCGACACCCGCGACGCTTCCAAGGCCTTGCGCGTCGTCCACGCGGGCTTCTATCTGTCGGCGCAGACGATCTCCATCGGTGTGATCGGGCCGGGCAATGTTGGCGCTGCGCTGATCGAGCAGATCGCTGCGGTCGAGGATCGGCTCAAACGCGAGATTGGTCTGGATCTGCGCGTGCGCGCCATCGCTGGGAGCAAAAAATGGCTGCATGCGCCGCGTCGGCTGAACCTGTCGAACTGGAAGGCCGAGTATGCCGAGCTGGCCGAATCCGGTCCGACCGATCTCGACGCTTTCGCCGCCCATGTGCACGCCGACCATCTGCCGCATGCCCTGATCATCGACTGCAGTGCTTCTTCGCTCGTTGCCGAGAAGTATCCCGAATGGCTGGCCCAGGGCATCCACATCATCACGCCGAACAAGAGCGCAGGCAGCGGCCCGCTCAGTCGTTACCGCGCTATCCAGTCGGCCACTCGCGCCGGCATTGCGCGCTTCCGCTATGAGGCGACGGTCGGCGCTGGCCTGCCGGTAATTTCGACCCTGCGCGATCTGATCGATACCGGCGACGAGATCCATTCGATCGAGGGCATGTTCTCGGGAACCCTGGCCTTCCTGTTCAATCGCTTCGATGGCAGTCAGCCGTTCTCGGTCCTGGTCCGCGAGGCCCGTCAGCTTGGCTATACCGAGCCCGATCCGCGCGATGATCTGGATGGTCGCGATGTCGCACGCAAGCTGGTGATCCTGGCGCGCGAGCAGGGATTGGCGATCGAACTGGCCGATGTCGAGGTCGCCAGTCTGGTCCCCGAGTCGATTCGCGATGGCGACAGCAAGCAGTTCATGGATCGACTCGATGCGATGGATGCGCCGATGCAGGCTTTGCTCGATGCGGCCAATCGGGAGAACAAGGTACTGCGGTTCGTCGCGCGGCTTTCGCGCGAGGGTCATACCAGCGTCGGACTGGTGGCACTGCCACGCGATCATGCCTTCGCCAATGCGCGCCTGACTGACAATGTTGTCCAGTTCAGCACGCGGCGTTATGCCAGCAATCCGCTGGTGGTGCAGGGACCGGGCGCCGGACCCGAGGTCACTGCGGCCGGTCTGTTCGCCGATCTGCTGCGCGTATCTGCACATCTCGGAGCCAAGATTTGAGCCCGCCGCGCGAGGTCATCGCCTACGCGCCGGCGAGCGTGGGCAATGTTGCCGTGGGCTTCGACCTGCTCGGTCACGCGCTCGACGGGGCAGGTGATCGTGTGCTCGCGCGTCGCACGCAATCGGCCGGCGTACAGGTGCTTCGGATCTCCGGCCTGCCCATGGAGTTGCCCAGCGATCCTCAACGCAACACCGCCGCGCGTGCCGTGCAGGCTCTGCTGGAGTCGCGCGCGGCCGGCTTTGGTGTCGAACTCGAATTGGAAAAGGGCATACCCCTGGGCTCAGGCATGGGTGGGTCCTCGGCCTCGGCGGTCGCGGGCCTGGTCGCTGCCAATGCGCTGTTCGCCGATCCGCTTCCGCTCGAAGCACTCTATCCATTCGCTCTCGAGGGCGAGTTCGCCGCCAGTGGTGGCCGCCATGGCGACAACGTCGCGCCGAGCCTGCTCGGCGGTCTGGTCCTGGCCACCCATGTCGGATGTCTGCGTCTGCAGGTTCCTGCCGGGCTGACCTGCCTGCTCGTGCACCCCGACCTCGTGGTCGAGACTCGGGTCGCGCGGGCGCGTCTGAGCGCTCTCTACCCGCTGTCTGACTTCGTTGCGCAGAGCGAGGCGCTGGCCCTTTTCCTGTGCGGCTTGCACCGGGCCGATCCTGCCCTGATTCGCGCCGGCCTGCGTGATGTCCTGGTCGAACCGCGTCGCGCTGATCTGATTCCTGGATTTGTCGAGGTCAAGCAGGCCATGCTCGATCATGCGGCGCTCGGCGCCAGTATTTCCGGTGCAGGGCCCAGCGTATTTTCCTGGTTTGAATCCGAAGCCCAGGCCAGGGCGGCCATGGCTGACGCGGTCGCCGCCTTCGCGGCGGCCGGGCTGACGGCACGCGGATTGATATCACCTGTGGCGGCGGCCGGAGCGAGGATCGAACAATGCAATGCCTGAGCACCCGCGGCGGCGATTCAGCGCCGATCACCCTCGCCCTGCAACGCGGTCTCGCGCTCGATGGTGGGCTCTATCTGCCCGAGCGACTGCCGCAGTTTCAACTGACGGATTTCGATGGCGCCGAGGCATTGCCCTCGGTGGCAACGCGGATGTTGCTGCCGTTTTTTGCCGATACCGAACTGGCCGAGCAGATTGGCGCCATCTGCTGCGAGGCGCTGAATTTTGCGACTCCGCTGGTTGCCTTGCCCGAGCCGAACTCGCATGTGCTCGAACTTTTCCACGGGCCGACCGCAGCGTTCAAGGACATCGGTGCGCGTTTTCTCGCCGAGTGTCTGGCGCGCTTGCGCGATCCGATGGCCGCCGATGTCACCGTGCTCGCTGCGACCTCCGGTGATACCGGCAGTGCGGTCGCGGCAGCCTTTCATGGCCGTCCGGGATTCCGCGCTGCGATCCTGTTTCCGGATGGCCGGGTCTCGCCGCGACAGGCGCACTTGCTCAGCTGCTTCGGCGACAACATCGCCAGCTATGCCGTGCAGGGCAACTTCGATGCCTGCCAGGCGATGGTCAAGGCGGCGTTTGCCAATGCCGAGCTGCAGTCGCGTTGCCCGTTGACCTCGGCCAACAGCATCAGTCTCGGTCGCTTGTTGCCGCAGGCTGCCTACTACGCGCAGAGCGCACTGGCGCACTGGCGCCGGCATGGCACGCCGCTCAATTTCGTCATCCCCAGCGGTAACCTTGGCAATGGCCTGGCCGCCGTCTACGCGCGGATGATGGGTCTGCCCCTGGGTGAGATCGTGCTCGCGACCAATGCCAACCGGGTGCTGCCGGATTTTCTGCAGAGCGGAACCTACACGCCACAGGCCAGCATTGCCACGCTGGCCAATGCGATGGACGTTGGAGCGCCGAGTAATCTGGAACGATTGCGCGCGCTGTTTCCCGATCATTCAGCACTGCGCGGGCAGGTTTCTGCGCGGGCAGTGGACGACAGCCAGATCCGCGCCCGGATACAGGCATTCAAGGCCGAGCAGGGCATGGTGATCTGTCCGCATACTGCAGTGGCGGCCGAGGTACTGGCAGACTTGCGCGCGGCTGGCGATCAACGTCCCTGGGCGATTGTCGCGACGGCGCATCCTGCCAAGTTCGAATCGGTCGTCGAGCCCTTGGTGGGCGGGCCCGTCGCCATTCCTGAGGGGATGCGCTACTGGCTCGATCGTCCCGCGCAGGCCGAGCCGCTCGCGGCCGAACCGGCCGCATTGGCGCGCCGTCTGTTGCAGGTGGATTGAGCGGGCCGACAGCAGCACTGGATACTCCATCTTTACGCCGTCAACCAGGCCGGGCTGTACAGCGGGAGCGCGTGCCGTGACAATTCGTTCGGATGCGGAATTCGTCGGAATGTGTGCTGTCTGCGTTGTGGAAGAATGTGCCGGGATGCCCGGCTCAGGTCGGGGTTAAGGCCGGATTCAAGCCCTGGGGTGCAACCTGCATCCCATCTGTGCTGTTGCCAGTCCTAAAGGTTTATCATTCGGTCATGCGTATTGGATTCCCCAGCCTTGTCCTGTTCGGCGGTCTGTTGATCGCGGGCGGGGCGTGGGCACAGGAACGCGCCGCGCCGGAACGCGCGGAACCGCGTGTGGTCCAGCCGAACAATCGCGAGATCATGCGCGCCCAACGCGAAGAGATGCAGCGTGGTGCGCCCGCTTCGAATTTCCAGCCGCGGAACGAGCGTATGCAGGAGCCTGCCGGCCCGCGCAGCCGGCTGCTCAACGGTCGTGATATCAATGACAACCAGTTGCGGCCAGCGCCAGTCGATCCGCGCGATCCACGAGCGACCGACTACCAGACCCGGATCGAACCACAGGATCTGCGCGGTGGCTATGTGCCGCAGGATATGCAGAGAGCGATCGAGCGTGCGCAATCCGAACATGGCGGCAAGGTCTTGAGTGCCGACCGCATCCGCTACCGTGGTCAGGATACCTATCGGGTGAAATTGCTGACACCAGGTGGCCGGGTGCGGGTGGTGCAATTGTCGGAGACGGCAGCGTCCGCTCGCGAGAGCGAAAACCAACGGAAGGGAGACGAATAGATGCGCATATTGCTGGTGGAAGACGAGGCGCCACTGCGCGAAACGCTGGCGGCACGACTGAAGCGTGAAGGCTACGCCGTCGATGTTGCCGCCGATGGTGAGGAAGGTTTGTTTCAGGGCAAGGAAGTGCCCTTTGATGTCGCCATCATCGATCTGGGCCTGCCCAATATGAGCGGCATGGAGTTGATCCAGAAACTGCGCGCTCAAGGTGCGAAGTATCCGGTACTGGTACTGACCGCGCGATCCAGCTGGCAGGACAAGGTCGAGGGACTGAAGTCCGGCGCCGATGATTATCTGGTCAAACCCTTTCACGTCGAAGAGCTGCTTGCCCGCATCAATGCGCTGATGCGCCGCGCCAGTGGCTGGACCCGACCCCAGCTCGAATGTGGTCCGGTGGTGCTTGATACCACGGCACAGACGATCAGCGTCAATGGTCAGATGGTCGAGTTGACGACCTATGAGTACAAGGTGCTCGAGTACCTGATGTTGCACGCGGGCGAGTTGGTATCCAAGGCCGACCTGACCGAGCACATCTATCAGCAGGACTTCGACCGCGATTCGAACGTGCTGGAAGTCTTTATCGGTCGCCTGCGTCGCAAGCTCGATCCCGACGGCAGCCTCAAGCCGATCGAGACGGTGCGCGGTCGCGGCTATCGTTTCGCCATTCCGCGCACGATCTAGCCGACCCTCCCATGCCGCGTCGCCGGATTATGGCGCGCGGCTGCTAACGATATGGCACGTCGCCGTCCGATCTCACTGCAAACGCGGCTGCTCTGGGCGGCCAGTCTGGCTTTGGCTGCATTTCTTGGCGTGACCGGCTATACGCTGGAGCAAGCCTTCCGCAAGAGCGCTCTGCAGGCAATGCGTGATCGGCTGGAAAGCTATGTGTTCACCTATCTCTCCGGCACCGACATCAGCAAGGATGGCGCGCTGATCCTGCCGGAACTGCCCCCCGATCCGCGCTTCGACCGACCACAGTCCGGGCTCTATGCGGGGATCGTCGGCGCGCAGATCAACTGGCGCTCGCCGTCCGCCCTCGGCCGTGAACTGCCGTTTGACCAGACCCTCGAGCCGGGCCGCACCTATTGGGAGAGTTCGCCGAGTCCGACCAATGTCGGTGGTGTCTACCGTTACTCGCGCGCGGTCACCTGGGAGGTGCCCAATGGCGGCGATGTCCTGCTCACCTTTCATGTCGCCGAGAACGATGCCTCATTCAATCGCCAGGTTGCGGTGTTTCGGCGCACCTTGCTGACCCAGCTCGGTTCGGCCGCTTTCCTGTTGTTCCTGGTCCAGTTGCTGATGCTGCGCTGGAGTCTGGGCCCGCTGCGCATGGTGGCGCAGGATCTGGCGCGGGTAGAGCAGGGCGAACGCGAGCGTCTGCCCGATCACTATCCGCGCGAACTCAGCCCGCTCACGCTCAGCATCAATGATGTAATCGACAACGAACGCGAACAACGCACGCGCTACCGGCATACCCTCGGCGATCTCGCACACAGTCTGAAGACACCGCTGGCGGTGATGCGCAGCGAGCTGGAGTCAGCGACGGATCCGGCGGTGGCCAAACGCGTGCTGGTCGAACAGGTGCGCCGCATGGACGACATCGTGGCCTACCAGCTGGCGCGCGCGGCGGCTTCGGGTCATGCGACGTTCTCGGCGCCGATTGCGATCGAGCCGCATGCCGAGTCAATCGTGGTCGGACTCGAAAAGGTCTATGTGGATCGCGGCGTGCTCTGTGAATTCGACATTGTCGCCAACGCGCGCTTCTATGGCGAGAAGGGCGACCTGCTCGAGTTGCTCGGCAATCTGCTCGAGAACGCCTTCAAGTGGGCACGCTCGCGCGTTCTGCTGACGGTGCGCACCACCGCGATGCCGATGGGTCGACGACCCTTGCTCACCATCGCGGTCGAGGATGATGGTCCTGGAATTCCGCCCGAACAGGTGGCGCTGCTGCTGCAGCGCGGTGTCCGCGGTGACGAAAGAGTCGAAGGCCACGGCATCGGCATGTCGATTGTGCAGGACATCGTACGCAGCTATCGCGGCGAGCTGAAGGTCGAAGCCTCGACGGCGATGGGCGGAGCCCGCTTCGAGCTGCGCTTCTGATCCGGCAGAGGCTGAGTTCCAGGCCTCAGCCCGGATCAAGAACCTCGATCTTGGCCGCGCAGATGAAATCGTTCTCCGACAGTCCGCCGACATCATGCGTGTTGTAGCGGATCAGGCAGTGGCCAAAACCGATTTCCATATCGGGATGGTGATCCTCGGCGTGCGCGATCCAGGCCACGGCGTTGACGAAGGCCATCGTCCGGTGGAAGTCCTTGAAGGTGAAATCCTTGCTGATCCGATCGGCATTGTCGGAAAGCGACCAGCCGGGGAACAGTGCGATCAGTCCCTCTGACTCGACACGGCTCAGCGCATGCTCGGGTCCTCTGCGCGCCCGACAGTGCTGCCGGGCCAGTTGTTCGATGCTGTTCATGACGCTTCCTTGGTCTCCGACCCCCGTCGGTTCCCCGGCAACTTAAGGAAGCTGGCGCCGCGTTGCAAGCGCCGCGTCGTGTTGGCAGAGGATTCGCGACCGTTTTTGGATGGTTGCAACTGTTTCGGGCGGCCTCGGCCTCTCACTGGCGCGCGATGACGAACTTGCCGAACGCCACCCCGAGATCCCAGCCCTTGCCCTTGCCAGCCAAGGCCAGGCTGACATTGCCCTTGGTCATCGCCGAGGCCTTGGCCGACTTGGCGGCACCGGCATGCGCCTCGCTGGCGACGTAGGTGCCGAGCACCTCGCTGATATTGTCGATGCCGGAGAATTCTCCGCGGCCGTCGGTGATCGAGGACTTGCCAAAGGTGATGCCGCCGCCCTTGGCGACCAGACTCACCCGCAGAGTCTGGCCATTGTTGCAGCGAATGGTTCCGCTGCCCTTGGCTGTCTTGTAAAACGCCGACCAGCCCTTGAGTTGGAAACTCATGGTGCAGTCGGCCTCGGCGGCAGCCGCATTGCTGGCGGCGGCCAGAAAGAACAGGGCGGATAGCAGGGTGAACGCTCGCATGATGTGCTCCAGGATGGATGGGGTGTCGTGCAAGCCGTCGCGCGCCCCTACCTGGGCGGCGCTGCGGTGTGTCACACGGCATGCGCTGATTTTGCCGGCCAGGGCGCAGATTGACCAGTGCGCATTGCGCGTGACGTGGGCCGCGGCTCAGGTAGCTGGCGCTACAATGGTGCCGATAGCATCTCCACAGGCCACCATGCTCACGATCAGCAGCAACGCGCAAACACATTTTCGTCGCATCCTCGAACAACAGGGGATCGCCGAGCTCGGGATCCGGCTCTCCGCCGTGCATCCCGGCACCATCAAGGCCGACTGTCGCCTGGAGTTCTGCGAACCGGACGATCTCCTCGGCGATGAGTGGATGTTGGAATGCGAGGGTTTTTCGCTGTATGTCGCGGCCGACAGCACCGCCTGGCTGGATGCCGCCGAGCTCGACTTCGTGGGTCAGGCCGGCGCTGCCCAACTGACCATCAAGGCACCCCACCTGAAGGGCAAAGTCCCTGGCGCAGAGGCCAGCATCGTCGAGCGGGTGCGCCATGTTCTGGATTCCGAGATTGCGCCCATGCTCGCAGCGCACGGTGGCAAGGTCGCGCTGCAGGAAGTAGATGCCGATGGCGTGGTGATCCTGCGCTTCGGTGGCGGCTGCCATGGCTGCGGAATGGTCGATGTGACCTTGAAGCAAGGCATCGAGAAGACGCTGTGCGAGCGGATACCTGAAGTAACCGCCGTCCGGGATGCTACCGACCACAGCAGTGGCAGTGCGCCGTACATGAAGCGCTGAGGCGACATGCCTACAGCTGAGGATTCCGCTGAGCGCGAGGGCCTGGCCGGCTGGCTGCAACGGCATGGGCTACTGCTTCGTCTGGCCGGGTTCTATCTGCTGATCTCGCTGCCGACCCTGCTGGTGGTCGAGGCGATTGTACTGACCATGGAATTTCGCGAGTTCTCGCGGGCGACCGAGCAGGGCAGTCTGCTCAGGAGCCTTGATGCCGAGGTGGTGCGATTGCAGTCGCTGAGCGCGAATCAGGCGGAGCCCTCGGACCAGGTACTAGCGCGCGAACTGGATTCCTGGATTCTCGGCATGGAGCGTCCGCGCCCCGGCGGCGAGTCGCAGACCTATGTGGTGCTTGAGCTCAGCGATCAGCCGTTCGCCGCACTCCTGCAGGGACTGGACGGTCAGCTGCTGGTGCACAATACCAATGCCGCCCACTGGCGCATGGAATCCACTCTTGCCCACAGCATCGCCGGCTCGGTCAATCGAGCTCAGGAAGTGGCCCGTAGCGACGGTGCCCAGTGGATGCGACGTTATGCCGCACCGCTGCGCGCCCAAACCGGTGAGGTCAGCGCCCTGCTCGTGCTCGAAGTGCGCCTGCCGCAACCCTGGCGCAAGCTGCTGTTCAAGGTCAGCTATGAGTGGCCGCTGCTGATTGCCTATCTGCTGGTGTTCTCGATCGGTACCTTCCTGTTTTTCAACCGCTGGGTGAGTGGCCGGCTCAATCGCATCGCCGCTGCTGCTGATGCCTGGCGTCATGGCGAGTTCAATGTTTCGATCGACGACCGGGCCGCCGATGAGCTCGGTCTGCTCTCGCATCGTCTGGATCGGATGGCCAACGATTTGCGCGAACTGGTCCATGCCCGTGCCGAAGTTGCCATGCTCAATGAGCGGGCACGGCTTGCCCGCGATCTTCATGACACGGTCAAACAGAAAGCCTTTGCGCTCAGTCTGCAGATTGCCACGGCGCGTGCCCGCACTCCGGACCTGCCTGGGGATTCCCTGCCCGCGCTGGAAGAAAGTGGCAAGTTGGCCGAGGAAATCCAGCGCGAGCTGGTGGTGATCCTCGACGAACTGCGCGAGGAGGAGATGTCATTGCGCTTCCGCGAAGAGCTCAATATGCGGATACAGGCGTGGTCGCGGCGCAGCACCGTGGCAGTTGAAGTGAATCTCGAGGCAGCCGAGCGGGTCGCGCTGAGTCATCGCGCCAGTCTGGTCCGTCTGCTCGATGAGGCGCTCGCCAATGTACTGCGCCACAGCGGCGCGACCACAGCCCGCGTCCTGCTCGTGGCACAGGGCGGTCGGGTCATCCTGGACATCGCCGACAACGGTCGCGGCCTGGCCGCCGGTCGCCATGAGGGCATGGGCCTTGGCAATATGCGTAGCCGCGCCGCTGAATTCCCTGATGGAAAATTTTCGGTTGACGGCAGCGATGGGGTGCGTATCGTGGTCAGCTGGCGTGAAACGGGAGCCGATTGATGCAAACTTCGCCGAAGATCAGGGTGGTAGTGGCCGATGATCACGATCTGGTCCGGCAGGGCATCCGTGCGTTTCTGCAGACCCAGCCCGACATTGAAATCGTTGGTGAAGCGGGCGACGCCGCGGTTGCTGCCGATGTGTGCGCTTCCGTGCAGCCGGATGTAGCTCTGCTCGATATGGTCATGCCGGCTGGCGGCGGTGTCGAGGCGGCACGTCAGATCGCCCAGCGATCACCCGGTACCCGTTCGGTGATCCTGACCTCGTTTGATCGCGAGCACGAGATCCGTGCCGCGCTTGAGGTCGGCGTGCTGTCGTATGTCTTGAAAGATGTGGCAGCGGCGGAACTCGCCGAGACCATCCGCAAGGCGCAGCGCAACGAAGCGGTGCTGCATCCACGCGCGGCTTCGGTACTGATGCATTCGCTGCGCCTGCGCAGCGGCGATGGGGTTGGCATCCATGTACTCAGTCAACGCGAACGCGAGGTGCTTGAGCTGGTTGCCGAAGGATTGAGCAATGCCCAGATCGCCGAGCGTCTGGGCATCGGCGACAAGACGGTCAAATCGCACGTCAGCAGCATGCTCGCCAAGCTCGATCTGAGTGATCGCACCCAGGCCGCAGTGATGGCATGGAAGCGCGGCTGGGTGGCTTGAGCCGCAGTCGCGGCGCGACCGCGGGGTCGCACCGTGATTACTTGAATTCGCGCAGGTCTTTCAGATCGCTGCTCTGCTCGGCATACCAGGCGGCGATATTGCGGATGTCCTCATCCTTGAGGTTGGCGGCCTGGGCCTTCATCACCAGATTGCTGCGCGCGCCGGAACGATAGTCTTCCAGCACCTTGATGGTGTAGTCGGCATATTGGCCGGCCAGCTTCGGGTAGCTGTTGTCGAGCGTTTTGTTGCCATCGACACCATGGCAGCTGGCGCAGACGACCGAGGCTTCCTTGCCGGCCTTGGCATCGCCAGCGGCGCTCACCGGGTGTGCGCCGAACAGGCCAGCCAGCAGAACAATCAAAAATAGGGGACGCATGGGACGGATTCCTTGGTTCACTTGGCGGCTGCGAGGAAGGCCGAGATGTCGGCAATATCCTGATCGGTGAGGCTCTGCGCCTGCGCGCGCATCGTCGGGTGCTTGCGCTCGCCGGTCTTGTAGGCATTGAGGGCAGCGACGAGGTAGGCCTCGTTCTGGCCGCCCACCTTCGGAACCGAGTAGTTCGGATAGGCGTTCTTGTAGCCCGCGATGCCATGGCAGCCAGTGCAGGTGTAGAACTTCTTCTTGCCCTGATCGGCATCGCCGGCCGCCGAGCTGTTGCTGGAACCGACGGTCAGGGCGATTGCCAGCAGTGGGATGAACACACTACGCATGATGCGGATTTCCTTGCAAAGAGAGAATGGCGACGAGCTGGATCAAGTCAGTCTCGAAGTATAGCCAGCCAGGTTTGGGGTGAATAGCCGTTGCAACCGATTGAACGCTCAGCGCATCGGAGTACCCGGCCGCATGATCGGTGCGGGGCTGGGCGCAGGCTGTTGCCGGCGGCCAATAACCCGGATGGCTCTGCAGCGACATTTCCGTGTTCCCCGACTTCTGGCCTATGTGTCTGGTTTGGTGTTGTATTAAGGTACAACACCTCCCGGATTCTTCTTCGCTCCCTACAAGCAGACATGAAAAAACCTATCTCGCTATTCCTCCGTACCTGTGCGCCGCTCGGCCTGATGCTGATCCTGCTTGGCTGTGGGCGCTCGGAAAATTCGTCTGGGACGCAGTCCAAGGGCCGCGACGGCGAGGTTCCCGCCACGCCGGTGGAAGTGGCCACGGCCGTGCGCAAGCCGATCGAGGCGAGCTACAGCGGCACCGCGGCGCTCGAGCCGGAGAATCAGGCCCAGGTCGTCGCCAAGGCAACCGGTGTGCTGCTTGAGCTTCTGGTCGAGGAAGGTGATGTGGTGAAGGCGGGGCAGCTGTTGGCGCGCCTCGATCCGGAAAAGTCGCGGCTTGAGTTGGCGCGCGCCGAGGCCAATCTTAAACGGCTTGAGAACGAACACCGCCGCGCCAGTGACCTGTATGCCCGCAAGCTGATCAGTTCAGAGGCACATGATCGCGCCCGGTTCGATCTGGAGACACAGAAAGCGGCATTTGATCTGGTGCGCCTCGATCTTGAATACACCCGCATCGTCGCGCCGATTTCCGGCGTCATCAGTGAGCGCATGGTCAAGGCAGGCAATCTGATCCAGTTGCAGCAGCCGCTGTTTCGCATCGATGATTTCGAGCCGCTGCTGGCGGTGCTGAATGTTCCGGAACGCGAGTTGGCGACTATCCGCGCCGGCTTGCCGGTCTCGATGCATGTGGATGCCATGCCGGGGCGCAGCTTCGAAGGAACCGTAGCGCGCGTCAGTCCGGTGGTCGAAGCGGGAACCGGCACGTTCCGGGCGACGACCGAATTTCACGATCCGGCCAATCTGCTCAAGTCCGGCATGTTCGGCCGCGTCAGTGTGGTCTACGACCAGCGTGCCAATGCCCTAGTGATCCCGCGTGAGGCTCTGCTCGAGTCGGAAACCGAGGCGGCGGTCTATCTGCTCGACCGCACGCCACCGGCCAGCGAGGACGCCGACAAGCCAGCTGCCAAGCCAGAGAAGAAGGGCTGGTTTGCGCGAATGTTCGGAGGCAAGAAGGCCGAGCCGGAGGTGGTGAAAAGCAAGCCCGGCGAGGCTTGGTATGCCCGTCGCGTGGCGGTAAAGCTGGGTTACCTTTCCGGCCTGGATGCGGAAATCCTGGAAGGACTCAAGGAAGGGGATCAGGTCGTCACCATCGGCAAGAATGCCCTGCGTGAAGGTGCCCTGCTGCAGATCGTCGGAGCCTCCAAGCCATGAGCATGATCGAAGTTTCGACCCGGCGCCGCGTCACCATCGGCATGGCGACGGTGACGGTACTGCTGTTCGGCGCGATCGGCCTCAGTGATCTGAAGGTCAACCTGCTGCCTGATCTCTCCTACCCGACGCTTACCGTGCGCACCGAGTACGTAGGCGCAGCACCGGCCGAGATCGAAAACCTGGTCAGCGAACCGGTCGAGGACGCGCTCGGCGTGGTCAAGAACGTGCGACGTGTGAAATCAGTATCGCGCGCCGGTCAGTCCGACGTGACCCTGGAATTTGTCTGGGGAACCAATATGGACATGGCGGGACTCGAGGTCCGCGAAAAACTCGAAGTGCTGAATCTGCCGCTCGAAGTTTCGCGACCGCAGCTATTGCGTTTCGATCCATCCACGCAGCCGATTCTGCGGCTGGCGCTGATGGGGTCGAGCGATGGCGCCGTTCTGAACGAGGCCGAGTTGAAGCAGCTTCGTCGGTTCGCCGACGAGGAAATCAAGCGTCGGATCGAGCCGGTGGCGGGTGTCGCCGCGGTCAAGGTCGGCGGCGGTCTGCAGGATGAGGTTCAGGTCGAGATCGACCAGCAGAAGCTCAAGCAGCTAAACATCAATGTCGGCACGGTGATCGATCGCCTGCGCAGCGAGAACGTGAATGTCTCGGGTGGTCGCCTTGATGAGGGCGCAGAGCGTTATCTGGTCCGCACGATCAATCAGTTCGCCACGGTGGAAGAGATCGGCAACATGCTGTTGCGGCCGAGTGGCGATGTGACCTTGCGTCTGCGCGACGTAGCGGTGGTGCGTCAGGGCTACAAGGAGCGCGAGTCGATTATTCGCGTGAATGGCAGGGAAGCGGTCGAGATCGCAATCTACAAAGAGGGCGATGCCAACACCGTCAAGGTCGCTGAGGAGGCGCGTGCCGTGCTCAGCGCGCTGGAGGAATCAAAGCTGCTGCCGGGCGGCGCCAAGCTGCCGATCATCGATGACCAGAGCAAATTCATTCGCGGTGCCCTCAATGAAGTCAGGAGTGCAGCCCTGTTCGGTGGATTGCTCGCGATTCTAGCGGTGTACCTGTTCCTGGCAGACGCGCGCTCGACCTTCGTCATCGGCCTCTCTCTGCCGGTGTCGATCATCGCCACGTTCTTCTTCATGGATCAGCTCGGGCTCAGTCTCAACATCATGTCATTGGGCGGTCTCGCGCTGGCAACCGGCATGGTCGTGGACGCAGCGATTGTCGTGCTCGACAACATCGCGAAGACGCGCGCTGAGGGTCTGCCCCTGATCGAATCGGTGATCAAGGGCACTCAGGGTGTGGCAATGGCGGTCACCGCATCCGTTCTGACCTCGGTCGCGGTCTTCTTTCCCCTGGTCTTTGTCGAAGGTGTTGCCGGACAGCTGTTCCGCGACCAGGCACTGACGGTGACGATTGCCTTGCTGGTATCTCTGCTGGTGTCACTGACGATGATTCCGATGCTGTCTTCGATCGAGTGGTCCGGATTTGGACGTCAGCACGAGCCCTTCCGCGATAAACCACTCCTGCCGACCCGACGGATCCGCGATTGGCTGTTGTTGCCGCTGCGTGCCCTGGGCTGGGTGCTGCGCTGGATGCTTTTCTATCTGGTCCGGGCGATCGCGCGGGTCATCGGCATGTTCGCCTTCGCACTTGGCAAAGTGTTGCGGCCGGCCGCACTCTGGGTGGGTCGCCGTCAGGACGCGCTTGAGAATCGCTATGCCAACTTGATTCCCTGGATACTGCGACATCCTGCCAAGGTGCTTTCGGTGGCGTTCCTGGCGTTCGCCGGCAGTCTGCTGGTGTTGCCATCACTCGGTCTGGATCTGGTGCCGCAGCTTGCCCAGGGCCAGTTCGAGGCGACGATCAAGTTGCCGCCAGGTACGCCATTGGCCCGCACCGATGCCATTGCGCGGGCGCTGCAGGAGCGCCATCGCGAAGACGAACATATCCAGTCGATCTTTGGTGTCAGCGGGGCAGGTACGCGACTGGATGCCAACCCCACCGAGTCGGGCGAGAACATTGCGCGTCTGCTGGTATCGCTGAAGGCAGGGACCGATCGCGATGCCGAGGCCGAGACCATGACGGCAATCCGCAAGACCGCGGCCGAGCTGGGCGTGACTGATGCCACGTTCTCGCGTCCGGCACTGCTCAATTACGCAACGCCACTGGAAATCGAGATCAGCGGCTACGAGCTTGATCGCCTGCAACAGGCCGGGCGCGTGGTAACCGATGCGCTGCGCAGCTCGGACCGCTTCGCCGACGTCAAGTCGACCGTGGAAAGCGGTCAGCCCGAGATCCAGATCCGTTTCGACCAGGAGCGTGCTGCTGCGCTTGGTCTGAGTACCCGCCAGATTGCCGATCAAGTAGTGCGCAAGGTGCGCGGTGAAGTGGCCACGCGCTACAGCTTCCGTGATCGCAAGATCGACGTGCTGGTGCGTGCGCTCGAACAGGACCGCGCTTCGGTTGAAGACATTCGCAACCTGATCGTCAATCCCGAGAGCGACAAGCCGGTCACCCTGGCAGCCGTCGCCGATATTCTGGCCACCGAAGGACCGGGCGAAATCCGCCGTTCCGATCAGGAGCGGGTGGCGGTGATTTCGGCCAACTTGCGCTACGGCGATCTCGGCAGCGCAGTGACGGTCGTGGAAGGCATGCTCGCCAGGGCCGACCTACCCGCAGGCGTTGGCGTTCGGGTCAGTGGCCAGAGTGAAGAACTCGATGCCTCGGTGGACTCGCTGGTGTTTGCCTTGCTGCTTGCCGTTTTCCTTGTCTACCTGGTGATGGCATCGCAGTTCGAGTCACTGCTGCACCCGTTCGTGATCCTGTTTTCGATTCCGCTGGCGATAGTCGGATCGGTGATGGGGCTCAAACTGCTCGGCATGCCGCTGAGTGTGATCGCCGGAATCGGCATCATCATGCTGGCCGGCATCGTGGTAAACAATGCCATCGTGCTGATCGACCGGATCAACCAGTTGCGTGCCGAGGGTGTCGAGAAATCCCAGGCCATCATCCAGGCCGGGCGTTCGCGCCTGCGGCCGATTCTGATGACGACAATCACCACCCTGGTCGGCTTCCTGCCGCTTGCGCTGGGTCTGGGTGATGGCGCTGAAATCCGCCAGCCGATGGCAGTAACCGTGCTCGCCGGTCTGAGTATCAGCACCCTGCTTACCTTGCTGGTGATACCGGTGATGTATGCCCTGATGGATCGCAAGCCTGATCAGCACTACGTCGAGATGGCGCGACGTGCTGCGCTGGCCAGTGAGTGAGGCAGAATCATGAGTCTGGTCCAACTGAGTCTCAAGCGGCCTGTCACCACGGTGATGGTATTCGTTTCCCTGGTTGTCGTCGGCGTGCTCGCGGCGATTCGCTTGCCGTTGGAATTTTTGCCTGAGTTCGATGCACCGTTTCTTTTCGTGTCGATTCCGTACGCGGGATCGACGCCCGAAGAAATCGAGCGCACCATCACCCGGCCCGCCGAAGAGGCACTGGCGACCCTGCCCGGGGTCAAGCGCATCAATTCCAATTCGCGCGCCGACTCGGCAGAAATATTCATCGAATTCGACTGGAGCACCGAGGTCGGGCTGGCTGCCATCGAGGCGCGCGAACGGGTAGAGGCGATCCGCAAGGACCTGCCGAGCGATCTGCAGCGCATCTTTGTGTTCAAGTTCTCGAGCGCCGACCAGGCGGTCCTGAGCCTGCGCATTTCTTCCGGCCGCGATCTGACCAATTCCTACGACCTGCTGGAGCGCAAGCTGAAGCGGGCGCTTGAGCGCCTGCCGGGTGTTGCCCGCGTCGAACTTGATGGTGTGGAAAGGCCGGAGGTGCAGATTGAATTGCTGGCAGATCGGGTCACTGCCCACGGGGTTGACCTCGCCGAATTGAATCAGCGCCTGCGTGATTCCACCTTCTCGGCGTCTGCGGGTCTGGTCAACGAGGGCGAGGCCCGATTCCGCGTACAGCCGATTGGCGAGTTGCAAAGCCTTGAGCAGATCCGTGCGCTCGTGGTCAATGACACCGGCCTGCGCCTGGGCGACATCGCCAATGTCCAGCTGCGTCCGGCACGAATGGATTATGCTCGCCACCTGGATATGCGGCCGGCGATTGCGGTCGAAATCTTCAAGGAGCGCGGCGCCAATCTCGTTGCGGTCGGGCGTGCCGCCCTCGCCGAGGTGCAGCGCATCGGCCAGGATCCCGAGATGGAGGGGATCGAGATCTTCTTCATGGGAGATCAGGCCGAGGGCGTGACCAGTTCCCTGCTGGAACTCGCCGAAGCCGGTCTGATCGGCCTGGTGCTGTCGGTAATCGTGCTGTTTGCGTTTCTGCGGCATTGGCCATCGACCTTCCTGGTGTCGTTGGCAATTCCGATCTGCTTCGCGATGACCCTGGGCGCAATGTATTTCTTCGGTCTATCGCTCAATATTCTTTCGATGATGGGCTTGCTGCTCGGTGTCGGCATGGTGGTCGACAACGCCGTGGTGGCGGTCGAAAGCATATATCAGCAGCGCGAGAAATGGCCGGACAATCCCGCCAAGTGCGCGGTGGTGGGCGTGCGCAATGTGACGCTCGCCATCAGTGCCGGCACACTCTGTCACTGCGTGGTCTTTCTGCCCAACATCTTCGGCGAAAAGAACTTCATCAGCCTCAACCTGATGCATATCGCCATCACGATCAGCATGTCCCTGCTGGCTTCCTGGCTGGTCGCGGTCAGTCTGGTTCCGATGGTGTCCGCACGCATGAAGGCCCCCGAGAAGAGCGTGCACCAGGACTGGATCATGCGTCTGCGCGAGCGCTATGCCGCGATGATCGACTGGACGCTGCGCCATCGGATCAAGACCATGCTGCTGATGTTCGGTCTGATGGTCGTCAGCATCCTTCCGATCATGAAGACCAAGATGGACATGTTTCCTGCAGGCGAGTCGCGCGATCTCGATTTGCAGTACGAACTCAATGGCGTCTACCAGTTGGAGGAGATGGACAAGGCCATCAAGCAGGTCGAGTCTTTCCTGCTGGCCAACCGCGAGAAGTTCGAGATCAGAATGGTCTACAGCTATTTCAACGAACGCGGTGACGCGTTCACGCGGATGGTGTTGACCGATGCGGATGATGCGAAGCAATCCAGTGAAGTCATCATGGAAGATGTCCGCAAGGGACTGCCGAAGCTTGCGGTCGGTGACGTCAATTTCGGCCAGGGGCGCCGCGGCAACACCACTGAAGGACTGACGGTATCGATCATCGGCGATTCCAACACGCTCTTGAACGAGCTCGCGCCCAGTGTGCAGGAGGTATTGTCCCGGGTCGAGGGCGTGCGCGACGTCAAGGCGGCGCAGGCACGTGGTGATCGCGAGATCCAGGTCCGTGTCGATCGTGAGCGCGCGCTTTCCTATGGGTTCAGCGCCAGTCAGGTGGCCCAGTTCATTTCGGTTGCGATGCGCGGCGCACCGTTGCGTGAGTATCGCCACAATGGCCAGGAGATTCCGGTATGGCTGCGTTTTGAAGGTTCCGACTCGCAGGGCGTCGCCGACCTGCAGGGGCTGCGCATCCAGTCGCCCAGCGGCGAATTGATTCCGCTGATGTCCCTGGTCGAGGTCAGTGTCGGCGATACCCCGACGGGAATCCGCCGTACTGATCGCCAGACCGGGCTTGAATTGAGTCTCAATCTCAGCAAGGACGTCACCACCGAAGACGTCCGCAAGCGGATCGAGGCGGCGATGAATGCGCTGAGCTTTCCCGCGGGATACCGCTGGAGTTTTGGCCGCGGCTTCGACCAGGACAACGAGGCGATCGAGCAGATGCTGTTCAATACCTTCATCGCCCTGCTGCTGATCTATATCGTGATGGCCGCGGTGTTCGAGTCGCTGCTCTACCCGTTGGCGATCCTGACCTCGATTGTGTTCTCGGTGTTCGGGATCTACTGGCTCTTTGCCATCACCGGCACTTACTTCTCGTTGATGGCCTGGATCGGGGTGCTGATCCTGATGGGTGTCGTGGTCAACAACGGGATCGTGATGGTGGAGCACATCAACCAGTTGCGCGCAGAGGGGCTCAGTCGACACGATGCGCTGGTGCAGGGTAGCCGTGATCGTCTGCGGCCGGTGCTGATGACGATGGCCACCACGATCTTCGGCATGCTGCCGCTCTGCATCGGCAATACCCAGATCGGAGGTGATGGCCCGCCGTATTTCCCGATGGCGCGGGCGATCGTCGGCGGACTGCTCTTCTCGACGATCATCACCCTGTCTGTGCTGCCGGCGTTCTACGCGATTTTCGACGACTGGCGTAGCGGCAGTGCGCGTTTCCTGGCGCGCGCCATCGGTCGGGGTAGACGCGCCGAGCTTCCGGTGCCGACGCCGTAGCGGATCGGAGCGGGTGCACCGAGCCGGGGTCGCCATTCGCAACTACTTCGGCATCGGCCCGGCGAGCAGTTGCGGATCGAGGCGGACGTCGAACCAGTTCATCCCCCAGTGCAGATGGGGTCCAGTCGCACGTCCGGTGGCGCCGACCAGACCCAGCACATGGCCTTGTTCGATGCGGTCGCCAACTTCCACATCAAGCCGGCTGAGGTGGACGAATACACTTGATAGCCCATGCCCGTGATCGACAATGACGGTGCCGCCGGTCAAGTAGAGGTCCGGCTTGGCAAAGCTGACGATGCCGCCTGCAGGTGCGTGGATCGGCGTGCCGGTGGGCGCAGCAACGTCGACCCCATAGTGCGGATTCTTCGGCGTTCCGTTCAGTATCCGCTGACTGCCATAGACTCCGCTGATGCGTCCACGCGCGGGCCAGATGAATCCGAACCGGTAGTCCTGGCGGGCATCATCGCGTTCGCGTGCGCGGGAAACTTCAATCTGTTCGCGCTGGATCCGCTCGGCAATCTGCGGCGGTGGGTTGACTGTGGATTCCGGAACACCATCAACCCGCTCGATGGCGAAGCTGCGCTCGCGGACCTTTACGTCGACGCTGCTGCGGGCGCCATCGGCGGCGATTGCACTGACCCGCAGGGTGCCGCGCTCATCGCGGCCGACCCCGAACAGAAAGCTGCCGTCGCCGGCCACCCGCAGCCTGCGCTCGCCGAGCATGACTTCACTGCCGGCAGCGACGCGCCCGAGAACCAGTGCACCCTGGGTCACTTGCTCCGGCAGATCCAGTGCGGCGCCTGCGCCCTGGGCGGGCGACGCTGGCAAACCCGCCACCATGCTGACCATGACGGTGATGCACTGCAGTGGCCTCATGCGCGACGATCGAAGGCCAGGCGCATCCCGGTCTCGACCTGGTCGAACGCACCGTCATTCCAGGCGCGCACGCCATTGATGAAGGTGCTGGCAATGCTGGCACGGAAGGTCTCACCCTCGAACGGCGACCAGCCGCAGCGCGCCAGCACATCCTCGCGCCGAATCGTGTGGCTGCGTTGTGGATCGATCAAGACCAGGTCGGCCCAATAGCCCTCGCGCAGGAATCCGCGATCACGTACGCCGAACAGCCGAGCCGGGCCGTGCGCGCAGCGATCGACCAGACACTCCAGACTGATCTGCTCATCGAACACACGCTCAAGCGCGCATTGCAGCGCGTGCTGGACCAGCGGGAGTCCGCCAGGTGCATCGAGATAGGGTTGGGACTTTTCCTGCAAGGTATGTGGCGCGTGGTCGGTGGCGAGGATGTCGAGCCTGCCCTCGCGCAATGCTGCGATCAGCGCGAGTCGGTCCGCGGGCTGCTTGATCGCGGGATTGCACTTGATGAAATTGCCCAGGCGTGGATAGTCCTCAGCATCGAAATGCAGGTAATGCACACAGGTCTCGGCGGTGATGCGTTTGCCTTCGATCGGCCCCGGCTCGAACAGCGCAGCTTCTTCGGCGGTCGTGATGTGCAATACATGCAGGCGCGTGTTGTGGCGTCGCGCCAGTTCGAGCGCGAGCCGGGTCGACTTGATGCAGGCCTCCCGGCTGCGGATCAGCGGGTGATGGATCGCGCTGACCGCATCGCCGAACTGCTGCGCGAACAGCAACTGGTTCGCATCGATGGTCGGTGTGTCCTCGCAGTGGGTCACCACGATGCCGGGTGCGTCGCGGAAAATCGCGTCCAGCGTCTCTGGATCATCGACCAGCATGTTGCCGGTGGAGGCGCCCATGAAAATCTTGATGCCGCAGGATCGGCTCGGGTCGTGACGGCGGATCTCTTCGAGATTGTCATTGGTGGCGCCAAGATAAAACGAGTAATTGGCGGCGGCAGTTTGCGCCGCAATGGCGAACTTGGATTCGAGCGACTCGATCGTTATGGCAGGCGGTCGGGTATTGGGCATTTCCATGAAACTGGTGATACCGCCGGCCACGGCCGCGCGGGATTCGCTGCCGATGTCCGCCTTGTGGGTCAGCCCGGGTTCACGGAAATGTACCTGGTCATCGATCATGCCCGGCAGCAGCCAGCGCCCGCGGGCATCGACTACATGCTCGTCTGCCTTGGCGGTCAGACCGGCGCCGATCAGGTCGATGCGACCTGCCCGAATGCGCAGATCACCTTCGAACCTGCGGCCTTCGTTTACCATTATGGCGTTTTGTATCAGCCAGTTACGGGACATTCCTCAATTGCTCCTGATGCTGTGGCGGAGCCGTCTGGGCTTCGCTCGGCAGAATGGGCAGGGGTGGCTCGCGCACCGGATTGCGTCTCCAGAATGCGCTGGGGAAGTGGTCGGGTACGGCATCGAATCCGCCATCGACGAAGGGGTGGCAGCGCATAATCCTGGCGCCACCGAGCAGGACCCCTCGGGTCGCGCCGAATCGGCTGATCGCCTGCGCGCAGTAGCGCGAGCAGGTCGGGTGATAACGGCAACGGGTACCCAACAGCGGGCTCAGCCAGCGCTGATAAAGCTTGATCAAGCCCAGTAAAATTCTACTCATTCAAGGCACGCAGACGCCCGAAGCGATAATGTGTCATTGTTGCAGAAGTCGGCGCCCAACCGGTCCCTCTGGTACGGCTTTTGCCCCGCGGATTGACTCGGAGTGCTGTCCCGCTGGTGCTCTGGATCTGGGTCAGACCGCCGACCCCGACGATTGCAACTTGCCGCGTAGGGGGGCATAAGCTATAACACGCGCCCTTTGAGTGTTGCCGGCTAGGTCGGAAGCACTCGGTACCCGAAGTCACGAGGTAAGTGCATGGCCAAGCCCACGAAGAAACCTGCTCCTGCGGCCAAGAAGCCGAGCAAGCCCGCCGCGAAGGCCAAGCCCGCCGCGAAAAAGGCTGCCGCCAAACCGGTTGCGAAAAAGGCTGGAGTTGTTGGCAAGCTGGTACGTGCCGTAATCGGTGCCGGCAAGAAGGCCGTCGGTGCGAGCAAGCCTGCCGCCAAGCCCGCTGCCAAGCCGGTCGCCAAGCCCGTCAAGAAGGCCGTCAAGCCGGTTGCCAAGCCAGCACCAAAGACGACCAGCAAGCCGGCGTCGAAATCCGCGGTCAAGGCGTCGGTCAAGCCTGTCATCAAGTCTGCCGCCAAGCCCGTCGCCAAACCGGCCGCCAGCAAGACCAAAAAAGTTGCAACGCCTATTACCAAGTCAGCGGAGCCCAAGGCTGCGCCCGTTGCCCGATCCACACCGGTTGCCAAGGCAACAGCAACGGCGGTGGCGAAAGCAGTGGCGTTGCCACCCAAGGCCAGCAAGAAGCCGGTCCTGGTTCCGATGCGCAAGAAGGAGCCTATCTCAGTGCGGGTTGAACTTCCCAAAGGTTACAAGCCATCGGCCAAAGAGCCATTCATGAATTCCCGCCAGTTGGCCTACTTCCGTCTGAAGCTCAGCAGCTGGCGCAATGAACTGGTCGAGGAATCGAAGCAGACCATCGACAATCTGCGTGACGAGGTCCGTGATGTCGGTGACGAAGCCGAGCGCGCCACCCGCGAAACCGAAAACTCGCTCGAACTGCGCACGCGTGATCGCTATCGCAAGTTGATCTCCAAGATCGACGATTCGCTGCGCCGCATCGACGACAGCAGCTACGGCTACTGCATCGATACCGGCGATGAAATCGGTCTCGACCGCCTCGAAGCCCGCCCCACCGCCGAACGCACCGTCGACGCCCAGGAACGCTGGGAACACCGACAAAAACAGATGGGTGAGTAAGCCGCTTTGACGATGCGCTCAGCATCGTCAGGCTTACGAACGCCCGGCATGGATGCCGGGCCGGGCAGGTCCACCAGGGACGGGTCCACTTGCCTCTGCATCAGCGAATTCGACAGCATCGTCAGGCTTACGAACGCCCGGCATGGATGCCGGGCCGGGCAGGTCCACCAGGGACGGGTCCACTTGCCTCTGCATCAGCGAATTCGACAGCATCGTCAGGCTTACGAACGCC